>JBIOVM010000076.1:0-13267 GCA_044867785.1 Candidatus Rokuibacteriota bacterium | reverse complement strand
CGCCGCGCTCGACGAGATACGCGAGAAGCGCCAGCGTGGGCTCGAAGAAGTAGTTCAATCCTGCGCCACGTTTCCCCAGGGTCAGGGCCAGGACGACGAAGCTCACCGGCACGTAAACGGTCAACGGCGTGAGCGGCTCTCCGCCCGTCCGCACGGCCCGGGCGAGCGTCCACCCCCAGAGTCCCAGCCCGGCGACCATGAGAGCGCCGTAGGCCCACTGGCCCGCCATCTCCGCGGGGAACGCGTGATACTGGCTCCAGTCGTACGACTGGGTCGGCGCCACGAGGACGCTCCACCAGAAGCCCGCGCCCCAGGCGAGGTGGGCGCCGGCCGCCGCCGCGCCGCCGATCAGGCCCGCCGTGAGGACGAAGGCGAGCGCTTTGGTCCCACGCACGTGCCAGAGGTACAGGCCCCCGGCGACGGCCGCCGACACGTAGCTCTGCTTCGTCAGCACGGCCAGCGCGGCCAGGCTCGCGCTGGCCACGATCGCCCCGCGGGACGTGCGCCGGCTCAGGATGAGCACGGCGCCCAGGGACAGGGCCAGCGCCATCGGGTCCTGTCGGGCGTAGGCGATGTTTCGGGTGACTGGCGGAATAGCCAGGAAGAACGCGGCGGCCGCCGCCGCCAGCATCCAGCCCCGGCGAGCGGCCGGAACCCAGAACAGCGCGCCGACCGCGGCCAGCATGGCCGCCGCCGACACGAGCCGCGGCACGGTGAACGGACTGACGTCCGGCGGCCAGGGCAGCAGGGCGACCAGGTAGTGGTACGCCGGCGGGTACATCTGGACGTTGAACGGTGGGGCGTCGAACGTTGCGGGAGCGTACACGTCGACGCCCTGGCGGAGCAGCAAGATCGTGTTGACCGCGGGCGCCTCGAGAGTGAGGTCGAACGGCGTCCCCGCCTGAGTCCAGGCCACCGTGAGGGCTCGGGGAACGGCCAGCGACACCGTAGTGACCGCCAGCACGAGCTGCGCCACCGCGAGAACCCGAGCGGGCGCGAGTTCGGTCACGCGCTCATTCTACGGAGGGGGCACGGGTTCCCCGGCATTCTCCCGCCTCGGAGGCCCGGGGCGGGCGGCAACGATCCGAGGCGGGGTTCCGCCGGAATCCGCTAGGGAGTGCCGCGCGCCTCCGCCTGACGCACGGGCGCTGGCGCGCCGTCCCCGCCCCCATCCACGGCGACGGGCTCCCCGAGCCGCACGCCGCCGTTTCGTGCATCGGCCGCATGGCTGGCGAGCGCGATGCCCGGCGGCGGCCCATCGGCCGGCTGGAGCCGCGGCGTCGCCGGCGGGGTCTCGCGGGCGCCGCGACGGCCGCCGAGCACGCGGACGAGGTCGTCGAGCAGGAGGTAGGCCACCGGCGTCACCAGGAGCGTCAGCAGGAGCGAGAGGGTCTGCCCGCCGATGACGACGACCGCGATCGCGCGCCGTTCCTCCGAGCCCGGGCCGGACCCGAGCCAGAGGGGCAGCATGCCGCCCACCAGCGCGAGCGTCGTCATCAGGATCGGCCGCAGCCGGTTCCGGTTCCCCACGAGGATGGCGCTGCGCCGATCGTAGCCTGCCCCCCGGAGAGAGTTCATCTGGTCGATCTGCAGGATCGCGTTCTTCTTGACCACGCCGAACAGGACGAGGATGCCGAGCGCCGAGTAGAGGTTGATGGTGTTGCCCGTGTACCAGAGCGAGAAGAGGGCGAAGGGCACCGCCAGCGGCAGCGAGAGCAGGATGGTGAAGGGGTGGACGAGGCTCTCGAACTGGGACGCCAGGATCATGTACATGAAGATCACGGCCAGGAGGAAGACCCACAGGAACTCCACGAACGTCCGCTCGAACTCGCGCGCCTGGCCCGCGACGACCGTGGTGTAGCCGGCGGGCAGGTTCATCTCGGCCGTCAGCCGCCGGAGCGCCTCGATCCGGTCCGCCTGACCGTAGCCGGGCGCGATGCCCCCGCGGAGCCGGTTCTCCCGCTGGCGATCCGAGCGATCGATCCGGGCGGCGGTCTCGGCCGGGGCGATCTTGACGACGTTGTCGAGGCGGACGAGCCCGCCTCCCGGAGCCATCCCGACCTGCGGCGCCGCGCCGAGCGCGGTCGACGCGCTCGCGGAGGATCGCGACACGTAGAGCCGCTCGATGGTGCGTGGGTCGCGCCGGTCGGCCTCGCTCAGGCGGAGCTGGACGTCGTAGTCCTGGTCGAGGACGGGATCGTGGAACCGCGACACCTCCTGGTCTCCACCGACCATCAGCCGGATCGCCGTCGCGATCTGCTCGACCTCCACCCGGAGGTCGGCCGCCCGATCCCGGTCGATCTGGACGCGCAGCTCCGGCCGGTCCAGGCGCAGCGTGGTGTTCAGGTCGACCATGCCCCCGGCGGCCAGGGCGCGCTCGCGCAGCTCCTCGCCGTAGCGCGCCAGCGTGGTCAGCTCGGGCCCGCGAAGCACGTAGTCGATGTCGAAGCTGCCGCCGCCGATGTTGAAGCCGGGGATGTTCCGGACCTGGATGCGCATGTCGCGGAACTTGCCGAGACGCCGGCGGACTTCCTGCATCACCTCGCGCTGCGTGTAGTTGCCGCGGAAGGCCGCCAGCGGGTCGCCCCGGCGGAGCCCCGCCCAGAGGCGAGCCGGTGTCGCGGTGCGCTCCTCGTGCGGGGCGATCCGCACGTACCCGTTCCCCTGGTTGACCCGGCCTAGGAAGCTGCCGCCGGCGCTGAGGAGCACCAGCCGGACGCCGCGGACGGCCCGGATCTCGCGGTCCATGGCCTGGACGGCCTCGTCCATGGCCGCCAGGCTCAGCCCTTCGGGCCCCTCGAAGGAGAGCTGGAACTCGGCCTCGTCGACGTCGGTCGGCACGTACTCCCGCTTGACCATGCCGTAGAGCGGCACCGTCGCGGCGACCGTCGCCAGCGCCAGCCCCACGACGACCACGCGGCCGACGGGGGTGATCGCGAGCCGAAGAAGCCACCCGTAGGTGGCGTCGATCCACCGGTAGAAGCCGCGCCGTGAGCGCGCCGCGTCGTGCTCGCCCGCCGCGTCCTCGGTCCGGAGCATCCGGGCGCTCATCATCGGCGTGAGGGTGAACGACACCAGGAGGCTCACCAGCACGGACACCGCCGCGGTGAGCCCGAACTGGTAGAGGAACCGCCCCGACACCGACGACATGAAGGACACCGGCACGAAGATGACCACGAGCGAGAAGGTGGTGGCCATGACCGCGAGCCCGATGTCGGCGGTCGCCGCGCGGGCCGCCTCGAACGGCGACATCCGCTTCTCCTCGACGAAGCGGAAGATGTTCTCCAGCACCACGATGGCGTCGTCGATGACGATGCCGACCATCAGCACCAGGGCCAGCATGGTGACGCTGTTCAGCGTGAAGCCGAGCGCCCACATCATGCCGAAGGCCGAGATCACCGACGCCGGGATCGCGACGGCGGCGATGATCGTCGTGCGCCAGCTGCGCATGAAGGCGAGGACGACGAGGGAGGCCAGGATGCTGCCCAGCACGAGGTGGAGGTTGATCTCGTGCAGCGCGGCGTGGATGTACCGCGACTGGTCGCGGAGAATGTCCACCTTCACGTCGGCCGGCAGGAGGGGCGCGAGCCGGGCCAGGTTCGCCTTGACCGCGCCGATCACGGCGACCGTGTTCGCCCCCGACTGGCGGCGGATCTCCAGGGTGACGGTGGGCACGCCGTTCACGCGGACGGTCGAGCGCTGCTCCTTGGTGCCGTCCTCCGCGCGGCCGATGTCGCGGACGCGAATCGGCGCCCCGTTGATCGTGGCGACCACGAGGTCGTTGAACGCCCGCGGGTCGACGACGCGCCCCATGGTCCGGAGCGACTGCTCCTGGTGGCCCGCCGTGACGTTCCCGCCCGGCAGGTCGGCGTTCTGGCGGACGATGGCGTCCCGGATCGCCGTGATCGGCATCTGGTACGCGGCGAGCCGATCCGCGTCGACCCAGATGTTCACGGCGCGCAACAGGCCGCCGACGACCCGCACCTCGCCGACGCCCAGCGCGCGCTCGAGATCGACCTTGACCGTCTTGTCGGCGATCTCCGTCAGCTCGCGCAGGCTCCGGTTCCCGGACACGGCGAGGGTGAGGACCGGGGCCTGGTCGTTGTCGAACTTCGACACCGCGGGCGGCCGGACATCCCGGGGCAGGTTCCGGACGGCGTTCAGGACCTTTTCCCGGACGTCCTGGGCGGCCACGTCCACCGACCGGTCGAGCGCGAAGGTGATGATGACGATGCTCGCACCCGGGCCGGTGATGGACCGGAGCTCCGTGATGCCCTGGACGGTGTTGACGGCCTCCTCGATCTTCTGCGTGACCGTCGTCTCCGTCTCCTCGACGGAGGCCCCGGGCAGCTCGGTGCGGACGCTCACCGTGGGGAGCTCGACCGTCGGGAAGCGGTCGACGCCCAGCCGGAAGTAGCTCGCCGAGCCGACGACGACGAGCGCGAGCACGATCATCGCCGCGAAGATCGGCCGCCGGATCGAGACCTCGGCGAGCTTCTGCACCTGCCTCCCCTAATTCTCGATCGTCACGGTCTGGCCGCCGGTCAGGTTACCCGGTTGGACGACGATCGGCTCGCCGGCCTTCACCCCCGACACGATCTCCACCTGCTCGCCGACCCTCCGGCCCGAGGTCACCCGGATCTCCTCGCTCTTCCCGCTCCGGACGGTGAGCACCTTCTCCACGCCCGCGAAGGTCACGAGCGCCGACGCAGGCACGGTGACGACCCGATCGCCCGTCTCGACGACCACCTCGGCCTTCGCGAAGGCGCCGGGCCGGAGACGGCTCGACGTGTTCGGGACCTCCGCCTCGATCAGCAGGGTCCGGTTCTGCTCGGTGATCGCGGGGGACAGGCGGGCCACCGTCCCGAGATGCACCCCCGCGTCGCCGTCGACGCTGACGCGCACGAGCTGACCCCGGCGCACGCTGACCGCGTCCCGCTCGGGAACCGCGAGACGGAGGCGCAGGGGATGCAGTCGGACGACGGTCACCACCGGCGCCCCGGCCGAGAGGTACTCCCCGACCGAGGCCTGGCGCTCGACCACCGCCCCGTCGATCGGGGAGACGATCGCGGTGTCGGCGATCTGCTGGCGCGCCAGCTCGACCTCCGAGCGACGCTGGAGCAGCACGGCCTGGCGGTTCTGGACCTCCTCGAGCGCGTCCTGGTAGCGGCCCTCGGCGACCTGGAACGACGCCACCGCGGCATCCAGCTCGGCGCGCGCCACGAACTGCTGATCCCAGAGGCGCACCATGCGGTCCTTGCTCTGCAGCGCCTGATCGAGGAGGGCGCGCGCCTGCCGCACCACGGCGGTCTGCTCCGGGTTCACGCGATCGTCGTCGCCCTCGGCCGGAAGCCCCAAGCGGACCCGCGCCTGCTTCAATCCGGCGACGGCCTGATCCAGGCGGTACTGGTAGTCCTTGGGGTCGACGTGCGCGATCACCTGGCCCGCCTTGACGAGGCTGCCCAGGTCGACCGACACCTCGGCGAGGCGCCCGACCACCTTGGTGCCCAGCACGACCTGCTCGTCGGCAGCCAGGGTCCCGGTCGCGACGATGGTGCGCGCCACCGTGGTCTCACTGGCCGGCACCACGCGAACCGCCCGAGGCGGACCGCCCGCGCCGGGGGGCGGGGGCGGCGAGGCCTTCTGGGGCGCCGCCGTCGCCGGGTTCTCCTGCTGGCAGCCCGCACCAAGAAGGGCCGCCGCCACGAGCGCGCACCAGGCACCGGCCACTCCGCCGCGCGCGCGGCTCCGGTCCGAGGCGGCGGCAGCGCGTCGCGGATCCCGACATACGACCCCCATGGTAGTTAAGAGGATAGGGTATCGCGACAGCCGCTGCCAGGAGGAATCGAGGAGCGCCCGGGGTCAGGGCCGGCCGGCCTGGAACCGGGCGAGGACTTCCTGGGCGGCGTTGTGGCCGGGAGCTCCCATGACGCAGCCGCCCGGCCAGGCCCCCGACCCGCAGAGATAGAGCCCGCGGATCGGTCCCTCGTAGGACGTCGAGCCCGGCACCGGGCGCAGGTCGAAGGCCTGCTCGGGCACCAGCTCTCCGTGGAAGATGTGCCCTCCGGTCAGCCCGAAGCGGGCCTCGAGGTCGGGCGGCGCCAGCACCTGGCGCGCGATCACGGAGCCTGGCACGTTGGGCGCGTAGCGCCCGAGCTCCGCCAGCACCTGATCGGCGATCGCCTCGCGTCTCTCGGCCCACGTCCCCTCCGCCAGCCGGTACGGAAAGTACTGGGTGAAGATCGAGAGCGTGTGGCGGCCGGCCGGCGCCACGCTGTCGTCCACCGCCGACTGGAGGTGGACGTTCAGGAACGGATGGGCGGCCGGGCGCCCTGCCCGGGCCTCGTCGCAGGCCCGCTGCATGTAGTCCATCGTCGGCGCGATGAAGAGCCCGCCCGAATACCCCTCGCGGACGCGCTCGGCCGGGAGCATGGTGAAGCGAGGCGGCTCCGAGACGGCGAGGTTGATCTTCATCACCGGGCTCTCGATCTTGATCGCCTCGATGGCGCGCCGGTACTCGTCGGGCAGCTCCCGGCGCGGCACGAGCCCGAGGTAGGTCCGCACCGGATCGGCGTTGGACAGGACGACGCGCCCCCGGATCTCCTCGCCGTCGGCGAGGACGACTCCGACCGCCCGCCCATCCCGGACCAGGATCTCCTTCACCTCGGCGTCCGTGCGGAGGGCCGCGCCCCGCTTCTCGGCCACGCGCGCGAGCGACTGGGTCACGGCACCCATGGCCCCGCGCACGTACGTCCACGCGCCGCGATTCCCCGTCGCCATGCCCATCGAGTGGTAGAGCTTCACGTACCCCGTTCCCGGATCCCGGGGGCCGCGGAACGTCCCGATGATCCCGGTGGCCGCGACGACGGCCTGGAGCTTCTCGCTCTCGAAGAAGTGCTCGGCGATGTCGGCGGCGGAGCCGAGGAAGCACTTCTGGAACACCGCGAGGTCGGCCGGGCCGCGGAACTCCGCCGCCACCTCGGCCCACGAGGGCGGGTTTCGCAGGATGAAACGGTCCATCACCGCCGCCGCCCGCTCGATGAACGCCTCGTAGTCCGCGAAGCGGGCCGCGTCTCGCTTCGAGATCTTCGCCAGTTCGGCGTCGCGCCGAGCCGGATCACCCCACCAGGTGAGTGACGTGCCGTCGGGGAACGGCACGAAGATCCGGGGGTCGCGGTCGAGATACTGGAGGCCTGCCGACCAGAGGTCGAGCTCGTCGAGGATCCGCCGCGGCATGAGCGACAGGACGTAGGAGCCCGTCGAGACGCGGAATCCCGGGATCAGCTCCTCGGTGACGGCGGCGCCGCCGACGACGGAGTATCGCTCGAGGACCGCGACCGACAGTCCGGCGCCGGCGAGGTAGCAGGCGGCCGTCAGACCGTTGTGGCCGCCGCCGACGACGAGCGCGTCGTAGGTTCCCCTGTTCATTCGGGGCGCCGCTCTCCCGAGCGCGTCACGCCCCGTCGATTCGCCGGGCGGCGCGGCTGTCTCACAGGATCTTCAGGAACTCGACCAGGTCCCGGAGGTCGTCGTCCGTCAGCTTTTCGGTCGTCCCGGCCTTCTGCACGTACTCCCACATCGCCCGGACTGCCTGGTCGAGCGTCTGGTAGCGGCCGTCGTGGAAGTACGGTCCGGTCCGCCCCACGCTCCGGAGCGACGGCACCTTGAACTTGCCGCCCGAGCCGACGTCCTCCACGTCCTTCTTCTCGTAGTGGGGCGGCTCGTGACACGTCTTGCAGCCGGCCTTCACGATGAACAGCTCGTATCCGCGCTTGGCCGCCGCCGGCGCCGCGTCCGACGGAGATCCGTCGTCCTTCAGGTTGGGGTTCGGGGGATACGGGAGCGATCGCACATAGGCCGCCAGCGCCGCCAAGGTCTCCGGCGACGGCTCGGGGCCTTTCATCCGGTTCACGATGATCCCCCGGATGTTGGCCTCGAGGCTGGGCGCCGTCCCGGCCCAGGAGTACGCGCGCCGGAAGCCCGCGCCCCACAGCGTCGGTGTGCTGCGCCCGGTGGGCTCCCCGTCGGTCACCACGGTGACCCCGACGTAGGTCTTGTTGTCCGTGTGCGCCTCGTTCGGGTGGCAGGACGCGCACGACCACTTGCTCTCGGCGGACAGGGCCGGATCGTTGAAGAGGGCCCGGCCGCGCGCGACGACCTCGGCGGAGGCGGGGCCGGTCGCCTGGGCGATCCGGGCCTCCTGCGCGCGCGACGATGCACCGGCAGGCAGGATCCCGGCGAGAGCGAGCGCGCCGACGACGAGAAGGGCCGCGCGGGTCCGCATGGTCACCTCCACGGCTCGAGGTGGCCGCTATCCTAGCACGCCTCGTTCGAGGCGGCCGCGCGCGCGGTCCGGCGTGTGCGTTCCGAGGGGCTCGTCGCCCGGCGGCTCAGAACTTCATCCGGACGTCCCCCCCGATCGTCCATCCCGAGAAGTTCTCGCCCCAGAAGTAGCCGCCGCCGATGCCGAGCCACTCCACCTTCCAGAGCACGCCTAGGAGATCGACCACGAACCGGGCGCCGGTGTCGTAGAGGTAGTCGGACTTGAACGCTTCCTCGAGGCCACCCCACAGCTCGGAGCGGGCGAAGTAGACGCCGGTCCGGAACTGCCGACCGAAGGCGTAGAGCGGCAGGCGGTAGTCGACGTCCAGCTCGTTCCGCCACCACTGCGCGTCGCCCTCGAAGGAGAGCGCATCGGTGGAACGGCGGATCTGCTTGGTCTCGAAGTACTTGAAGACCGAGGTGAGCTCGATCGTGAACGACCCGAAGCGCTGCCGGTAGCGTCCCTCGATCCCGGGCACCAGGGTGATGAGGTCGGCGTCCCAGTTCACGAGGATCCCGTCGAACTGATTCAGGACCGCGCGGCCGACGTCGGTCTTGGCGGTGAACTCGTTCGACGTGTGGGAGTAGATGACCCCGAAGCTCGGGGCGAGGCTCAGGTGCTCGAGGAACGTGAACCGGACGCCGGCGCCCAGGCTCATGGCGAAGGTGTCGACCTGGCTCTCGTTGCCGGCGAGCTCATTCTCCCGGAACCGGTTGTTGAAAGTGGCGTAGCCGATGCCCCCCTCGAAGAGCAGGTTCCACCCAACCCCGGAGTCCCCGATGGGCTGGGGATCGCCGATGTCGCCACGCCCCGTCAGCTTCGCGACGTCGACCGCCGTGTCGTTGACCTCGGAGAGGTACGTCCCGCCCGACGCGCCTTGCTGGGAGCCCAGGATCGACATCGTCTCGACGCGGGCGCCGATCAGGCTGTCCAGCTGCTCGAGCGCGCCCGGAGGCACGACGATCTGGGCGTGCCCCGCCGCGGGCGACAGGATTGCGATCCCTACCAGGATGCGTCCAAGCGGACCCCGCCAGGAGTCGCGCATCGCCGATCCTCCGATGAAGGGTGAGCGTCGGTACGCTATCACGACGGGAGCATCCCGGCCGCCGCTTCCGGGATGCTCCCTCGACCGCCGCCCGCGGCGTCAGCGCTTCGTCAACTCGAAGGCGCTGTTCCCCTCGAATCCGACCCACGTGCCCTCGCCTATGATCACGCGCCGGCCGCCACCCTCGTGGAACGTCGCCGTCCCGCGCGCCGTGGAGCCCTCGAACACGATCTTCCCGCCTTCGATACGGCCCTTGCCGACTCCCGGAACGCCGTCAATGTTGGTCGTGTAGGACCCGTCCGGCGCCACGGTCACCCGCAGGTTGGCCATCCGGCCCGGGAGCGGGCCGGTCGTGCCTACGCCCCTGAGCGTTCCGTGCCACTCCCCCGCGAGGCTCGCCATGTCCCCCGGCTGGAGCGCCTTGGCAGGAGGCAAGGGCGGCGCCGACGCCATCTCCCGTCCTGCGCACGCCCCGCCGATCATCGCGGCCACGACCAGGGTCAGGCACACGCCCCATCCGATCTTCGTCGCCATCGCTACCTCCACTTTCCTCCGTCATGGGAATCCGGTGACCGGGTAGATGCCCGAGCCAACCTACCCGAGCATCGACTCCGTGTCTCCAGGGACGACCGTGCTCCAACGTACGGCGGTCGGCAGCCGGACGCCAATGAGACCTTGGTCCCATTGGCGATAGACCACGGGGGGACGTCGTCCACGGGAGTAAGGCCGGAGCTCAGGCCACGCGAGCCCCTCGCTCCCGGGCCCCAAGAAGTCGCCGTCGCAGAACGAGCACGTACACCAGCGCCGCCAGGGCGAGGTAGAGCTCCATCACCTCGATCAAGCCCACGTCCCACCCGCCTCGCACGCGCCCGGGCACGGTTCGGTCGAGCCGCATCAGCAGCATGCCGCTGGCCAGCGGGATCAGCTCGGCCCGTGGCAGGAGATAGTAGGGCCAGCGCCCCCGGTCGTAGGCGGAAGGCCGCCGCATCGCCGCCAGCGGAGCGACGATCCCCCCCAGGGTGACGGCCACGAGAGAGAGATTGCGGAGAGCGCGACCCGGCCGATCGGCGAACAGGTTGTGGAGGTTCGTCTCCCGCTGGGCGTTCCGCTCGGCGAACCACCGGGGGGACTCCCACCCGACGAGATGCTGTCCGTAGCTGATCTCTTCCAGGCTCGCGAACAGGGCCCCGGCGGCGAAGAACAGGTAGAGAATCCGGACAGAGACCGGCGCGACGGCGCGCGTCCGCGCCGCGAGACCCAGGCTCAGCAAGCCGGCCGCGCCGAAACAGACCGCAGTCGCGAGCTCGACCGGCCCGTACTCCGACACGACCAGCCCGTGGAACGTCTCCGGCGACAGGAACGCGACGGCGAGGCCGTAGGCCACGAGGCCGAGTCCGGGCAGCACCACCGAGAGGCGCACCGACCGATTCAGGCACGCGCCCCGGGAGGTGTCAATCGGACCGGCCACCCGGGCGCCCGGGCGCGGTACCGCGCGAGGAGCGCGGCGATGGCGTGCCCGGCGAACAGGCAGAGCACCGGATACAGCGGCGCCGCCAGCCGGAAGTTGCCATCGGAAACCACGGCATGGGCGAGCACGTAGCTCGTCAGGATCGTCCACACGCCCCCGAGCGACCGGCGCTCCCGCGCCAGCAGGATCGCCCCCGCCAGGGCGGCGAGATACGTCGCGTAGTACTGGAAGAGCAGCAGCCCGTACGCGCGATTCGCCGCCGCCGACCCCGCCGGCGGCGCGAACGTGCGGGTCGCGAGGAGGGCTCGGACCTCCCACGGTCGTCCGAGCGAGAAGAGGGCGATGGCCCGGCGTGCGTAGAGCAAAGCCGCCCACGCCGGTGACCCGGCCACCGCCCGCCGGATCTCGGCGAGCAGGGCGTCGTTGATGCCGACCTCGTTCAGTCCGCGACGGCGAGCGGCCTCCACCACTCGCGCCCGATCGATCCCGAAGAACGGGGCGTTGTGCGCGCCCAGGTTCGTCGTCAGGACCACCGGCGCTCCGAGCCGCTGATGGTTCCGGATCGTCCATGCCCCGAGCCCGAGCCCGAGCGGGGCCACCAGGAGGAGCAGCAGCGCCGCGCGGCGGTGGCGTGGCCGGGCGCGCCACGCCTGGAGCCATGCCGCAGGGAGCGCGGCCACCGCGATAGGGCGGACGAACACGGCCAGGGCCAGGAGGACACCGAACCGCGCCGCGCCCCCGGGGGACACGGCCACCCGCCCCGCCACGACCATCAGGACGAGCGCCGTGAAGAGCAAGGTGAAGAGCGATTCGGTCATGAGGCTCGGGGTCCAGACGACGTGCGTCGCCATCAGCGCCTGCGCGGCCACGCTCGCGACCGGGTCGAGCAGCCGCCGGCCCAGCGCGAGCACGAGCAACTGAGTCGCCAGCTCGCAGGCGACGTTGGCGAGGTACCCGACCATCGGGTCCCAGCCGAAGAGCGAGTAGAGGCTCGCGAGGAACGCCGAATATCCAGGCATGCGGAAGGCCTGGAACGTGAGCCCGCGATACTCCGGCCGCTCGCCCTCGTACACCTGGGCGTACCCGCGGCCACTGGCCAGGCTCCGGGCCAGCTCGTGGTAGTCCCGGGTGTCGCTGACCGGAAGCCACGTCGCCTGTGTGACCAGTCCGAGGCGAAGAACCAGAGCGAGCGCGAGCAGCGCCCACTCCACTCGCGTCGGTCTCACGAATCGCCCCCCGACCTCCTCGGCGCGGTTCTTGTGCGGCCCGTCGACCACGTCACCCTCGGCGGTCGGCGCCACGGCTCATGCTACGCTACTGACGCCGCGGGAGGATCGATCGATCGACCGGGACAGGCGAGACCGGCGGACGCTCAGGCCGGGCACGTGGACGTTCGTTCTCCTCCTCGCCGCGTACGTCACGGGTCACGCGGCGCTGCGGCTCTGGATCTCGCCGGCCGTCAACATCGACGACGCGCGTGAGGCGGTCTTCAGCCAGACCCTCGCGTGGGGCTATCAGGCCCGACAGCCGCCCCTCTACACGTGGCTCGTGTGGGCCGCCGTCCGCCTGGGGGGCGCGAGCGTCGCCAGCCTCACCATCCTCAAGTACGCCGTCCTCGCCGTGGCGTACGCGCTCACGTGGGCCGCCGCCCGGCGGATCCTGAGCGAGCCGACCCTCGCACCCCTGGCCGCCTTCTCGCTGCTCCTGCTCCTGCCGATCGGATGGTTCGTCCACGACGACCTCACTCAGAGCGTCGCCGTCCTGGCCGCCGCCGCGGGCACGCTCCTCGCGCTGATCCACCTCGAGGCCGCGCCGGCGCTCCGCTGGTACGTCGCGCTCGGGCTGGGCCTCGGCCTCGGCACCCTTTCGAAGCTCAACTATCTACTCTTCGCTGCCGCGCTGGCGCTCGCCGCGCTGAGCCTCGAGCCATACCGGCGTCGACTCCTGGATCCCCGCATCGTCGTCACCGTCGTGGTGGCGACCGCTCTGGTTCTTCCGCATGCCCTGTGGCTCCGGGCACACGCCGACGACCTTGCGAGCCTCTACGTCCGGCAGATCATGGCGGGGAGCGGACCGTCCTTCGCAGCCAGCGTCCTGGGCGGCTTGGGGGGCGTGCTGCGAGCCCTCGCGTACTACGCGGCGCCCCTGGGTCTTCTGATCCTCGTCCTCTTCCCCGAGGTCTATCGGCTCGCAGCACCGCGCCGGCCCGGGCACCACGGCGGGGCGCTGGTCGGTCGGACGCTGCTGATCGGCATCGGGCTTCTCGTGGTCGGCGCGCTCCTCGGTGTCGTCGGCCAGCTGAAGTTCCGCTGGGCGATCCCGCTCCTCTTCCTCCTGCCCCTCTACGCGTTCTGGCGGCTGGACCGCCTCCCGGCCGACGCCTTCCGGCGGCGCCGCCGGAAGGCGTCGGCCGGGAGGCGGTCCAGCCGCC
>JBIOVM010000075.1:0-10501 GCA_044867785.1 Candidatus Rokuibacteriota bacterium | reverse complement strand
GCGGCGACTTAACGTCAATCGGATGTGGTGTGCTTCGGGTACTCCTATCGAAAACAATGCGGGCGGGCGACGCCGTGGAGGTCACGTACGTGCGCGACGGGACCGAGCGCACGGCAAGGGCGACCCTGGAGGAGCGACGCTGACCGCGGGCGGTCCGGCGCCCGGTGGGCTCCTCGATCGCCGCGCCATGCTGCGGCTCGGCCTCGCCGGGGCGGCCGCCGCCCTGCGCGAGCACCTGATGGCCGGCCCGACTCGCGCGCAGGCGCCTCGCGGCGCGCCCCCGGCCGATCCGCGCGAGCGTCATCTCGCCGGGCTCCGGCAGCTCACCTTCGGAGGCCAGAACGCCGAGGCGTACTGGGACCGGACCGGAACCCGGCTGGTGTTCCAGTCGACCCGTCCGCCCTTCGGCTGCGACCAGATCTTCACCATGCGCGCCGACGGGAGCGACGTGCGCCTCGTGTCGACCGGCCGCGGCCGCACGACCTGCGCCTTCTTCTCCCCGGACGGCGCGCGGATCCTCTACGCCTCGACCCACGACGAGCATCCCGATTGCCCGCCGCCGCCGGACCGCTCGCGCGGCTACGTGTGGCCGCTTCACGACTACGATCTCTACACGTGCGCGATCGACGGGAGCGACCTTCGCCGGCTGACCCGCTCCCCCGGCTACGACGCCGAGGCCACGATCGCGCCCGATGGCCGGATCGTCTTCACCTCGCTCCGCGACGGCGATCTCGATCTGTACGTCTCGGATGCCGACGGCCGTCGGGCGCGGCCGCTCACCGACCGGCCCGGCTACGACGGGGGTCCGTTCTTCTCGTGGGACGGGCGGCAGATCGTCTGGCGCGGCTGGCACCCGGCGGACGCCGCGGCGCTCGCCGAGTACAGGATGCTTCTCGGGCAGCGGCTCGTACGGCCGAGCCGGGCCGAGATCTTCGTCATGGACGCCGATGGGACGGGCGGTCGCCAGGTCACCGGCAACGACGCCGCCAACTGGGCGCCCAGCCTGCATCCCGACGGGGAGCGGATCGTCTTCTCGTCGAACCTCCACGACCCCGGGCGGTTCGACTTCGCGCTCTATCTGGTCCGTCGCGACGGGCGCGGCCTCGAGCGACTCACCTACGGCGAGTCGTTCGCCTCCTTCCCGATGTTCTCGCCGGACGGCCGGCGCCTGGTCTTCTGCTCGAGCCGCGGCGCCACCGCGCCCCGCGAGTTCAACGTCTTCGTCGCCGACTGGGTGGAATAGCCGGAAGCGCTCGAGCCTTCGCCATCGCTACGCCGCCATGAGCGTCGGTCCGGAACCCCGAGGACGATGCTAGAATCGGGCCGCTTCGAACGATACGTCCGATGACAATGTCTCGCGATCCGGCACGCCCCGCGGCCGCGCCGCCGTGGAACCCCGCGGAGCTCCCGACGCTGCCCGACCTGCTCGGCCGGCGGGCGACGATGGCGCCGGAGAGCGTCTACTTCACGCTCTACGGCACCCCACTCACGGCCGGACGGCTCCAGGCGACGAGCCTGCGCTACGCCGGCGCGCTGCGGGAGCGCGGTCTCGGTCCCGGCGACAAGATCGCGATCGTGCTCCCCACCTGCGAGGAGTTCTTCTTCGCCTTCTTCGGCGCCCTCGCGCTGGGCGCCGTGCCGGTGCCCCTCTACCCCACCCTCGACGCCGAGCTGAAGGCTCGCGTCTTCCGGAGCTGCGAGGCCCGCGCGGTCGTGACGATCGACTGGTTTCGCGCCGACGTCGAGGCCGCGCGCGCCGAGGCACCCGATCTCCGGCACCTCCTGACGCCCGACGTCCTCGACGGGGGCCACGCCGTGGCCGGTCCGCTCCGGGCCTCCGAGGAGGAGGTCTGCTTCCTTCAGTACACGTCCGGCAGCACGTCGGTGCCCCGCGGCGTGGTGCTGAGCCACGGGAACGTCATGGCCACCGTCCGGATGATGGTCGAGGCGGTCCAAGTGGCGCCGGCGGACCGGCTGGTCAGCTGGCTGCCGCTCTATCACGACATGGGGCTGATCGGGCTCGCGTTCGGCGCGCTCTACACCGGCGCGGCCCTGGTCCTGCTGCCCCCGGACCTTCGGAACCCCCGCACGTGGCTCGAGGCGATCACCGAGCATCGGGCGCACGTCACGGTGTCCCCGGACTTCGGCTATCGGAACTGCGTCCGCAACATCCACGACACCACCGGGCTTGATCTCTCGAGCCTCCGCATGGCGCTCTCGGGCGCCGAGCCGGTGCGCCTGTCGACGATCCGCGCGTTCCAGGAGCGTTTCGGCGTCGGCGACATCTTCGCTCCGGCGTACGGCCTCGCCGAGGCGACGCTGGCGGTCGCCGTGTGGCCGCACGGGCAGCCGGTCCGCGTCGACCCCACGGGAAGCTTCGTGTCGGTGGGACGCCCCTGCCGAGGCGTGCGGGTCGAGATCGCCGGGCCGGATGGCGCCGGGCGCGCGCCGGTCGGCCAGATCGGGGAAATCCTCGTGCGGAGCCCGGGCGTGATGCAGGGCTACTACCGGGACCCCGAAGCCACCGCCCGGGCCCTTCGTGACGGCTGGCTGCACACGGGCGACTTCGGGCTCCTCGACGCCGAGGGATACCTCTTCATCACCGGCCGCATCAAGGACGTGATCATCGTCCGCGGGCAGAACGTCGTCCCCGGTGACGTCGAGGAGGCGGTGGACCACGTCGCCGGCGTCCGCTACTCGGCCGCCATCGGCATCGAGAGCGAGCGGACCGGCACGCAGCGCCTCCACGTCGTCGCCGAGGTCAGGAGCCCGGACCTCGAGTCGGCCGACCTGGCCCGCATCGCGCACGACGTGACGCAAGCGGTCCGGCAGCGGAGCGGGCTCAGGCCCGCGCGCGTGCTCCTGGTCAAGCCTCAGACGATCCCCAAGACGTCGAGCGGGAAGATTCAGCGCTCGGCGCTGGCGGTCATGGTGGCCGAGGGGCGGGTGGCCGACCGAATACTCCACCACACCGGAGCTTCGGGCCAGGACGCTGCCGGCGACCGCCATTGAGCGGCTCGCTCGCCTTCCTCCTCGTGGCGGCGGCCGCGCTGGCCGGCGGCGTCTGGCTCTACAACGGCCTGGTGCGGCTCCGGAACCAGGTCGCGAACGCGTGGGCCCAGATCGACGTGCAGCTCAAGCGGCGGCACGATCTCGTCCCGAACCTGGTCGCGGCGGTCCAGGGGTACCTCCGTCACGAGCGGGAGCTCTTCGAGCGGATCGCCCAGGCGCGGACGCGGGCGCAGGCGGCGACCGGGGCGGCCGCGATCGGCCGCGCGGAGGGGGACCTCGGCCGGGCGGTGAGCGGGCTGCTCGCCGTGATGGAGCGCTATCCCGACCTCAAGGCGAACCAGAACGCGCTCGCCCTGCAGGAGGAGCTGGTCACGACGGAGAATCGGATCGGCTTCGCGCGCCAGCTCTACAACGATCTGGTCGCCCGCTACAACACGCGCCAGCAGGTCTTTCCGGTGAATCTCGTCGCGGGCGGGCTCGGGTTCCGGACGGCGGAGTTCTTCCAGGCGAGCGAAGCCGAGCGTCAGCTCCCGCGGGTCGACCTCGGGGCCTCGTGAGGGGAGCGACCGGCCACCTCTTCGAGGAGCAGCGGCGGAATCGGCGCGACACCTGGCTTCTGATCGCCGGCTTCGTGCTCCTGCTGGCGGTGGTCGGCTTCGGGTTCGACCTGTTCGTCCTCGGCGCGACCCGCGTCGTGCGCGCCGGAGGCCTGCCGCTCCCGGTGCCGTTCGCCGCCACCGCGGCCGCCCTGCTCGGAGTCGGCTCCGCGTGGGTGGGCTACCGCTTCGGCGACCGCGCGATCCTCGCCTCGAGCTTCGCCCGGCCGGTGACCGGCGACGATGCCTCGCCGGACGTGAAGCGGCTGATGAACGTGGTCACGGAGATGGCGATCGCCGCCGGCCTCCCCATGCCGCGCGTCCATCTCATCGACGATCCCGATCCGAACGCGTTCGCCACCGGGCGCGGCCCCGAGCACGCGTCCATCGCGGTGACCACCGGCCTCGTCGAGGCGATGACCCGCGACGAGCTGCAGGGCGTCGTGGCCCACGAGATGGCGCACATCCGGAACTTCGACATCCGGAAGATGATGCTGGTGGCCGCGCTCTTGGGCGCGGTGCTCCTCCTGAGCGACTGGGCGACGCGCCTCCGGCTGGGCGCGCCGCCGCCGGGCGGCTCGGGCCGGCGACGCGACGGAAGCGCGGTGCCCGGGCCACTCGGCGTCGTCCTGCTCGCGCTCTGGCTCCTGACCGTGCTGCTGACGCCCCTGCTCGGCCGGCTCTTGGCGACGGCGGTGTCGCGCCGTCGCGAGTATCTCGCCGACGCATCCGGAGCCGAGCTGACGCGGAACCCTCTCGGGTTGGCCGGCGCCCTCAGGAAGCTGGAAGCCGCAGCGGCGCCGACGCTCAGGATCCACCGCGGCACCGCCCATCTCTGCATCGCCGATCCCCTCGGCCGGGCCGTCAACGAGCGCGAGGGCTGGGTCGCCGACCTGTTCGCCACCCACCCGCCGATCGCCGAGCGGATCGCCCGGCTGGAGTCGATGGCCTACCGGCGCGACGCGTAGGAGGGGACTGGGGTACGCTCTACCCCGTGATGGAGCCGGCGGGGCGGGCGGGATGAAGGTCGACGTGATGCTGGCCATCGAGACGCTGGGTGACGTCCCGGCGCTGGCGCGCGAGGCGGAGGACCTCGGCTTCGACGGTCTCTGGACGGCGGAGACGCGCCACGACCCCTTCCTGCCGCTCGGCGTGGCCGCCGAGCACACCCGTCGCCTGAGCCTCGGCACGGCCATCGCGGTCGCCTTCCCCCGAAGCCCCACCGTCGTCGCGCACACGGCCTGGGATCTCCAGGCCGCCTCGGGCGGACGGCTCGTCCTGGGCCTGGGCACCCAGGTGAAGGGGCACATCGAGCGGCGGTTCTCCGTCAGCTGGACCGCCCCGGGGCCGCGGCTGCGCGAGTACATCCTCGCGCTCCGGGCCATCTGGGACGCGTGGCAGGCGCGCGGTCCGGTGAGCTTCCGGGGGGAGCACTACGCGATCACGCTCACGACGCCGTTCTTCGCGCCGGCCCCCATCGAGCATCCGCGCATCCCCATCTACATCGCGGCGGTCAACGCCTACAATCTGCGGCTCGCCGGCGAGCTCTGCGACGGGGTGCACCTCCACCCGTTCCACTCGGTGAAGTACTTGCGGGAGTTCGCGCTGCCCCACATCGAAGCCGGGCTCGCGAAGACCGGGCGCCCGCGCGCCGCGCTGTCTCTCGCGAGCTCGGTGTTCATGATCACGGGGCGGACCCCGGACGAGATCGGGCGCGCCCGCGAGCACGCGCGCGCCCAGATCGCCTTCTACGCCTCGACCCGCACCTACGAGCCGGTGCTCGCCGCCCACGGCTGGCAGGACCTGACGCCGAAGCTCCACCGGAAGTCGGTCGAGGGCGACTGGGCCGGCATGGCGGCCCTCGTCACCGACGAGATGCTCCGCGTCTTCGCGGTCGAGGCGCCGCTCGACGGGCTCCGTGCCGCGCTCGACGAGCGGTATCAAGGGCTCCTTGACCGGATCGCGCCGTACGCCGCACTCGAGCGGCGCACGCGCCGGGAGGAGCTCGGGGCCTTCGCGGAAGGCCTGCGGGTCCGCAGTGTGACCCGGCGAGCCACGCCGGCCGCCGGAGAGGGGGAATCGAGATGATGAAGCTGATCGGGATGGCGCTGATCGCGCTCGGAGTCGTCGCGCTCGTCTACCAGGGCATCACCTACACGACGAGCGAGAAGGTCATCGACCTCGGACCGCTCAAGGCGGAGGTCGAGCGGAAGAAGACGATTCCATTGTCGCCGCTCGTGGGGGTCGCGGCGGTCGCCGGCGGGATCGTGATCCTGCTCGTCGCGGGCCGGCGGTCGTAGCGCCCGCGGACGGTCAGGTCGCCAGCTTGTTGGCCGCGTCGAGCGCGGCCACCTTGTAGCACTCCGCCAGCGTCGGGTAGTTGAAGACCGTGTGCATGAAGTAGTCCAGGCCCCCGCCCAGCCCCAGGACCGCCTGGCCGATGTGGATCAGTTCGGTCGCCTGGGTGCCGATCGCGTGGGCCCCGAGCAGCCGTCGGTCCTCGCGATGGAACAGCATCTTGAAGAGCCCGCTGTCGTCGCCCAGGATCTGGCCCCGGGCGATCTCGTGGTACCGCGCGATGCCGACCTCGTAGGGCGTCTTCGCCGCGGTGAGCTCCTGCTCGGTGGCGCCGACCATGGAGATCTCGGGGATGGCGTAGATGCCCACGGGGAAGTGGGACGCCATGGGCCCGGCCGGGACGCCGAAGGCGTGGCAGGCGGCCAGCCGGCCCTGCTCGCTCGAGGTCGCCGCCAGGCTCGGATACCCGATCACGTCGCCGGCGGCGTAGATGTGCGGCACCGCGGTCCGGAAGTCGGCGTCCACGGCGAGGCGGCCCCGCTCGTCGGCGGCGAGCCCGGCGGCGGCGAGGTTCAGCTCGGCGATCGCGCCGGCGCGGCCGGCCGAGAAGAGCACCAGGTCGGACACGACGCGCTTCCCGGACTCGAGGAACAGGACGCCGCGCCGCGGGGGCCCCGCCGAGACCTCGAAGCGCTCCACGGCCTCGCCGAACCGGAAGGTGACGTTGCGGTTCCGCATCTGATGTATGAGCTCGTCGACGATCTCCCGGTCGACGAAGTCGAGCGGGCGGTCCCGCCGCTCGACCAGCGTCACCTCGACCCCGAGGGTGGCGAAGATCGACGCGTACTCGATTCCCACCACGCCGCCGCCGACCACGGTCATCGCGCGGGGCAGGCGCTTCAAGGCGATGATGTCGTCGCTGGTGATCGCCACCTCGCCGTCGAGGACCGACCCGGGCGGGGTGACGGCCCGCGTGCCGACGGCGACCACGATGGAGGCGGCCCGCACCGTCTGGTCCCCGCCCTCCGACCGGACGAGGAGGGTATGGGGGTCGTGGAACCGGGCTTCACCCCGAACCACCGCGACGTCGTTCCGGCGGAGCTGGCTGTCCAGCACCTCGATCTCCCGCCGCACGACGTCGCTGACCCGGGCGAGAAGCTGGTGGGCGGTCGGGCGGGCGCCGGGTCCGGTGGCCGCGCGCACGGCGCACACCGCCTCCCGAAACGTCTTGCTCGGGATCGTGCCGGTCTCGACGCAGACGCCCCCGACACAGCGATTCTTCTCCACGACGGCGGCGCGCTTGCCGAGCTTCGCCGCCTGGACGGCCGCCCGCTGACCGGCCGGGCCGCTCCCGATCGCTACCAGGTCGAAGTCGTAGGCGTCGCTCATGGCACCTGCACTCTACCCCGATCGCGTCGCGGCCCGGAAAGCCCCCCGCGTGGGGCCGGTCAGGCCGAGCCCAGCGCCTGCCGCATCGCCGGCGTGTCGATGTACACCTCGAGCCGAGCGATCCGGGTGTCCCGAACGGTCCACACGTGGACGACGGCCAGGTCGAAGGCGGCGTTGCCGGTGCGGGTGCGCCCGCGCGTCCGCCCTACCGCCACGACATGGTCGCCGGCCTCGATGAAGCGCTCGATCGTGACCTTCGAGTCGATCGCGCCGAGCACCCGGCGGAAGAACTCCCGGGCCCCCTCGTGCCCGCGGTAGTGCCCGCCCCAGGGCACGAGCTCGGTCTGGTGGATCTCGACGTCCGGGGCGAGGCGCTCGAGCACGGCGGCCGCGTCCCGCCGCGCGAACGCGTCGTACATCTCCCCGACGAGCTGGACGTCCGCGGCGGACACTCGTGACGCCTAGAGCGTCACGCCGGCCTTCTGCCAGTCGTCCAGGAAACGCTTGAGGCCGATGTCGGTCAGGGGGTGCTTGAGCAGCTGCTGGAAGACGGCGTACGGGAGCGTGGCCACGTCGGCGCCGGCCAGCGCGGCGTCCACGACGTGCAGCGGGTTCCGGAGCGACGCCGCGAGGATCTGCGTCTCGAAGCCGTAGTTGTCGTAGATCTTCCGGATCGTCCGGATGAGATCCATCCCGACGTGGGAGATGTCGTCGAGCCGCCCGAGGAAGGGGCTGACGTAGGTCGCCCCCGCCTTCGCGACGAGCAGGGCCTGGTTCGGCGAGAAGCAGAGCGTCAGGTTGGTCCGCAGGCCCTCGCCCTTGAGGATCCGAAGCGCCTTGACCCCCTCGACCGTGGTCGGGAGCTTCACGACGACATTCGGGGCGATCTTCGCCAGCTCGCGGCCCTGCTGGACCATGCCGTCGGTGTCGATGGCGACGACCTCGAGGCTCACCGGCCCGTCGACGATCCGGCAGATCTCGTCGACCAGGTCGCGGAAGGGCCGCTTCTCCTTCGCGACGAGCGAGGGGTTGGTGGTGGCGCCGTCGAGGAGGCCCATCGCCGCGGCCTCCTTGAGCTCGTTCACGCTCCCGGTGTCCAGGAAGATCTTCATGGCCCCTCCGTTCTCAGCGGCCCGACGGCCGGGCCGATCCGCTCGTTGTCACGTCACCCGCGACGGGCGCCCCCGCCTCCGCCCGCTCGAGCCGGACCCGGACGCCGGCGCGCACCGTCTTGAACACCGCCGGGTCGCCCTCGACCTGACCGAGCACGTTGACCGGGCTCGCCGGGCGACACTCGTCCCCTCGGCTGGCCGGCGTCGGGCCGAAGAAGATGCAGAACGCGCGACCGGGAGGCCAGTAGCCGAGCGCCCCCCGCTCCACGACCTCCTGCGCGTCGTCCTCCGGAAGCGACACGGGAATCGCGAAGTAGATCTCGTCCCCCCACGTCTGAGCCGCGGCCTCGATCGGCAGGGCGTCCCACACCGCGCGGGCCGTCCGCGAGCCGTTCAGCGTCGCCCGCGCCGACACCGAGCCCGCCGCGATCCGGAGCGTCGTCGCCACGCGGTCAGTCTACCGTCCCCCGGCTCGGCGCGGCAAATCGCAGTGCCGCGGGCCCGCTGGCGCTCGTTCGACCCGCCCGGTTGCAAGGGAGCTCCACCGGGGCACTCCAGCTCCTGGTTCCTAGAGTACCCTGCCTCCCCGGGCCGCTCGGCCCGCCTCGCCAAGCTGAGACCGCCGGTGGTTGACCGCGATGGGGCCGGCCCCTACCATGACGGCAGTCGAAACCGCCCGTCCCGAGGAGACGCCATGCCGCTCGATCGCCTGACCGCAGAGCCCACCGAGCTCCTCCGGACGATGATTCGGAACGCCTGCGTCAACGACGACAGCGTCGGCTCCGGCCAGGAGATCCGCAACGTCCAGGCCCTCGAGGACTACTTCGCGGGCTCGGGCCTGACGTGCCGGCGGTTCGAGGCCGCGCCCGGCCGGGCGAGCCTCGTCGCGCGCATCGAGGGCCGGGACCCGACGGCCCCGACGCTCCTCCTGATGGGACACACGGACGTGGTGCCGGCGAACCCCGCGGGCTGGCAGCGCGACCCGTTCGGCGGGGACCTGGTCGACGACATCGTGTGGGGGCGGGGCGCCACCGACATGCTGAACCTCACGGCGACGATGGCGGTCGCCGCGCGCCGCCTCGCCACCGCCGGGTTCCGCCCGCGGGGCACGCTGATCTACCTCGCGGTGGCCGACGAGGAAGCGGGTGGGCTCTACGGCGCCCGCCACCTGACCGAGCACGCCCTCGACGCGGTCCGGGCGGACTACGTCATCACGGAGAGCGGCGGCGTTCCGGTGCCGACGCCCTCGGGTCCCGGCCTGCCGCTCACCGTCGGGGAGAAGGGGGTCAACTGGCGCCGGATCGCGGTCCGAGGCACGCCGGGACACGGCTCGCGGCCGTTCCGCTCGGACAACGCGCTGGTGACCGCCGCCGAGGTCGTGCGTCGCATCGCCGCCTACCAGCCGAAGGCGCGGATCCTCGACGTGTGGCGGCGCTACGTGGACGCCGTCCAGCCCGATCGCGAGCTCGCGGCCGCGCTGACCGACCCGGAGCGCGTGCTCGACGCCGCCCGGCGCATGGAAAGCCTCGGGCTCGCCCAGATGGCCCACGCCTCGACGCACACCACCTTCTCGCCGAACATGGTTCGGGGCGGCAGCAAGGTCAACACGGTGCCGGACCGGATCGAGATCGACGTGGATGTCCGGGCCCTCCCCGGCATCACCCCCGCCGAGGTGGACGCGATGCTCGACGCGGCCCTTGGCGACCTCAGGAGCCGCGTCACGGTCGAGTCCGTCAGCCGCGAGGAGGGCTCGCTCACCGATCCCGACACGCCTCTGGTCGACACCCTCCGGCGCGTGACGCAGGCCCTCGTCCCCGGCAGCCGCATCGTGCCGCGGCTGACCGTCGGCGCCACCGACGCCCGCTTCTTCCGCCGGCAGGGCATCCCCGCCTACGGCTTCGGGCTCCACTCCCCGCGCATTCCGCACGCGGAGTATCCCCTCATGTTCCACGGCAACGACGAGCGGGTCGACGTGGAGAGCCTCCGGCTGTCGGCCGAGATGTGGGAGGTCCTGTGTCGCGAGTTCCTAAGATGAGCGGCGCCGGCGCCGCCACGCGCCCATGACCACGCGCGCGCTCCGCAGCCAGCACTGGT
>JBIOVM010000074.1:0-8267 GCA_044867785.1 Candidatus Rokuibacteriota bacterium | reverse complement strand
CGCCGATCGGGCCGCGGCGATGCTGCCCCTCGCCCTGTCCCGTGCGCTCCGGGCCGAGCGCGACGGCGCCGCCGCGCTCGCGGAGGCGTTCGCGGAGGTCGCGCAGGCGACGGCCGACGCGGACTGCGGGTCGACCGCGACCGCCTTCTGGCTGGCCGGGGCGTCGCTCGTCACCGCGAACGTGGGAGACAGCCGCATCATCCGGGTGGGTCGGGCGAGCGCGGACAGCCTCACGCGCGATCACCGAATCGAGGCGCCCGACGAGCGGGCCCGCGTGCTCGCGATGGGCGCCCAGCTGGAGCCGCCGTACGTCGTCCGGGGATCCCACGGGCTCATGATGACCCGGAGTCTCGGCGACCGCTGGTTTCGCGCCGTCGGCGTGATCTCGGAGCCCGAGATCGGCCGCCACGCGGTCGCCGCCGACGACGTGGCGGTGCTGGCGGCGACCGACGGCGTGTGGGACGTCCTCGGCCTCGACGACGCGGCGAGCGTGGTGCGGACGGCGGCGACCGCCGAGTCCGCGGCCCGAGCGCTCGTCGACACGGCGCTCGAGGCGGGCGCCTCCGACAACGTCACGGCGATCGTCGTCCGGCTCGCCGACCTCGAGCGGCTCGGATCGACGGACCGGCCGGAATAGCGGCTCAGGCCTCGCCGCGGCGCTTGTACTCCTCGTAGAGGCGCCAGGTCGCGTCGTTGAACGGGTAGTAGCGACCCGGGGATCCCGGGTTCCGATCGAGCTCCTTCTTGATGACGTGCTCCACGGCCTCGCGCTCGCCCGCGACCTTGATGACCTCGTCCACCAGCGACGCCGGCACGACCACCACACCGTCGTCGTCGCCGACGATCGCGTCACCGGGCCGCACCGCGATCCCTCCGCAGGCGATCACCTCGTTCACGCCCCAGGGCCAGTGGACGGCCGGTCCCTGCTTGGCCGTGGTCGAGTGGCAGTACACGGGGAAGCCGTAGCGCCGGAGGCTCTCGCTGTCCCGCACGGAGCCGTCCGTGACGAGCCCACCGATCCGCCGCTGATAGAGCCGGAAGAACTTGATGTCCCCGCCGATCGACTCCCACGGCCCCACGGACGACGCCACCAGCACCTCGTCCGGGCCGCACAGCTCGAAGGCCACGTACTCGGGCGAGGCTTCGCCCTTCGGCTTGTCGGCCGCCACGTCCGGGCGGTGCGGCACGAAGCGGAGGGTGACCGCCCGGCCCGCCATCTTCCGGCCGGGAAACAGCGGCCGGGCGCCGTGGATCATCGCCTGCGGCCACTGCTTGACCCAGAGCGCGTCGATCAGCGTCTGGGTCGGGATGCGGCCGAGCGCCAGGAGCTGCTCGGCAGTGATCTCGGGCGTCTTCGTCATCGAGAGACCTCCAGCTCACACGACCATGGAAGGGAACGGGTCGCGCGCCGCACGGGCGGCAGCGCGCGCTCATCATACCCGGCGGGCCCGCCGCCGGGGCACCCCACGAGGCCCGAGCGCCGCCAGGAGACGCCGCCAGGCCCGCGCGCTGCGGATCAGGTCTCGGTACGTCCGCCGCCCCACGACGATCTCGGTCAGCGCCTCGCCGGCGAGCTGACCGAGCGACGGCACCAGATGCCGGACGAGCGCCGGCCGCCCGTAGAGCACCCAGGCGAGCACGCGAGCGACGCGGAGCTCGCCGAGGACCTCGCGCCGAAGGGCCGCGCGGTACCCGCGAGCCGCGTCGCGCGCGTCGAGCCGCGCGCCGAGCAGGGACTCGGCCGCGAGCCGGCCGCTCCGGATCGCGAGAGAGATCCCTTCGCCGGTGAGCGGGTCCGCCAAGCCCGCCGCGTCGCCAGCAAGCAGCAGCCGGCCGCGCGCGACGTCCGGTCGGGGCCGCACGGGGATCGGGGCGCCACGGACCCGCGTCACGTGTGTCTCGCCGAGCCCCGCCCGCTCGAGATAGCGCGAGAGCTCGTCACGGAGACGACGGCGCGCGCCGCCGCGCCGGAAGATCCCCACGCCCACCGAGAGGTGGTCCGCCTTCGGGAACACCCAGCCGTAGCCACCCGCCGGCAGGCCCAGGTCGAACCGGGCGCTCGATGCATGGCGGTTCAGGACGGAGGGAGGCACGATCACTTCGGCCTCCAGCGCCGGGACCGTCCGGAGCGGCGCGCTCCAGCCGCCGGCGCGCGCCGTCGTGCCCGTGGCGCCGTCGGCGCCGATCACGAACCGCGCGCGCCAGGCGCCGCGACTCGTCTCCAGCGCGACGTGGTCCGCCGCCAGCCCGATGCGCTCGACGGCGTGCCCGGCGCAGAGCACGGCTCCCGCCGCCCGCGCGGCGTCCGCGAGGGCGTGGTCGAGGGGCGCGCGCATGGCCATGTGCACCAGCGGCGCCGCCCGCTCCACCGCCACGGTAGCCCCCGCGTCCGCGAAGTGCGATTCCACCCGGCCGAGTCGCCGCTCGACGGGCAGCTCCACGCCGTGCGGCAGAGCCTCGAAGGCGCGGGCCACGACTCCGCCGCCACACGTCTTGTCGCGCGGCAGCGGCGCCCGGTCGAGCAGCGCGACGTCGACTCCCGCGCGCGCGAGCACGAGCGCGGCCGTCGCGCCCGCCGGGCCGGCGCCGACCACCACGACGTCGACCGCCCGGCCCCCGGCCGGCCGGGGCCGCGCGGCCGCCGCCGAGCCGGACGTCAGCGGCCCTTCCATTCCGCGCGCCGCTTCTCGAGAAAGGCGCGGACGCCCTCCTGGAAATCCTCGCTCAGGTAGCAGGAGAGGAGCAGGTCCTCCGCCTCGCGCACGGTGAACGCCTGGAGGATCCGGCGCGTCGCCTCCTTGGCGGCGGCGAGCGTCAGCGGCGCGAAGGTCGCGATCTGCGCCGCCAGCTCCCGCGTGCGCCGCTCGAGCGCAGCGGCAGCGTGCACCTCGTCGACCAGGCCGAGCGTCTTCGCCTCCGGGGCATCCACGAGCCGGGCGGTCAGCATCAGCTCCCGCGCCCGCACGGGCCCCACGGTGGCGGCCAGGAGGGACACGCTCGACGGCGCCGGGCAGTTCCCCAGCGTCCGGGCCACCGGAGCGCCGAACCGCGCGTGGCCGGCCGCCAGCCGGAGGTCGCACGCGAGCGCCATGAAGAGCCCGCCGCCCACCGCGTCCCCCTGGACCATCGCGATCGTCGGCTTCGTCATGCCGTGGATGCGGCGCAGCACGCGGCCGATCCGCGCCTCGTAGGCGAGGGCATGCTCCTTGGTCTTGAACTCGAGGAACTGACGGATGTCGGTGCCGCTCACGAACGCCTTGTCGCCGGCGCCGCGCAGGATGATCGCGCGGACGTCCGTGTCGGCGTCGAGCTGCTCCATGTGGTCGTGCAGCGCCTCGTACATCTCGAACGTCATGGAGTTCCGCGCCTCGGGGCGGTTGATCGTCAGAACTGCGACTCGCCCGTCGCGCTCGAGCGTGATGTCGCCCGCCACTTCAGTCGTCACGATCGTTCCCCTTCCCCGCGCGCTGCCGGCCGGCGCGGCCGTCCGATCATACCGCGAGCGGCCAGGCGTCGATCGCGGGCCCCATGGCGTCATCCGGTCGACATGATTCACTCGCCACGAGGTGATCAGCCGTCATTGTGTTTGACGCCGGAGGACGCGTGCCCATAGACTCATCAGTGCCGCGTCCTCCGGATGCCGCGAAAGTCCTCCGATGGAGGTCCATCATGCGCCGCGCGCTGCACCTCACGTTCATCGCGATCGTGATCGGGACCGCGGGATCGACCGCCGCGCAGTCGCCGAGCGACGTCCCTCCGGGATCGACCACGCCACCGACGTCGACCACACCGGCCCCGACGGACGCCACCCAGTCGCTCCCGGCGGGCCAGTCCACGTGGCAGAGTCAGGACGGTTCGATTCTCGAGCTCACGATCGATCAGACTGCAGGGACCCTCACCGGCACGTTCACCCCGGGGTTCCCCTGCGGCTCCGCGAGCCCGGCGCCGCAGCCGATCGTCGGCACCGTGAAGGGTAACGCCCTCGCCTGGGCGCTGAGCTTGCCCGGGTGCCCGTCAGTGGGGACGGGGATCGGGCACCTCCGGACGGTCGAGGCACAGGAGCAGCTGAACGTGCTGTGGACCCTGGCGGTGCCGGAGTTCCCGCCCGGCGTGGGCTCGACGCTCACCGGAGCGGCGGTCTTCGTCCGGCAGACGGTGCCGTAGGCGGCTCGGGAAGCCTACCGCCGCCCGTTGACCCGGTACTCCCACGGCGGCTCGGGCGCATGGTCCGCCCAGAGGCCGCGGCGGCCCTGGCGCGCCTCCTCCTCCAAGCGCGCCAGCCGGACGTCCCGCGAGTACTTGCGGAACCACCACGCGTAGCCCGCCCGCACCAGCTCCCGGTTGAGGCTCCGGCCGTCCGGGAGCAGGACCTCGCCGAGGAGCCGGCCGTTCCGGTCGCGGCCGGTGGCCCGCACGACGACGGTCCGGTCGAAGGCGAGGTCGGCGACGAACCGCCGGGCACGCTCCCCGTAGGCCTGGCGCTTCTCGGGGGCATCCACGCCCTGGAGCCGCACCGTTTCGGCGCGGCCCTCGCGAAGCACCTTGATCGTGTCCCCGTCGGTGATGCCGACCACCCGGCCCGCGAAGTCCTGCGCCGCGCCGACGCCCGGCAGGAACGTCCCGACGACGAGCCAGCACCACACCCAGCCACGAAGGGCTTTCCGGGCCCGCGGGCTCGCCAGCATGCCCGCAGTGTATGCATTCGCATACGGGGCGTCACCATTTGTGGACTAGGCTCCAAAGGCTCCTCTTCGTCCTCGTGTCGACTGCTCCAGCCCTGCCGTCTGCGTGTGATCCGGAGCCCTCCCGGCTAGGGTCTCCTTCTATCAGGGATGTACCTGTCGAGCTCCGTGACCAGAACGTTGGAGGGGGTCAGGGCGGTCCAAAGGACTTCGGGAAGGATCACCAAAGCCTTGCGGACTCGAGGTCGATCTCGATCGCGCGTGTACGCCAAGATGACCCACACGTACGAGCGGACGCGCGTGAGCCGCCACCACTGCGCCAATGGCCGATACCACACGACCTCGTCCCAGCGCAGGTCGCGATCGCCGAACGCAAATTGTAGGGTCAAACCGCGATGATCGACCGACGTCGTGTACACGAGGCTCGTCAGCGCGAAAGCGCCCACCAGCAGGCTGAGCCAGAACACGAGGGACAACACGACTATTGCCGAGAGTGGCGCTCCTCCACGGAGAAAAACGGTCAGGCCCAGCAAAGCAGCGAGCGTCGCGAGACAGAGACACCAAAGGCCGACAACGAGGTTGCGTCTCCAAGGAATCACGAACGCCTGCGACGAGGGTCAGCGACGCCGACGCGTGGCCCATGGCTCGGACCCGGGGGCCGCCGGGCCCACGCGAGGCATGCGTCCCGCAAGGCCGACTGGGTACGGAGACGCCGAGTGACGGCAGCTGCGGACATGTCGACCTTGGTGGCGAGGCGGCGGGGCGCCGTGAGGTCGCTCCGCTCGCTCGCCTCGCGCAGCCGACGGGTGACGGCGTCGGGCGACATGTCGGTGGACGTCACCGGTCCAGCTCCCGCAGGCGCCGGATGTCGGCCAGGTCCTGCTCCCGGCCCGCCCATGCCTTCATCTCGATCAGCCCCGCGCGCGACACGACCCAGACATCCCCTCCCCCCGTGAGCACGCGCTCCCGGCCCGCCCACACGGGCTCGAGGTTCGCGTTGACGAGAAGGAGGTCGAGCGTGAGCATCTCGTCCGCCTCGATCTTGGCAGTACGCCGCACCTCGAGCCCGTCGCTGAACCGCATCGGCAGGGCCTGGACGCCGAAGCCTCGCGCGCTCGCCACCGCGAGCGCGGCCTGGAGCGCCTCCCGCCGGACGAGGAGGTCGATGTCAGTGGTCGCGCGGGGGACGCCGTGGATGGCGAGCGCCAGCGCCCCCGCCACGGCGTACGGAACTCCGCGGCGCTCGAGCTCGGCCAGGAGCGCAGTGGTCTCCTCGAAGAGGCTGAGCGGCATCGCTTCGCTCCGCGGGGTATCGTACCACCCGGTCTGCGCTCTTCCTGCCTGCGTCGCCGTCGGCGACGCCCGGTTCAGGGCGCCCGATCCGGGCCGCTTCGATCAGCGCGATGCGGACGGCCGGAGGCTCGGGAGGACGTCCGCCGCGAAGCGCTCCATCGCGGGGATCTGCTCGGCGCGAGGCGCGTCGATGACGAAATGGTCGATCCCGGCCTCCCGGTAGGTCTCGATGAAGTCGAGACACGCCTGCGGCGACAGCCACGGATCGGCCGGCAGCCGCCGCTCACCCTTCGCCAGGCCGGCGGCCCAGCCGCCGGCCCGCTCGTCCGCCCAGGACTCCTGCGGCGTCTGGGTGGCCCAGCCATAGAGCGAGCGCGTCAGGCTGGCGGGGTCCCGGCCGATGGCGCGGCAGTGCTCGTCGAGGATGCGGTTTCGCTCACGGATCTCCGCCGGCGTCCCGAAGGAGTTCCACATGTCCCCCAGCTCGGCGATGATCCGGAGCATCCGGGGACCGTGCCCCGCGAGCATCAGCGGCGGCCGCGGCGCTTGCACCGGGCGCGGCAGGCAGACCGCGTCCCGGAGCCGGTAGTGGCGTCCGTCGTATGTCGTCCGCTCCTGGCGCAGGAGCCGGTCCACGACCTCGACGGCTTCCCGGAAGCGGGCGACACGCTCTCCCGGACCGGGGAAGTCGATTCCGAACGCGTCGTGCTCCGGCACGAACCAGCCGGCCCCCAGCCCGACGTCGAGCCGGCCGCCGCTCATGTGGTCGACCGTCGCCGCCTGCTTCGCGAGCACCGAGGGATGGCGGAAGGTGTTGCAGCTCACCAGGACGCCGATCCGGACGCGATGCGTGTGCACGGCCAGGCCCGCCAGCGTCGTCCACGCCTCGAGGTAGGGCCCGTCGGGCCGGCTCGGCTGATTCAGGTGGTCGAAATCCCAGATGCTGTCGAAGCCGAGGGCCTCGACGAGCCGCCAGCGCTCGACGAGCATGGCCCACGGCAGGTTCTGATCGACGCCGATCCCGACGTGCAGTCGCTTCACGACGCTCTTCTCCTTCCTCCGTGCTCTTACCCGCCCGCGACGCCCTGGGTGTTGACGTAGAGCGCATAGAGCCCGTGGCTGGCGGCCATGAAGAGGCGATTCCGGTAGCGGCCGCCGAAGCATAGATTCGCGCACCGCTCGGGCAGCGCGATGTGGCCGATCGGCCGCCCGTCGGGAGCGAACACCCGCACGCCGTCGAGCTCGGGAGTCCCCATCCCCCACCCGCACCACAAGTTGCCGTCGACGTCGACGCGGAAGCCGTCCGGCGAGCCGCCGGGACCGGCGTCGATCAGGACCTTCCCTCGCCCGACCGTCGTGCCGTCGGCCGACACCTCGTACGCGCGGATCTCCCGGTGCGGCGTGGCCCGAGAGGCGACGACGTAGAGCGTCCTCTCGTCCGGGGAGAAGGCCAGCCCGTTCGGGCCGGGAATGTCGTCGATCACCACGGCCAGCCGGCCGGTCGCCGCGTCCAGTCGGTACACCGCCGGCGGGTTCTCCGATTCGTCCTTGTGGCCCTCGTAGTAACCGAGGATCCCGAAGACCGGATCCGTGAACCAGATCGCGCCGTCCCGCGCCACCACGACGTCGTTCGGGGAGTTGAGCTTCCGCCCCGCGTGGGCATCGGCCAGCACCGTGATGCTGCCGTCGTGCTCCGTGCGCGTCACCCGCCGGGAATCGTGCTCGCACGTGACGAGGCGCCCCTGGCGGTCCCGCGTGTTGCCGTTGGCGTTGTTGGACGGCTTGCGGAACACCGACACGCTCCCGGTCTCCTCGTCCCAGCGGAGGATCCGGTTGTTCGGGATGTCGCTCCAGAGGAGGTACCGGCCGTCGCCGAACCAGACCGGGCCTTCGGACCATCGACAACCCGTGTAGAGCCGCTCGACCGACGCCAGGGCCAGCCGGTACTTCTCGAAGGCCGGCTCCAGGACGCGGACGGCCGGGTCGGGATATCGCTCGCTCGGTTGCCACATGCTCTCGTCTCCCTTCGGTGCTGGCCGCGGACCCGGGGACCGATCGAGGGCACCCGGCCGGACCACGCTCCGGTCCTTCAGCGGCCGCCCCCACCGCCGCCGCCGCCCCCGCCGCCGGACGACCCACCCCCGCCGCCGCCTCGCGACGAGCCCGGGGGGCTCGACGACGACGCGATCTGCGAGCTCAGGCTGCTGCCGACGGCCTGGGTCAAGCTGCCGAGATTGGAGGCCCCGCTGCCGCGGTACCAGGCGATTCCCGCGGTGGCCGCCGCGGCCGCGG
>JBIOVM010000073.1:0-19588 GCA_044867785.1 Candidatus Rokuibacteriota bacterium | reverse complement strand
ACCGCCCCGGCGCGCGCCGGGGCGGTCACGGCGATCGGGACACGATCTACTGGACGGTCAGGTTGTTGACCACCTCGCGGACGCCGGAGACTGCTTTTGCGATCTCGGTCGCCCGGGCCTTGATCGCGGCGTTCTCGACGTTGCCCGTCAGGTAGACGGTGCCCTTGTTGGTGTCGACATCGACCTTGGTCAGCGTCGCCACCTTCTCAGCCGCAAGCTTGGTCTTCACCTGGGTGGTGATCGACGCGTCGTCGACGTTCTCCCCGGCCGACTTGCCGGTCATCGACGTGCAGCCGCTCGCGACCGCCACGAGCAGGGTGAGCACGAGCATCGAACGCAGCAGATGTCGCATGTGAGTCACCTCCTTTCTTGTGTCTCTTCGTGTCGAAGGCTGAAGCTCCTACCGGTTGTAGCTCTCGGCGGACTCGATCTCGCGCATCCGCCGCGCGACCTCGTCCTCCGCGTCCCGCTTGGCCCAACCGTATCGCTCCTGGAGCTTGCCGATGAGCTGGTCGCGGTTCCCCGCGATGACGTCGAAGTCATCGTCCGTGAGCTTGCCCCACCATTCCTTCATCTGCCCGCGCATCTGCTTCCACTTCCCTGCCATCACGTCCGTATTCATCTCGCCTCCTTGGCTGGTCGCCGCGCCTCGGGCGGAATCGCCGAATGGCGCGCCCACCCCAACGGTGGCGCGGCTCCGCCGCACTGAAGCAAAGCAACTTCGTTGCCGACGCCGCCGATCAGCGCCAGCGAGTCGCAAGCGCGCCGACGTCGCGTTTCCTTGCCGCGGCGCTTCGTCAACGTGTCGCGGACACGACACCGTGACGACGGATCGGATCGTGTGTTGCGGCTGTGGAGGCGAATCCCGTGGCACCGGCATTGCTCCGCACCAGGGCGGTAGACGTGATCGGGACGATACTCGGACGCGCACGATGCGCGGCGGGAAGGGGAAGATCATGGGAGGCCCGTGGAGAGAGCGATCGATGGACAAGAACAGCGCCCCGCTGGTCGCGCTGAAACCGCAGGCGCTCGTGCGAGAAGCGCCGAGGTCGGCCGACGGCGTGAGCGCGGCCATCATCGGCTTCGTGGTGGCCCTGGTGACCTCGCTGGGCGTGTCGATCGCCTTCGTCACCTTCCTGCGATAGTGGCGGGCGCCGCGCCATCGGGCCGGCGGACGAAGCGGGCAGCTCGTCGCCGGGCGGCGCTCCCCGTGGGCCGTGAGAACGCCCCCTAGGTGACGGACGCCGGGTGGGCGCCCGGCTCGGCGAGCGCGTTCGCGCCGGCGGGTCGTTCGAGGCGCACCAGCTCCTGCAGCTGTCCGCACGCCTCGCCGATCGTCGCCGTCACCCGGTCTCCCCCGGTCTCCAACAGTCCTGTGCGAGTCGCGGCGTCGATCTCGGCCCCCCACCACCCGACGACGATCGGCAGGTCGGGAAACCGCGCACGCAGCCGCTTGCAGAGGTATCGGAGGTGGAGGGCGTCGCCAGTTCCGGCCAGGGCCGCGATCAGGACTACGGCCGGGCCGCGCTCCTCGACGAGGTCGACGATCTCGCTCGCCAGAAGGTCCGGCGAGGCGATCTCGAGGTCCCACGTGCCGCGGTCCGGCACGTGAGGGAGCATCGAGAGGGCGACCTGATCGGCGTCGTTGCGGGCGGGCAGGCCGAGCACCAGGGCGTCGCCCGGAGTCGGGGAAGCCGGCGACGGCGGATCCAGACTGTCGACGATACGATGAGTCGCCTCTTCGACGAAGCGCAGGTCCGCGTCGTCGATGCGCCCGCGGTGGTGGTCCCGCTGAGCGTGATTGAGGGCCGGCACCAGCACCTGGTCGAACACCTCTCCGCCTGAGTGTGCGGTGGTGAACTCCGCGATCAGCTGGGCGGCCTCGGCTTCGTCCCGCGCGACCAGGCGCTGGTAATAGCTGCGGTCCGGCCGCAACACCGGCTCGTCCGACATGAGCACCGTCACCACCTCGAGATCGGGCACGTACTTCGCGATGACCATGAGGCACACCGTCAAGGGCGTCGCCAGGGCCAGCCCGATGGCCCCCCAGATCCAAGTCCAGAAGGCGACCGCCAGCAGGAGCGCGACCTGCGACACTCCCGCGCTCTGGCTGTAGAAGTACGTCTCGAGCACCAAATTCGTGAAGAGCTCGAGCACGATGAACATGCCCGCGATGAGGAGCGGCTGCAGCCATCCGTCGAACACGGCGAGCCCGGCGAGCGAGACGAGCAGCGCGGCCGCCCACGGCCCCACGTACGGGATGAACCGAAGAACGGCGGCCAGGACGCCCCAGAGGAAGGCGTAGGGAAGACCGATGGCGAGGGCGCCAACCGTCACCCCCACGCCGAAGAACCCGTTGATCAGCGTCTGCATCGTCAGGTAGTGGCTGATCCGCTGGGCGGCTTCGTCCATGGCCTTGGTCGTCGTCGCGATCCGCCCGAAGCCGACGATCCGGATCAGCCGATCCCGGAGCGGCAGGCGCTCCAGCAGCATGAAGATGACGAGGACGAGCACGAGCCCGACGTTTCCCAGCGCTTCGAGCACGAAGGGAAGCTGCCAGAGCGCCGTCGGCTGTGACTTCACGACCACCGGCACCGGCTTGTCGGCGGGCTTGACGGGCTGCTCCTCCTTCTTGAGCTCCTCGACGACCTCCTTGGTGGCGGACTGCACTTTCTCGATCACGCCGCCTTGGCTGGCCCCTCTGATGTCGGCGATCTTCCGCTTCAGATTGTCCCGATAGGTGGGGATCTCGCCGCCGAGCCCGGCGGCCTGCGTCGCCAGCACCCACCCGAGGCCGCCCAGGACCGAGAACGACAGGACCACCACGACGACCACCGAGGCCACGAGGGGCATCCATCGCTCGAAGAGTCGGACGATCGGGTTGAGCAGGAAGGTGAGGAGCCCGGCGACGGCCACGGGCATGAGGAACTTGCGCCCCAAGTAGAGCGCGCCGACCGCGGTGACGACGCCCACCAGCAGCGCCACGGGGCGCACGCCTTGAAACATGGGCTGGCTTGGCTGCGCTGACGATCGACGAGGGTCGGGGCCCGTCGCGCGCGCCTCTGGCTCTTGACCCTTGGTCCTCGGAACCGCCGCGTCTGTCATGACGCACGCCCGTGCGAAAGGCATGCCGTGAAGTTCCCGGGCTGTCCGACGGCTTCGTGTCGCGTAAGGCGTCGCGTTGTCGTGAAAGCGACACCCTGGCACGACATCCTCCAGTCCGATGCGAACCAATGAGGAATTCGTGGCGTAGAGAACGCACGCGGGCGGCCGGCACAGAGCTTGCCTCTGTCGAGGCGACGGCGAATCCACGGCAGAAGGGAGGTGTCACGATGCGCGCGATCGGTCTGTACCTGCTCGGTGTCCCGGTGTTCGTGATCGTGATTCTCTGGCTATTCGGGGTCGTGTAGGTCGCGTCGGTCGAGACCATCGAGGCACGGCGATGCGGCGACTGGCGCCGGTGCGCAGGGCTGTCGCGGCGGAGCTCCGCGCTCTCCGCCGAATCGCCCGAGCCGGACGCGGTCTGTGGCGCTCCGCCCCGGTCCCCGCACGCGTCGTCGGCGCGGTCCTCTTGGCGGGTGTGGTCGCCGTGGGGGTCGGCGTCCCGACCTGGGCGGCCCTGACCGTCGCACGTCTCGACTTGGACGCCGCCCAGGACACGCCGCTCGTCTATGCGGCGGGGAGACGGCTCGCCCCGGGCGTGTCAGTTCGGGCGATCGCCGACAGCCTCGACCGGCTCGCGTACCGGGAGGTGTCGGGCGAGCCCGGAGCGCCCGGAGAGTTCCATCGAACGCGGGGCCGGTGGGAGGTCCATCTTCGCGCTCGCCCCGACCTTCGCCGGCCCGCCGTCCGCGTCGCGTTCCTCGTCGAGGGCGCCCGGGTGCGCGAGGTTGGGGGCGCTCCCGCCGGGGCCGAGCCGCTGGAGCTGGAGCCCGAGCTCCTGACCGGGATCAGCGAGACGGGAGCCGTGCGTCGGCGGCCGCTCGCGCTCGCCGACCTGTCGCCCTTCGTCACGTCGGCCGTGCTCGCGGCCGAGGATCACCGGTTCTTCGAGCATGCGGGGGTGGACCTGGTGGCGGTCGGGCGCGCCTTCGCCGTCAACGCGTCACAGGGCGAGATCACTCAGGGCGCCAGCACGCTGACGCAGCAGCTGGTGAAGAACCTCGCGCTGGGGCCGGAGCGCACGTGGAGCCGGAAGATCCGCGAGGGCGTCCTGGCCATAGCCCTCGAGCGCTGGCGTCCCAAGGAAAAGATCCTCGAGGCGTATCTCAACACGGTGTACCTCGGTCAGCACGAGCGGGCGGCGATTCACGGAGTGGGCGCCGCCGCCCAGGGCTATTTCGGCAAGGACGCGAGACGTCTGACCGCCGGCGAGAGCGCTCTCCTGGCCGGGATGATCCGCGCGCCCAACCGCTACTCGCCCCTCGAGCACCCGGAGCGCGCGCGCCACCGGCGCGACGTGGTTCTGCACCAGATGCAGGCGCTCGGGTTCATCGACCGGCCGACGCTCGACGCCGCGCTCGCGGAGCGCGTTCGCGTGCGCGGGGTCGCGAGCGTGCCCTCACCAGCTCCGTACTTTCTCGATCACGTGCGAGCGGCGGCGGCGACCGAGCTTCGGGCCGGGAGCCCGCGGATCGACACGACGCTCGATCCGATCCTTCAGCGGGCCGCCGAGGGCGCGGTGAGTCGCGGGCTGGATCGCCTCGAGACCGCCCACCGTCGCCTGCGCCGCTCGCTCAGCGGCGAGCGGCTCCAGGTCGCCTTGGTGGCGCTCGATCCGGGTACCGGGGCGATTCGCGCGATGGTCGGCGGGCGGGACCATGGGCTGTCGGCGTTCAACCGCGTGACGCACGCGCGGCGGCAGCCCGGTTCCGCGTTCAAGCCGTTCGTCTTCCTCGCCGCGTTGCGTTGGGGAGCGGGCGGGGAGCCGCCGGTCGCGACCCCGACGTCCTTGGTCGAGGATCTTCCCATCGAGGTGGAGACCCCGCAGGCCATCTGGGCGCCGCGCAACTTCGAGGATCGGTTCGAGGGCGTGGTCACGGTGCGACGGGCCCTCGAGCAGTCGTCGAACGCCGTGACGATCCGGCTCGCTCAGGCGGCCGGCCTCGACCGCGTGGTGCGGACCGCGCGCGACGTGGGCTTCACGAGCCGCATGGCACCGGTGCCCGCGCTGGCCCTGGGCAGCTTCGAGGTGACGCCGCTCGAGCTGGCCTCGGCCTACGCGGCGCTTGCCAACGGCGGCCGGCCGGTGGCCGCGCATGGAGTTCGTGCGATCGACGGACGCGCGCCGCCGGCCGCCGTCCCTGGGGCGCCTTCGCTCTCGGCCGCGGAGGCGTATCTGCTGACGCACCTCCTGCGCGGCGTGGTGGACCGGGGCACCGGCGCCGCCGTGCGCGCGCTCGGCCTCCAGGGGGCGGTGGCGGGGAAGACGGGCACGACGAACGAGACACGTGACGCCTGGTTCGCCGGCTACTCGCCGCGCTTGGTCGCCGTCGTCTGGATCGGATTCGACGACGGCACCCCGCTCGAGCTTCCGGGCTCGCGCGCGGCGCTTCCCGTCTGGACCGACTTCATGCGGGCGGCGGCGGCCCTGGAGGACCCGGGAGAGTTCGTCGTGCCGCCGTCGGTGAGCTTCGCGCGGGCCTGCGGCCAGATCGTGCTCGAGGCGTTCCTTCCGCTCACGGAGCTTCCGCCGCCGTGCGCGCCGACTTTCGTGGCCCCCCGCCCCTCCGACGCCCCTTCGACGCTGATTCTGACCGGCCCCAGCGATCGATGAGCGGACCGGCGGGCGACCGGGCGCCGGGTTTGACCTTCGACGATCTCGTCCTGCGCGTCCAGAGCGGATTCGATCGGCTGATCCGCCGTCTCCGGCTGGGGCATCGTCCCGCGCCGGGTCGACGGCGGCTCTTGATCGTCCAGATCGACGGGCTGTCGCGCGCCGTCCTGGAGACGGCGCTGGCCGGCGGGCACATGCCCGTCCTGCAGCGCCTCGTGAAGCGGAAAGGGCACCGATTCGCGCCGATGACCGTGGGAATCCCGACCTCCACGCCGGCCTTCCAGATGGCGGCGATGTATGGGGTCCGGCCCGACATCCCCGGCTTTCACTACTACGACAAGCGCCGCCGCACGGACATCCATTTCCCCCGGGCCGGGCACGCGGCGTTCGTGGAGGCGGACCAGGCGGCGGGCCGACCCGGCATCCTCTCGGGCGGGAGCGTCTACGGATGCGTGTTCACCGGCGGGGCGACGAACGACTTCTTCAGCTTCGCACGGCTCACGCGGCCTCGCGTGCCCGGGCTCGTCCGGGTCCTCTCGGCATTCGTGGTGCTCGGCTGGGTCGCGGCGAAGTGCGTGGCGCTCTCCGGCCACGAGCTCGTCCGCTTCCTCGGCCGTGTCATGCGGCGACCGCGCCAGCGCCGGGAGGCCTGGAAGCTGGCCAAGAAGCGCCTGGCCATCTCGGTCTGGACGCGCGAGTGGTTCACGTACTCGGTGCTTCGCGACGTGTACGACGGCGTCCCGGCGATCTACGTGAACTATCTCGACCACGACGAGATCGCGCACGCTCTCGGGCCGCGCAGCGACGAGGCGGTGACGGCGCTCCGCGGTGTCGATGCGTCGCTCCGCCAGATCCGGCGCGTGCTCCGGCGGGTGCCGGAGCACGGGTACGACCTCTTCGTGCTCGCGGACCACGGTCAGGCGCCGTGCGCGCCCTACCGGTCCCTGAGCGGCGGTCTGCCGTTCGAGCGGGCGTTCTTCGAGCGAGTGCTCGGATGGGGCCCTCACGACGAGCCCGTCGAGACCGGGCCGGACGCGTCGACGAGGCTTCAGGCGCCTTCCGCCCGGATGACGGGCGTCCCGGCCGGCCGCACGGGCGGTCTCGCGAGGGGACGGGATCTCGGCTTCGAGCCGTACCTCGACGTCCGCGAGTCGCACCAGCGCCACGGCATTCGGGTCGTGTCCGCCGGGCCGAACGCCTTCGTGTACTTTGTGGACACCCCCGAGCCTCTGCTCCTCGAGCAGATCGACGCGCGGTTTCCCGGTCTCCCCGCGGCGCTCTCGAAGAGTGTCGGCGTCGGTCTGGTCCTCGCGCGCTCGGCCGACGGCCCGGTCTGCTTCTGGCGGGGCGAGGCTCATCGGCTGACGCCCGGGGATCAGGGCCCGTTCGCCGATCGAGAGGACCGGGAAGTCGTCGCGCGCGCTCTGGCGCGCCTGATGGACATGCGGAGCGCCGGCGATCTCGTCGTCTACGGGATCGACGCCCCCGAGGGGCACGTGTCCTACATCGACGAGGTCGGCGCGCACGCCGGCGCGTCGCCGGACGAGCTCCACACCTTCATCGTGGCCCCGGAGAACGTCGAGCTCCCGCCTCGGATCGAGGATCCGCTCCAGCTCCACGCCGTCTTCAGTCGATATCGGTCCTCGAGCGACGCCGGCGCTTGACGCTCGTCGCGCCACTCTGTCGCGGTCACGTCATCCGCACAGCCGACGGCCCCCGACGGCTCGCGTTGCGCCGTCGTTCCCGCATACCAGGGGCATTATTCACCGCTGATCGGCCGTGACGCGTCTGGCATGTCCCTCGCACATGCGTAGGGCATGAGGGCGCGACGACGTCCGCTAAGGGATGCGACGCGTTTGGGAAAGGCGGATCGGCACATGACACGGAAGCTCCTCGTAGCCGTGGTTGCGTTCGGCGTGCTCGCGAGCGCCGCGCCGCCGGGGGCCCTCGCGGGCGCCGCGATGATCGAGACGACGGCGACGCTGGTCGAACGCTCCGAGGCGGCCATCAAGGCGGCGGTCATCGTCGCGATCGACAAAGCGGTGAAGGGCGCGATCGCGATGGGGTACCCCTGGGTTCAGTTCCGCGAGGCCCAGATCGCCGGCGACGTGGTCGCCGTCCAGATCCTCGCAACCGACGTGGAGCCTGAAGCGCCGTCCGGGACGCCGCCATCCGAGCCGGAGGCGAACGACGTTCCCGATCCCGACGACGAGTCCGCGACCGAGGACCGGGTTCCCGCGACGACGCGCCTGAACATCTGAAGCGCCTCCCGCGGGTTGGGGAGCATCGCCGTCCGGCACGCACCCGGGCGGCGATGCCGTGTCGGGGCCTGGTCGGGCCGGGTCAGACCTCCACCGTCTGGCCCTCGCGGGCGGCGAAGCACCACAGCGAGACTCCGCGCTCCGCGATGATCTCCTTCGCCAGGAGCTCCATCGCCGTCACCACCTCGTCGGAGTGCATCGGGTCGTGGTGGAAAAGGGCCAGCGACTTGACGCCGCCCTGAAGGGCGACCTCGACCGTCGCGCTCAGCGACGAGTGCCCCCAGCCTACTTTCCCCGGATACTCCTCGTCGGTGTACTGCGCCTCCCCGATGTAGAGGTCCGCGCCCTTCACGAAGGCGGCGAAGGCGTCGTCGAGGGCGCGGCCGAACTCCTTGCCGGCTGTGGCCCGCGGACTCCCGAACTCGAGCGTGGAGCGGTAGGGCTCGTGGTCGGTGGCGTAGACGACGGCCCGCCCGGCCCGCTCGATCCGGTAGCCGAGCGTCATGCCCGGATGGTTCAAGTAGGTGGCCGAGACCGTGGCGTCGCCCACCCGGAACGGCTCGCCCTGGTACTCGTGGATCTGGAGGGAGGACACGAGGTCGCCGAGCGCGACCGGGAAATAGTCCGTCTGCATCTGCCCGCGGAGAAGCCCCTCCAAGGAGCGCCCCTGGCCCGCGGAGCCGTAGACGTGGAGCGTCGTGCCCGGCGAATAGGCCGGCACGAAGAAGGGCAGACCCTGGATGTGGTCCCAGTGCGTGTGACTGATGAACAGATGCACGGTGAGCGGCCGGCTCCGGAACTCCTTGGCCAGGGCGAGTCCCAGCTCCCGGATCCCGGTCCCGGCGTCGAAGATCAGCACGTCCTGTCCGGACCGCAGCTCGACGCACGACGTGTTGCCGCCGTAGAGGGTCGTCGTGGGCCCCGGAGCGGCGATCGACCCTCTCGTGCCCCAGAAGGTGACGGCGAGTCTCGGCGTCGCCCGGTCCGCGCGCAGCCGCTCGACCCGCCGGACGAGCTCGTCGGGATCGAACGGCTTGACGAGGTAGTCGTCGGCGCCCATGTCGCGGGCGCGGTCGATGTCTCCCTTGTACGACTTCGCCGAGATCATGACCACGACGGTTTTCGCCAGCGAGGCGTCCTCTCGCAGACGGCGGAGGACCTCGAAGCCGTTCATGTCGTCCATGATGATGTCGCAGACGACCGCGGCCGGCCGGTGCGTCCGCGCGAGCGCGATCCCGGCCGCGCCCTGGCGGGCGGTGAGGACCTTGAAGCCACGGCCCGCGAAGACGAACGCCAGGAGCTCGAGGAGCGTCTCGTCGTTGTCGATGACCAGCAAGGAGTCGCCGGCCGGCGGGGACTCGCGACCGGTCATGGGGACGGCCCCGCACGAGCGAGACGGACGACCGAGGCGACCAGAGCGTCCAGGACCGATGGCGTCGGCGTGTCTCCGGGCATTTCGATGTGGGACACTAGCACGTCCGGTGTCCGGGATGCGAGATTGTCCTCGCCGCGAGGGCAGGGCGGCCCGCCGTCCGGCCGCGCGCGGGCCGGCTGAGCGCGTCGGTGCGCAAGCGTCGTCCTCCCGGCGGGCCCGGCGCGTCGATGTCGCGTCCGCTCCGGCGGGACGTGACGGTCAGGTCCGGGTAACCATCCGATCCGACCCGAGGAGCCCGACGGCGGTCAGGATGCCGCCGATGACCGCATGGAGCCAGACATCGTGGCCGCCGAGGGGAACCAGGCCGAAGCCGGACGGCGTCAGGAGCCCGAGCACCGCCAGGAGGAGGTACGCGCCGCCGCCGATCTGGCAGTAGGCGCGGGCTCGGCTAGGCGTGCCGCCGGCGATGACTCCCCAGGCGCCGAAGGCGAGGTGGACGAGGTTGTGCAGCACGTTGACCGGGAACAGGCCGAGAAGAAGCCCCGGATCCATCGACAGCGGCGTCGTGGCGAGGCCGATGAGTCCCACGAGCAGGAAGATGGAGCCGAACACTCGCGCGGTCAGCTGAGTCATCACGGTCCTCCTTGCCCGAGGCTCGGCGCGTCCGGCCCCGGCTCGGCCGTCCGAATGAGAGCGCGAAGCACCTCGGCCACGCTCCACCCCTGCGAGATGCACCCTCGAGGCGTGAACGGCGGCTCCGCGTCGAAGATCTCGCTGACGCTGCCGACGCAGGCCTCGTCGAGATGGGGCGTGAAGGCCTGGAGCAGGAGTCGACGGAGGTCGCCGCGCTCCTCCGGATACGTGCGGAGCCACGCGTCGACGAAGTGGCCGGTCAGCCATGGCCAGACCGTGCCCTGGTGGTAGGCGGCGTCGCGGGCCCGGAGGTCTCCATGGTACGTGGCCTTGTAGTCCGGGTGGCCCGGCGCCAGGGTCCGGAGACCGACGGGCGTGACGAGGCGCTCCCGAACCACGGCCAGGACCGACGCCCACCGCGCCTCGTCGAGCACGGGGTGCGCCAGCGAGATCGCGAAGATCTGGTTGGGACGGCAAGCGGCGTCATCGTCGTGCTCCCCGTCGACCACGTCGTAGAGATAGCCGCCGTCCGGGTACCAGAAGCGAGCGTTGAAGGACGTCCGGACGTCCTCGGCCCGGGCCGTGAGCGGCGCGGCCTCGTCGGGCCCGCGTTCCTCCCGGACCCAGGCGGCGAGCAGGCAGAGGGCGTTGTACCAGAGCGCGTTGATCTCCACTGCCTTGCCCCGACGGGGCGTGACCACCCAGTCGTCGACCTTGGCGTCCATCCACGTGAGCTGATAGCCGGCGGCGCCCTGGCGCAGGAGCCCGTCCTGCCGATCGACGCCGATGCCGAAGCGGGTGCCGCGGACGTGGTGCTCGACGATGTCCACGAGCGTCGGCAGGAGGACGCGCAGCGTCTCGCGATCCCCGGTCGCCCGGAGGTAGCGGTCGATGGCGTGGAAGTACCAGAGCGTCGCGTCGGCCGTGTGATACAAGCCCTCGCGCGTGCCCTCGGGGAACATGTTGGGGATCAGACCGTCCCGAACGTAGTGCGCGAAGGTGCGGAGGATGTAGCCGGCTTCGGCGTGGCGCCCCGTCACCAGCGTCAGCCCTTCGAGGCCGATCATCGTGTCGCGCCCCCAGTCCGTGAACCAGTGATACCCGGCGATGATGGTCCGCGCCTCGTCCCCGGTGGCCCGGATCAGCGCGGTGTCGGCCACCCGACCGGCCGGCGCGATGACGAACTGGTCGGCGGCCAGGACCAGATCGGCGGCGGGGCTGGTGCGAGCGCCCGGATGGGCGACCGCGTGCAGGCGCCGCCGTCGGGCTTTCTCGACCCGCAACGCGGTCTCGGGATCCAAGGCGTCGGTGGCTTCCCACGGCTCGGCGGAGGCGACGAGCGTGGCCGGCGCGTCCGAGTCGAACGTGATCCGGAAGTACCCGGGGCTCCAGAGGTCTCCGGTGGACTCGTAGCCGCGGCTCCGCTCGAGGGGGTAGAGCACGTGCTGGATCGTCTCGCAGGCCACGCGGAACGTGGCCGCCGGGCCGTGCATGCGGAATCGGAGCCGGGGGTGCGCGGCGTCTCCCTGCAGCTCGTACCGGTCGTTCACGACCGTGAGCGCGTAGGGATTCGAGAGCGGCGTGCTCACCGGCTGCTCGTGCGGGCGGAAATGGACGGTGGGCCGGACCTCCAGCCGGATCGGTGTGGGGCCCGACATCAGGCGATAGCGCACGTGAACCGTGTTCTGGCGATACGGAAGGAACAGGCACTTCTCGAGCACCATGTCGCCCAGCTCGTAGCGCCAGACCGGCAGGCCCAGCTCGAGGCGGAATTCGGCGAGGTCCGCCATTTCGCTCGGCTTGCCGCTGCCGTTCGTCTCCCAGCCGACGGCCGTCGCGACCACTTTCCCGTCGGGCAGCCAGATCCGCTCGTCCAGGTGGCTCAGCATGTACGTCCGACCGAGCGGCGCCGGCAGCGCCGCGATGAGGAGACCGTGGTACCGGCGCGTCATCACGGTCGACACGGTCCCTGACGCGTACCCGCCGAGCCCGTTCGTCACCAACCACTCCCGGGTCTCGGCGCCGCTTCCGTCGTCGGCGCTGCGGCCGGGCCACGCGATCCGCCGGACCACGTCCGTCACCGCGACGCCCCGAAGACCAGGGCCGTGTGGCCCGGCAGGAGCCAGCGTTGGCTCGGGTCGACCTCGGACGTGCCGGTGCCGCCGTAGCGGACGGCCTCGCTGGACCAGAGGAGAGCCCAGTTGCCGCCCGCGGGCGGCGCGAACAGGGGCTCCGCCGCGTCCAGCCAGAGGTCGCGACCGAGGTTGAGGCAGAGCAACCGGTCCTCGGACCGCTCGCCGGCGTCGAAGAAGCGGAGCGCGAGCGCCTCCGGCCCGAGGACCGCGCCCTCGACGCCGCCGCTGCCTTGCGCCCGGAAGACGGGGTCTTCCCGCCGGAGCCGCAGGAGGTCGACATGGAGGGCATAGATCGGGTCATGACGCTGGCGCTCGGTGAGGTCCAGCTTGCAGCGCTCGAACGTCAGACGATCGGCGGGGTCGGGCAGCGTCGCCTGCGCCTCCGGGCTCGCCAGGCTCGGGAACTGGGCGAGGAAGTCGGCTCGACCCGCTCGCGTGAGCTTGGCCAGCTCGGGCGGCAGATCGGCGAAGTACACGAAGGGGGCCGAGGCCCCGAACTCCTGGCCCTGGAAGAGCATCGGAGTCGCGGGAGCCAGCAGGAGGAGCGCCGTCATCGCCCGATATCGCCCGGGACTGGTCAGGCGATCGGCGCGCAGGCCCGCCCGCGAGTTGGCGATCTGATCGTGATTCTGGACGAAGTTCACGAATGACGTGTGCGCGAGATCGGACGATGGCGTGCCGCGCCGCTTGCCCTGCCAGGCGGAGACTTGCCCCTGGTAGAGGAACCCGCGCCGGACCGCCGTGATCAGCTCCTGCGGGGAGCCGGCAAAGCCGCCGTAGTACGCCTCGGCGCGCCCCGTGAGCGCGACCATCGCGCTGTGGTGGAAGTCGTCGTTCCAGATGGCGTCCAGGCCGAAGCCGCCCTCCGCCACCGAGCGGACGAGCCGCACGTCCTGCGGCTCGTTCTCGGCCACCATGAAGAGGGTCCGACCTCGGGCCCGCGCCCGCGCCTGCCGCGTGATGACGGCCAGGATGTGCTCCGGCGAGTCGTCGTGGATGTCCTGGGTGGCGTCGAACCGGAACCCGTCGAGGTGGAACTCCTCGATCCAGTACTCGGCGTTGGCGACGAAGAACTCCCGGACCGGGCCTGACCCGGGCCCGTCGAAGTTGATGGCGGTGCCCCAATCGGTGCGATGCCGATCGGTGAAGTAGTGAGGGGCGAACTGGCCCAGGTAGTTGCCGTCCGGTCCGAGGTGGTTGTACACCAGGTCGAGGATGACGCCGATGCCGGCCATGTGGGCGCGGTTCACGAAATCGCGGAAATCGTCCGGGCGCCCATAGAGGCGGGTGGGCGCAAAGAGGTCGACGCCGTCGTAGCCCCAGCCGAACTCGCCCGCGAAATCGGCGACCGGCAGCACCTCCACGACGGTGACGCCGGCGCGCGCCAGCTCCGGCAGCTCGCGGGCGGCGGCGTCCCAGGTGCCGGCCGGCGTGAACGTCCCGACGTGCAGCTCGTAGAGCACCTGACCCTCGCGCGGCACGCCTGGCCATCGCCGGTCGGTCCAGGGAAACGGGCTGGGATCCACCACTTCGGACGGGCCGTGGGGGCCCGCCGGCTGGAAGCGTGAGGCGGGGTCCGGATACGGCGGGCCGTCGTTCAGTCGATACCGGTACCGGGCGCCCGCTCCCACGCGGGGGACGAGCCCGGCGTGATAGCCGCCCGCCTCGGGAGTCAGGCCGATCGTGCGCTTGCCGAGATCGACGCGGACCCGGGACGCCTCGGGTGCCCAGACCCGGAAATGCACGCCCCCTTGCGGCGAGATCTCCGCGCCGATGGGCAGTCGTCGCCAGCTCGCGGGCGAGGCATGTCGCATCCGCACGAGCCTCGCCGGGGGCAACTTCCATACCAGTCGACTCCGACCGCCGGGGCATCGTGCGCCTCCGGGAGGGATGGCGACATCCGCGTCACGCTGTCGCGTCGAGGACACGGTGACCGAGCCCGACTCTTTGCGGCCGAGCAACGCGCGTCGAGCTTGACCATTGCCGAACGCGCCCGGTAAAGTGGCCTCGCCGTGACACCGTCGCGTCGAACGTTCTCCGCCTCGACGCCGCCGGAATCGGCGCCCGACCGCCTGAGTATCCTCGTCGTCGAGGACGATGCCGGCGCGCGCGGAGCGCTCCGGATGCTCCTCGAGCTTCGCGGCTACGCGGTGACGGAAGCAGCCGAGGGCGCCGGGGCCGCTGCGCACGCCCTCGCGCAACGGCCGGCGGTCGTCCTGATCGACATCGGGCTGCCCGGCCTCGACGGCCACGGGGTGGCCCGCCGAATCCGCGAGGGCCTCGCCGGGAGTCCGATGTTCCTGATCGCGCTCACCGGGTACCACGACCTCGAGGAGCGGCCCGGCAACTCGGATTTCGACGCGCTCATGGTCAAGCCCCTCAAGGTCGACCATCTCTTCGAGTTCCTCGAGCGCGTCGCCGGCGAGGCTCCGCGCCCCGCCTGAAGATTCGGCGCGGTCCCCGACGGGACGACGCGCTGTCGCGCCCTCGACACCCTGGCATCGCGGCGAGCTCGATTTCTGCGTGCTGCCGCGGACACCGCCGGCGGCGCCTGGCACCTCGCTTGCTCCGATCAAGAGATGAAGCGAACTGCGATTGGAGGAGGTCTGCCAGATGACGAGCCGAACGAGCACGATAGTCACCGCACTCTCGCTGGCCAGCCTGGTCGGATTCGCGAGCGCCCAGTCGCCGCCGAAGCCGGCGAAGCCCGCCAACGGACCGGCGGCGAAGAGCGCCGAGATCACGAACACGAAGCGCTTCGCCGAGGACACCGGGCTCGTGCGAGCCAGCACGGTCGTCGGCAGCAGCGTGAAGGACCTGGCCGGCAAGGACGCCGGCAAGATCGAGGACCTCCTGCTCGAGCACGACGGCGACGTCGAGTATGCCGTCGTCTCTTTCGGGGGCTTCCTCGGGGTCGGCGACAAGCTCTACGCGGTGCCCTGGAACGCGGTCATCGTCGATCGCGCCGATCGGACGGTGCGCATCGACGTGAAGAAGGAAACCCTCGAGCGGTCGCCGAGCTTCACCCGGGACAAGTGGCCGGACCCGAACGACCGGGAGTGGGGCCGCGAGGTCAAGAAGAGCTGGAGCGACGCGGCCATCACGGCGTCCGTGAAAACGCGGCTCGCCGGGCAGTCGCCGGCGACCCTGCTGAAGGTCGACGTCGACACCACCAACGGAGTCGTGCAGCTGAACGGGAACGTGGACAGCGAGCGGACCAAGCAGCGGGCCACGGAGTTGGCCCGGCAGGTCGAGGGCGTGCGTCGCGTCGTGAACAATCTCAAGGTGCAGGGCTGAGGCCCGGTTCCGCGAGAAACGGCCGCACGCACGCCCGGGCCCTCGGTCACGCCAGGACCGAGGGCCCATCCGTGTCGGGCTGACCCGGTCTGCCGGGAGTCGCGCCCGGCACCGCTGGAAGAAGCCGGAAGAAGGAGGAGCCGCGATGGCGCACGCCACGCCGAAGCCGAAGGCCTACCGAAAGCAGGAATTCGACCTCAAAGGGCTGTCGGGGATCTCCGACGCTCAGGTCGAGGAGCACCTTACCCTGTACGCGGGATACGTGAAGCAGGTGAACGCCCTCAACGAGGAGCTGACGGAGATGCTCGGCCGGGGCAAGGCGTCGGGGAAGAGCCCGGAGTTCGCCGAGCTGACCCGGCGACTGGGCTTCGAGTACAACGGCATGATTCTCCACGAGTACTACTTCGGCAACCTCCGACCCGCCGCGGAGCCCAAGCCGCCGTCGACGTCGGGGCTGGTCGGGGCGCTGGGCGCCTCCTTCGGATCGGTGGAGCAGTGGCAGACCGACTTCCAGGCGATCGGCGAGATGCGGGGAGTGGGGTGGGTGATCCTGTTCCAGGATCCCGCGACCGATCGCCTGACGAATCACTGGATCACGCTCCATCAGGACGGCGTGCCGGCCGGCTTCAAGCCGCTCTTGGTCATGGACGTGTGGGAGCACGCGTACATGCGCGACTACAAGGCCACCGAGCGCGCCCAGTACATCGAGGCCTTCTTCCGCAACATCGACTGGTCGACCGTCGAGACGCGACTCCGTGAGGAGGGCGCCGTCCGCCACGCCGCCTGAGTCGGCGGCGCCGCCGGTCGACACCGAGTCGCGTTCGCGACAGCGTGTCGGCCGGCGGGGCCCCGCCGCTCGCAATTCACCCGGGTTTTCAGCCGCTTTTCCGCCCGGTGCTCGTTCCGTGCTCGGCACGCAACTTGCCCTAGCTGTCTAGCATGAAGCCGGGCTTGCCGGCCCGGTGCGGGAAAGGGGAGACGCTGCGATGCCGCTGATCCTGTGGCTCCTGGGAGTGCCGCTCACGCTGATCATCGTCCTGTGGCTCATAGGCGTCGTCTAGCCGGATGAGACCGGCGGCCGCCCGCCGCCGGCTCACGCATCTCGCGGGCAACGCGAAGGAGGGATAGGCGCATGATTTCTCTGGCCCTCACGTTCTTGATCGTGGGGCTCGTGGCGGGACTCCTGGGAATGTACGGCGTCGCGGGAGTCGCCACGCAGATTGCCTGGGTGCTCTTCCTCGTCGGCGTGGTGCTGCTCGTCGTTCACCTGGCGCGGAGCCGCCGGCTCCCGCCGGCGGTCTGACGAGGGCAGAGCGATGACCGGCGCGATGACGAGTATCGCGGCGGCGGTCGGCATCTGGCTGGTGTTCGTCCTGGTGTTCGTCTCCCTGATCGGAGCCTAGGGACCCTCGACCGCGGCCCTGGAGGGTCGGAAATAACCGAGGAGGTGGAGCTCATGGCCCATCAGTATCGCTGTGAGAAGTGCGGGCACGTCTCGGACATGCCCGGGAGCTGCTGCGGTCAGCCGATGAAGCAGATCTCGTAGAGCCATTCCCGGGGGGGGGCAGGGGATCAGCACCCCTCCCCCTCTGCCGGCCGGGCGTCCGCCCGGCTGGAGCGATTCCTCAGCGTCACCTGCCAACTGCCGGCGTCGCCGTCCGTCAGGCGAGCGAGATCGGCGCGTCGTCGAAATCCTCGGCCCGCTCTCCATCGCCGCCGGCCCGCCTTGAGCTTCGCGGCTCGTCGTTGACGACGACCGCGTAAGCCAGAACGGGGCGTCCTCGTCGCCGTCGCAGTCCGCGTCGGCCTGCTGGGCGAGCGCGAAATGGGCTCGCCGGCGTGCCCTGGATCCGTTCCGTCTGCCGCCGCCGGACCCGACGTCGCGCCGCAGCACGGCGCCGGGGCGTCGGATGGGCCCCACTGACCGACGTCTCCCCGGGAACGGACGGCGCGGGACATTTCGTCGCGGACCGCCTATGATCGTCGCTGGCCCCCGTTGGTTCGCAAGCGACGCGCGCGGGGGACGCGACGATCCGTGCCAGGGAAGATCGCGCCGGCGCCGCTCGCCGGGCTCACCGAGGAGGGTTCGATGCCATCGTGGCGACCCGCGATCTTCTCGCACCCCCGGAGCCGGCACGGGCCGGCCGGGAGCCTCGGCTGAGGCTCGCGCCTCCGTTTCGCGCGGACCACGTCGGTAGCCTTCTGCGTCCCCCCGCGCTCCTGGCGGCCCGGCAGGCGGCGGCCGAGGGGCGGCTGTCACCGGAAGCGCTCCGGGCCGAGGAGGACTCGCACATCCGGCGGGCGGTGCGCTTCCAGGAAGCCGTCGGGCTGGAGGCCATCACCGACGGCGAGTACCGGCGCGGGATCTACTTCGGGCATTTCGGCGCGGCGGTGAGCGGCTTCACCGAGATGGACGCCGAGATGAGCTTTCGCGGCGCCGACGGCGAAAGCCTGCGCTACCGGGCGGCGGTGGTGACGGGACGGCTCGTCCGGCACCGCGGGATCGCCACCGAAGAGTTCCGCTTCGTCCGGGCGCACACCCGGCGAACGCCCAAGGTCACGCTGCCGAGCCCGAGCTCTCAACACTTCCTCCGGTGGCGGCGCGGGGTGTCCGATCGCGCGTATCCCGACGTGGAGGAGTTCTTCGCCGACGTGGCGGCGATCTACCGGGCCGAGCTCGCCGACCTGGCCGCGCTGGGGGCGACCTACGTCCAGCTCGACGACGTCCCGCTCGGCCTTCTCTGCGATCCCGCGCACCGGGAGGCGTTCCGGGCGAAGGGCCAGGATCCGGCAGCGATGCTCGACCGGTACGTGCACCTCGTCAACGCCGCGCTGGCCGGCCGCCCGGCCGGGCTCGCCGTCGGCGTGCACGTCTGCCGGGGCAACAATCAGGGCAAGTGGCTCGCCGAGGGCCCGTACGACTACGTCGCCGCCCGCGCCTTCGCCGGGCTCGAGGTCGACGCCTTCTTCCTCGAGTACGACTCGCCGCGCGCGGGAGGCTTCGAACCCCTGCGTCACGTGGCGCCGGGGCCGCTCGTCGTCCTCGGCCTCGTCTCGACCAAGACGCCCGAGCTCGAGGATCCGGAGGGTCTCCGACGGCGGATCGACCAGGCGGCCAGGGTCGTCCCGCTCGATCGGCTCGCCCTCAGCCCCCAGTGCGGCTTCGCGAGCACGGCGCCCGGGAACCCGCTCACGTGGGACCAGCAGCGGCGGAAGCTCGAGCTGGTGGTCGACGTCGCCCGCCGGGTCTGGGGCTAGCGAGATTGCACGGCTTCGACCTGATCCTGACGCTCACCGGCGGCCTCGCCGCGGCCCTCGTCCTGGGCTACCTGACGCAGCGGCTGGGGCTGTCCCCGATCGTCGGGTATCTCCTGGCCGGCGTGGCGGTCGGCTCGCACACGCCGGGCTTTGTCGCGAACCAGGCGCTGACGGAGCAGCTCGCCGAGGTCGGCGTGATCCTCCTGATGTTCGGCATCGGGCTGCACTTCCAGCTCGGGGAGCTCTGGGCGGTGCGGCGGGTGGCCATCCCGGGGGCGCTGAGCCAGATCGCCCTCGGGACCGCGCTCGGGGTCGGGGTGACCCGCGCGTTCGGGTGGAGCTGGCCCGCCGGCCTCGTGTTCGGGCTGGCGATCTCGGTGGCCAGCACGGTCGTGCTGGTCCGGGTGCTGGCCGACAACCGCGATCTGCACACCCCGACCGGTCACATCGCCGTCGGCTGGCTGGTGGTCGAGGATCTCTTCACCGTGGTCGTGCTGGTCCTCCTGCCGACCCTCTTCGGCGCCGGCGCCGTCAGCGTGGAGAGCGTGCCGCTGGCCCTCGGCCTGGCGGCGCTCAAGATCGCCGTCCTCGGGGGGTTCACCCTGGTGGTCGGCGGCCGCGTGATGCCGTGGCTGCTCGAGCGCGTGGCCGCCACGCGGTCGCGCGAGCTGTTCAGTCTCAGCGTCCTGGTGCTCGCGCTGGGCATCGCGGTGGGCTCGGCGATGCTGTTCGGGGTGTCCATGGCGCTCGGGGCGTTCCTGGCCGGCATGGTCGTGGGGCGATCGGACTTCAGCTTGCGGGCGGCGGCCGAGGTCCTGCCGATGCGGGACGCGTTCGCGGTGCTCTTCTTCGT
>JBIOVM010000072.1:0-40352 GCA_044867785.1 Candidatus Rokuibacteriota bacterium | reverse complement strand
GCCGGCGGCGGCATGGTGGTCGTGGAGGCCAACGGCAACCAGGAGCTCCTCGCGATCCGCATCGATCGCGAGGTGATCACGCCCGACGACCCGCAGATGCTGGAGGATCTCGTGCTGGCCGCCGCGAACGAGGCGCTCCGCAAGGCGCGCGAGCTGGTGGCGAGCGAGATGTCCCGCGTCGCCGGCGGGCTCGGGGCGAAGCTGCCCGGATTGATGTAGAGGGCGCGTGGCCGCCCACCCCGCCCCCGTCGCCCGGCTCATCGAGGCGCTCGAGCGGCTGCCCGGCATCGGCCCCAAGACGGCCCAGCGCCTCGCGTTCCACCTGCTGAAGCAGCCGGTCGCGGCCGTCCGCGAGCTCGCCGAGGCGCTCGCCGACGTCAAGGTGCGCGTCGTCCACTGCTCGAGCTGCTTCAACATCACCGAGGCCGACCCCTGCCGGATCTGCGGCGATCCGGCCCGCGACCCGGGACTCCTGTGCGTCGTGGAAGAGCCGAACGACCTCATGGCGATGGAGCGGACGGGCGAGTACCGGGGGCGGTACCACGTGCTGCTGGGCGCCCTGTCCCCGCTCGACGGGATCGGCCCCGACGAGCTGAAGGTGCGCGAGCTGCTCGCCCGCATCGAGGGGAACCACGTGCGGGAGGTCATCCTGGCCACGAACCCGAACGTGGAGGGCGACGCGACCGCGCTCTACCTCTCGAAGCTCTTGCGCCCGCTCGGGCTTCGCGTCACCCGGATCGCCCGCGGCCTGCCGGTCGGGGGCGATCTCGAGTACGCGGACGAGGTGACCTTGTCCCGGGCGCTCGAGGGGCGGCGCGAGATGTGAGGCCGCCCGGGCGCCCGGTCGCTACTTACCGGTGAAGAACCGCTCGAGCGAGCGGCCGACCGACTTCGCGCCGTCCAGGAGCGCCTCGCCGAACCCCTTGGCGCTGTCGTGGAGGCGATCGCCGACCGGCTTGACCTCCTGGCCGACGGCCTCGGCTCGTTTCCCGACGTCCTTGCTGCCCTCGGAGACGGTCTTGCCGACGCCCTTGGCGGTCTCCTCCACGCCCTTGCCCGCCTTCTTCGCGCCCTCGGTCACGGATTTGCCGACGCCCTTGGCGGCTTCCTCCACGCCCTTGCCGGTCTTCTTCGCGCCCTCGACCACCTGGTCGGCGGGCTTGGACGCCTGGGCGGCGACGTCGCCGGGCGGGCCGGCGACAAGCGCGGCGCCCAGGACGAGGGCGACGGCGAGCTGGTCCGGGGTCGACCTGCGCAGCGGCCATCCGGGCATGTTGTCCCTCCCCCGCGAGCGGTGACCCGCACCCGCATGCTATCACCGGCCGCGCCGGGGCCGATGTCCCGCTCCGCGCTGCCCACCGTCACCCGGCGCGCATGCTGACGACCCTGGGGGAGTTCGGGCAGATGCTCTTGCTCCTCGTGGGCGGCGTCGTCCTGCTGGGCTCGGTGGCGCACGCCCTCGGCTGGCTCCTGGTCCGCCGTCGGGCGGCGCGGCTCGTGTGGCGGGCCTGGAACCTCCTGGGCGTCCTCTTCCTCGCCCTGGGGGTTCTCGGCATGGCCTACGCCTGGTGGGTCCTGGGCCTTCAATCGGGGCCCGGGAGCCTCTTGCTCGGCCTGGGGCTCCTCCTCGCGTCGGCAGGCCTCTGGATGCTCGTTCCGGTCTGAGGCGCGGCGAAGTTCCGCCGCTGCCGGGGCTGGGGTACAATGCGCGTCGTTCCCCGGTAGCTCAACCGGTAGAGCAAGTGGCTGTCGAGTTGGCAGCGTCCCGATCGAAAGACGGGATGGAAAAGCGGGCGAATTCAGGGAACCCTACGTCCGGGAGGATAGGGGAACCCTGAGCGAAGCCCCTGGGCGGCAAGGCCCGGGGGACCGTGCAGAGACTAGACCGTGAGGTCGTACCCCGGCCCGCCGCGGCGGCCCGGGGGAAGCGCCCGCCCCCTACCGGCGCCCCTCGGGTGCCCACGGGGATGAGATAGTCCAAGCCTCGCGGAAACGCGGGGGCTCTTGTAACCACGAGGTTGCAGGTTCGAGTCCTGCCCGGGGAGCCAATTCGCGCAGGGCCGTCGGGGGTGATCCTCGACGGCCCTGCGCACGAGGGCCGGCGCCTCGCACGAAGCGTCGGCCCCACGGCCGCGCCCCGGCGCATTCACCGCGCGGTGATCCGGGGCGCCCGGCGGAGCCACGCGTAGGCGCCGGCCCAGGCCGCCATCGCCAGCCCGTAGGGAATCAGCGAGGCGAAGCCGACGAACCCGAGCCTCCGGCCGATGTTGGACGCGAACTGCGAGGGATCGTCGAGCAGCGCCGGCCAGATCTGCGACCACAGCGGGGACCCCAGCGTGGCGACGGAGCCGTCCGCCGCGCCGAGCCGGCGGATCAATTCGGCGTCCGAAGTCCGCGGCCCGCCGACGACCGCGATCAGCATTTGCGCCAGCGACACGACCGCGAGGACCGCGATGAGCGGCCACGTGCGCCGCGGGAGAAAGGTCAGCCCGATCAGCAGAAAGGGCACGGCCGGGATGGCGTGTCGCGCGGTGAACGAGAATCCTCCCCACCACACGCCATACCCGGCATTGATCAGCAGGACGATGGTGACGGCGACCAGGCACGTGATCGCCTCGGCCCGCCAGCGCGCCTGCCGGACCCCGAGCAACAAGCCCGCCAGTCCCCCCAGCAGCACGGGGCTATGGAACATGAGGCCGCGGATCGGATGCAGCGTGATGTAGTAGAGCACTTCGAGGCTGGGCAGGCCGACGCCGAGCACTCCCTTCGCGTGCATCGAGCGAAAGTCGGGATCGGCGATGTGGCCGTAGCCGAGCGAGAACGGCGACCCGAAACAAAGCGCGTTGTAGGCCAGCTGTAGTGAGAGGAGGGGCAGCGCGCCGACCGCAGGCAGCAGCCAGGTTTGGACGAGCGCGAGTTCCCGGCGCGCTCGGGCCGCGAACAGATAGTACAGAGCGAGCGTCGCCGCCACCGGCGTCACCGGGAACTCCGTGATCACGGCGAAGCCAAGGAGGCTCCCCCACAGGACGCGCGCCCCGGGGGTCCACGGCTGCTGCGCCTGCCTGCGGGACATGACCATCAGGAAGGCCGCGAGCAGCGCCGCCGCAGCGAGCGCGTGGCCGAAGAGCACCGTCGCAAACGGCCAGAGCGGCGTGGCGAGGCCGGCCAGGAGCGCGATTCCCAGCGTCGCTCGTCGATCGCGTCCCAGGCGATCCAGCACCAGGAACAGGTACGACAACGCGGCCACGACGGGCAGCCCGACCGCGAAGAACGTGATCCAGTGGCGCGTGAAGGCATAGCGTGTCGGCGATGAGACGGCCCGGCCCACGCTGATCGGCGCGTAGGCGACGAGGCCCAGCACCGCCGTGCCGATGGCCTTGTCCGAATAGTAGCGTCCCTCGTAGAAGGCCTTGTCGCCGGTCCGGGTCAGCGGGGCGTCGTGGTACGCGTCGATGGTCAGCGCGCCGTCGTCGAGCACGGCGAACACCAGCGAGAGCCGCGAATTGGCGTTCCAGCCCCCGAAGGGGCTGAAGTAGCCGTAGGAAATCGCGAGCACCGAGGCCACGAACAGGGCGGTGACCGTGCGGTCGTCCCAGCGCCGCGTGGGCGATGGCCGCCCCCGGCCGGTGCCGGCCGGACTCACACGAGGCCCATGGGCCGAGGGGCGGTGCGGCGCTCAGGCGCCGGGCGCGGCGCCGGTCAATGCGGCCGAGGTCGTCACGCTGGCCAGGAAGCCGTTCAGGCTGCCGAGGTGGGTTCGGTGGACCTGGTCGGCGGGGATCAGGGTCCCGTCCGGGCCCGTGACGGCCATCGCGGCCATGGCATCGGCGGCCATGAGGACCTTGAACCCGCGGTGCGCGGCCTCGCGCGCGGTCGTGTCGCAGCACATCTGGGTCATGAAGCCCGAGACGATGACCTGCTCGATCCCGTGGCGCCGCAGATGCTCCTCGAGCCCCGTGTTGGTGAACGAGCCGGGGAGGTGTTTGGTCAGGACGGGCTCGCCGGGCTTGGGCTGGGCCGCGGGGTGGATCGCCAGCGCCGGGCTGCCCGGCACGAACGTGGTGGGATTCGGCCGGCGGCTCTCGTGCACCACGTGGACGACCGGCATGCCGCGCTCGCGCGCCCAGGCGAGGAGCTCGGCGATCCGTTCGACGGCCGGTGGGCCGTCCGGGAGGACGATCCGGCCGAGAGGCGCGAAGTACTCCTGCTGGGCGTCGATGACGACGAGGGCGGTCTTGTCCATCACGAGCCCTCACTTTCGCGCGGTCCTCCCCGCGCGGTCGCATGCTACCATGCCGCCTCGGTGAACCAGGCGCCAGGTCCCCGGGGTGGCCGCCGCGGCTCGGCCTTGGCCTCGCTGCCCTACCCCACCCCCGGGATCCGCCCGGCGCGGTGCGCCTGTCGCCTCGCGCACCGATGGCCCGGCGTGACCCGGTGAGCGCGCGGCGCGCTCGGCCCCCGCACGGCGAGGTGACGCGCCCGCATCGCGCGCGGCGCGGGTTCCTGGCCGGCGTCGGCCTGATGGCCGGGAGCTTCCTCGTGTACCCGGCGTATCCGGTCCTCGTGATCTGGCCGGTGAGCGACCGCGCGCGCGTCGAGGTGACGCTCGTCGCCGCCGCCCTGTCGTGGGCGGTCTTCAGCGCGGGCCTCTATCTGGCGGGGCGGCGGGGCTGGGTCTGGCTCCGCCGGCGCGTCAAGGGCCACCGCCACCGCGGCACGCCCCCGGCGCCGCCGCCGCCCCCGTGATAGACTGCCGCCCGGACGGCCCACGATGCTGGATCTCCTGATCACGGGCGGGCTCGTCGTCGACGGCACCGGGAACCCGGGCTACCACGGGGCGGTGGGCATCGAGGGCGAGCAGGTGCGGCTGTTCCGCGGCGCCCTCGACGGCATTCACGCGCAGCGGAGCCTCGACGCCACCGGGCGGGTCGTCTGCCCCGGCTTCATCGACATGCATGCGCACTCCGGCCTGGTGATCCTGGCCGAGCCGGGCCACGAGCCCAAGGTGCGCCAGGGCGTCACCACCGAGGTCATCGGCATCGACGGCTGCTCGTACGCCCCGTTCCCGTCGCACGCGGACCTCGAGCAGTTCGTCGAGATCAACGCGGGGCTGGACGGCTGCCCGCCGTTGCCCGGGCGGTGGACGACCGTCGAGCAGTACCTCGACCTCTTCACGAGCCGGGTGGCGGTCAACATCGTCTACCTGGTCGGCAATTCCCCCTTGCGCGTCTCGGCCGTCGGCTGGGACGACCGCCCGCCGACGCCGGCCGAGCTGCGGAACCAGCGTGCGCTCTTGCGGACCGCCCTGGAGGAAGGCGCCTGGGGCATGTCGACCGGGCTCGACTACCCGCCCGGGAGCTACGCCGACACCGCGGAGCTGGTGGCGCTGTCGGCCGAGGCCGGCCGCCTCGGCGGCATCTACCACACGCACGTGCGCTACAGCCTCGGCGACCGCTTCCTCGACCCCTTCCGGGAGGCGATCGAGATCGGCCGGCGGGCCGGAATCCCGGCGCACATCACGCACTTCTACCAGCGCACGACCGCGCCCGGCGGCGCCGCCCGCATGCTCGCGCTCGTGGAGGACGCCCGCGCCGAGGGCCTGGACGTCACGTTCGACGGCTATCCCTACGCCTACAGCTCGACCCGCCTCAACATCGTCGTCCCGCAGTGGGCGTTCGACGGGGGGCTGGCCGCGCTCCGCCGGAACCTCGCGGACCCCGAGGCCCGCGCGCGGATGCGGAAGGAGATGGGGCCACGGGCGGCGTCCTGGCACGAGATGTGGCTCACCCACTTCAAGCGCCCGGAGCATCATCGCTTCGAGGGACGCTCCCTCGCCGAGATCGCGGAGCTGATGGGTCTGGACGTGGTGGACGCGATCTGCGAGCTGCTCCTCCGCGAGGACCAGCAGGTCTCGTACGTGTCGGCCGGCGCGAACCTCGCGACCTTGCCGCGGTTCGTCGGCCATCCCCTCTACATGGTCGGGAGCGACGCCGTGCTGATCGGGGACTACCCGAGCCCGCGGACCTACGGCGCGTTCCCGGTGATCCTTGCCGAGTTCGTTCGCGAAGAGCGCTGGCTCGGGCTGCCCGATGCCATCCGCAAGATGACGTCGTTTCCCGCGCAGCGCCTCGGCTTGCCCGATCGCGGGCTCCTCCGGGACGGCTTCAAGGCGGACGTCGTGGTCTTCGACGCCGAGACGGTGAAGGCGCCGGCCACGCGGCGCGAGCCGAAGCAGTTTCCGATCGGGATCGAGCACGTGATCGTGAACGGGCGCCTGGTCGTCGACCGGGGGATGCACACCGGCGCGCTCGCCGGCCGGGCGCTCCGCCGGGGCCGCGCGTCGACCTGAGCCGGCGGCCGTCCCGATGAACTTCGACCTCACGGACGCCCAGCGCCAGGTGCGCGATCTCTGTCGCGAGTTCGCGGAGCGCGAGATCCGCCCCCGCGCCGCCGAGATCGACCGCGCGGACGAGTTCCCGTGGGACCTCTACAAGCGCATGGCCGAGCTCGACATCCTCGGGATGACGGTGCCGCCCGAGTACGGCGGCTCGGGCGCCGACACCGTGAGTTGGTGCGTCGCCCAGGAGGAGCTCGCGCGGGGGTCCGCCGCCGTGGCCGACGCCCAGCTCCTCTGCAAGCTCATGTGCGACATGCTGCTCCACAACGCCTCCGAGGCGCAGAAGCGGCGTCATCTCCCGCGGATGGTCCGCGGCGAGGAGATCTGCTGCATCGCGCAGACCGAGCCCGGCGCGGGCTCGGACGTGGCCGGCGTGCAGACGACGGCCACGCCGACGGCCGACGGCTGGGTCATCACCGGGACCAAGCGCTTCATCACCGAAGCCCGGCTCTGCGACCTCGCGGTGGTGGTCGCCACGACGGACCGGAGCCGCGGCCGCGACGGCATCGCGCTCTTCCTGGTGGAGCGGGGCGCGCCCGGCTTCGCGCGCGGCGGCAAGGAGCACCTCCTCGGCGTGCGCGGGCTGGCGACCGGCGAGCTGGTCTTCGACCAGTGCCGGGTTCCGGCGGATGCGCTCCTGGCGCCGCCGGGGGTGGGCTTCCAGCGGGCGATGGTCTCGCTCGACAGCGGACGGATCGGGATCGGCGCCCAGGCCCTCGGCATCGCTCAGGCCGCGATGGAGGCCGCGCTCAAATACGCCAAGGAGCGCGCCGCCTTCGGCCAGCCCATCGCCGCCTTCCAGGCGATCCAGTTCATGCTGGCCGACATGTCCGCGGGGATCGAGGGCGCGCGCCTCCTGCTCCGCAAGGCCGCCTTCCTGAAGGACCAGGGACGCCCCATCATCCGGGAGGCGGCGGAGGCGAAGCTGACCGCGTCCGAGGTCGCCCAGAAGGTCGTGACCGACGCCCTCCAGATCCACGGCGCCGCCGGCTACTCGACGGAGTTCCCGCTCGAGCGCCTCTTCCGCGACGCGCGCGTGTACCAGATCTGGGAGGGCACGAGCCAGATCCAGCGTCGCGTGATCAGCCGGCAGCTCCTGAAGTGAGCGCGCGAGTCCGACTTCGCCGTCCGGGACCGTTCGACGCGTGGGGAGCCGAGGCCGCAAGGCGACGCCGGCGCCCCGACGCACAGCGAGGGTAGCCCGTGAGCACCGCCATCGTGCCGAAGAACCTGCTCGACCTGTCCGGCCGGATCGCCGTCGTGACCGGCGGCACCCGGGGCATCGGCGAGGCCATCGTCCACCAGCTCGCCGCGGCGGGCGCCCGCGTCGTGGCGGTCAGCCGCTCGGCGCCGGTCTCGGCGGCGGCGGCGCCCCGGGACGGCGAGGTCACCACCCTGGCGGCGGACGTCGCGAAGCACGCCGAGGTCGAGCGCATGGTCCAGGCGGTGCTCGCCCGGCACGGGACCGTCGACATCCTCGTCAACTGCGCGGGCACGGCCAAGCGCGCGCCGGCCCTCGAGCAGGCCGAGGCCGACTGGGAGTACATGATCGACCTGAACCTCCGGGGGACGGCCTGGGCGTGCCGCGCCGTGGCGCCCGCGATGCGGAAGGCCGGGCGCGGCCGCATCGTGAACATCACGTCCATCGGCGCCGAGTTCGGCCTGGTCAATCGCGCCGCCTACTGCGCCACGAAGGGGGCTGTCGGCCAGCTCACGCGCTGCCTCGCCCTCGAGTGGGGCCCGTACGGGATCACCGTGAACGCGGTGGGACCCGGCATCACCGTCACGCCCCTCGTACGGCCCTTCCTCGACGCCAACCCCGGCAAGGAGGCCACGATGGTGCGGAAGATCCCGCTCGGACGCCTCGGCCGGCCGGACGACATGGCAGGGGCCGTCGTCTTCCTGGCTTCGGACCTGGCGAGCTACGTCACCGGGCAGACCATCCTCGTCGACGGGGGCTGGGGCGTTGGCGACCTCGACTGGTGAGCCGGCGCGCGACTACGGGCCCGCGCTGCGGGCGATCCCCCTCGGCCACACCGAGGCGGCGCGCAAGACCGTCAGCGAGACCGACGTCTACCTCTTCGCCGGGATCACCGGCGACTTCTCGGGCGTGCACGTGGACGAGGAATTCTGCAAGGGGACGCGCTACGGCCGGCGCATCGCCCACGGTGCTCTCCTCGTCGGCTTCGTGTCGACGGTGATGGCGCGGATGACGGCCCTCCTGCCGCCGCCGGGCGGCGTCTCCTACCGGTACGAGGTGAAGTTCACCGCGCCCGTCCTGATCGGGGACACGGTGACGACCGCGCTCGCCCTGCGCGAGACGCGCCCCGCGCGCCGGGAGCTCGTCTTCGAGGCGCGCACAACGAACCAGCGCGGCGAGACCGTTCTCGAGGGGCAGACCGTCCTCAAGCTGATCTGAGCGGGCCGCCCGCCGGAGCCGCCGCGGGCCGCATGCTATACTGCGACCCACCTCGCGAGTGTCTCCGGAAGGAGGTGTCGATGCCGCCACTCCCCAGCCCTGCCCGGGCCCGGCTGCGCGCGGCGCTCGCGGCGATCGTCGGGCTGGACGGCGTCTTGACGGAGCCGGACGAGCTCCTGGTCTACGAGTCGGACGGGCTCACCATCTTCCGCGCGACGGCCGACGCCGTCGTCTTCCCGCGCTCCACCGAGGAGGTGGCGGCGTGCGTCCGGCTCGCCAACGCCGAGGGCCTGCCGTTCGTCGCGCGCGGCGCCGGCACCGGGCTCGCCGGGGGATGTCTCCCGGCCGAGGGCGGGATCGTGATCGCGCTCACCCGCATGGCGCGCATCCTCGAGGTCGACTACGCGAACCGCCTCGCGGTGGTCGAGCCCGGCCTGGTGAACCTCCATCTCTCCCAGGCCCTCGCGCCCCGCGGCTTCTACTACGTGCCCGATCCCTCGAGCCAGCTGGCGTGCACGATCGGCGGGAACGTCGCCAACAACTCGGGCGGTCCCCACACGCTGAAGTACGGCGTCACGACGAATCACGTCCTCGGGCTGGAGGTCGTGCTGCCCGACGGCGAGGTCGTGTGGCTCGGCGGCAAGGTCCGGGACCCGCAGGGCTATGACCTCGTCGGCCTGTTCGTGGGCTCGGAAGGGACGTTCGGCATCGTCACGAAGATCGTCGTCCGAATCGTGCGGCGCCCGCCGGCCGTGCGCACGCTGCTCGCCGTCTTCGACGAGGTCGATCAGGCCTCGCGCGCGGTCGCCGCGGTCACCGAGCGCGGGCTGACGCCCGCCGCGTTGGAGATGATCGACCAGATCACGATCCAGGCCGTCGAGGACGCCTTCGGCGCCGGCTATCCGCGCGACGCCGCCGCCGCGCTCCTCATCGAGCTGGACGGCCGGGCCGCGAGCCTCGACGAGGAAGCCGAGCGCGTGATCGCCGCATGCCGGGCGAGCGGGGTCCGCGAGGTGCGGGTCGCGCGGGACGAGGGCGAGCGCCAGCTCCTCTGGAAGGGGCGGAAGGCGGCGTTCGGCGCCTTCGGGCGCGTCGCGCCCGCCTACATGGTGATGGACGGGGTGATCCCGCGCACGCGACTCCCGGAGATCCTGCGCCGCATCGACCGGATCGTCGAGACGCACGCGCTGCGCGTCGGGAACGTCTTCCACGCCGGCGACGGGAACCTCCACCCGAACATCCTCTACGACCCGCGGAAGCCCGGGGAGGAGGAGCGGGTGCTGGCGGCCGGCGCCGAGATCATGCGGGCCTGCGTGGACATGGGCGGCACGATCTCGGGCGAGCACGGCATCGGGCTCGAGAAGCGGGACTTCATGCCGTGGATCTTCTCCGAGGCGGATCTGGCGACGATGGCCGCCGTCAAGGCGGTGTTCAATCCCACCGGGCGCTGCAATCCGGGGAAGGTGTTTCCCACGCGGAGGTCGTGCGCCCCCGGGGAGATCGCCTACCAGCCGCATCCCCTCGAGGCGAGCGGGCTCATCCAGCGCCTCTGACGCCCCCGGGCGCGCCGCCGCGCATGTCGACACCATTCATCCGGAGCCTCGTCGAGATCGTCGGATCGCCGCACTGCCTCGGCGGCGCCGAGCGCGCGCCGTACGTGATCGACGGCCGCACGCCGTGCGGCGTCGTCTTCCCGGGCTCGGCCGAGGAGGTGGCCCGGGTGGTGCGCGCGGCCGCCGCCGCCGGCGTGCCGGTGGTCCCGTGGGGCGGCGGCACCGAGATGCATCGGGGCGCCCCCCCCGCCGACGGCGCACTGGTCGTGGGCCTCCGACGGCTCGACCGGGTGCTCGAGCACGAGCCGGGCGACCTCACGGCGACCGCGGAGGCGGGAATCTCGATGGCCGCGCTCCAGCGGGCGCTCGGGGCGCGCGGCCAGTGGCTGCCGCTCGATCCGCCGGCGCCGGAGGCGGCGACCCTCGGCGGGGTCCTGGCCGCCAACGCGGCGGGCCCCCGGCGCCAGGGTTACGGCACCGCCCGGGACCACGTCATCGGGATCCGGGTCGTGGCGGCCGACGGGCAGTTGATCCGGGCGGGGGGCAAGGTCGTGAAGAACGTGGCCGGGTACGACCTCGCGAAGCTCTACATCGGCGCTCGCGGCACGCTCGGGATCGTCGTGGACGCGACGCTCAAGCTCCGGCCGCGGCCCGAGGCGATCGGCGCGTGCTGGGCCAGGTTCCCGACCCTCGCCGCGGCGGCGCGCGCGGCGGTCGCCCTCGCCGGGTCGGAGCTCGAGCCGGCGGCCCTCGTGCTGCTCGATGCGCGGGCCGGCGACGCGTGCGGTCGGCACGCGGGGCTCGGCGGTGCGGCGGCCGCCGCGGTCGTGGCGGCGTTCGAGGGGCTGGCGACCGCCGTCGCGTGGGAGCGGGGTGAGGCCGCGGGCCGCCTCGCGGCGGCGGGCGCGCGGACCGTGGACCGGCTCGACGACGCGGCCGCCACCCGGGCGCTCGACGCCGTCGGCGACATCCGTCGCCTCGTGCCCGACGCCGTCGCCATCGCGACGATCGGGGTCCTGCCCGCGGACGTCGAGGAGTACCTGGACTCGGCGACGGCCCTGGCGGAGGGGGCGGGCCTGAGCGTGGCCGCCGCGACCCACGGCGGCCACGGCCTCGTCACGCTGATCCTGACCGCCCGGGCGGGGCCGCCACCCCCGGCGGCCGCCACGGCGTCCGTGCTGGCGCAGTGGCGCGACGCCGCGCGGGCGCGGGGCGGCCACCTCGCCCTGGAGTGGGCCCCGCTCGGGGTGCGCGAGCTCTGCCCCGTGTGGGATCCCCCGGGCCCGGCGACTTCCCTCATGCAACAGCTCAAGGCGCGGCTCGATCCCGGGAACCTTCTCAATCCCGGACGCTTCGTCGCGGGCATCTGAGCGTGGGGCGCGACGGCGGCGCATGACGACGGTTCCGGCCCCCGCGGCTCCGCCGGCCCGCCGTCCGTCCCACGTGCTGGCGGAGCTCGAGTACGGGGATCTCCTCAAATGCGTCCACTGCGGGTTCTGCCTGCCGACCTGCCCCACGTACGCGGAGCTCGGCCAGGAGCCCGACTCGCCGCGCGGGCGCATCTACCTGATCAAGGCGCTCGCCGACGGGCGCGTGGCGTTGACCGAGTCGGTGGCCGAGCACCTCTCGCTGTGCCTCGGGTGCCGGGCCTGCGAGAGCGCCTGTCCGTCCGGCGTGCCCTACGGCCGTCTCATCGAGGCGGGCCGGGCCGAGCTCGAAGCCCGGCGGCCCGGCTCCGTCTGGCGTCGCCTCGTGCGGCGCGCGGCGTTCGCCGGGCTCCTGCCGCGCCCCGCGCTGCTCCGCGCCGTCGTCACCGGACTCCGCCTCTACCAGCGGAGCGGACTCCAGCGCCTCGTCCGGGCGAGCGGCGTCCTCCGCTTGCTGCCCGCGAGCCTGGCGGCTTCCGAGGCGCTGCTCCCGACCCTGCCGCCGGCCGGCCGCGGCGGGGCGCTCCCCGAGGTGGTGCCGGCGCGCGGCCCCCGCCGAGCGCGGGTCGGCTTCCTCCACGGCTGCGTGCAGGATGCGGTGTTCCGCACGCACAACGAGGCCACGCTCCGGTGCCTGGCCCGTCAAGGGGTCGAGGTCGCCGTACCCCGCGCGCAGGGCTGCTGCGGCGCCCTCCATGCTCACGCGGGCGAGCCGGAGACGGCGCGCGCCCTCGCGCGGGCGACCATCGCGGCCTTCGAGACCGCCGGCGTGGAATCGATCGTCGTCAACGCCGCCGGCTGCGGCGCCCATCTGAAGGCCTACGGGCACCTCCTGCGTGACGATCCGGCGTGGGCCGGGCGGGCGGCGGCGTTCGCGCGCCGGGTCGCGGACGTGACCGAGTTCCTCGCGCGCGCGCCCCTCGTGGGGCCGCTCGGGCCGCTGCCGCTCCGGGCGACGTATCACGACCCGTGTCACCTCGCGCACGGCCAACAGGTCCGGGCCGAGCCGCGGGCGCTCCTGCGGGCCGTGCCCGGGCTCGAGCTGATCGAGCTCGGCGAGGCGGAGATGTGCTGCGGGTCGGCGGGCCTCTACAATCTCACCGAGCCCGAGATGGCGCACCGTCTGCTCGAGCGCAAGCTGGGGCACGTGGAGGCGACGGGCGCCACGACGGTCATCACGGCGAACCCGGGCTGCATTCTCCAGATCGCGGCCGGGCTGACGGCCCGCGGCCGACCCGTGGAGGTCCTGCACGTCGTCGAGGTGCTGGATCGCGCCTACGCGGCGGCGGAGCGGCAGCGGCCGTGACGGAGCGCGACGCCGCGGCCGTCGGCGCGAGCCGCTCGCCCGTCGCCGAGCACAAGGCCCATGGCCCGGCCCGCGTCCGTTGCGTGGTCTGCACCGTGTCGGACTCCAAGACGCCCGAGACCGACACGAGCGGCCAGCTCATTCGGGAGCTCTTGGTCGGCGCCGGGCACGAGGTGGTCGACTACCAGGTCGTGCGCGACGAGCCGAGCCAGGTGCATGCGGTGATCCATCGGGCGTGCACCCACCCCGGCGTCCAGGCGATCGTCTTCACGGGCGGGACCGGGATCACCGCGCGTGACCAGACCTTCGAGGCCATCGATGCGCTGCTCGAGAAGCGGCTGCCCGGCTTCGGCGAGCTGTTCCGGCTGCTCTCCTATCAAGAGATCGGCGCGGCCGCGATGCTCTCGCGCGCGCAGGCGGGCATTCGCGCCGGCCGGGTCGTTTTCTCCCTGCCGGGCTCCCCGGCCGCGTGCCGGCTCGCCGTCGAGCGCCTGATCCTGCCCGAGCTCACGCACATCGCCGGGCTCCTGGTGCGGTAGGCGGCGCGGCGCAAACTCGGGTAGAGTCTGGGCACGGGCTCACGCTCGCGGAGCGTCGGGCCGGGGAGGCCTGTATGCGATCGCTCACGGGATGGATCCTCGGTGTCGGCGCGGCGCTCGCGTTCGCCGGCGCGGCCGCGGCGCAGGGCGCGGGGGCACCGGCCGGACCCCTGTGGCAAGAGGGCGAGACGGTCGCGCCGGAGGCGGAGCTCGTCCGGCTCAACAGCGCGCTGACGCGGCTCGCCGAGCAGCTCAAGCCCGCGCTCGTGCAGATCCGCGTCCGGCGCGCCACCGAGCAGCCGGACACCGAGGAGGAGCCGCGGCGCGCGCTCGGCTCGGGATTCGTCATCCATCCCAGCGGATACGTGGTGACCAACGCTCACGTGGTCGAGCGCACGACCACGGTGCAGGTGCGCCTCGCCTCGGGGCGTCGATTGACGGGGACCGTGGTCGGCCGCGACCGCCGGGTCGACCTCGCCCTCGTCAAGGTGGACGCGCCCACGACGCTCCCCGTGATCCCGTTGGGGGATTCCGAGCGGCTCGCGGTCGGCGAGCTGGTGCTGGCCCTCGGCCATCCCTTCGGGCTGGAGCAGACCGTCTCGCTCGGGATCGTGAGCCGCAAGGGGGCGCCGCTGCAGGCGGCCGCCCCGGGGTTCGACTTCATCCAGACGGACGCCGCCGTGAATCCCGGCAACTCGGGCGGCCCGCTGGTCGACATGCGCGGCCAAGTCGTCGGGGTGAACACGATGGCGGCGCGCAACGGCTCCATCGGGTTCGCGATCCCGATCAACCTGATCAAGGGGCTCCTGCCGCAGCTTCTCGCCAAGGGCTCGGTCGAGTGGGGGTGGCTCGGCGTGCGGATCGATGAGATCACCGAGGACAACGTCAAGGACTACGGTCTCGACGCGCCCCGCGGCGTCGGGATCGAGGGCGTGCTACCGGGTCAGCCCGCCGCGCAGGCGGGCCTCCGCGCCAAGGACGTGGTCCTGGAGGTCGACGGCCGGTCGATCGGGAGCCCGCGGGATCTCCAGCGCGTCATCGCGACCACGCCCGTCGGGACCGCCGTCAAGCTCTCGCTCTGGCGGGACGGTCAGCCGCAGGATCTGACCGTCACGATCGGGCGCTTTCCGGAGCAGGACAGCCCGCCGAGCGAGCCGCGCTGACCCGCGGCGGCGGGCTAGTGACGCGTCGGCGATGCCGGCGCGGCGGTGGCTCCCGCGTCGTCCGGGGTGAGGCACGCCGCGTCGTCGGCCGCGTGGATCGACAGGTCGCGAATCACCGGCGACTCCCCGCACAGCGGGCACTTCGGGTCGCGACGCAGGCGCACCTCGCGGAAGCGCATGCCGAGCGCGTCGTAGGTGAGCAGCCGGCCGATCAGCGGCTCCCCCTTGCCGAGCAGGAGCTTGACGGTCTCGGTGGCCTGCACCACGCCGACGAGTCCTGGGAGCACGCCCAGGACGCCCGCCTCGTTTCAGGACGGGACCAGCCCCGCCGGCGGCGGGACTGGATAGAGACAGCGATAGCAGGGCCCCCGCCCCGGCGCGAGCACCGTGACCATGCCCTCGAACTGGAAGATCGAGCCGTGGACATTGGGCTTGCCGGCGAGATAGCACGCGTCGTTGACCAGGTAGCGAGTCCCGAAGTTGTCCGAGCCGTCCACGATGACGTCGTAGTCCTTGAGGATGCGCTCGATGTTGTCGACCGTGAGCCGCTCGTTGTACGGGATCACCGTCACGTCGGGATTCAACGCCTGGATCGTGTCCTGGGCGGACTCGACCTTCGGTCGCCCGACGTCCTTCGTCCGGTGGAGGATCTGGCGCTGCAAGTTCGACAGGTCGACCACATCGGAGTCGATGATGCCGAGCGTCCCGACGCCGGCGGCCGCGAGATAGACCGCGGTCGGCGAGCCCAAGCCGCCGGCGCCGATGAGGAGCGCCTTGGAGCGGAGGAGCTGCTTCTGCCCCGGCTCCCCCACCTGCGTCAGCATGAAGTGGCGGCTGTAGCGCTCCATCTGGTCCGCGCGGAGCGGCTCGTCCTTCACGAGCGGCAGCTTGAGCTCCTTCCAGCGCCGGATGCCGCCCGCCATGGAGCTCACGTTGGTGTAGCCCAGGTCGTGGAGCACCTTGCCGGCGAGGAGCGAGCGGAGGCCCGAGAGGCAATAGAGGACGAGGGGCGTCTCGGGATCGGTGAAGGCCTCGGGCACCTTGAACTCGAGGAAGCCGCGGCTGATGGGCACGGCGCCGCTCACGGCCCCTTCCCGGTACTCGTCCGGGTCCCGGACATCGACGACGTGGAGCGGCTCTCCCTGACCCAGGCGGGCGTGGACCTCTTCGACGGTCACCTCGGGGACGACGCGCTTGGCTTCGGCCACCAGATCGCGAAATGTCTTCATGCCGGCGGCTCCTCGGGTCGGGAAGATGTCGAGCACACAGGCCCGTACCCGGACATTACCACGTATTCCGATCAAGTCCACGGGGATGTTTCGCCTTGAGCGCTCGTGACGCCACGGGCTACACTGGGACGCCCGCGGGACACCTCTGAATCAGACAATGTTGGCAGATAGATGCGGATCGCGATCGACGCGCGACTCGGGACGGAGCCCCGCAGCGGGATCGGCCGCTATACCCGGTCTCTGACCGAGCACCTCCGGCGTCTCGCGCCGGACGAGCACTGGATCCACTACGTGGACAGCCCGGGGACCGCGCCGGCCCCGGGCGTCGAGGTCCGGTGCCTGCCATGGCCGCAGCGGCTCGTGTGGACGCTCTGGCACGCCCCGCGGGACCTCCGACGGCGGCCCGTCGACGTGTTCCATGGGGTCACGGGATTCGAGTTGCCGCCCCGCGGCCCGTGGGCGCTCGTCACGACGGTCCACGATTTGGTGCCGTTCCGGTTCCCCGCGCTGGTGCCCGCGCGGCATCGCTGGGCCGTCCGCTGCCTCCTCGGCGGGGCGCTGAAACGCGCCGCGCGCGTGATCGCCGTGTCGGAGGCCACGCGGGGCGAGCTCCTCGCACGCTATCGCCTCCCGGCCGGGCGGGTCGCAGTCGTGCCCGAAGCCGCGGCGGCCCACTTCGCGCCTCCGGCGGCGCCGGTCCGCGCGGCGGTCCGCGCGCGATACGGGCTCGCTCACCCCTACGTGCTCTTCGTGGGCTTCCTCGAGCCCAAGAAGAACCTCGGGACGCTCCTCGACGCGGTGGCGGGCCTTCGCCGCCGCGGCGCCTGGGGCGCGACGGAGCTCGTGATCGTCGGCGCGCCCGGCTGGGGCCCGAACCCGGCGCCGCGCGTCCGCGCGCTGGGGCTCGAGCGCACCGTCCGCTTTCTCGGACCGGTGCCGGACGCCGACTTGCCGGCGCTCTACGCGGGCGCGCTCGCGTTCGCCTTTCCGTCGCTCTGGGAGGGGTTCGGGCTACCCGTGCTCGAGGCGATGGCCGCCGGCGCGCCCGTCGCGGCCTCGAACCGGGGCGCCCTCCCCGAGATCACGGCGGGGGCGGCGCTCCTCGCCGACCCGGAGCCGGAGCCGTTCGCCGAAGTCCTCGGGCAGCTCGTCGGCGACGCGGCCCTCCGCGAGCGGCTGCGCGCGGCCGGCTTGGCGCGCGCCGCCGACTTTTCCTGGGAGCGGACCGCGCGCGAGACGCTGGCGATCTATCGGGCGGCGGCATGAGCGAGGCCGATCGCCGGCCGCTCGACCGCGCCCCAGAGGAGCGCTCGAGGGGCGCGCCCGGCGGGACGGCCGAGCGAGTGGTCCGGAACGCGGCGCTGAAGGTGGCGGTCCAGGCCACCCGGCTCGCGTCGCTCCTCCTCGTCGTCGTCGCCGCGCGCGTGCTCGGGCCGGTGGAGTTCGGCAAATTCACGTTCGGCTACGCGCTGGCGACGGTGTTGGGGGTCGCGCTCGAGTTCGGGGTCACGCCCGTCCTCACGCGGGCCGTCGCCCGCGAGCCCGGCGCGACCGCCGCGCGGTGGGCGGCGGCGGTCACGCTCAAGGTGGCGCTCCTCGCCCTCGCCGGGCCCCTCTACCTCGCGCTGCCGCTGCTGACCCGCCGGCCGTGGGACACGACGGCCGCGGCGTGGCTGCTCGGCGTGGCGATCGCGCTCCAGGCGTTCATCGAGAACGGCGTGGCCATCTTCACGGGCGCGCAGCGACTCGAGCAGGAGCTGCGGGTGCGCGTGGTCGAGAAGAGCGTACTGGTCGCCGCGGGCTTCGCCGCGCTGGCCCTGGGATGGGGGCTGCTCGGCGTGGCGGCGGCCTTCGTGCTCGCCGCCGCGGTCTCGCTCGCGCTCACCATACGGCTCATCGACCGACGGCTCGCGCGGCTCGACGCGCGGTGGGATCGGCCCGCGGCGCGGCGCCTGGCCCGGGAGCTGGCGCCCGTCGCACAGGCCCTCTTCCTGGGCTTCGCCACCTCGCGCCTGGCGCCGGTGCTCGTGGCACTGCTGGCCGGCGACGTGGCCGCCGGCCACTTCGGGGCGGCGTTCCGGATCTACGACGTCGTGTGGATCGTGCCCGTCACGCTGGTCGCGGCCGTCTACCCGGAGCTGGCGCGCACGCCGGCCACCCAGGCCCGCTTCGGACGCCTGGCCACGCATGCCTTCGAGGCGCTGCTCCTCGTGGCGTGGCCCGTCGCGCTCGGGCTGGCCGTGGGCGCGCCCTGGCTCGTGGCCTGGGTCTACGGCCCGAGCTACGCGCCGGCCGCCCCCGTCCTGGCGCTGCTCGGCGCGGCGGCCGCCTGCGGCATTCTGCAGCACTTCCTCGGCGTCGTCTTCCTCGCGATCGACCGCGCCGACCGGTTGCGGACGGTGGCGGCGCTCGCGTTCGGAACCAGCGCGCTCCTGACGCCCGCCCTCGTCGCCCTCGGCGGCGCGGTGGGGGGCGCCGTGAGCGTCCTCGTGGTGGAGGCGGTGGCCCTCGTCGCGAGTCTCGCGGGTCTGTGGCGACTGGGAGTCCGGCCGCTCGCCGGCGGGGCCCGGAAGAGCCTGGGCGCCGCCGCCGTGGGGGCGCTCGTGGCGGGGCTCTTACCGCCGGGGCCCGGCCGATGCCTGGCCGCGCTCGGCGCGTACGCGGGCGCGCTCCTCTGGCTGCGGCCGATCCCGGGCCCCGTGTGTCGGCGCCTCCTTCGCGGCGCGCTCGGGCGCGCCGCGCCGCCCACCGCGGCGGGGGAGCGCTAGTGCACGTCGTCCTGGACGCCCGCTACATCGCCGGGCGCCAGTCGGGCGTGGGCACGTACGTCCAGCGGCTCATCGGCGGGCTCGCGACGATCGACGCCCGCAACCACTACACGTGCATCGTGGCCGCGGACGGCCCGGGGCTGCCCGTCAGCCAGAAGAACGTCACCGCCTGGACGACCCGCGTCTCCTTCGAGGACCACCTGCGGGGCGACCTCTGGCTCCTCGTCCACTTGCCGCTCCGGCTCCGCAAGGTGGGCACCGACATCTACCACGGCCCGGCCGTCTTCCTGCCCCACGTGAAGCTCGGCTACCGGACCGTGGTCACGATTCACGACCTGGTCTCCTTCCTCTTTCCCGAGACCGTGCCCCGGAAGTACAGCCTCTACATGCGCCTCATGACCCGGCTCGCCACGCGCTCGGCCGACCGCATCATCGCCGTGTCGGAGGCGACCAAGGCGGATCTCGTGCGGATGCTCCGCGTGCCCGCCGGCAGGATCGTCGTGATCCACGAGGCCGTCGGGCCGGAGTTCGCCCGCCCGCTGGCGCCGGGCGCGGCCGCCGCGGTTGCGCGGCGCTACGGCCTCCGCACCCCGTACTGTCTCTTCGTCGGCAACCTCGAGCCGCGCAAGAACCTTCCGCGGCTGATCGAGGCGTTCGCCGAGGTGCGGCGCCGGCTGGCGCGGAGCGTGCGCCCGCCGCAGCTCGTGCTGGCCGGGACGCGGGCCTGGCTCCACGACGGCATCTTTCAGGCCGTCGAGGCGCATGGCCTGGGCGGCGACGTCGTGTTCATGGACTACGTGCCGATCGCGGACCTCCCCGCCCTCTACGCCGGCGCGACGTGCTTCGTCTTCCCGTCGCTCTACGAGGGCTTCGGGCTGCCGGTGCTCGAGGCGATGGCCGCCGGCGCGCCCGTCGTGGCCGCCCGGGCCGGCTCGATCCCGGAGGTCGCCGGGGACGCGGCGCTCCTCGTCGACGCCGCGGGCGCCGGCGAGCTGGCGACGGCGCTGGAGACGCTGCTCACGGACCCCGCGCTCCGGGAACGCCTGGTCGCGCGCGGCCGCGCCCGGGCGGCGCAGTTCGACTGGGAGACCGTGGCTCGCCAAACGCTGGCCGTCTACGAGGCGGCGCATCGGGGACGATGAGGCTCGCGCTCGACGCTCGCAAGATCGACGACTTCGGCATCGGGACGTACATCCAGGGTCTGCTGACCGCGTTCCCCCCGACGGGTCGCCCCGAAGCGCTGGTGGCCTACCTGCCGCCGGGGCGCCGTCCGGCGCCCGAAACGGCCGCCGCCTGGGGTCCGCGGGCGGACTGGCGCGCGATGACCGCGCGACCCTATTCGCTGGCCGAGCTCTGGCAGCTCGCCCGCGCCACGCGCCGGGACCGGGCCGAGGTGTTCCACGCGCCGCACTACGTGTGCCCTCCCGTGCTGCCGTGTCCGGCCGTGGTGACGATCCACGACCTCATCCACCTGCGGTTCCCTCCGCGGCACCGCCATCCCTTCGCGCCGCTCTATGCGCGCGTCATGCTGCGGCTGGCGGTGCGGCGGGGGCGGCGGCTCATCACGGTCTCGGAATCGACGCGCCGCGACCTCGTCGACCGGCTCGGCGCGCGGCCCGAGCGGATCCGCGTGATCCCGAACGGGGTCGGCGCGCCCTTCGCGCCGGCCGACGCGCCCGAGCGCCGGGACGCGGGGCTCGCCGCGCTCGGAGCGGAGCCGCCGTACCTCCTGTTCGTGGGGAACCCGCTGCCGCACAAGAACGTGAGCGGCCTGCTGGACGCCTTCGCGGGACTGCCCCCGGCGCTCGGCCGGCTCGTGCTCGCCGGAATCCCGCCGGCCGCGCGGCCGCACGTCGAGGCGCTCGTCGCCGCGCGCCGCCTGGGCGACCGCGTCCGCCTCCTCGCCCCGCTCGCGGCGCCCACGCTCGCGCGGCTCTACCAAGGGGCCCGCGCGGTGGTGTGTCCCTCGCTGTGGGAGGGGTTCGGCCTCGCCGCGCTCGAGGCGATGGCCTGCGGCGCGCCCGTGATCGCGGCCAACCGCGGCGGCTTGCCCGAGGTCGTGGGAGACGCGGCGCTGCTCGTCGAGCCCACCGACATTGACGCTCTGCGTGAGGCTATGTATACTCTGGCCGTTCAAGAACCTCTCCGCGCCGCGTTCCGGACTCGCGGCCTGGTCCGCGCGCGCGCATTCTCGTGGCGATATGTCGCCGAGGCCACGGTCGCTGTCTATCAGGAGGCGCTGGGGCCCTGAGGAACGCGGGGGACTGATGCGGGTCGCGCTGGTCCATGACTGGCTGACCGGCATGCGGGGAGGCGAGCGCGTGCTCGAGGGCCTGCTCGGCCTCTTCCCCGAGGCGGACATCTTCACCCTCGTCCACGTCGCCGGCAGCGTCTCGCCGACGATCGAGGCGCGCCCGATCCACACCTCGTTCATCCAGCGGCTTCCCGGGGCGCCGCGGCGCTTTCGCCAGTACCTGCCGCTCTTCCCCGCCGCGGTGGAGCGCTTCGACCTCCGCGCGTACGACCTGGTCGTCGGGACGAGCCACTGCGTCGCCGTGGGCGCGCGGCCGCCCGCGTCGGCGGCGCACGTCGTGTACTGCTTCACGCCGATGCGGTACGCCTGGGCCTTCGAGGGCACGTACCTCGGCCGGATGCCGCCGCTGGCGCGAGGGCCGGTGCGGGTCGCCTTGGCCGCTCTCCGGAAGTGGGACCGCGCGGCCGGCGGTCGGGCGGCTCACGTGGCCTGCATCTCGCGGCACGTGGCCGCGCGCATCCGCCGAGCCTGGGGCCGCGACGCGCGGGTGATCTACCCGCCGGTGCGCACCGAGTACTTCCGGCCGGTCGACGCCGGCGAGGTCGAGGACGTCTTCCTGTGCGTGTCCGCCCTGGCGCCCTACAAGCGGATCGATCTCGCGGTGGACGCCTGCACGCGACTCGGCCGGCGCCTCGACGTCATCGGCACCGGGCCCGAGCTCGCCCGGCTCCGGCGGCGGGCCGGGCCGACCGTGCGCTTTCTCGGCTGGCAGCCGGACGAGCGGGTGCGGCAGGCCGTCGCCCGCTGCCGGGCCTTCCTCTTTCCCGGCGAGGAGGAGTTCGGGATCGCGCCGCTCGAGGCGACCGCCGCCGGGCGGCCCGTCGTCGCGCTCGGCCGGGGTGCCTTGCCGGAGACCGTGGTGGACGGCGTGACCGGGCTCTTCTTCCGCGAACAGACGGCCGAGGCGCTGATGGACGCCCTGCGTCGATGCGACGTGACGGGATGGAGCCCCGACAAGATCCGCGCGCACGCGCTCCGGTTCGGCGAGGAGTCCTTCCGACGGGAGATGCGCGCCTTTCTGGAGACGGCGCTCGAGGCGGGGCGGGAGGCGCGGCTCGCGTGCTGAAGGAGCGGCGGCTCTGGCTGGTGCTGGCCCTGGTCGCGGGCGACGCGCTCGCCGCCGCGATCGCGCTCGTCGGCGCCTACTTCGTCCGGTTCCAGGCCGACGTGATCCCGGTGCCGCTCGGGATCCCGCCGATCGAGCCGTACCTCTCGCTCCTGGGCCTGCTCCTGCCGCTTCACGCCCTGTCGCTGCGGGCGGTGGGCCTCTACGAGTACCGCCACGAGCGGACGAAGGCCGACGAGGCCTTCGTCGTCATCCAGGGGACCGCGCTGGCCACGCTCCTCCTGGTCGCCGCGACGTTCTTCTTCCGGAACTTCTCCTACTCGCGGTCGTTCGTCGTCGTGTTCTGGGTGTTCGACGTCGTGGCGGTGTTCGGGGTGCGCCTGGCGATCCGCGACGCGGTCCGCGCCCTCCGGCGCCACGGCCGCTTCGTCCGCCGGGCCCTCGTCGTCGGCGCCGGCGAGCTCGGGCAGGAAGTGGTCCGGCGCCTCCGGGGGCATCCGGAGTTTGGCGTGCGGGTCGTCGGCTATCTCGACGATCGGCTCCCCGTGGGCGAGCGCATGGAGGGCAAGGAGGTCCTGGGGGGATGCGCCGCGGTGACGCGCGTCCTCGCCGACTACCGGGTGGACCTGCTCTTCCTGGCGTTGCCCCTCGAGGCCCACCACGAGGTGCTGAAGGTCCTGAACGCCATCGAGGGCGAGCTGGTCGACGTCAAGATGGTCCCGGACGTGCTCCAGTTCGTCACGCTGCGCGCGGCCGTCGAGGAGCTCGAGGGCCTGCCCGTCATCAGCCTGGCGCAGTCGCCCATCACCGGGTGGGCGCGGGTCCTCAAGCGCGGCACCGATCTCGCGCTGGCGGGGCTCGGGCTCGTCGTGCTGGCGCCGGGCCTGGGCCTGATCGCGCTGCTCATCCGGGCGACGTCTCGCGGGTCCGTGCTCTACCGGCAGGAGCGGACGGGGCTCGACGGCCGGCCGTTCGACATCCTCAAGTTCCGCACGATGCCGGAGGGCGCCGAGGCCGAGACAGGGCCGGTGTGGTCGGGGCGCCACGACCGCCGCCCGACCGGGCTCGGGCGCTTCCTCCGCCGCTTCTCCCTCGACGAGCTCCCCCAGCTCTGGAACGTGCTCCGGGGGGACATGAGCCTCGTGGGCCCCCGCCCCGAGCGGCCGTTCTTCGTTCACCAGTTCAAGACGCGGATCCCCCAATACATGCTGCGCCACAAGGTCAAGGCGGGGCTGACGGGGTGGGCCCAGGTCAACGGGCTGCGCGGCGACACGTCGATCGAGAAGCGGATCGAGTACGACCTCTATTACATCCAGAACTGGTCGCTCGCCCTGGACGTGAAGATCATGATCCTCACGCTCTACCGGGCCTGGCAGCAGCGCTATCTCGGGTGACCACATGCGCGGGTTGATCCTGTCGGGAGGCCGAGGGACGCGCCTCCGGCCGATCACCTACACGTCGGCGAAGCAGCTGGTGCCGGTGGCCAACAAGCCCATCCTCTTCTACGGGCTCGAGGCGCTCGCCGCCTGCGGCCTCGTGGAGATCGGCATCGTGGTCGGCGACACGCACCAGGAGATCCGGGACGCCGTCGGTGACGGCGGCCGCTGGGGCCTGCGCGTCACGTACATCCCGCAGACCGCGCCCCTCGGGCTCGCGCACGCCGTCCTCACCGCCGAGCCGTTCCTCCGGGGGCAGCCGTTCGTCATGTACCTCGGCGACAACCTGGTCCGCGAGCCCCTGGCCCCGTTGGTCGCGCGCTTTCGCGGGGAGGCGCCGGCCGCCCAGATCCTGCTCGCGAAGGTGCCGAATCCCCAGGAGTTCGGGGTGGCGGTGCTGGCCGGGGAGCGCGTGGTGCGGCTCGTCGAGAAACCCGCGACGCCGCCGTCCGATCTCGCCCTCGTCGGCGTCTACATGTTCGACGGGCAGGTGTTCGACGCCGCCCGGGCCATCCGCCCGTCGGGCCGCGGGGAGCTCGAGATCACCGACGCCATCCAGCACCTGATCGATCACGGCCACGCCGTCCGTCCCTGCGTGATCGAGGGCTGGTGGAAGGACACCGGCAAGCTCGAGGATCTCCTGGAGGCCAACCGCATCGTGCTGGACACGCTCGAGCCGCGCCTCGAGGGACTGGTCGAGGCGTCGGAGGTGAGCGGCCGCGTGGTGATCGAGCCGGGCGCGCGGGTGATGCGGAGCGTGGTCCGCGGCCCGGCGATCATCGGCCGGGAGGCGGTGATCGAGAACGCCTATGTCGGGCCGTTCACGGCGATCGGGGACGGCGTCCGGGTCCACGGCAGCGAGATCGAGCACTCGATCGTCCTCGAGGGCTCGTCGGTGACCGACGTGGGCGCCCGGATCGAGTCGAGCCTGCTCGGCCGCAACACGCAGGTGTATCGCGCGGCCACCAAGCCGCGCGCCTACAACCTCATGCTGGGTGACCGCAGCCAGGTCGGGCTCGTGTAAGGGGCGCGTGATGACGGGCGCTGAGACGCACCGGGGCCAAGGGCTGATCGTCGACCCCATCCACGGGTACCTCCTCTACACGCGGGCGGCCGGGCTCATCCCGGGCGAGGCGACCGAGCAAGACCTGATCGACTCGCCGTGGGTGCAACGCCTTCGCCGCATCCCCCAGCTCCAGTCGGCGCGCTGGGTGTTCCCCACCGCCGAGCACAGCCGCTTCCCCCACGCGCTCGGGGCGATGCACGTCGCGGGCCGCTTCGCCCAGCAGCTGTGGCCCTCCCTCAAGGCGGTGTTCCCGGACGCCCCCTCCGCGCCGCTGGTGGAAGCCCTGCTGCGGGTCGCCGGCCTCCTTCACGACGTGGGCCACGGGCCGTTCGGGCACTTCTTCGACGACAACTTCCTGGCCGACGTCGACCTCACCCACGAGCTCGTGGGCCAGCGCATCATCCGGGAAGAGCTGGGGGACGTGATCCGCGGCCTGCGGCGGAGCCCCCACGGCGTGTTCGCGCCCGGCGAGGCGATCGACCCCGAGTGGATCTGCTACCTGATGGGCAAGACGTACACGCAGCCGGCGGCGGGCGACCCGCGCTGGCTCGCGGTCCTCAAGCCCGTGCTCTCCGGGATCTACACCGCGGACAACCTGGACTACGTGCTCCGGGACGCCCACATGTGCGGCGTGGCCGTCGGCGCCGATCTCGACCGCATCATCTACTACAGCTTCATCACACCCCACGGCCTGACGCTCGATCGGAGCGGGACCCAGGCCCTCATCATGTTCCTGACGGCGCGCTTCTACATGTACACGAACGTGTACTACCATCGGACGACCCGCGCGATCGATCTCCACCTGAAGGAGATCTTTCGGCCGACGATGCGCATCGTGTTCCCGTGGGACATCCGGAAGGACCTCCAGCCGTACCTCCACCTGACGGAGTGGACGCTCCTGGAGGAGGTCGCGCGCTGGCACGAGGCGGACGACCCGACGCGGCGAACGCTCGGGGAGGAATGGCGACAGGTGCTCGACCGGCGGATCCGCTGGCGCATGGTCCACGAGGAGGTCCTCGACGACACCGAGATCACCGGGTGGGCCCGCATGCGGCCCGAGGCCGTCGCCGAGCAGGTGCGGGCCGCGCTCCCCCGGGCCCTGCAGGACGTCGCATTTCAGGTGGATCTCGCGTTCCAGGACCCGCGGCCGCTGAATCCCCTCGCGATGGGGGATCGCCAGATCTACGTCTATGACGGCACGACCGGCCACGTGTCGACGGAAGCGCTGGCCGCGCTCTTCAAGTACCTCCCGGGGAAGGTCGCGCAGTGCCGGATCTTCGCCCGCGACCATCGGCACGACCGGGAGCTCACCGAGGCGTTCCGGCGCGTGCTCTGCGAGGACGCGCCGGCCACGGCGCGCGGCGCATGAGCCCGAGGCGCAGGCCGCGGCGGACGCCGGCGCGCCGGGCCGGGCCCCGCGCCGGCCGGGGCTGAGGCGTGGACCTCCTCGAGATCAAGGGGCGGATCGCGGTCGCCTTGGTGGAATCCATCTTCCGCCGGGCGGGATTCGCCCTCGCCCCCGTCGTCCACCCCGAGATGACGCCCCGCCACGGGCGAGAGGATCTCATCCCGGACTTCCAGGCGCGCCTCCCGGCGGTTCCCGACGGGCCGGGCGAGCTGGGCCGAGTCGTCGAGGTCCGGTATCGCCCCCAGGTGGGCCAGTACCTGCTCATCGAGGCGCAGCGGGGCCCGCACTCCTTGTTCACGGTCGCGCGACGGCAGTGGCCGGGCTTGCTCTTCGTGTTCGTGACCGATCACCCCGAGCCGGGGCGCTCCTGCTTCCAGGCGGTCGATCTCGAATCCGGGGCCGGCGGCAGCGACGGCGTGTCCATGGACCTGCACGCCCATCCCGGACTCCGGATCTTTCGCCAGAACGTCGACGAGCACGAGACGCTACTGCGGCGGATGTTCGCCCTGCTGACGGGCGGCTGAGCCGCCGCCGAGGAGCGAGCCATGGAGAAGTTCCGCGGCGTCGACTACTACGGCACGGAGGCGCTCCTCTCCGACGAGGAACGCATGATCCGGGACGCGGTCCGGGACTGGGTCGACGCCGAGTTCCTGCCGACGATCACCGAGCACCACCGGGCCGGCACCTTCCCGATGGGGCTCGTGCCCGCGCTGGGCGAGCTCGGCATCTTCGGCGCGACGCTCAACGGCTACGGCTGTGCGGGCCTGTCCAACGTCGCCTACGGGCTCATCATGCAGGAGCTCGAGCGCGGCGACTCCGGGCTCCGCTCCTTCGCCTCGGTGCAGAGCAGCCTCGTCATGTACCCGATCCATCGCTACGGCTCGGACGCGCAGAAGGACCGCTGGCTGCCGGCCCTCCAGCGCGGGGCCGCGATCGGCTGCTTCGGGCTGACCGAGCCGGACCACGGCTCCGACCCCGGCGGGATGGCGACGCGGGCGGCGAGACAGGGCGACCACTACGTGCTGAACGGCACCAAGCTCTGGATCACCAACGGCTCGGTGGCCGACGTCGCCGTCGTGTGGGCGAAGGACGAGGCGGGCGAGATCGGCGGCTTCCTGGTCGAGCGCGGCACCCCGGGGTTCGGCACCCTCGACATCCACGGCAAGTTCTCGATGCGGGCCTCGATCACCTCGGAGCTCTCGTTCCAGGACTGCCGCATCCCCCTGGCGAACCGGCTGCCGGGGGCCAAGGCGCTCAAGGCGCCGCTGTCCTGCCTGTCCCAGGCCCGGTACGGCATCGCCTGGGGCGTCGTCGGGGCCGCTCAGGCGTGCTACGACTGGGCGCTCCAGTACGCGCAGACGCGCGTGCAGTTCGGCAAGCCGATCGCCGGCTTCCAACTGGTGCAGCGGAAGCTCGTGTGGATGGTCACGGAGATCACGAAGGCGCAGCTCCTGTGCCTCCAGCTCGGCCGGCTCAAGGACGGGCCGGGCGTCCGGCCGCAGCAGGTGTCGATGGCGAAGATGAACAACGTGTGGATGGCGCTGGAGACGGCCCGGATGGCGCGGGACATCCTCGGGGCCGCCGGGATCGTCGACGAGCATCCGATCATCCGGCACCTCATGAACCTCGAGACCGTCGTGACGTACGAGGGGACCCACGACATCCACACGCTCATCATCGGGCGCGATCTCACGGGCCTGGACGCCTTCGCCTGAGCCCGTGGCCGACGAGGCCGTTCTCCGACCCGGCGAGGCCATCCTCCTGATCGACCTCCGGCGCGGCAAGCGCCACCTGGTGACGCTGCGTCCCGGCCAGGCATTCCACTCGGACCGTGGCTTCGTACCCCACGACGTCCTCGTGGGCCAGCCGGAGGGCACGGTGGCGGTGACGTCGCGCGGCGCCCGCTACCTCGCGCTCCGCCCGACCCTGGCCGAGTACGTGCTCGAGATGCCGCGGGGCGCCCAGATCATCTATCCGAAGGACCTGGCGACCATCGCGCTCTTCGCGGACATCGGGCCCGGCCAGACCGTGGTGGAGGCGGGCCTCGGCTCGGGCGCGCTGACCCTCGTGCTCCTGCGGCTGGTCGGCCCGACGGGGCGGGTCGTGTCCTACGAGACGCGAGAGGAGTTCGCCCGGCGCGCGCAGCGGAACATCGAGACGCGACTGGGCGCCGGGGCCCCCCTGACGGTGCGTCCCCAGGACGTCTACCTCGGGATCGAGGAGCGCGACGTGGATCGGGTCGTGCTCGACCTCCCGGAGCCCTGGCGACTGGTCGACTCGGCGGGCGTCGCGCTCCGCGCCGGCGGCGTCTTCTGCGCCTACGTCCCGACGGTGCCGCAGGCCCAGCGGGTCCACGAGGCGCTCGCCGCGCACCCGGCGTTCGCGCTCGCGGAGACGTTCGAGACGCTCCTCCGCCCGTGGAACATCGCGGGGCCCTCGGTGCGCCCGGCGCACCGCATGGTGGCGCACACCGGCTTTCTCACCCTGGCCCGCCGTGTCCCCCCGGAGGCCGGCGGGGCTCGGGGCCCGGCGCCGGCGGCCACGCCCGAGGACGCGGGCGGCGCGGGCGACGGCCCGGACCCCGAGGAGGCGTGATGCTGGAGAGCTTCTTCCGATTGCGCGAGCACGGCACCACCATCGGCGCCGAGGTGCTGGCGGGGCTCACCACGTTCATGGTGATGGCCTACATCATCTTCGTGAACCCGGCGATCCTGTCGTTTGCCGGCGTGCCCGCGCTCCAGCCGCAGGGGGTCCCGTTCGCGCCCACCCTCGCCGCGACGTGCTTGGTCGCCGCGCTGGCGACGGCCGCCATGGGCCTCGTCACCAACTACCCGCTGGCGGTGGCGTCGGGCATGGGGCTCAACGCGGTGGTGGCCTTCCAGCTGATCGCGGCGCAGAAGCTCCCGTGGCCGGCCGCGATGGGCGTGATCTTCTGGGAAGGCGTCCTGATCACGCTCCTGGTCCTCGTCGGGGTGCGCGAGGCGGTCCTGAACGCCATCCCGCTCGCCCTGAAGCGGGCCATCTCGGTCGGGATCGGGCTCTTCCTCCTCTTCATCGGCCTCGTGAACGGCGGCCTCGTGCGGCCCGGCCAGGGCATCCCGGTGACGCTGGGGCAACTGACCAGCGCGAAGGTCGCCGTGGCTGTGGTCGGCCTCCTCCTGACGCTCCTCCTGCTGGCGCGCGGCGTTCGCGCCGCGCTCCTGCTCGGCATCCTCGGCGCGACGGGGCTGGCGATCGTCGTCAACGCGGCGCGCGGCGGGGCCGTGTGGACGACGCCCGGGGTGGCGGTGGTCCCGACCCAGCTGGTGGCCTGGCCCGACTTCGGGACGCTCGGCGCCGGCGTCAACGTGGAGGCCTTCGTGCGCCTGGGGGTCCTGGGGGCCGGGCTCGCGATCTTCTCGATCATGCTGTCCGACTTCTTCGACACGGTGGGCACGGTGATCGGCATCGGCGCCGAGGCGAAGTGGCTCGACAAGCAGGGGCGGCTCCCGCGCATGAACCGCGTCCTCTTGGTCGACTCCGCGGCCGCCGTCCTCGGCGGCGCCGCCAGCGCCTCGTCCGCGACGACCTACATCGAGTCGGCGGCCGGCGTGGCCGCCGGGGGCCGGACCGGCCTCACGTCGGTCGTCGTGGCCCTCTGCTTCGCCCTGGCGCTCTTCGTGGCCCCGCTCGCCGGCGTCGTCCCGCCCGAGGCCACCGCGGCCGCGCTCATCGTGGTGGGCTACCTCATGTGCGCGCTGGTCCGGGAGATTCCCTTCGGCGACCTGGAGGAGGGCTTCCCGGCGCTCTTCACGATGACGCTGATGCCGTTCTCGTACTCGATCACGAACGGCATCGGCGCCGGCTTCGTGAGCTACGTGGTCATCAAGCTGGTGCGAGGCCGGGGCGGCGCCGTCCACCCGCTGATGTACGCGGCGGCGGCGGCCTTCGTGCTCTACTTCCTCCTGCACTGACGGCCCGCCGCCCGCGCCCGCGGCGCCGCCGGGGCGGGGCCCGCGCGGCCCGTGTGGTAGGCTATTTGCCCTATGGCGATGATGACCTGGATGCGGCGCGTGGCGCCGTATTGCCTCGCCGCGGTGCTGATCGCCTTCGTGGTGAGCCTCGCGTACTTCGGGGCGTCCGGGTCCGGCGGGAGCGGGGCGCAGGCCACCGTCGTGACCGTCGACGGGGACGCCGTGTCGGCGGTCGCATTCGACCGCGCCTACCGCGCCGCGGTGGAGCAGACTCGGCAGATGGCCGGGGAGCGCTGGACCGAGGAGTTGCCCCGGTTGCTGCGTCTGCGCGAGCAGGTCGTCGAGCGCCTCATCGAGGAGCGCCTCGTCGCCCGGGCCGCCGAGCGCGAGGGCATCGTCGTCTCCGACGCGGAGCTGGCCGACCAGATCATGCGCATCGGCGCGTTCCAGGAGGGCGGGCGCTTCTCGCGGGACCGCTACGTGCGCCTCCTCGCCCTGGCCCAGCCGCCGATGACGCCGGGCGACTTCGAGGCCGACTACCGGACCGAGCTCCAGCGCCAGCGGCTGCAGGCCCTGGTCGCCGGCGGCGCCAAGGTCACCGAGGCCGAGGCGCGCCAGGCGTGGGAGGTCGAGCGGAGCCGCGTCCGGGCGGCCTACCTGCTCGTCCCGCCCGCGTCGGCGGAGGGCGTCTCGGCGACGGACGCCGAGCTCGAGGCGTATCATCAGGCGCATCCCGCCGAGTTCACCGAGCCCGAGCGCCGCCGCGTCCTGGTGGCCATCCTGCCGGCGGCGGCCGTCCCCACCCCGGCCGTGAGCGACGCCGACGTCGAAGCGGCGTACCAGGCGCGGCGCGGGCAGTTCGAGCAGCCGGCGCGCGCCAAGGTCGCGCACGTGCTCATCAAGGTGCCGAGCGTCGGCGGGAGCGCGGCGGAGGACCAGGCCCGGGCCCGGGCCGAGGCGGCGCTCGGGCGGATCCGCAGCGGCGCCGACTTCGCCCTGGTCGCGAAGGAGATGTCCGAGGATCCGGCGACGGCGAGCCGCGGGGGGGACCTCGGGCTGATCGCCGCCGGCGAGCTCGTGCCCGAGGTCGACAAGGCGATCCAGAGCCTCAAGCCGGGCGAGGTGGGCGGGCCCATCCGGAGCCCCTTCGGCTTCCATGTCGTCAAGGTCTTCGAGCGCGTGCCCGGCTCGCGGACGGAGCTGAAGGACGCCGCCCCGACGCTGCGGGCGACCCTCGCCGCCGAGGGCCAGTTGAAGGCTCACCGGGACCGGGCCCAGGACGCGCAGCGGGCGCTCCTCGCGGCGGGCGACTTCGCGGCGGAGGCGCGCCGGCTCGGTCTGGTGGTCCGCGAGGCCGGCCCGCTCCGGCGCGGCGATGCGGTGGAAGGCATCGGCCGGGGCGTCGAGGTCGGGGACGCGATCTTCGCGCTCCCGCCCGACGGCGTGAGCAATCCCGTCCGCGTGCCGGAGGGGCTTGCGATCTTCCGCCTCGTCGGCACGGAGCCCTCGCGGCTTCGGCCGCTGGCTGAGGCGCGCCCGGACGTCCTTCGGGCCGTGCAGCGGCAGAAGGCGAAGGACGACGCGAAGGCGCGGGCCGAGAAGCTGCTCGAGGGCCTCCGGAAGGGCGAAGACCCGCGCACCCTGGCTCGCCAGGGCGGGGCGACCTACGGCGAAGTCGGGCCGTTCGCGCGCGCGGAGCCGCTCGGCGACCGCGCGCTCGGCCAGGCGATCGGGCCGGTGGCCCTCGCCCTGCCCGACGGCGGCGTCGGCGGCCCCGTCGAGGGGCCCGGCGGCGTCTACGTCCTCAAGCTGCTCAGCCGGGAGCGGCCCGATCCCGCCGCCTTCGAGGCGGCCCGGGCGGAGATCGAGGCGCGCCTGGCGCGCGAGAAGCGCGGGCGGCTCTGGCAGGGCTGGCTCGCTGCGGCGCGGAACGCCGCCACGATCGAGATCAACCGCCAGCTGCTCTCCGACGGATAGGTCTCCCCCCGGCCATGCGCCTGCGGCGCGCCCACGCCGAATTCCTCACCCGCCTCCGCGTCGCGCACGTCGCGACCGCGGATGCCCGGGGCCGGCCCCATGTGGTGCCCGTGTGCCTGGTCGTGGACGGCGGGCGGCTCTACTTCGCGTCCGGGAAGACCGGCCGGAAGATCCGTGACCTCCGGGCGAACCCGCAGATCGCCGTGAGCGCCGACGACTACACCGAGGCGTGGGGCGGCCTCCGCGGGGTCGTGGTGAGCGGCGAGGCCCGCATCCACGCGCGCGACGCGACGTTCCGCCGGATCCGCCGCCGGCTCTACGCGAAGTACCCGCAGTACCCGGCGGAGGCGGCGCTGGGCGACCGGGACTCCGTCGTGGTCGCGGTCACGCCCCGGCGCGTCTTCGCCTGGGGCTTCGACAAGCGCGGGTAGCGCGGCCTCGGCGGGCGCGGGCGCCCGCTACTGCTGGTAGCCGTAGAGCCGCCAGACCCCCTGCTCCCGCCGCGCGACCTCGAGCTCGCGCTCCCACGTGAAGAGCCCGAGCCACTGTCCGACGACGGCGAGCTGCCCCGTCACCTCGCCGGTCGTCCACACCCAGGCGTGGGCGCCGACCAGCCGGACATCGTCCAGCCGCACCTGCGCCCGGACTTGCTGGTTGACCTGGTAGAGCGCCACGAGCTGGCTCCGCACCGTGCGCTTGCCGAAGGGCCCGGTCCAGTACGCGTCGGAGACGTGCGTGAGCACCCCCTCGAGGTCGCGGGCCTGGAAGCGCTCCACCGCATGAGCGATCGCCGCCCGGATCTCCTCCACCACCGCGCGGGACGCCTGGACGCCCGGGCGGGGCTCCGGGGTCGGCGAGGCCGGAGCGGGGCTGGCCGGGGCCGGCGCGCGGGCGGGCGGGGCCGGGCGCGCCGGCGGGGGCGGAACCGACTGAGCGGTCCCGGGTCGCCCCGTCCCCAGGCCCACGAGGAGCGCGCCCGCTCCCTGGAGCAGCCGGCGCCGGCCCGGGCGCGCCGGGGTCATGCTCGGCGACGGCCGTTCAAGCCCGCCTCGAGCCGCCGGCCGAGGGCGAGGCGCGGCCGCCAGGCGGGCCGCCACGCGGCGAGCCGGGGCGGCCAGCCGCGAAGGTCGTCGAAGAACGAGTAGACCACCGGGGTGATGACGAGCGTGACGACGAGACAGAGCGCCTGCCCCCCGACGACCGCGATCGCGAGCGCGGCGCGGGACGCCGAGCCGTCGCCGCGGCCGAGCGCCACCGGCAGCATCCCGAACACGATCGCGAGCGTCGTCATGAGGATGGGGCGCAGCCGGGCGCGGTCCGCCTCGAGCTGCGCCTCGAGCCGCGAGAGGCCCCGCTCGCGGAGGACGTTCGTGTAGTCCACCTGGAGGATCGCGTTCTTCTTCACGACGCCGATCAGCAGGAACATGCCCATGATCGCGTAGATGTTGAGGGTCATGCCGGACAGGACGAGCGCGAGGAGCCCGAACGGGATCGCGAGGAACATCGAGACCATGATCGTGACCGGGTGGACGAAGCTCTCGAACTGCGCCGCCAGCGCCATGTAGATGAAGGCGAGGGCGAGCCCGAAGGCGACGAGGAAGTTCGCGAACGCTTCCGCCATCAGCTTCGCCTGGCCGAGCTGCACCGCCTGGTAGCCCGGCGGCATGTCGAGCTCCGCCACGATCGCGAGCGCCTGCTGCATCGCCTCGCCGAGCGGCTTCTGGTAGAGGTTCGACACGACCGTGATCTGGCGCTCCTGGGCGTACCGGTCGATCTGAGCCGGGCTCATGCCGGGCTGGAGCCGCGCGAGGTTCCCCAGCCGGACCAGCGTCCCGCCGGCGGCGGGGACGGTGACGTCGGCCAGCGCGCGCGCGTCCCGGCGGAAGGGCTCGGCGAGCCGGAGCCGGACGTCGTACTGCTCCCCCAGCTCCCGGAAGAAGCCCACCTTCTCGCCGCCGACCAGGACACGGAGGGTCGAGGCCACGTCGGCCATCCGGACGCTCAAATCGGCGGCGCGCTGGCGGTCGACCGCGACCTGCAGCTCCGGACTCCGCTGGGCCTGGGCGGTGTCGACGTCGACGAACCCCGGGAGCGCGGCCAGCCGCTGGACGAGCGTCTGCGCGTAGCCGGTCAGGCGGTCGAGGTCCGCGCCGCGAAGGATGAGATTGAAGGGCGTCTGCCGGAAGCCCCCACCCGAGACCAGGCTCACCTGCTGGACGCTCGCGCGGAGCTCGGGGTGGGCCCGGAGCTGCCGGCGGGCCTCCTGCATGATGTCGAACTGGCTGCGCTTTCGCTGGGAGAGGTGCTGGAGCGCGACGTAGATCGACACGTCCGTCACGTTCGACTGGATGCCGCCGCGCACGCCGATGTTGGTGAAGACGTGCTCGACCTCGGCGATGGTCCGGAGCTCCGTCTCGATCCGGCGGGCGATGGCGTCGGACTGGGCGAGCGAGGACCCGGGCGGCGTCTCGACCACGACCTCGAACTCCGACATGTCGTCGGCCACGATGAAGTCGGCCTTGAGGCCGCGGGCCAGGTAGAGCGTTCCCGCGATCAGGAGCAGCGTTCCGACGACGGCGGCCAGCCGGTGCCGGAGGCTCACGCGGAGGAGCGCCTCGTACGCCGCCTCGATCCGCTCGTAGATCCCGGGCCGGGCCCGGCGCCCGTCCGGGCTCGCCGCGCGATGCGGCCGTAGCACGCGCGCCGCCAGCGTGGGGACGAGCGTGAAGGCGACCAGGAGCGAGACCAGGATGGCGAAGCTCACCGTGAGCCCGAAGCTCCGCCAGAAGCGGCCGACCAGCCCGCCCATGAAGGCCACCGGGAAGAAGATGGCGATCAGCGAGACGGTCGTCGCCACGACCGCGAGCACGATCTCCTTCGATCCGGTGATCGCCGCCTCCCAGGGCGAGCGCTTCTCCTCGTCCATGTGCCGGAAGATGTTCTCGAGCACGATGATCGCGTCGTCGATCACGATGCCGGTCGAGACCGACAGGCCGAGCATCGTCACGTTGTTCAGCGTGAAGCCGGCCCAGCGCATGGCGAAGAACGTCGCGATGATCGAGGTCGGGATGGAGACCGCGGCGATGAGCGCCGGCCGCCAGTTCCGCCACCCGAGGAAGACCCAGACGATGAGGCTCGCCAGGAGCGCGCCGAGGACGAGGTGGTGCTGGACCTCGCCGAGCGCCCGCTTGATGAAGCGTGACTGGTCGCGCACGACGTCGATCGTCACGTCGGGGGGGAGCGTCGCCCGAACCTCGGTCAGCCGGGCCTTGACCCGGTCGACGACGGCGACGGTGTTGGTCCCCGACTGCTTCCGGACCAGGAGCGCGACGGCGTTCTGCCCGTCGAGGCGGGACAGCGTCCGGGGCTCCTGCTCGGCGTCCAAGACCTCGGCGATGTCCCGGATCCGGACCGGGCCGCGGGGCGACTCGGCGACGACGATCGTGTCGAAGTCGTCGACCGCCGTCACGCGGCCCAGGGTCCGCAGGCCCTCCTCGCGCCCCTCGCCGGTCAGACGGCCGCCGGGCACCTCGACGTTCTGCCGGATGAGCGCCGTCTGGACCTGCTGGATCGACAGCCCGTAGGCGGCGAGGCGATTCGGGTCGACCGCGATCTGGATCTCGCGCCGGCGCTGGCCCACCAGCGTGACGGCCCCGATGTCCTTGACGCCCTCGAGGGCCCGCTTGATCCGCTTGTCGGCGAGCTCGGTGAGCTCGCGGGCGGGCCGCCGCCCCGAGACCACGAGGGCCAGCACGGGCGCGGAGTCGACGTCGAACTTCTCGATGACCGGCGGCTCGGTGCCCTCCGGTAGCTGGGCGAGGATCGTCGCGACCTTCTCGCGGACGTCCTGCGCCGCCGCCTCGATGTCGCGGTCGAGGATGAAGGAGACGAAGATCTGGCTCTGGCCCTCGATCGTCGTCGAGCGAAGCTCGTCGATCCCGCTGATCGTGTTGACGACCTCCTCGATCCGCTTGGTGATCTGGCTCTCGACCTCCTCGGGGCTGGCCCCGGGGAGCCGCGTCGTGATGGTCACCGTCGGGATGTCCACCTTGGGGAAGATGTCGAGGCCGAGGTCGCGGTACGAGGCGAGGCCGAGGACCACCAGGGCGACGACGAGCATCGTCGCGAAGACCGGCCGGCGAACGCAGAGATCGACGAGCGACACGTTGCTCAGCGCGTGGCGGCCGGCGCTGCGGCCGGTCCGGGGGTCGCGGTGACCGGCTGGACGGGCGCGCCGTCGTAGAGCTGGGCGAGGCCCGAGGTGGCCACGGTCTCACCGGGCTTGACCCCGTCCTCGATCTCCACCCAGCCGGCCTCCCGGAGTCCCGCCCGGACGAGTCGCTCGTGGGCGCGGCCGTCGGCGATGACGAACACCTTGCTGATGCCCACGACGTAGGCGAGCGCCTCGGCCGGGGCGAACGGCACCCGCGCCGCTCGCCGCGTCAGGACGGCCCCGCGCGCGAAGAACCCGGGCTTGAGGAGCCCCTGGCCATTGGGCACGCGCGCCTCGAGCGCGAGGGTCCGCGTGGGGACGTCGACCACGGGGGCGACGCGGGTGACCTGCCCCGGGAACGGCCGGCTCGCGAAGGCGTCGACGGTCAGGCGCACCTCCTGACCGGCACGGATCTCCGGCGCGGCGCGCTCGGGGACGGTGCCGGTGTACTTCAGCGGATCGGTGGCGACCAGCGTGAAGAGGGGGGTGTTGTCCTTGACGAACTCCCCGGCCACGACGTGGCGCTTGGCGACGAGGCCCGTGATCGGCGACACCACGACCGTGTCGGTGATGCGCTTGCGCCCGAGCTCGACGGCCGCCTCGCGCTGGCGCACCTGCGCCTCGGCGGCCTTGACGGCGTTCTGATCGGCATCGAGCTGGGCCTCGGCCGCGCGCACCTGGTCGGCGTGCTGGGTGAGCGTGGTCTCGGCCATCTGCACGAGAGCGGCCGCCGCCTGATACTGCGCGCGCCCCTGGTCGACGTCGCGCGCCGCGATCAGCTCCTTGGCGTGGAGTGCCTGGGCCCGCTCGAGCTCGCGCCGCTTCCACTCCGCGTCGGCGCGGGCGCGCTCGACGTCGGCTTCGAGCGCCCGGCGGCTCTCCCGGACCCGCTCGAGGTTGGCCCGACCGGCGTCGGCGGCGGCGCGCGCCCGCGCCTGGTTCTCACGGGCGGCCGCGAGGTCGGCCTCGAGCTGGTCCACGCCGAGATTCGCCTCGCGACGGTCCAGGTCGACGAGCGGCTGCCCTTCGCGGACGGCGTCGCCGAGGTCGGCGTGGAGTCGGAGGATCGTGCCCTGGATCTGGGAGCGCGCGGTCGCTTCTTCCCAGGCGAGAAGGCTGCCGACGGTGTCGACGCTCCGCTGAACCGGGCGGCCCTCGACCACGGCCGTCGTGACACGCAGCGCCGGCGGCGTGCCGCCGGGCCCGTTGCCTCGCGGCGGGGCGGCCGGCCGGGACTGGGCCGCGGCCCCGAGCGCGAGTCCCAGCAACGCGAGGCTGACGGCGGCGCGCGCGCACGGAGCGAGGGAGCCGGCGGTCGGTCTCGTGGGCGCCACGGGGTGGCGTTCATTGTAGCAGGCGGTAGTAAAATGACGGCCCGGGCGGTGCCCACCGCGCCCCCGGCACCACCTCCGTGTTCGAGGAGTGACGGATGATCCAGCGCACGCCGATGACCCGCGAAGGCCACGCCCGCCTCCAGCAGGAGCTGGAGCAGTTGAAGCGCGTCGAGCGCCCCGCCGTCATCCGGGCGATCGCCGAAGCGCGCTCGCACGGCGACCTCTCCGAGAACGCCGAGTACCACGCGGCGAAGGAGCGGCAGGGGTTCATCGAGGGCCGCATCCGCGAGCTGGAGGCCAAGGTGAGCGGCGCCGAGGTCATCGAGCCCCCCAAGGAGGGCGCGCGCGTCACCTTCGGCTCGACCGTGCGCCTCCGGGGACCGGATGGCAAGGAGGTCCGCTACCAGATCGTCGGCTCCGACGAGACGGACCCGGCCCAGGGCCGCATCTCCATCCTGTCGCCCCTCGCGCGGACGCTGATCGGTCGGGAGGTGGGCGACGAGGTGAAGGTGCAGGCGCCCGGCGGCGCGCGCGAGCTGGAGATCGTGGCGGCGAACTTCCCCTGGGCGCCCGACGCCTAGCGCGACGACCGGCGACGCGGCCCGTCGCCGACGGGGTCGCGCGGGCGCTAGGCCCGCAAGGCGTCGCGAAGCTCGCGGGCGAGCGTCTCCACGGTGCCGCGGGTGCCGCCGGCCAGCTTCTGGCGCCACTCCCCGTCGGTGAGGAAGCGGCGGTCGCCCAGGCGCTCGGCCCAAGGGCGGAGCGCCTCCCGGATCGCACGGAGCTCGTAGGGGTCGCCCCGCAGCTCCCGGGCGCGCGCCATGACGTCCGGGACGACGCGGATGAAGGCGCGGAGGGCCGTGCCCGTCTTGATCGAGTACTTCCGCCCCGCCCACGCGTGGGGGAACGTCTGGGAGAGCGCCTTCACGTAGTTCAGGAAGAACCGGCGGCCCGCGTCGCGGAGCTCCTTGGCGCGCCCCCGCCCGCCCATCTTCTCGACGCTCTCCACCAGCTCCACGATCTCCTCGGCGAGGGGCGCCTGGGCCACCCGGCCGCGCCCGATGCCGAGCATCTTGATCTCCCCCTGGAGGGGGGACGTCTCGTCCTCGTTGAGCGTCCGGATGATGTCGTGGGCCAGCGCTTGCGTCTCGTCGGGGTAGAGCTTGCGGCCGGCGAGGCTGACCAGGTGGGAGGGGTTGAGCCGCGTGTGCTTGGCGTTGATCGTGACGAAGAGCTCCACGATCTGCTGAGCGTCCAGCGTGTCGAACAGGACGGCCGGCACGTCCAGCCCCCGGAGATCCCCCTCGGCGGCCAAGGCGTGCAGGGCGAGGAGCCGGTGCTGCCCGTCGAGCACGCGGAGGACGCCGGGCTCCTCGGGGATCTCGAGGAACCCGAGGTCGGGATGGTGCGGCACCGCGCGGAAGCCGAGGCGCTTGTCCGAGGTGATGATGACGGCCCCCGGAATCGCCGGCAGCTTCCCGGCCTCGCGGCAGTCGCGGAAGTAGGTGACCAGCTCCTCGATCTTCCGGCGGATCACCGGGCGCTGGTAGGCCTCGGAGCTCTCCCCGATCCGGCTCTCGAGGACCTCCCAGTTCACGCGCGTGCGCGCCGCGCGGCGGGCGGACTTCGTCTCGGGGACGCCCGTGTAGCCCAGGACCTCGAACCGCACGAGCTGGTCGATCTCGCGGGCGGAGAAGGAGGCCTGATAGAATTCGACGCCGTACTGCTTGATGCGGTGCGCCGCGACGTTGATCATCGCGAGCCCGACTCTAGCCGGACGGTTTCCGGGTGTCAACGGCGGGCCCGGACGGCTGGCCGGGCGCGGGGGCGAAGGAAAGGACCCATGGCGACGGTCCGGATCACCTACTGGCGCGACATTCCGATGCTGGTGACCGCCCGGGACGCCGGAGGGGAGATCAGCGTGCCGCTCGGCCCGGCCTTCCAGGACCTGGTGGACCGGATCGCCATGCAGGACGGGCTCACGGAGGAGGACGCCTACCTCGCCGGGTGGCGGGTCGGGCCGGCGGAGGACGCTCCCGGCGCGGCCGGCGCCGTCGCCGAAGCAACGGCGCGCACGCTCGAGGCGACGCTCGGGGAGCTCCGGGACCGGTACCTTCCGGGGTCGCGCCGAACCGAGCCCGCCTGAGACCCGGCCCCGGTGTAGGATGGCCTCGGGCGCGGCGACCCGGCGCCGTTCGGCCGCGCCCGGAATCCGTGCACCGCATCCAGGGAGGACACGCTCATGGCCGGACGAACCGTGAAGATGCGCGGCAACCCCCTGCCCGTCGCGGGCCCCGAGCTCCGGGTCGGCGACCGCGCCCCCGACTTCAAGCTCCACCAGCGGGGGCCGGAGGGTTTGCGCGACGTCAGCCTGCGCGACTTTTCGGGCAAGACGCTCGTCCTGAGCGTCGTGCCGTCGCTCGACACGCCGGTCTGCGAGGCGCAGACCAAGCGGTTCGACGAGGAGGCCGCGGGGCTGCCCGGCAACGTCGCCGTCCTGACGGTGAGCATGGACCTGCCGTTCGCGCAGGCGCGCTTCTGCGGTGAGAAGGGCGTCGAGCGGATCCAGACCGCCTCCGATCATCGCGACGCCGGCTTCGGTCGCGCCTACGGGACCCTGATCGAGCCGCTGCGGCTCGAGGCGCGCGCGCTTTTCGTCGTGGGCGCGGACGGGCAGCTCAGGCATGTCCAGTACGTGCCGGAGGTCACCGAGCACCCGGACTACGACGCCGCGCTGGCCGCCGCCCGCCGCGGCTAGCCTCGGCCGTCCCCTCGCCGGGGGCG
>JBIOVM010000071.1:0-10540 GCA_044867785.1 Candidatus Rokuibacteriota bacterium | reverse complement strand
TCCGGCGGCGGGCCTCGCCGCCGCCGCCGCGGAGGCGCTCGGCGATTCGTCGACCTTCGCCGTGGCCCTTCAGTACGGCAACGTCGGCGGCAATCCGCTCCTCCTGGCCGAGCTCGCGCGCAAGCTCGAGGCCGAGGGAGAGCGCCCTATCGAGCCGGGCGGCCTCGCGCTGACCAACGGCTCGTCCCAGGCAATCGCCCTCGTGGTCCAGGCGCTGGCGAACCCGGGCGACGTGTGCCTCTCGGAGGCGCCGACGTTCCTGGGAACCATCCATCACATTCGGTTCCACGGGATCCGCACGGTGCCGGTGGCGCTCGACGACGAGGGGCTCGACGTCGACGCCCTCGAGCGCGAAGTCGAGCGGCTCGAGGCGGCCGGTACGCCGCCCCGGTTCGTGTACACCATCCCCACGTTCAACAATCCCGCCGGGGTGACGATGTCGCTCGCCCGGCGTCGCGCGCTCCTCGACGTCGCGGCCCGCCACGGCGTGCCCGTGGTCGAGGACGACGCCTACCGGGACCTGCGCTTCGAGGGAGAGCCGATTCCGACCCTCCACGCGCTGGACCAGGAGGGGCTCGTCGTGCGGCTCGGGACCTTCTCGAAGATCGTCGCGCCCGGCGTGCGCCTCGGCTTCGTCTTGGCCGACCCGGCGGTGATCGAGCGAGTGCTCGCCTTCAAGGCCGAGGGGAGCACGAACGGCTTGTCCTCGATGATCGTGGGAACCTTCATGAAGCGGGGAGGGCTGGCCGCCCACATCGAGACGCTCCGCGCCGCGTACCGCGTCCGGCGCGACGCCATGTACGAAGCGCTCGGCCGCGAGATGCCCGACGGCGTGACGTGGACCCGCACCGAGGGCGGCTTCTTCCTCTGGCTCACGCTCCCGCCGAGGGCGGACGTCGCGAAGGTGGCCCGGCGCGCCGTCGAGGAGCGCGTGGTCGCCCTGCCGGGCACCGAATGCTTCCCCGACGGGCGCGGGACGCACAACATGCGGCTGGCCTTCAGCCTTCAGCCTCCCGACCGCATCGCGGAGGGAATCCGCCGGCTCGCCCGCGCCATCCGCGCGGGGCTCTGACGTCCGCGCACGCCAGCGCCGGGCGGTCGGACGAGACGCCGCTCCGGTCGAATGGGGCTCAACGTGCCCCCTGGCGCTGCTTGTCGTGCCAGCGCGCGACGCCCTCGCCGGTCGTGAACCAGACGCCAGGGAACCGCCGCATGTAGGCGACCAGCTCCTCGAGCAGCATGATCCGGGACGCGCGCCCGATGACGAACGGGTGACAGGTGAGGACGAAGCACCCGTTCTCCCGGTACATCCCCGCGAACTCTCGGCTCCAGAGGTCGAACACCCGCGCCGGGTCGGCGATGGCGTTGGTCGCTCCGTACACGTGGCGGAAGAGCGGCGCGTCGTCCAGGATCCACTGGACCGGCACCTCGATCAGGGGCCCGTGGCGCGTCTCGAGCACGTAGGGCACGTCGTCGCCCATCAGCGAGCTGTCGTAGAGGAAGCCGTGAGCCTTCAGGATGTCCGGGGTGCGGACGTTCACGTCCCAGGACGGTGACCGGTAGCCGGCGGGGCGCACGCCGAGCTGATCGGCGAGGATCCGGAGCTGCGCCCGCATCACGGCCTCTTCCTGCTCCGCGTCCAACCCATCCACCGCTTCGTGGACGTTCCCGTGGGCGCCGACCTCGTGGCCGGCGTCGCGGATGCGGATCGACTCCGGGCGGTGGTTCTCCACCGTCCACCCGGGGATGAAGAACGTCGCCGGCAACCGCAGCTGGTCCAGCATGCGGAGGATCCGGTCGACCCCGACGCGGGGGCCGAAGCGCCGCTCCTCGAGCCCGGCGAGGCTCCGCTTGGCCTTCTCGGGCTCGCGGAAGAGGAACCCGGACTCGGCGTCGAAGTCGAAGGACAGCACCACGGCGCACTGCTGGTCGTCAGGCCACTGGTACCGCATCGTGCCTCCCGTCGGGGCTCCTATCCGCCCATGAACGCGCCGCCGTTGACGTGGATCGTCTGGCCCGTCACCCAGCCTGCCTCGTCGGACGCCAGGAAGACCGCGACGCGGGCGATCTCCTCCGGCTGGGCAATCCGCCCTTCCAGCGGGATCTGCCGTCCCATCTCCACCAGCTCCGCTTCCGTGTTGCCGTAGCGCGGCTGCGCCGTGTCGGTGAGCCCGGGCGCGACGGCGTTGACCCGGATCCGGTGTGGCGCCAGCGCGAGGGCCATCGCGCGCGTGAGCCCCACGACGCCGGCCTTGCTCGCCGAGTAGTGCACCCCGAGCGGCGTCCCGCGCATGGCGACGGACGCGATGTTGACGACGGCGCCCGGCCGGCGCCCCTCGACGAGGCGCCGGGCGACGGCCTGGGCGCAGAGGAAGCTGCCCTTCAGGTTCACGTCCACGACGTGGTCCCAGTCCGCCTCGGTCATCGTCAGGAACTCCACCCGTGGGAAGACCCCTGCGTTGTTGACGAGGATTCCCGGCGCGCCGAGCTCGCGCGCCACGGCGTCGACCATCGCCGCCGCGTCGCCCGCCCGCGAGACGTCGCCCTGGACCACGCACGCGCGGCGCCCCGATTCGCGCGCCTCGTCGGCGACCCGCTCGGCGGCCCGGCGGTCGTCCAGGTAGTTCACGCCGACGTCGGCTCCGTCGCGCGCGAGCGCCGTCGCAATGGCGCGGCCGATGCCTTGCTGCGCGCCGGTGACGAGCGCCACCTGACCCGCGAGACGCATGGCGTCCTCCCTGGGCACCTCGGGCACGGCTCGATCGTTGTGGCCTGGCGAGTACAGTACCGCAAGCGCGGTCGTTCCGTCCGGGCACGGCGCATGCTATCGTCGGCCGGGTTCCGGACCTTCCTCGAATGCCTGCGAGGTGCGGCATGAGGCTCGCCCGAGGCGCCGTCGTGTTCGCGGTGTTCGCGCTGATCTGGCCGCTGACCGCCTCGGCGCAGCAAGCCGTCAAGGTCAGTCGGGTGGGCTTTCTACGCGTCGGATCTCCGCCGTCGACGTTCATCGACGGGTTCCGCCAGGGCCTGCGCGAGTTGGGTTACGTCGAGGGGCGCAACATCGTCATCGAGTACGGCCTGGCGCGGAGCGCGGCGAACCTGCCCGACGTCGCAGCGGAGCTGATGCGTCTCAAGGTCGACGTGCTGGTGGCCTCCGGAACGCCGTCGGTGATGCCGGCCAAGAACGCCGGGCGCGGGGTCCCGGTGGTCTTCGTGGCGGCGATCGATCCAGTCGCAGCCGGGGTGGCCGCGAGCCTGGCGCGGCCCGGAGGCGACGTCACCGGGGTGACCGCGATGCACGGGGACGTCACGGCCAAGCGACTGGCGCTCCTCAAGGAGCTGCTTCCCCGGCTCACCAGGGTCGCGATCCTGGTGCGGGCGGCGAGCCCGGCCACTCCCCAGTACGTGAAGGAGGCCGAGACGGCCGCCCGGACCCTGGGAGCGCAGCTGCAGGTGCTGGCCGTGCGGGAGCCCCGCGATCTCGAGGGAACGTTCAGCGCCGCTCAGGGCGCGGGCGCGATGCTGGTGGCCGACGACGCGGTCTTCACCGCCCACCGGGCCCAGATCGCGGAGCTGGCGCTGAGGGAGCGGCTGCCGACCGTCTACGGCTTCAGCGACATGGCCGAGGCCGGCGGCCTCATGGCCTACGGTCCTCACTACGGAGATCTGTACCGGCGGGCGGCCGCGCACGTGCACAAGATCCTGAGGGGCGCCCGGCCCGCGGAGATCCCCATCGAGCAGCCCGTCACCTTCGAGCTGATCATCAACATGAAGACCGCCAAGGCTCTCGCTCTCGCGATCCCTGCGTCACTGCTGCAGAGGGCGGACCAGCTCATCGAGTAACTGGCCGGCGCCGCCGCGCGGCCACCCCGATTCGCAGCGGCCCGGCGAGCGTGCTATCGTCGGCGGGAGGGACGCCATGGCCGATTCGAGCTGGGCCAAGCACGTGGCCGACATCCTGCGGCGGAACGACATCCGCCTCTTCGCCACGGTGCCCGACTACATCGTCTCGCAGGTGCTGGACCATCTCTGGGCCGACTCCGACTCCCGGGTGGTGACCGCCACGCGGGAGGAGGAGGCGCTGGGGATCCTGTCGGGCGCCTGGCTCGGCGGGCAGCGCGGCGCCTTGCTCATGCAGAACAGCGGTCTCGGCAACTGCGTGAACACCCTGGGCTCGCTCAACGTCGCCGCCCAGCTGCCCGTCGTCCTGGTGATCAGCCATCGCGGAGACCTCGGCGAGTTCAATCCGGCCCAGGTGCCCATCGGTCAGGCCACCGAGCGGATCCTGGACGCCCTCGGGATCCGGCACGTCATGCCGCGCTCGATCGCGGAGCTCGAGGCCCAGGCCGACGGCCTCGTGAAGCTCTGCTACACGCAGTCGCTGCCGGTCGCCTTCGTGCTGCCCGCCGAGCTCACCGGCGGGAAGCTCGGCTGACGCGCCTCGTGGACCGCGCGACCGCGACCCGCCTCCTCGTCGGCCGGCTGACCGACGAGGTCGTCGTCTCCAACCTCGGCCAGGCCACGATCGATCTTCAACGTCTGGGCGACCGGCCGCTCAACTGCTACACGTTCGGCTCGATGGGGCAGTGCTCGTCCATCGGGCTGGGGATCGCCTTGGCGCGCCCGGACCGCCGCGTGATCTGCCTGGACGGCGACGGCTCGCTCCTGATGAACCTCGGGTCGCTGTGCACGATCGCGACGCTCCAGCCCCGCAACTACGCCCTGGTCGTCTGGGACAACGAGGTCCACATGACCACCGGCGGTCAGCCGACGGCGACGGCGCACCGCTCGAGCTTCGCGCAGATGGCCCGCGGGGCGGGGATCGACAAGGTGCTGGAACCCCGGGACGAGTCGGAGCTGGGGCGCGCGTACGATCGGATCCTCGCCGAGGACGGCCCGTTCGTCGTGCCGGTCAAGGTCAGCCAGGGCCGGGCGGAAGGGCGGCTCCAGCGCGACGTGATCGGCTACGCTCGCCGGTTCCGGCAGGCGCTGGCAGCGCTGCCGGCGACGCGGTGACCGTGCCCGCCCGGAGTCGCCCCGCTCCGTCTCTCCCGACCGTCCGCTGCGCCGGAGCTTCCGCGTAGGCTCGTCCGAAGCGGCGTCGGCCGAGTTCCGCCGCGCCCAGCGGCGGGTGCTCCTCGCCACGAGCCTCGGCTATCTGGTCTACTACACCGGCCGGCAGAACCTCGGCTGGGCCATTCCGGGGCTGCGCGCCGAGCTCGGGCTGTCCGCGACCGAGATCGGCTGGGTCAGCGGCGTCGGCCTGATCCTGTACGGCGCCGGCCAGCTCGTCAGCGGGCACGTCGCCGACCGCGCGGGCGGGCGCCGGCTCGTGGCCCTTGGCGCCGTGACCTCGTGCGCCCTCAACTGGATGACGAGCTTCGCCGGGGGCTTTTGGAGCCTGGTCGTTCCCTGGGCCCTGAACGGCTACGCGCAATCGATGGGCTTCGCGCCGGCGAGCCGGCTCATCGCTGCCTGGTGGGCGCCGCGCGAGCGAGGCTTCGCGTTCGGCGTGTTCAATTTCGCGGCCGGCTTCTCGTCCGTCCTGACCTTCGGAACGGCGGCGCTCGTCCTCACGTGGCTCTCCTGGCGCTGGGTGCTGCGGCTCCCGGTGCTGCTCCTGATCCTCGGCGCCGCCGTGGTGTGGATCTTCGCGCGCGACCGTCCCGAGGAGTTCGGGCTTCCCGCACGAGATGGCGACCCCCCCGCGGAGCGCGCCCGCCGCGGCGGCGCGGGAGGCGAGGCCGCGGCGCCGCTCGGCACACGCCTCCGCGGGGCCTTCTCGAACCGTGCGTTCCTGCTTGCGTCGGTCGGCTTCGGCTTCGCGAACTGGGCGCGCCTCGGCCTCCTCGTGTGGGTGCCGTCCCACTTGCTCGCGTCGGGCGGGACGCCGAGCTCCCACGCCGCGTGGATTCCCCTGGCGCTGCCGATCGGCATGGCGGTGGGGGCCCTGGTCGGCGGCGATGCCGTCGACCGACTGCTCGGCGGCAACCATCCGCGGCTGATCGTGCTGTCGCTCGCCCTGGCGGCCGGCGCGACGCTCGGCCTCGGAGTCACGCCGCCGGACGGGCGGAGCCTCGCGCTGCTCTTCGCCGCGGGCTTTCTCGTGTTCGCGCCGTTCCCTTCCTTCACCGTGCTCGGGGCGGAGCTGCTCGGGCCGCAGGCGGTCGGCGCGGGCGTGGGGTTCATGAATGCGGTGGGCTACGGGACGGCGGCGCTCGGCGACGTCGTCCTGGGGGCGGTGATCGACGCGACCGGCTCGACGCGTGCGATCTTCGCGGTCGCCGCCGTCGCCTGCGTCGTCGGCGCCGTCGCCACCGCCCTGGCGGGGGCGGCCGCTCGCCGGTCGTGACGCACCTCCGGCGGGCGCCGTGCTACGATACGCCCCGCTCGCCGCCCGCGGGCGGCCCTGGAGCGTCACGACACTCGACACAGCCTGACAGGAGCGCGTACATGACCCCTCCGGTGGATCCGAACGACGTCATGATGACCGGCGAGAACTCCTTCGTCCGCCTGAGCCACGACGGGGGCAAGAGCCTCGCCGATCGATGGAGCCATTGGCGGGTGCTCTGGTGCCCCGCGGGTCCGGGGCACGTCCTGCTCGTCCAGGCGGAGCTGACCGGGAAGAAGCCCCGCCTCTACAGCGACAACATCGCCATGACGCGATGGCTTCAGCGGAGCATCGAGTCGATCCTCTTCCCGCCATCGGCGGATCCGGCGCTGCCGGTGATCGAGGCCTCCTTCGAGCGGAGCGGGGACCCGCGGGGAGTGGCCATCGAGCGGGTGGTCTCCGCCGACGAGGAGATCGTGCTGGCCTGGTACGACTTCGCCGACCCGTTCGTCCTCACGATGCCGCCCGGATACGCGAACCGGCCGATCGGCGTCTTCAGCACGTTCTTTCCGGCGCGCTCCGCCCAGGTGACTCTGAACGGGCAGGTCGCCACCGGCAGCGTCTGGCCGGAGATGCGCGGCGACCGCCAGTCGTCGAGCGCGTGCCTGGCCTGGTCGGAGACCTGGGTCAAGCCGAAGGCGTAGCGGGTCGAAGGCGGCGGGCCGGCGAGGGCGAGCCGGGCCGCCGTCAGTCCGGGTAGGGGCGGCGCACGCGCCGGACGCGGACGAGGATGTCCTGCACCACCCCGCGCTCTAGCTCGATCTCGACCTCCTGCTCCTCGAGCTCCCAGTCGCTCACGCTCGACACGATCCAGAGGAGCTGCCGCTGCCGCCGCGGCAGGAGCCGGCGTCCGCGGTAGACGAGGGTGTGCCGCTCGGGCGAGCCGAGCTGGTCCCGCTCCTCGAGGCCGTCGTGGCCGCACAGCGCGAGGACTTCCTCGCGCGTGGTCCGCCCCGGGACGATCTTCGCGAGCAGCTCCCGCGGGAGGAAGGCGCCCTCCTCCCGGTCGCGGGCGCTCGCACCGCCGCCGAAGCGGAGTCGGGCCGACACGGTGCGGCCCAGCCGCCGCGCCAGCCGCTCGATGAGCGGCCCCGTCGCGCGCCCGAGCACGAAGAAGGCGAGCGGGATCAAGATCGGCGCCCAGGCCTGCAAGCCCGACGCGTAGCCGAACTGGACGCTCAGGACCTGCGGCACGGCGCCTTCCGACGTGTCGAGGAATAGGGACACGATCTCGGCGCCCGCCGCCGGCTCGCGGCTCGCCGCGCGCGGGTAGACCTCGTCGATCCGGAGGCGCGCGGCGTCGGAGAACCGCACGAGAAGCTGAGAGGGCTCGCTCGCGAGCTGGAGCGCCCGGGGGCGAGTCTCGAGGTACAGGGGAAAGAGCGCGGGATCCCGGACGTCGTTGAAGCTGATCGTGACGACGTGGCGCGGCCCTCGGACCAGGTCTTCCAGCCAGTTGGCGGCCTTCGGCTTGATGGCGCCCTCGAGCGTGAGCCGGAGCTTGAGGAGCCGGACCCGGTTCACCAGGTCGGGAGTCCACGGGATCCGGATCAGGGACGCGGCCGGCCGCATGCCCAGCGCTTCGAGGCCGACGTGGCGGAACGATACGAAGCGCGCGTCGCCGATTCGCCGGTCGGTCGCCGTCGCGCCCGGCGGCGGGTAGAGCTCCTCCACGAAGAGCGGGAGCCGGCCCGCACCCGTGCTGGTGAAGCCGCGCGTCCGGACGAACTCGACGAGCGTCGGGTCGCCGCGGTCCGCCGCGTCGCCCCGAAGGTGAGCGGGCCAGAGGAGAAAGAGATCCTGCTCGAGGCCGAGCGCGCTGCGGGTGGGCGGCACCGCGAGGCTCCAGAGCACGTCCACCGTCACCGGCCCCAGCGAGGCGTCGACGCTCGCCCGGACGAACAGCGGCCCCAGCTCGAACTCGGGGTTGGGGCGGGTCGCCAGGAACACCTGGGCGTCGGCCGCCGTGGCGGCGCACAGGGCGGCGGCCAGGAGGAGGAGCGGCGCGGCGGCAGCTCGGAGGTCCGCTCCGGGCCGGGGTCCGGCGCGGACGCGCCCGGCGGCCACGTCCAGCGTGGTCATGCGCCGAGCGCCGGCCGTACCTCACGGGCGAGGATGTCGATCGTCTCGAGGATCGCGGGATAGGTCGTCAGCGACACGTCGAGCGCCACGTGGCTGACGCCGAGCGTGGCGTAGCTGCGGAGGGTGTCGACGACCTGCCGCGGCGTGCCGTGGATCGCGTGGCGGCCGCGCAGATAGCCCATGTCGCTTCCGGGGCGGTGGATGCCGTCGAGCCAGAACGGGATCCGGAGCGAGAGCACCGGCTCGCCCTCGCGCCGGGCCTCGGCCCAGTGACGCCGCACCGCGTCGGCGCCCTGGCGGAACGCATCCGGGGTCGCCGCGGTCGAGTGCCAGCCGTCACCGTGGCGCGCCACCCGGCGGTACGCGCCCTCGCTCGCGCCGCCGATCCAGATTGGCGGCCGCGGGCGCTGGAGCGGCATCGGCGACGCGATCACGCCGCCGAGCCGGTGGCGGCGCGTCTCGATCGCGGGCTCGCGCTCGGTCCAGACCGTCCGAAAGAGCTCGAGGGCCTCGTCGGTGCGGCTGCCCCGCTCGGCGAACGGCACGCCCAAGGCGGCGAACTCGCCCTCCATCCAGCCGACGCCGGCGCCGAAGATCAGGCGGCCGCCCGACAGCACGTCGATGCTCGCCAGGAGCTTGGCCACCGGAAGCGGAGACCGGTACGGCAGGATGATCACGCTGGTCCCGAGCGGGATCCGCTCGGTGACGCCGACGAGCCAGGCCAGCACGGCCAACGGATCGAGCATCTCCTCGCGGTAGGCGATGTGGATCTCCTTCGGCACGATCACGTGGTCGGTCACCCAGAGGGAGTCGAGGCCCTGGCGGTCCGCCCGCTGGGCGACCTCGAGGAGCCGGCCCGGCTCGAGCGGGCGGCCGAAATGGGGAATGCAGAGCCCGATTTGCATCTCGCATCCTCGCTCGGGGCGGGTGGCGGACGAGCGCGCCGGAGCGTCCGGCTCCCGGCACGCCGCACAGTATAGCGGCTTCCGGATTGCCTCGTCGCGGGGCTGCCGTTACCATGAGGGCTCGCCAGGAGGGCGTCATGGGCGTGCGGATCGGCATCGTCGGCGTGAGCGGATACGGGGGAAGCGAGCTCCTGCGCCTCTGCGTGGGCCATCCGGGGTTCGAGGTGGTGTACGCGAGCGGCGAGACCACGGCCGGCCAGAGGCTCGACCAGCAGTTCCCGGCGCTGGGCGGCCATCCGACCGGAGGCCTCGTCATCCAGCCGTTCGTGCCCGAGGAGGTTCACGGCGTCGACGTCCTGTTCGCGTCCTTGCCCACCGGCAAGTCGCGGGAGCCGCTCGCGCGGGTCCCGCGGGACGTGAAGATCGTCGACGTGGGCGGGGATCACCGGTTCGTCGAGGGCTGGACGTACGGGCTGACGGAGCTGCCCGGTGTCCGGGCGGCGGTCGCCGGGTCGTCCCGTGTCTCGGACCCCGGCTGCTATCCGGCGGCGGCGCTCCTCGCGCTGGCGCCGCTCGTCGCCGAGGGGCTGGTGGAGCCCGAAGGCATCGTGATCGACGCCAAGACCGGCGTGAGCGGTGCGGGGCGCGGGGGCGGGGCCAGCCCCTTCGGCTACGCCGAGACGAACGAGGACGTGCTGGCCTACGGCCTCGCCGAGCATCCGCACGGGCCGGAGATGCAGGAGGCGCTGTCGCGGCTCGCCGGTCGGCGCGCGACGATCGCGTTCACGCCGCACCTCGTGCCCATGACGCGCGGGATCCTCGCGACGTGCTACGCGCGGCCGCGCGGCGCGGCGGCGGCCGCTCGGCTCGAGGACGCCGCGCGGGGGATGTACCGGGACGAGCCGTTCGTGCGGGTGATGCCGGTTGTGGGGGGGCGGAGCCCGCGGACCAAGTGGACCACCGGGTCGAATGTCGCGTTCGTGGCGTACACGGTCAACCGGGAGACCGATCTGGTCGTGGCCCTCGGCGCCGTGGACAACCTGGGCAAGGGGGCGGCGGGCCAGGCCGTCCAGAACGCGAATCTGATGACCGGCCAGCCCGAGACCGCCGGGCTCACCGGCCTCCCCCTCTGGCCATGACCGGGGTCAGACTTTCACTTCCC
>JBIOVM010000070.1:0-8324 GCA_044867785.1 Candidatus Rokuibacteriota bacterium | reverse complement strand
TGGTAGTTGGCGGGCGGCAGGTCAGGGATCAGGTAGCGGCCCTGGTCGTCTGTGACGACGATGCGGACGAAGCGCGTGGGGAGGTCGGTCGTCTCCGCGATGACCCAGACCCCGGCCTCGGGTCCGTTCGGTCCCGTGACCACGCCGCCGATGTCGTCGCCGTCGATCCCCACGGCCCCGGCGGAAGGCTGGGCGCCGAGCGTGATGACGAAAGGGGCGGAGAGCGCGGCGACGACCACCGCCGCCACACCCAGATAGGACGCCGAGCGCTTCGTCATGGCGCCACTCCTTTCCCGCGTGCCCGACCGCTCACGCCCGGGCCACCCGAGCGGACGCCGGCGAGCCTGGAGGGGTCTCGTGGACCCGGTCAGCGCGGGACGATCTTCGCCTCGTACATCCACACCTTCTCGTCGGCACGAGGCGTCCAGTCGATCCAGTTGGCCACGCCGTAGAGATCGTGCTGCTGCCAGAGGAAGACCCACGGCGCCTCGGCGGCGACGAGCTGCTGGAGCTCCGCCCACGCCTCGAGCCGCTGCTTGGCGTCGACGATGGTCACCGCGCGGGCGATCTTGTCCTCGATGACCTTGTTCCCCCCGAAGGACGAGTAGGTCGGCGCCGTCTGGAAGAGCTGCTCGATCGTCCCCTGCGCCTCGAGGGCCGGCCCCCAGCCGAGGAAGAACATGTCCCCGGTCGTCCGGTTCTTGATCTTGTCGAGGTGGGTGCCCCACTCGTTCACCACGACGTTCACCTTGATCCCCAGCCGCTGCAGCTGGGCCGCGATGGCGAGCGAGATGTCCTTGTCGAGCGGGTACCGGCCGGACGGCGTGTCGAGGGTGAGCGAGAGCTTCGCCGGGTCGTGCCCGGCCTCCTTCAGGAGCGCGACGGCGCGGGCGGGGTCGTGCTTCACGCACTCCACCTTCGCCGTGTAGTCGACGTTCAGCGGCGAGAGCGCTCCGCACATCTTGGAGGCTCGGCCCTTGAGGACCTGGGCGATCAGCTCGTCGACGTTCACGGCGTGCTGGATCGCCTTGCGGACGCGGATGTCCTGCATCGGTCCGGGCTTGAGGTTGACCAGGGCGAGGTAGTTGATCCGGGAGGACACGGTCGCGCGGACCTTGGTCTTGCCGCTCCGGTCGACGAGGTCGACGGCGTGCGGCGGAACGTCCTTCATGATGTCGATCTCGCCGGACAGGAGGGCGGCCAGCCGAGCGCTGAACTCCGGGATGAAGCGGAAGGTCACGCGGCTCACGTCGGGCGCCCCCTGCCAGTAGTCGGGGTTCCGCTCGAGGACGAGCCGCTCGTCCCGCACCCACTGGACGAACTTGAACGGCCCGCTGCCGATCGGCTTGGCGGCGAGGGCCTGCGGGTCGGCCTTGAGCGCCTTGGGCGGCATGGGCAGGAAGTCGGTGGCGGCCATCCGGTCGATCAGGCCCGGCCACGGCTTCGTCGTGATGAAGCGCACCGTCATGTCGTTGACGACCTGGACCTCCTTCACGAGGGCCCAGCGCGGCAGGTAGTGCGACTTGTGCTGCGGGTCCTTGATGTAGTCCATCGTCGCCTTGACCGACTCGGCGGTAAACGGCTCCCCGTTGTGGAACTTCACTCCGGGCCGGAGCGTGAACTCCCACGTCGTGTCATCGACGACCTTCCAGCCGGTGGCGAGCATCGGCGCCGGCTTGTAGGTCTTCGGATCCCGATCGACCAGGCGGTCGTAGACGTGCTCGACCTGGTTGTTCGTCGTCCAGTCGACGATCGTGTTCGGCAGGAGGGACCGCGGCTCGGCGGCGAATGCGACGACGATCTCCTTCGTCCGGGAGCGGTCCTGCGAGTCCGCGGGGACGACGAGCGCCGCCAGCGCTGCGCAGACCGCCAGTAGCGTGCCGAGGGTGAACCGTCGCATGTAGGTCTCCTTGTGGGGCGCGGGAAACGCGCGCCCTCACGGCTGGCCGGCGTTTCTGACCGTCGCGGCGTCGTCGAGCCCGCGGCCCGATCGTCGATCATCGCGGCCCGGCCGTCAAGCTCGCCGGCGCCGCCTGCGCTAGATCCGAAGCTTCGGGTCCAGCACGTCGCGGAGCCAGTCCCCGACCAGGTTGACGCCCAGCGCGGTCAGCGCCAGCGCCGCGCCCGGCCAGGCCGCCAGCCACCACGCGACGTAGAGGAAGTCGCGCCCCTCCGAGAGCATGCTGCCCCAGGCCGGGGTCGGCGGCTGGACGCCGAATCCGAGGAACGAGATCGCGGCCTCCGCCACGATGAACTGGGAGAACTGGAGACTCGCCACCACGACGATCGACGGGGCGACGTTCGGGAGCACGTGGCGGAAGGCCACCCGGGCGCGCCGAGTCCCGAGGGCGGCGGCCGCCTGCACGTACTCGCGTCGCTTCACGGAGAGCACCTGGCCCCGGACGACGCGGGCGTAGACGACCCAGCCGGCGGCTGCGAGGCTGACGATGATGTTCTGCAGGCCGAGCCCCACGATGGCGTTGATGGTGAGGGCGAGGAGGATGAACGGGAACGACAGCTGGACGTCGGCCAGGCGCATCAGGACGGCCCCCGGAAGCCCTTCCACGAACCCGGCCACCAGCCCGAGGAGGCTCCCGACCAGCGCGGTCAGGGCGACGGTGCAGAGCCCGATGAAGAGCGCGATGCGGGCGCCGTAGAGGACGCGCGAGAGGAGATCGCGTCCGAGCTGGTCGGTCCCGAGCGGATGCCCGACGGTGCCCGGCGGACGGAGGCCCTGGGCGAAGTCGCTTCGCATGGGATCGTGGGGAGCCAGCCACGGCGCCGCCACCGCCGCCGTCACCGCGGCGACCACCAGACAGAGCCCGAGGACGCCGAGGCCGTGACGCCGGAGCCGGCGCGGCGTCGCCGCGCGGGCCAGACCACCGGCCAACGCCCCGGCCGCCTCTGCGCTCACCGAGCTTCCCTCGTCATGAGAGAGTCGATCGGACGGCCTTCGGCCGGTGGGCTCACTTGGCTTCCCTGGCTCTGCGGGAGTCGATCGGACGGCCTTAGGCCGGTGGGCTCACGTCGCGCTCGCGCTGCGCGTACGGGGATCGAGCCACCCGTAGAGCAGGTCGACGACGAAGTTGATCAGCGTGTACGCGACCGAGATCACGAACACGGCGGCCAGGACCACCGGGAAGTCCCGGTTCAGGAGCGCCTGGACGGTGAGCCGACCCACCCCGGGCCAGGCGAAGATCGTCTCGGTGATGACGGCCCCGCCGAGCAGCTGGCCGAGATCGAGCCCCGCGAGCGTGACGATCGGGATCGCCGCGTTCTTGAGCGTGTGCTTGCCGATGACGGCGAGCTCTCCCAGCCCCTTGGCCCGCGCCGCGAGGACGTACTCCTCCCCGAGCGTCTCGAGCACCGCCGAGCGTGTGAGCCGCGCGATGCGAGCGGCATAGAACGCCGCCAGCACGACGGACGGCATGACGTAGTGGGCCAGCCCGCCCGTCCCGCCCGTGGGGAGCCAGCCCAGCTGGACGGAGAAGACGAAGATCAGGACCAGGCCGAGCCAGAAGCTGGGCACCGCCTGGCCGAGCACGGCGCCGCCCATCCCGAGATAGTCGAGAACCGAGCCCCGGCGGACGGCCGAGAGGAGCCCGACCGGGATCGCGACGCAGAGCGTGAGCAGGAGGGCGGACCCCGCCAGCTTCGCGGTTTCGGGCAAGCGCTCGAGGACCAGCTCGAGCGCGCTCCGCTTGTACCTGAGCGACTCACCGAAGTCGCCGCGGGCGGCGCCGCCGAGGAAGCGTCCGTACTGCGTGATCAGCGGATCGTTGAACCCCAGGCGCTGGCGGAACTCGTTCACGTCCTTGGCCTGGATGTCCATCGGGAGGAACAGGAGGACCGGGTCCCCGCCCAGGCGGGTCATGAAGAACACCGCGGTCAGCGAGCAGAAGATCACGAGGAGGGTCTGGCCGAGCCGGCCCAGGAGGAAGGCGCGCACGGCCCGACTCTACGCGATCGGAGGCACCCTGCCCAGCGCCGCCGCCCGTCTGGGCAGCCCTACGGCAACGCCCAAAGTCGGGCGGTGCCCTCCTGGCAAAGAGGTGCGCCGGCGGGCTCCGGCGGCGGCTGGGGACCGGGGAACGCGGGCGCGTACCGGGTCCGCTCGCCACGCAACCGATGCGTGGGCCGGAGGGCGGCGAGACCGGGCGCCGTCTCGTCGAGGACGCTGACATGACGATGCGGCAGCGTGACCCGACGACCCGTGATGGCGGGCACCCATTGGGTCGCGTCGCCGTAGGCCCCGGCGATGACCGCGTCGCCGGCCGTCCGTCGGGCCACGCAGTCGAGGAGCCGCACATCCGCCCACGTGGCCATGGGTCCGGCGCCCTGGTACCAGCGCAGATGAAGCGGGAGGGCCGCAGCCAGGAGGACGAGTGCGATGGCGCCCCCGACCCGCCCCGGCAGGCCAGCCAGGGCGGCGCCCAGGACCGGCGCCATCGCCAGGGCGAAGACCGGCGCGAGCCGCGCCGGATACACGACGCCGGCGGCCGAGGGCAGCATCCGGAGCACGGCCAGAAGCCCTCCGAGCGCGAGCACGAGCGCCAGGGCCCGCCCGGCGGCCCTCCCCGATCCACGCCCGAGCAGGACGAGGGCCGCGCCGCCGATGGTGAGCATCCATGCCGGACCCAGGGCGCGCCAGAGGTCGGGCCATATCCGCCAGGCGAACTGCCAGGGAGCACCGCGCAGGAGCGTCTCGCGCGTCTGCCCCCAGTGGACCGCCCAGGCGATCTCGGCGGGTGACAGCTCCGGCCCGCTCGTCGCGAGGAGCGCGAGCACGAGCCCGATCCCCAGGAGGCCGATTGATACCGCCACCAGCGCGTGACGGCGGGCGTGCACGACCGTCACGAGCGCGCCCGCGAGCGCGCCCATCGGGTGGACTGCCGCCGCGCCCGCGAGCAAGAGCGCGGCCATGAGCGACGGACGGCGTACCGGCGCCCCCGGAGGGCGGAGGGCGGCGGCGGCGTGAAGCCCGAGCGCGAGCGCGAGGATGGTCGGGTTCCCGCCCCAGACGAACATCTCCTGCGGGACCTTGGTGAGCAGCACCGTGAGCATCGCGAGCGTCCAGGGACGCGTGACGCCGGTCGCCCCGAGCAGGGCCGCCACGCCCGCCGTGTACAGGACGTAGGTCAGTCCCGACACCAGGAGGCCGGCCCGAGCGAATCCCAGGGGCGCCGCGAGCGCCACGAGTCCGGAGAAGCCGCGCGGGTAGATCGGCAGCGCCACGCCGGGCCAGGCCGGCGACACCTCGGCCGCGCCGGTCGCGAGCGCGCGTGCCAGTGCAACATGCATGGCCATGTCCGCGCCGGGTGGAACCGGCAGCGTCACGAGGGGAACGACGAACGTCAGCGTCAGCCAAGGAGCGATCCGCTCGACGCGCTCGGCAAGGGTGCGCTCGCCGACCGCCGCTCGCGGGTCCTCTCCGGTCGGTGCCACGTGGCCGGCCCAGGCGGCCAGCAGCGCGCCCGCCAGTCCTCCGACGGTCAGCGCGGCGGGGTCGGCTCCGCGCGGGAGCGACGCGAGCGCGACTCCCGCAACCAGGCCCGCGGCCACGTGCCACGGTCCGGCGACCGCCGTCACCCGATCACGCCGGCCGGGCCGGGGTCACGCTCCGCGGCGCCGCGATGGGCCGCCACGCGCCACGCCAAAGAGGACGGAGCGCGCACGGCCTCAGCCGATCGCCTCGACCGCCGCGTCGTGAAAGCGCGGGCGGAACTCGCGGATCCTGACCTCGCTCCGCCCCCGCGGCCCCGCAACCCGGTTCGTGCAGAGGGCGACCACGAGGCCTCGCGCCAGGTCGACCCAGAGGCTCGTCCCGGTGAATCCGAGGTGTCCCACGGCGCCCGGCGGCTCGGCTCCCACGAGGCGTCCGGCGGAGCTCTCTTCCAGGTCGCCCGGCAGGCGGGTGTGAAAGCCGAGGGCGCACGTGCTGCCCGGAGTCGCCGCGTCGCGTCGGAGGGTCACGGCCCAGCGATCGGCCGGGGCGAGACGGCCCGCGCCCGCCCGGTCGTCCAGGACGGCCTGACCGAAGGCGGCGACGTCGGCCGCCGTTCCGAAAAGCCCCGAGTGGCCGGCCACCCCATCCATGACAAAGGCGTTGTCGTCGTCGACCTCGCCCGCGGGCGACGGATGCGGGGCGAAAGGCTCCCAGAGCCCCTCCTGCCCCGGCGCTGGCTCCCGCGGCCGCGTCCGGCCGGTCGGCGCGACCGACAGCTCGCTCGACGTGGCCATCGACCGCATCCACTCTCCGCGAGCCGACAGCCGGTGGAAACGCGTCGCCAGTCCGAGCGGCCGCGTCACCCGCTCGGCGACCAGCGCGTCGAGGGGGCGGCCCCCGACGCGCGCCAGCAGCTCGCCGAGCGCGATGAAGCCGAGGTCGCTGTATGCGTACGCGCTCCGCGTGCCGGGCGACGGCGGCACCGGCGCCGCGGCCAGCGCGCGCGATACCGCGGTCGCGCGGGCCGCCTCTCGGACGCTCGCCGCGCAGTCCGGTTCGAGGAGCCCGGGACTCGCGCGCAGGATCGGGGCGAACAGCGGCAGGAACGGCGGCAGCCCGGCGCGATGGGCGAGGAGATCGCCCGCCGTCGCCCCGGCGTGGCCGACCGCCGACTCGGGGAGGATGCGCTCCACGGGCGTCTCGGGGGTCAGTGCCCCGTCGCGCCAGAGCGTGAGGAACGCCGCCGTGGTGGCGACGACCTTGGTGAGGGAGGCGAGGTCGAAGGCCGTCCGGGGCGTCGCGCCGCCGGCCGCGCCCTCGAACAAGAGCCCGCCGCGGTGGAGCACGACGGCCGCGGCGCACGGGAAGACGCCGCCGGCGACGCCCTCATCGAGGAGCGCCTGGAGCCGGCCCGTCACCCGACGCGCTTCTGCTTTCGCGCGAGGTAATCCACGAGGACGTACTCCCCCAGCCGGTCCGGCTGGACGAAGAAGGCCCGCCCCCGGTTGAGCCGCGACATCTCGGTGACGAAACGGACGAGCCCCGGGCTGTCCTCGAGCATGAAGGTGTTGATCGTGACGCCCTCGCGCGCGCAGCGCGCCACTTCCGCCTGGGTCAGCTGCCACGTCCGGGGGGTCGTCGGGTAGTCGAAGTACGCCTCGCTGCCTTCCATGTGGGCGGTCGGCTCGCCGTCGGTGATCATCACGATCTGTCGGTTGCCGCCCCGGTGGCGTCCGAGGAGCCGCCGCGCGAGCAGGAGGGCATGCTGCATGTTCGTGCCGTAGTGGCGATCGGTGAGGACGACGCCGGGCACGTCGTCAGGATCGAGCTCCCGCGCGTAGAGCGAGAACCCGATGACGTAGAGCGCGTCCTGGGGATACTGGCCGCGGATCAGGGCGTGCAGGGCGAGCGCGACCTTCTTGGCGGCGGTCCAGCAGCCGCGGTAGATCATCGAGCGGCTCATGTCGAGGAGGAGCGCGGTGGCGCACCGCGTGGCGAGCTCGGTGCGGCGGACGGCGAAGTCCTCCCCGGCAAGCGTGAGCGGAAGTCCCGCCCCCTCGCGGCGCAGCGCGTTGGCGAGCGTCTCGCGCAGGTCCAGGAGGAACGGGTCGCCGAACTCGTAGAGCTTGCTCTCGTCGGCCGGATCGCCGCCGCCCCCGCGCGCGGCGACCGCGTGGCGTCCCGGTCGGTCCCGCCGGAGCTGCCCCAGCACCTCGGCGAGGGCTCGCTGAGCGATCTTCCGGATGGCCCGCGGCGTCAGCGCCCACCGCCGGCCCCGCTGCTCGAGGTACCCCGCTTGCTCGAGCGTCTCCGCAAGCCGGCGCAGCGCGTCCGCCTCGTCCCCTGCCTCATCGCCCAGCGCGCGGCGGACCCGCTCCGCGTCGACGCCGCTCGCGCGGCCGGCGCGCTCCGCCTCCCGCAGATCGCCTTCCAGGTCGTCCAGCTCGTGGAGCTGACCCATGAGCCGGAGCGCTTCCTGGAGAGACAGGGGCGTCTCGCCCTGGGCCCGGTATCGCCGCGCCGCCTGTCCCAGCCCGAGCCGATCGAGATGCTCGCCCAGCTCGGAAAGGGCCTCCTGCATGCCGGGGGCGTCGAGCATGGCCTGCTGGAGCTCGGCCAGCTCGCGCCGCTGCTCGGGGGTGAGACTCTCGAGCAAGGACTGCAGCTGGGCCGACTGGCGCGCGAGCTGCTCCAGGAGCTGGTCCAGGTTCTCGACGCCCGGAAACATCCCGCCCCAGCGCGCCATGAAGCCCTGCACGTCGGGCTGGCCGCCCGCCGCCTGCTGGCGGAGGAGGCGGTTCAAGTCGCGCAGCATGTCCCGGAGCGCGCCCGCGCCCTCGGCGCCCAGACCCTCGAGCCCCTGTTTGAGCCGCCCGAA
>JBIOVM010000069.1:0-64398 GCA_044867785.1 Candidatus Rokuibacteriota bacterium | reverse complement strand
CGACCCGGACGAGGAGGCGGCGGTGCTGTCACGCCTGAAGGAACTCGGATACCTCGAGTAGCATCGACGTGTCCACGGCGCTGGTCAACGGCATCAACCTGCACTACTACCGGCGGCCCGGGCGTCCGCACCTCGTCCTGGTGCACGGCCTTGCCACCAGCCTGGCCTTCTGGTTCCTCCGCGTGCTGCCGGTGCTGAACCGGGAATGGGGCGTCTTGCTCTACGACCTCCGGGGCCACGGTCGCAGCGACATGCCGACCTCGGGTTACACGACGGCGGACATGGCGGAGGACCTGCACGCCCTCCTGGACCACCTGGAGCTCGAGCGTGTGCACCTGGTCGGCCACAGCTACGGCGGTGCGGTGGCGCTCCATTACACGGTGCTCTATCCAGAGCGCGTCGTGAGCCTCGTCCTGGCCGACGCACGGGTGCGGGCGCTCCAGCCCTCCCAGCGCGTCAAGGACTGGCCGCAGGCCGGCCTCTGGGACAAGGAGGTGCGCGCACTCGGTGTCGAGGACACGGACAACGCGGAGATGGGCTACCGATACCTCGAGGCACTCGCGGAGGCCAAGCAGCGTGTCACCCTCGTCCGGCGCCCGCCGGCCGGCCGATTCTCGCCCTTCGGCGTGTCGCGGGGGCGCAACCCCGCTGCCGAGAGCTGGCTGCGCCTGCTGCGCACGACGTCGGCCCGCAACGACTTCGTGATGGAGGTGGGGCTGACGGTAGATCGCATCAACACGGTGAAGCAGCCGGTGCTCGCGATGTTCGGCGAGCAGTCCCACTGTCTGCCCTCGTACCGTGGACTCCAGGCGCATCTGCCGAACTGCAGCGGCGTGCTCGTCCCGCGCGCCGGCCACTTCCACCCGGTCGTGCGACCATTCTTCTTCGCGCGCGCGGTTCGGCGCTTCATCGAGGAGTGGGCATGACCCAGCGGCTGGTCGACACGAGCTACGAGCCGTTTTCGCAGGAACCGGAGTATGTGGAGCTGAACCGGGCCTTCATCCGGGCGGTCGTGCCGCACCTGACCCGGTGCCGGCATGTTCTCGACATGGCCTGCGGCACCGGCCTGCTGGCGCAACTCCTGATGACGGAACTGGCCCCTGGACGGAATGGGGCGGGACGGGCGAACCCGCGCGTGCCAGTCGCGGTGGTGGGTGTGGACATCTCGCGTGAATCCCTGAAGCTCGCCCAGCGCCAGATCGCCGACCTGCCCTGGCGCGCGCCGGTGGCCCTGGTGGAGTGCTCGGCCGCGGACACCCCGGCACGAAGCGAGAGCGTAGACGTGGGGCTGATCGGGAACGCCATCCACTGCTTCGACGACAAGGACGCGCTTCTCGGGGAGATCCGCCGCGTGCTGCGGCCCGGCGGGGTGTTCGCCTTCAACAGCTCCTTCTATGCGGGCACCATCGTCCCGGGGACCGAGCCCTTCTATCACCAATGGATGAAAGCCGCCCTGGAGCACCTGCGCCGCTTGGATGCCGAGCGCAGAGCCGCCGGCCAGCCGGGCGTGGTGCGCTCGCGCCGGCGCGGCACGCCCGCCTTCTCACACCACTGGCTCTCGCCCGCCGAGTACCGCGCCCTGTTCGAGCGGAACGGCTTTTCGGTGCGGTACGTGAACGAGCGGGTATACCCGATGACCCAGCGGAACTTCGAGACCGTAGGCTCCTACGCCGGATTGGCCACCGTGCTCCTGGGTGGGTACCCGCCGGACGTGGCCGCCGAAGCGCTGGAGGCCGCCGTCGCGCCCGCGTTCCGCGCGCTCCAGCTGGAAAAGGTCGAGCGCGCCTCGCTGGAGCTGGTGGCGATCAAGACATGAGACGGGGGGAAGCGGGATCCGCGAGAGGCGGCCGGGGCGATGATCCGCCGGAGCTGTCGGTCGACTGCCGCGGCCGCCGGATGAAGGCGCCCAATCCCTGCCTGACCGAGCGAGCGTGCAGGGTGGTCGATCCTCGGATGTTCGCACGGTGAGCCCCGCGATGGATCTGGCCGGGCGCCGACTCCAGGGCCGGGTGGCCGTCGTCACCGGCGGGACATCGGGCATCGGACGCGCCGCGGCATGTGCCCTGGCGCGCGAGTCGGCGCAGGTTGTGCTGGTCGGCCGCGACCCGGCGCGGTTGGAGCGAGTGGCGGTGGAGGCCGGCGCGAGCGGGGTGGCGGGACGAGCGCTTGCCTTGCGCCTCGACGTGGGACGCGACGACGACATGGAGACCATGCGCGCGACGGTCTTGGAGCGCTGCGGGCGCATCGACGTGCTGGTCGCGGCCGCCGGTATCCAGGGCCCCGCCGACCGGCGGCTGCCAACCACGGTGGCCACCATGTCCGTGGAGGACTGGGACGCAGTCCTCCGCACGAACCTGCGCGGCGTGTTCCTGAGCAATCGGGCGGTGATTCCCGCAATGCTCCGGCAGCGGAGTGGGACGATCATCAACATCGCCTCGTCCCGCGGCGGGCTGTACGGCAACGCATATGCGGCGGCCTACTGCGCGTCGAAATTCGGAGTGATCGGATTGACCGAGTCCCTGGCCGAGGAGCTCGGGCCTCACGGGATCCGCGTGACGGCGGTCCTGCCCGACGTCGTGGACACGCCGATACTGGGTGAATTGGGGCGAGCCATGCTGGGCCCGTCCATCCCGCCGGAGCGCGTGGCGCAGCTGGTGGTGCAGCTGGTGACGATGCCGGAGGACGTCCAGCTTCTCCAGCCATTGATCGCCCCCATGATGAACCCCGGGCGGCCGTTCGGCATCCCCGCGGGACGCTACGTCCCGCGGCGTGCCGCCTCGGGTCGGTGAGGCCGGGTGGCATGGATACGGTGCAGCGGCTCGGCGGGCAGGTCGCGATCGTCACGGGTGGCTCGGGCGGCATTGGACGGGCCACGTGCGTCGCGCTGGCGGACGAGGGCGCCACCGTGGTGGTGGTCGACGTGACCGAGGCGGGGACGCGAGAGGTGTCGGGGGCGCTGTCCGCCCGCGTCGCCTCCGGCGCGCACCTGGGCCTCGCGCTGGACGTGCGCCGCGAGGCGGACATGCGGGCCATGGCCGATGCCGCCTTGGAACGATTCGGCCGCATCGACGTCCTGGTGGCCGCCGCCGGCATCCTGCGACCCCCGGGCACGCCTCCTCGGCTCCTGGCGCAAATGCATCCCGACGAGTGGGACGCGGTCATCGACACGAACCTGCGCGGGGTGTTCCTGAGCAACCGGGCCGTCCTGCCGACCATGGTGCGGCAGCGGGCCGGACAGATCGTCAACGTCTCCTCCGTGCAGGGGCGGCAGGGACGCGCCTACGACTCGGCCTACTGCGCCTCCAAGTTCGGTGTGATCGGACTGACCGAGTCGCTGGCCGAGGAGGTGCGGGCCGACGGAGTCCGCGTGCACGTGGTGCTGCCCGACGCGGTGGAAACGTCGATGTGGGAGCAGAACGGCCCGATCGGGCGACCGCCGAACCTTCTGGCCCCGTCCCGCGTCGCCGACTTTATCGTCTACCTCCTCACGTTGCCCGAAGACACGGTGCTGGTGGGTCCTGTGATCGCTCCCGTGCCGCGCCGTCGCCGCGCTGGCGGCGGCCGACCCCCGGCCCCGGCCGACGAGGCGCCTCAGAGGGAGACGAGATGATGCACCCGAAGGGCCGGCCGTGCGCCCCTCTCGACCCGATCATTGCCTTTTTCGGCAGCGAGACGACATTCCCCAGTTCGCCCCGCGGCCGCGGCCGGGCGGACGAGGCCGGCCTCGAGCGTGTCCTCGAGCCGGTACCGGGGGCGCTTACATGACGCCACCCGCCACACTGAAGCGGTCACGGTGTCGACACCTTTTTGGCTTTGGACGACCTACGTGGTCCCAGATGGCTCGGGTTCTGGGCCGAATGACGACCCGGGCGCTCTGGACCCGGCTCTACTAGGAGGAAACATGCAAACGCGACGAGTCACCCGGTTGAAGCCCGTGGGCAGCGGCCCGATGGCGAACTTCAAGATGGGCAACGTGTATTTCGAGCAGGGCAAGTACGCGGAAGCCCTCAAGGAGTTCGAGGAGGCCGTTCGGCAGAATCCGGCCTTGACGCCGGCCCACATCCGCATCGGCGACGTCCACCTGGCGGAGAAGCGGATGGACCAGGCCATGGAGGCGTACCAGCGCGGGGTGCGCCTGAACCCCGGGCTGCCCATGTGTCATCTGAAGCTGGGCAATGCCTATGCCGCCCAGGGGAAGCCCGACGATGCCGTGGCCGCCTACCGCGAGACGCTGCGGCTCGACCCCAATACGGCCCTCGCCCACTTCAGGCTGGGCATCGTCCAGTTCGAGCAGCAGCAGTACGCCGAGGCCATCGTGTCCTTCGAGACGGCGCTCAGCCTGAATCCCCAGCTGTTGCTGGCCCACCTGCGGATCGGGGATGCATACCTCGAGCGCGGAGAATACGAGAGCGCGGCCGAGAGCTACCAGGCCGCGCTCCGATTCGACCCCAAGCTGGCCTTTGCCCACGTCAAGCTCGGCGATCTTCACCTCCGGCAGGGTCACCGCGAGGAGGCGCTGGCCGCCTACCGGCGCGCCCTGGCCGTCGATCCCAAGTTCGCGATCGCCCACATCCGGTTGGGTAGTCAACTCGCGGAGGACGGGCGCCACGAGGAAGCCATCGTCGAGTACCAGAAGGTGCCCACGCTGGAGCCGAAGCGGGAGATCGTCTTCCTGGCCCACGTGAAGACGGGGGCGGCGCGCCTGGCCCTCAAGGACACGGCCGGCGCCATCGCGGCCTTCGAGGCGGCGCTCGCCCTCAACCAGTCCGTCGCGGGCCTCCACGTCAAACTCGGCAACGCGTACGCGACCCAGGAGCGCCACCCCAAGGCGCTGGAGGCGTACGAGGCCGCCATCGCCCTGACCCCCGAGTCGGGCCAGCTCCAGCTGCGCCGTGGGCTGACTCTCGTCGAGCTGGGGCGCGAGGCGGAGGCCGTCGAGGCGCTGAATCGCGCCCTGGCGCTGGAGTCTGACTTGCCGATGGCCCACGTCAAGATCGGCGACATCCACCGGCGGGCCAAGCGCCAGGACGAGGCGCTGGCGGCCTACGAGCTGGCCCTCAAGAAGAGCTCCAAGATGGCGGCGGCTCACATCGGCATCGGCGACATCCGCTTCGATCGCGGGGAGTTCGAAGGGGCCATGGAGTCGTATCGCGCGGGGGTCCGGAGCGATCCCAAGAACGTGCACGCCCACACCCGCCTGGGCGACCTGTTCTTCCAACAGAAGCAATTCCGGGAGGCTCAGGCGGAGTACCAGGCGGCTGCGCGTCTCGACCCCGGCCAGGCGGCCGCGCACCTCGGCTTGGGGCGGGTCCATCAGGAAGCCGATGACCCCGCCAAGGCACTGGCAGCGTTCCAGGCGGCCCTCGCCCTGGACCCGAGCCTAGCGGAGGCGCGCAAGGCCGTCGACCGGATCGAGAAGGGGCAGAAACCACCACGGTGAGCTCCTCACACCCCGCTGCGGTCGCGGACGCAGGCGTGTCCGAGCCGCTTCCTCGCCTCCGTGAGGACGTGGAGCTCCTGCCCAAGCTCCAGTGGGGGAAACATACCGGACTCGGCGTCCTTCGTGACCCGAAGACGCGCGAGGTGTACGAGCTCGGCGAGCGGGAGTACCTCATCTGCCGGAGCCTCGACGGCGCCACGTCCTTCGAGGCCATCCGCGAGCGCCTCGAGCGCGAGTTCGATGCTCCGGCCGCCGTGGAGGAGGTCAGGGATTTCGTCCATCAGCTCGAGTTCGAGCACCTCCTCCAGGCGCCGATCACCTCGGGCATGCTTCGGTCCTGGGACGAGGGCAGGCTCGTTCCGGCTCAGCGCTACATCCTGTTCAGTCCCGACCGCTTCCTCGTGTGGCTCCACGCTCGCACCGCGTGGTGGCTTTTCAGCCGACCCATTGCCGCCGTCTCCCTCGGTGTGATCGCGTTCGGCGCGCACCTGCTGCTGTCCCGCTGGGACGAGCTTTCGTCTGCCATGTGGGCGGTGTGGACCTTGGAGCACGCGCTGCTCTTGGCCGCGGTCGGCGTTCTGGGGGTCTCGGTCAGCCACGAGTTCGCCCACGGCCTCGTGTGCGTCCACTACGGAGGCCACGTCACCAACGCCGGCGTGGCGATCATCTTTCGAGTCGTGCCCAAGTTCTTTCTCGATCGGCGCCAGACTGCGATGATCATGAATCGCAGCGTCTTCGCGCGATGCTACGTGCACCTGGTCGGTCTGCACTGGCAGCTCTTCCTGGCCGGTGTCGGCATCATCGTCGCTGCCCTGATCGTGACGCCGGACGGACCCGCCTATTGGTTCTGGACGGCGCTCTGGTCCACCGCCCTCTGGGGCGCGGTCCACAACGCGAACATCGGCCGGCCGCGCGACGCTTACTTCGTCCTCACCACGTGGCTCGGGATCCAGAAGCTTCGCGAGCGGTCGGTGGCGGCTATGATGAACTGGCTTTTCCGGCGGGCGCAGCCGGAGCCGCTGAGCCGGTACGAGCGGCGATGGTTCATCCTGTTCGGTCTTCTCTCGGTCGGTTACTACATCGTGCACGGTCTCCTCATGTTCTGGTCATTCGGGGAGCAGATCACCGGTTACCTCGAAGGGCCCGGGGTCCTCGTGTTCTTTCTGGTCCTGTTGTTCGTGTTCCAGCTCCCGCTGATGAGGCGTGTCCGCGGACCCGTGCGGTGGATGCTGGCCAGCGACGCCGGATGGGCCAAAGGCTGGATGGTGCGACTCGGCTGGCTGGTTCTGCTCATCGTCGTCCTTCTGATTCCGTACCCATACGAGACGGGGGGACCGTTCGCGATTCTTCCCACGACCCAGACCGAAGTGCACGTCGAGATCGACGGGGGACGCATCGACAAGGTGTTCGTGCGGGAGGGTGACATGGTGACCGCCGGCCAGCAGTTGGCGGTCATCGACCAACGCGAGTATGTGAGAAATGTCACCTCGACCCAGGCGCAGCTGGACACTACCCGCGCCCAGCTGGCCCTCCTGCGCAAGCAGCTCGTCATGCTCACGACGCCCCCTGACATCGAGCAGATCCAAGCGCTGGAGGCCGAGGTTCGGCAGCTCGACGTCCTGCTGGCCGACTACCAGCGGCAGCTGGAACTGACCGTGCTTCGAGCCCCGGTCGGCGCGCGGGTCACGACACCCCAGATCGATCAGAGAGCGGGCCAGTATCTGAAGAAGGGCGACCTCTTTGCCACCTTGGAGCAAGCCCAGTCAATCCGCGCGGAGATCCAGGTGCCCGAGGCCGACGCGCCGCTGGTCCGCGTGGGGGCGGCGGTGAAAGTCGTGCTCTGGGCCTATCCCAGCGAGACCTTCACGGGCTCGGTCACGGAAGTCGCACCCGTGGCCGCGGTGCCGACCAATTCCAAGGTCAACTCGGTGCGGGTGATCGCGGAGCTGCCCAATCCGGACCAGCGTCTCAAGTCGCAGATCACCGGCTACGCCAAGATCCAGGCCGGGCGCATGTTCTTCGGTTTCGTGCTCTCGCGCCTCATCATCCGATGGTTCCAAGTACAGTTCTGGTATTGGATACCGTGACGGGTCGGACCGGTCGTCGGCGGGTTTTCGAAGCGCGGGGAGGCGACCGTCATCGCGGTCTTTTCGGTTGCCGGCGCAGCGCCTTGAGCTCGCGGCGTGTCTCGTCCAGAATGGCTCGGAGCAACTCGAGGCGGAATCCGAGCTCGCGCCTCCGCTCCGTGATCTCGCCGAGAGTGGTGGCGCTCGGGATCGGCGCGTCCTGCAACTCCCGTGCGTCGGCGGACAGGAAGAACGCCCGCAGGACGCCGAGCTGGCGGCGGCGGCGCTCCCGGTCCGAAAGAGGCCCCGGGTGCGAGCGGCTTGTGGCCTTCGGGTGTCGGGCGATGCGGCGTCCCGGCCGTCCGCCGCGTCGCGGTGATGCTCCGGCGCTGCGCTTCATGCGTCACGATCTCCCGTCCGACCGAATAGTACGGCCCCCCCGCGCCGCGGCCATTATACTGAACCGGCCGACACTGCTTCACGTGTCTGCACGACCACGCCCCGCCCGGCCTCGGCCGGGACTGCCGGGGGTGGGGCCCGTCAGCCCGGAGCGGGATGGGCGGCCAACGAGGAGGAGTCGTGGAGTCCAGCGTTCCGGAGCCGCTGTTCATATTGGCGGCGCCGCGGTCCTACACCTCCGTGGCGTGCGCGATGCTCGGCCAGCACCCGGAGCTCTACGGGGTTCCCGAGTTGAATCTCTTCATGGCACCCACGATGGAAGCCATGTGCGAGCAGCTCGTCGGCCTGAAGCAGATCCAGCTGCACGGTCTGCTCCGGACCGTGGCGCACCTGTACTCGGGGGAGCAGACCCTGACATCCCTCGATCTGGCGCGACGCTGGATCTTCCGCCGGCTGGATGCCACCACCGCCGACGTGTACCGGGATCTCTGTGAACGGGTCGCGCCGCTCCGGATGGTGGACAAGAGTCCGGCGTATTGCGCGCGCCGCAGCAGCCTCGATCGTGTCCGCCGCGCCTTTCCCGGGGCGTACTACCTGCACCTGGTCCGGCATCCGCGGAGCCAGGGTGAGTCGATGATGAAGGTGGCGGGTGGCGCCATGGCGGTGCTGGCCAACTCGGTCGATTACTCCACGGAACCGCCCACGGTGGACCCGCAAGTCGCCTGGTATCGCGTCCAGCGGAACATCCTTGGGTTCCTGGCGCGCATCCCGTCGGAGCGGCAGATGCGGCTCCGCGGCGAGGATCTGCTCAACGACCCCCGTCGCCATCTGGTGGATATCTGCCGGTGGCTCGGTATCGCCGAGAGTGACGCCGCGGTCGAGGCCATGCTCCATCCCGAGGCGTCTCCTTTCGCCGGTCTTGGCCCTCTGGGCGCGCACCTGGGCAACGACATCAACTTCCTCCGGTCACCGGGGGTGGCCAACGGGGGGATCCCCGACTCCTGGCTCGGAGGCCCACTGTCCTGGCGTGCCGATGCCAAGGGGTTCGCGCGCCAAGTCGTGCGCCTGGCACTGAACCTGGGCTACCGGTGACCCGCGCTTGAGATGCGGATCCGCCGAGCGTACTGGCACGAGGGTCGGATGGACGTGCCGGGATGGAACGAGGCGCCCGTGACCTCCTCGCTGCGCGCGCCGGCGGTGGGGCCCGGGCCCAGCCCCACCGGCCACGTCGGGGGATCGCCGCGTCCCTTCGACCCCGCGCCGCGCCGCGGGCTCGCGCTGCCGGACTTTCGTCGGGTCTGCGAGAACGGGTTCGGCGACGGCCACAACAGCTTCCCGCACTGCGCCGCCTGGTTTCGGAACCGCTTCTACGTGGGCATCACGCGGTCCAACTTCCAGATGCTCAAGGTGCAGAAGATCTTCCGGGATCTGCCGGTGGGCGCCTGGCCCGTGGAGGGGCCGGACGACCGGGAGGGCCTCTACCGACTCGATCGGCACGGGCAGATCTGGTCCTATGATCCGCTCACCGATCGGTGGGACAGGGTCCTGCGGGCGCCGCTGGTGAGAGGCACGGAGGGGGACGACGTCGCGCGTGAGACCGGCTACCGCGCCGCCGCCGTCTTCCAGGCCGAGTCGGATTCCGATCCGGCGCTGTACGTCGCGACCTGGGCGGTGAGCCGCTCGCCGGGGGCGTTGCTGCTGCGCTCCCGGGACGGCGTGGAGTTCGAGCCCGTGTCAGCCTACGGAATCCTCGAAGGCCTGCCCGTGACCGCGACGAGAGTGCTCGTGCCGTTCGGGGACCGGCTGTTCACATCGCCGACGGGGACCCGGGGCTTCGACGTGAACTTCGTCATCAACGTCTCCGGCGTCCCGGTCGTCTACGAGACCCGCGATCCCTCTCAGGGGAAGTGGGTGGCGGCGAGCGCTCCGGGCTTCGGTGAGGCGACCAACGCGGGCGTGTTCATGCTGTGCCCGTTCAACGGCCAGCTCTACGCCGGCACCGTCAACAACACCGGCTTGCAGGTGTGGCGGAGCGACTGCACGGGGGATCCCCCGTATCGATGGCGAAAGGTCCTCGATCGCGGAGCCTACCGCGGGCCGCTGAACCAGGCGGTGACCTGCATGCTCGAGTTCCGAGGCGCCCTCTACGTCGGGACCGGCATCCAGAACGGCGGTCACGACCGCGCCAACGGCATCGGGCCGGCGGCGGCGGAGCTGCTCCGCATCTGGCCGGACGACTCCTGGGACCTAGTGGTCGGGAACCTTCGCGTCACGCCCGATGGTCGAAAGGCGCCGCTCAGCGGGTTTCCCCCCGGCTTCGGCAACTTGTTCAACGGGTACTTCTGGAGCCTCGAGGTCCTGGAAGGCTGGCTCTACCTGGGTACGATGGACTCGACGATCTGGCTGCGCTGGCTGCGGCCCGACGCCTACCAGGCTAGCGTGTCCCGGCTGGTGAATCGGGTCGGAGCCGAGGCGATCGTGGCGAACGAGGGCGGCTGCGACCTCTGGCGCAGCGCGGATGGCGAGAACTGGCTGCCGGTCACGCGGACCGGGTTCGACAATCCCTACAACCTGGGGATTCGGAACTTGGTTCCCTCACCGCATGGCCTGTTCGCCGCGGTCGCGAATCCATTCGGGCCGCGCGTGGCGGCGCAGCGCGACGGAGCCTGGGAATACGAGGACAACCCGCGGGGGGGTCTGGAGATCTGGCTCGGCCAGCGTCAAGGCTCGAGCCCATGACCAGCGACCCGACGGTGCGATGGGACGATTTCGGATCGACACGAAGGAGGGGTGGGAGATGAAGACGCGACCGTTCTTCGAGCACTTGGGTCTCCTCGTGGACGGGACCGACGATCCAGACCTGACGCGTCTGGATCCCGACGCGGTCAAAGACCTGTTCCGCTCGTACGGACTTGTCGTCTTCGACAAGTTTGATGTCGACACCAAGGTGTTCCAGACGTTCACCGACCAGTTCGGCCAATACATGACGAACAAGGGCGGTGGGTCCGTCCGGGAGGTCATCAACAAGGATGGTGACGGGACGATTCTGTCCGTCAGCTACAACTATCAGAGCGCGACCCAGAAGACGTTCGGTCTCCCGCTGCACTCCGACCGTTCCTACGTCCGGAGCTGGCCACCTCTGATGTGGTTCTACTGCGTGGCTCCGGCGGTGTCGGAGGGCGAGACCATCGTGTGCGACGGAGTCCAGGTGTGGGAGCAGCTCAGCCCGTCCACGCAGAACCTGTTCCGCGAAAAGCGCATCAAGTACATCCGGCACTATGGCGACAAGGAATGGAGGCTCTGGGCCCAGACCGACAACCTGGCGGACGTGGAGGGATACTGCCGGGAGAACGGGCTGTCCCTGACCGTCGATCCCAACGATCGGTCGGTGACGACGGAGTACGTGACCTCGGCGGTGGTTCGGACGCGATGGGGCGGGCGCGAGGCTTTCGTGAACAGCATCCTGATCGTCGAGTGGCAGGAGGAGGAGCTGAAGCGGACGATGAGCGTCGTCCGGTTCGAGGACGGCTCCCGAATCCCGCCCGACGTGATCGCCGAGGTCAAGCAGGTCACGAAGCGTCTCCTGCGCGGGATTCCCTGGAAGCCCGGCCAGATCGCCATGCTGGACAACCTCCGACACATGCACGGGCGCAATGCCTTCCAGGACCCGAAGCGGGAGATCTACGTTCGGATGTGCGAGCAGATCGACTGGTAGTCAGCCCTCGACCGGGCCGGCGGGGGCCTGGGCCGCGGCGGGGGTCCTTTCGACCTCCGCCTGCACGAGGAGCCGCATCTCCCCCTCCATCATGTCGAGGAGGGCCCGGAGGGCCTCGAGTCGCTCTCGGAGCTGTCGCTCGCGCGCCGCGCGTGACTCCGGAGTCCGAACCTCCGTCGCCCGCATCAGGAAGCGCATCGGATCCTCGAAGAACGACCGGACCAGGGCGAGATCTCGCCGCCGCTGGCGCCGGTGCCGGGCCAGGACGCCGAGGGTCGCTTCGAGCTCGTCCCCTTGATCGGAGCCCACGTCGGGGACGGCGCCGCGGCGCTTCGGGGTCCGGCCTGCCTGCAGGACCTGCTCTAACCGCGACTTCTTCCGCTTCGCCGATCCCGGCGTGGCGAGTGGCTCTCGACGGGACGTCCGCCGCCGCCCCGGTGTAAGCCGGCGCCTCGGCCCGCGGGCGCTTCCGCTCATCGGCGCGCGCTCGGCGCCCGCACCGGTCGCGTCATGGCCCCACTGTACGTCGCCCTCGGCGTGGGTTTCCACACGACCTGGCGTGGTGCCGGGTCCGCGGGGCTCAGAGGAGGCCGCCGCCCACGTTTCCGGGGCGCGTGACGAACTCGAAGAGGCGCGCGGGGTCGGGCGGGGCGGAGACGTCGGCCAGGTGGCGGTTGGTCACGACCGTGAACACGTTGCCGGGCGTGGTGGTCGTGTGGACCTCCTCGAAGTCGTGCTCCCGGAACAGGGCCCGGATGCGCGCGGCGTGCGCCGTGCCGCCACGCGTGAGGCCTCGCGTCCAGATGACGAAGCCGTCACGCGCACAGAGCCAGGCCAGGCTCCCCACCAGACGCGCCGTGTCATCGCCGCGGATATTCCCGAACACCCCGCATGCGAGCACGAGGTGGGCGGGGCCGAAGTCGCGGTACGACGCCGGCAGCGTGGCGTCGCCCTCGAAGAACTCGAGTCGGTCGGAGAGCCCCGCCGCCTCCCCACTGGCTCGGCCCCGTTCGACCAGCCGTGGATCGACCTCGACCAGGCGCGCCACGACGTCGGCCGTTCGAGTGTGGCTCTCGAGCGCACCGATCAGATCGCGCCCCTCTCCCGCGCACACGCTGACGACGCGGATGGACCCGGGCGGGCAGAGGTCCAGACAGTGCGTGATTCGGGCCCGCACCGCCGCGAGGCGGGCCATGAGGAAGGGTGAGGCCTCGTACTCCTCGTGCCACTCCGCCCAGTCCACGAGGGATCAGCCGCTCGGCGGTGCCGGCTTGCTCGCCGAGCGGCCGACCGGGGCTCTCCGGGGCCGACCGAGCAAGACGGACAGCCCTCCCGCCAGGGCGCTCGCCTGTTGCCCGGTGCGTCGAGCCCAAAAGCGCTCGACCTCCCGATGCGTGGACGTTCCGAGGAACAGGCCCGCGGGGGTGGCCGCCAGCGTGCGGGCGCCCGTGGCGTACGGGTCGCCGAAGCCGTCCAGGATCACGGGACGCCAGCGGGCGCCGTCGGGGCTCGACCAGAGCTGGAAGCCGCCGCGAATCTGAGGCTCGCCGCGGAGAGCGCTGCGGAAGGGGCCACAGTGATGGGTGCCCACGTACAGCGTCCGGTCGAACGCCGCCATGGCCCACATGGAGGAATTGTCGGGGTCCCCGAACCCGGGGCCCAGCCCGCTGGTGGGGACCTTCCATCCGTCCGGCGTGAAACGTGGGACTCCCACCACCAGTTCCCAGCTGTCGTTGGGGCCGATGCGCACGATCTCGGCGGCGGCGGGCCCCACGTCGTTGGCCTTGTCGTAGCCGAGCCCGGGGATGCCGGTGCCGACGTAGAGAAACCCTCCGAGCTCGGCCATGATGCCGGCAATCTCGTTCAGATTGTGCCGCCACGCGCCGCGGGTCAGCACCCGCGTCCAGGAGAAGGGGGGCTTTCCCTCGGCGTCGGTCCGCCAGACGTCGAAGCCACGTTCCGGGTTTCCAGTGCCTGCGTAGAGGAAGCCGTTGAAGACCGCCATGCTGAACACCGAGCGGTTGCCGGCATCGCCGAAGCCCGGCGCGATGGCCTCGTGCCAGACACCAGACAGCGGGTCTTCCGACACGTACAAACGGGCGATGTCACCGAACATCCGATCCATGACGCCGTGCTTGACGGATCCCACCGGCGAGGCGAAGAGCATGTGCTTGAAACCCAGGACGGCCCGGAACGAGAGCACGTCACGGTTGCCCAGACCCGGCTCGGACACCTCCTCGAATCGTTCGCCATCGCGCGAGACGATGAGCTGGGATCCCCAGTGGGACAGCGTACTGGCGATCAGCCACGGCCCGTCCCCGTCCCGCGGGTGAAACAGCGTCATGCTCCGGAACCCTCGATGCCGGGGCACGGTCGGACTTCGTTGCTGAGCCGGCCGCGGTCCCGGCGAACCTCGATAGATGTCGCGGACGAAAGCGTTCTCGTCGGCGCGCGTCAACGGCGACTCGTACACCGTGCGCCAGCGCTTCCGGCCGGGGTCGAAGCAGAGGATCCGGGCTGCGTCCGCGGGACTCTCGCCCTTTGGGTGCGTCACCCCGAGGTACAGCCGTCCCCGGTAGTAGGCCATCGACTGCGCGACCTGGCTCCGAGCGTTGCCGATGCCGTCGCGACCCACAACGACGAAGTCGCTTCGATCAAGCATAGCCGAGCATTCTGATGAGCTTGGCGATCGGCGCCTGGAACTCGCGCGGGCGAGAGGACGCGGTGCTCAGACGCACGGGGACGCTCGCCGTCGGCATGGTATCCATCGTCCGCGCGTCCTGCGCGACACCCAGCCACGCGCAGATCTGGGGGAGATAACGACCGGGCTCGGCCAGGAGATCCTCGGCGCGGACCCGCATGTACTGCCCGAGCCGTAGCGTGTCGCCGAGATCCACGATGGCATGGTGCGCACCAAGCCACCACTCGTCGGAGCCGAGCCGACCGGACGCGGATGGGCGGGTCGGGGCCGCCGGCCGCCCCGCCGTCGAGACGGGCAGCACGGTGCAGTCGGGGTGGTGCACGACGTGGAGAAACCGCGCTTGGGGGACGCTGGCGAGCGCTCGCCTGAGGTTGTCCGGGCTCGAGACCGTCGTCGAGCTGGCATCCACCATGATCCGGTCACCGGTGCGGGTGAGCAGATGGTCGAGCACCCGACCCGTGGTCCACTGGCTACGCTCGTCGAGCCAGCGCAGGGCCTGGTCTGGCCGGTTCGCCGGATCGGGTCCCGCCAGGGCCCGCAGGAGGGAATCCAGGTTCAATGCACGGCCCCGCCGGAGCGTGAGGAGATCGGCCACGGTCGCGGCGGCGAACAGATTGAGGGCCCCGAGACTGACGATTTCCGGGTGGCGCCCGAGGAGGTCCGCCACCGCGGTGGCCAGGGCCTGGTGGGGACACAGGAGGACGAGCGGGGGCCGCCGCATCGTGGAGGCGTCCCAGTAGCCGAACTGAGTGGCATAGACACGCAGCACCTCGTCGGCCCCGAGGGGAGCGCCCCAGCTCAGGGGAGCCTCGAGGCCGCCGTCTGCCGGCCCCGAGCGGGAGTGTCCCCCACGAGACCCTGCAGGGCTCGGGCGGACCAGGGCCGCGACGGGGCGCCCGGTCGCCGACCGACCGGGATGGCGCATCGATTCGACGACCTCGGGGGCTCGCGACACGCCGAGCCACTCGGCGATCTGCGGAAGGTAGAGCTCCGGCTCGTCGAGCAGTGCCTCCACCCGGATGAACATCTTCTGGTCCATCGCGACGGTCTCGAGGAACGCCATGATGCGCAGATGCGGCTTGAGCCAGACGGTCGAGGCCGTGGTTTGGACGCTCGTGCCACGACCGGATCGGCGCGCCGTCTCGAACCAGGACTCGCACGCTTCGCGCGGATGACGGCTCAGGTGCAAGTAGCGCGCGTCCGGGGCCGCCTCGGCCAGGCGGTCGAGGCCACCGGGGATCGATACGAGGGTGGTAATCCTCTCGACCATCGCCCTCGGAGCAGACCACTCGCGGAGCTGGCGAAACACGTCCGTGGTCGGAGCGTTCCGCCGCTCGTCGAGCCATTTCTGTGCCGCCTCGCTGGCGGCGGCGTCGCCGAGTCCGCCGAAGCCGAAGCGGGAGATCGCCCGCAAGAGCCCGGCGAGGAAGTGCGGATTCGTCGTGCGAAAGGGATCGAGAGCGGACACGATGGCGGCGGCGAGCAGGTTCGTCTCGGGTACGGATGCCAGCTCCGGATGCCGGCTGAGCATGGCCCACACTTCTGACGCGTGGTGGTGGGGCGGCGCCAGGATGAAGAGAGGACGCGTCTCGCTCATCGCCGCCGTCCCCACCACACCTCGATGCCACCCTGATCCCGCTGGCCGAACTTGTTAGTAGGGAGGACAAAAAGGCCCGCCGGCGTGCCCACCAGCTCGCGGATGCCGTAGTTGTGAGGGTTGCCGCCCGGAAACCCCGTGGTCGTCACCGCGTCCCAGCGCTCACCGTCCCGCGTCCGCCAGAGTGCGAACTCTCCGTCGCGCGCCTGGGCCGTCTCGTGCGCGAGCCGCCGCATCTGGACGGCGGACAGATCCGTCCGTCCGCGCAGATACGTGGGCATCCAGCGCCACCCGGCCGCGCCCACGTAGAGCCAGCCGTCGTACACGGCCATGCGCCAGAACACGTGCGTGTACCGGTCGCCGAGCCCTCCCGGGAGACCGGATACCGGACGCTTGAGGCCGTGGGGCGTGCAGCGCGGCGTTCCCGCCACGAGATCCCATCGGTCGTCTGGCCAGATCCGAATCAGCTCGGCCGGGAAGGGTCCGAAACGGTCGCGGCCGCCCTGGCCCTGGCGCTGCAGCGTGCCACCCACGTAGAGGGCGCCGCGGAACACGCACATGGCCGAGGGCACACTGCTGGCGGGTCCGCGCCACGCCCCCTCCGCCACGATTCTGCTCCAGCGATAGGGCGGCCGCCCGTCTGGTCGAGTCTTCCAGACCTGGAATCCGCGGCGGTTGATCGTGGCGGCGTAGAGGTGGTCGCCCATTGCCGCCATCTCGTTCACGGAGACGTTGTCAGGATCCCCGAAGCCTCGCTCGCTCGCCGGTCGCCACGGACCGTTCAGGGGATCGTCCGCCTCGAAGACGATCGGGTAATCCGTCAAGTTGTCGTCGAACATGCCCCGCTCGAAGTTCTTGCCGACGGGCGTGGAATACAGGCGGTGTCCGAGGCTCACGATCGACCGCGCGGACGGAGCATCCACGTCGCCCAGACCGAACCCGGGGGCCCGGCACTCTTCGAAACTCAGGCCATCCACCGAGCGCAGGAAGACGACCTGGCGCTCGAGAGACCCCGCCGCGACGTACAGTGCGGGCGCCGGGTCGCCGTGCCCCTGATGGACGCGCGCTGCTCGGATGCTGCGGTCGCGGGCACGCGCCCGGCCATCGCGGCCGATTGTGAGTGGGCTCGAGTACACGAGCCGCCACGCTCCGGTGGTCGGCTGGAAACTCACGATCTGGGCGCCATCCTCCTCGCGGGCTCCCGTATCCGGTCGCCGGGAACCAAAGCCGGCTCGGCCGGCCGGCGCCCCGGATCCCTGGCGGGCGGTGTACCGACCCATGAAGCCCAGCGGAGCGCGCCCCGTCCCGACGACGAGCGCGTCGTTGAACCAGACGGCGGCCTGGCTCGTCCGGATGGACTCGTTGACGCCGGCCATCGGCAGCAGCTGGAAATCGCCGAGCTCGAGCCCGGCGGGCCCGGGGCCGGGGGACGCGGCGATCGCGGCGGCGCTAATCACGGACAGGCTCTGTGACCGGGGCGAGGCGGGCACCGAGTGGCTCCTTGGGCGCACGGCCAGCGAAGGATGTCGACAGTGGCGGAGTCACGACCGCTCGAGACGAGTCACGACCGCTCGAGACACCGAGGCGTCCGCTGGTGTGCCCGCGGCCCCACCGGCGGGCTCCACCGGTCGGCTACCGCCTGCCGGAGTCGGCGCGGCGATGGAGGCGGAAGGGCGGCAAGGACGTCGCATCCGTGACGACCATGAGGGGCTTCACCGGGACGCCGTCGCTCCAGACGCCCATGAAGCGCTGCTCCGGCGTGTCACCGAGGGCGTACTGGCGATGCCGCCCGTGAAAAGCCGCGTCGATGAGCCCGTCGAACAGCTTCCAGTAGCCATAGTACTGCCGCGCGTCGGGGGGCGTCAGGTCGCGCTCTCCCATGCCGTAGGCTGGGTTGCCTGCCGCCGGCGAGTTGTGATTGGCGACGAGCGATGGCGTGCCGTGACGGTCGGTCAGCATGACGACGTAGTTCTTGTTCTCTGCCGGGATCTGCGGCGTGGCGCGGAAGATCGCCTTGCCTTCGAAGTCTCGGGCGCTCAGATCGTCCTCGCACACGACGACGACCATCAGTATCGAGGACGGGATCTTCTGTAGGTTGACGGTCGGCAGCGGTGTCCGGGCCCACAGACCCCGCCCGGGGACCATGGGCATGATGGCCTTGGGGATCGGGAGAGCCCGCTGCCCCGCCACGGCCGCGAGCTGCGTGGTCAAGGCCCCCCCGAGCGAGCAACCCGCCACGGCGAACCGCAGGAGGTCCGGACGGACGTGGCCACCCGTCCCGAGACGCTGGATGGCGTCCTTCACCGTGCTCACGACGTTGTCCAGCATCTTGGTGGGCGACGTCCGGTTCCAGGGCCTGGCCCAGGGCTGCATGGAGCCCTGATAGATCGGGAACACGACGATGTGGCCCCGTCGCACGAGGTGGTCGAACCATGCTCCGTACTTGGCGGGCGATCCTCCGCCCCAGCCGTGGAGGAAGACCACGAGGGGCGCCGACTCCGGTGTCGGGCGGGACGGCTCGAACACCCAGTACGCCATCTCCTCGCCGCCGTACAGGTTCCGGCGCACCGCGCGATGCGCATACTCCGCTCCTCCCGGGCCGCTCCGGGGCTGGCCGGGCGGGCGCGCCGCGGTCTCTCCGGGCCGATCCTCGCCGTAGTGGCCGAGCCGCCGTTGCTGTTCCAGTAGCTCGAGCAGCCGCGCGAAAGGGACCGGTGAGGTCTGGAGCCGCGATTCTTCGGCGGGTCGATCGCCCGTGTCCTGCCCGCCTGCCCTCGTGTCGCTCATCCGCGGGGTGCCCGGGATCGGATCAACCGCGGCGCGCGAGCGCGCGTCGCACCGCTTCGAGATCCTGCCGTAGGAATGGGTGTCTGACTCACGCCGGGTGCGATCTACCTCAGCCGGCCGCCGGGTGTGCGTGCACCTGACCTCCTGGGTTGCCTGGGGATCCGGCGGCGGCCTCCGTGGCTTTTGACGGTCGGCGTCGAGGGATCACGCTGCTCCGAAATCGCCCCCGGTCGCCCGCGCGGGCGATCCGGAGGCACGGCCCGCTCGCGACGACCCGACGTCAGGCTTCGGAGGTCAGCCGCGATTCAGTATAGCGCGGCGTCAGACCTGCCGACAGTTCCTTGCGGGGAGATCGGCTCACTCGTACCCGAACTCCCGGGCCAAGTCCACCACCTCAGGGCTGAAGCCCTTGCCGTCGGACCGCCACGGGAGGGGGGCGGACAGAGAGGCGGAGCGGAATCCGGACCCGGCTCGCGGTCGCGGATCGCGCAGGAACCCGGGGTCGCTGCCAAACCGGGCGGTCAGCGGGCCGAAGCCGGCGAAGGGCCAGCGCTCCGGGTGCCTCATGGCCTCGACGGCGCCACGGTCGCTCCGGATCCCTAACCACTGAGCGACCTGGCGCAGATGAGTCTCGGGGTCGGCGAGGAGGTCTTCGCCGCGCACCCGGAACATCGCGTCCTTGGCCAGGCCGTCGAGGAACGTGCATATGTTCGTGTGCAGCGTGAACCAGGCTCGCTGGGGATCCGGCGTCGTGCCGGGCCGGTTCGGATCCATTCCGCACAGGCGCGCGACCGCGGCGAGCCCTCCCGTGCGAAGCAGCGACTGCCCCTGGGTGACGGGATGGCGCAACAGATGCAGGAACTTGACCCCCTCGACGCTCCGCCGCGCACGCTGCATGTGCGCCGCGTGCTCCACCGTCGTCGTGCTGCGATCGACCAGGATCCGGGGCCGCACCACGGTCATCAGCTCGTGAAGGACCGAGAGCGTGGTGAGGCGCCGGCGCGCGTGGAGCCAGCGCCGTGCTTCGGTCACGGCGGGCACCGTCTGTTCGTTGCGCACGAGCTGGGCCACGGCGCGCAGCAGTCCGTGGTCCGCCAACGGGCGCGCGGCCAGCATACCGGCTCGTTCGCCCATGGTCTCCGCCAGGAAGAGATTCACCTCGGGCAACCCGAAGAGATCGGGGTGCTGACCGAGCATGGCTCCCACCACGGACCCGAAGCTGCGCGGCGGAGCGAGGACGACCACGAGCCCCGTCATTGGCCGTCGGCTCCGAACCGGCCTCTTGGCTCAGTCACCACTGGAATCTCGCGGCGCCGCATCTTTCCGGTGCACCTCCGAGGCCACCGTTCCGTGAGGGGGGGAACCGGCGGACACTGCACTAGGCACCAGGCGCTCTGACCGCGTCGAGCACGGCCCGGAGCCGCACGGACCGGCGATGCTGCTCTCGTCGGTGACCGCGAGATCGGAAGGATCCATCGTCCTGGCCGAATCGATCGAGGCGCGCGCTAGCCACCGCTCGTCTCGCCGTTCTTGCTTTCCACCAACCGGACGATCGTATTGATGCTGCTGAAGTTCTCCGGCAAGAGCTCCTCATCGAACACCTCCACCTGAAACTCACGCTCGATGAAGGAGACCAGTTGAAATAGCCCCAGTGACTGGACGGCGCTGCTCTCGATCAACGGGAAGTCATCCGTCAGCTCGCCGAGCGAGGGGTTCCAGTGCAATTCGTTCACGATGAAGTTCCGTACCTTCTCCGCGATCATCGCGCGTTCCCTCCACTATGGTTCCACGATCGTGTCGAGCGCCTGTCGGTCGATCTTCCCAGTCGATGTCTTCGACAACGAGGAGCGAAACTCGATGATCTCCGGAAGCATGTACCGTGGGATGCGCTGAGCGCAGAAATGAACGAGGTCGTTCTCGGAAACAGAGCCACGGACCACGACATACGCCTTGATCCTGTTGGTCACCATTTCATCGGGAATCGCGCGGACCGCACACTCGACGACGGCGGGATGGGCATAGAGGGCGCTCTCGACATCGCCCAGTTCGATCCGGTATCCGCGGCTCTTGATCTGAAAGTCGCGCCGGCCCAGCAAGCGGTAGTTCCCATCCTCCGTCTGCTGAACCAGGTCGCCGGTCTTGTACACCCGCTCCGCGGCGTCCGTGGCCCGAGGATCCGGAACCAAGACCCTGGCGGTATGTCCTGGATTGCCCCAGTAGCCGCGCATCACCGTCGAGCCTCGCACATGCAACTCGCCGACCTCGCCTGGCCGGGCCAGTTGGCCGTCGTCCGAGACCGCGAACACCTCGACGTTCGCGATCGCCTTTCCGATGGGAATCGGTTCCGTCTGGTCCGGGGGCAGAGCGGGCACTTGATACCAGGTGCACACATTGGTCTCGGTCGGGCCGTAGAGGTTATAGAAGCTCACGTGAGGAAGCAGTGCCATCAACCGTCTGAGGTGCTTCGTCGGGAACACCTCCCCGGCGAATAGAATCGTTCGCAGGCTGGGAAACTCGCCTCCCCGCAGATTTCCATGCTGGGCGAGCATGCTCAGAACCGAGGGCACCGAGTACCAGATGGTGATGTGATTGCGTTCGATGAACCGCGCGACCTCCACCGGAAACACCGATGTCTTGGATGGCACGAGAACCACCGAGGCTCCTCCGTCGGCGGCCGCAAACAGGTCGAAGATGGAAAGATCAAAGTGCAGGGGAGCGTGGTTGGAAAGACGGTCACCGGATCGAACGTCGAATTCGCCGGCGGCCCAATCGACGAAGGCCAGGGCGTTGCGATGCGACAGCATGACCCCCTTGGGCTCTCCGGTCGAGCCGGAAGTGTACAGGACATACGCGAGGTCCGAGTCGATGGGGAGAACCTCGGGAGCGGATTCTGGTTGCCGCTGGAGATCGTCGGCGGTGCGCATCCTGAGGCGGGGAACGGGACGGGGCAAGCCTGGCGCAGGCGCGTTGAGCACGATCAGCTCTTCGAGTTGGGCCGCCCCCTGTGCGAGTTGAGCCCACGTCGCCGCGTGTTCCATGCCGGTCACGACAACCCGCACGCCGCAGTTGCCGATGATGTAGGCGAGTCGCGCGGCGGGCGCCTGTGGATCGAGCGGAACGTAGACCCCGCCGCACTTGAGTACCGCGTAGATCGCCACCACGGATTCCAGGGACTTCTCCAGGTAGAGACCCACGCGATCGCTCTTCGAGACGCCGATCTCGATGAGGAGATGCGCCAATCGATTCGCCCGCGCATCCAGTTCGCGGTACGTCAGGCTGCGCTGCCCGTCCACGACCGCCGGCCGGTCTCCGTGCCGGCCCGCCGAGGATTCCAAGAGGTGGTGTAGCAGGTACGTCATGGAAGCTCTGAATCGGGCGGCGGACGCCGAGTGCCCCGCGCACCGGTGGCGTCGACGGCGTCATGGGATGGTGTCATCGCGGAGACAGGTAACTCGAGATTGGCCGACTCACGAACTGGCCTCCACGACCGGTCGCTGCGCCAGCCAGCTGCTGATCGACTCGATCACCGCGTCCTGGATAGCCACCCGGGGTAGGGAATGGACGCGATCGGGAAGCTCCTTGACCTCGATCAGCGAGCCCGCCCGCTTCAGGATCATCCCGAGGCGTCCAGACCGCGCCCAGTTGAAGTCGTGATAGTAGTTCTCGGTACTTCCGTAGATGAAGAGCATCGGCACCCGACGCTTGACCAGCGCATCCAGGGGCTCCATGAAGTGCGGACTGAGCGATCCCAGACGGCGAAGAGCCTGCATCTGCAGGAGCTGGTGCGCGTACTCCCCGGAACGCACCTCGGCGATGGCACCGGGCGTGATATCGCGCAGCGGGACCGAGAGGAGAACCAACCCACGCACGAGGGCCGGCTTGCGGACCGCCCACGCGAGCGCCGTTCGAGCGCCGAAGCAGGATCCCACCAGCACCAGACGCGGGATGTCCTGCTTCTGGATCCACTGCACCACCCCTTCCAGATCCTCGACGGAGGGCTGATCGAGTCGGTCGACCCGGGGTAAGCCCGTGCTTTCCCCGACCCCCTGATAGTCGAAGCGCATCGCGTGGTATCCCTCCGCAGCCAACCGCCGGGATAGGCGCACCGCGAAGCGATTCCGGTGCGGGGATGGGAGCTGTCCGCCGCCCGACAGGAAGACGACTGCCGTTCCGACGGGATCGGCGGCGGGAGAGGTGAAGATGCCGAATATCCTCTCCTTCCCGACCGAGAGGAACACGGGTGTTTCGTGGCTGGTCGTCACCGCGGTCGCGGTCATGGCATGCTCCTCACGGGAATTGCCGCCGAAGCCAGTCCCGCGTCACCCTGAGGAGCTTCTGGGTCGCCGGCCGTTCTTCATCTGCTCCCAAGCGCTGATCAAAGAACCCCCAGGAGACGCTTTCGTCGACCACTTGTGATTCCACCGAGAATCCTCTTTCCTTGCACCGGGCCAGCAGATCCCGATACTCGGAGAGCAGGGCGCTGTTCCCGCTGATCTGCACGAGCAGGAGCGAGCGGGGGACTTGCCCCAGCTCCGTTGCGAGGTTGCGCTGGACGGCGCTCTGATAGAGCGCGTGATCGATTCGATAGCCGAGAACATCGACGAATCCGGCTTGACGGAGCTCCTCGACCCGCTCACGACCGGACGGAGGTGGCGAGCTCTGCCGCATGTCTCGGATCAGACGCCAGCGCAGGACTTCACGGAAGTATCTCGCCCCATCGATCACTGGCTCCCAGAGCGCGAGTGGTGCCATTTCACACCGAGCAGCGGCTCCCGCGGCGACCACCGCGCCCCACCGCGCCCCGAGAAAGGCCAGCTTGGTGACGTTGGCCTTTTCCTTGAGCCATTCGGCGGCCGCAAGTACGTCATCGCGCATCGTGTCGGTCGTGGCGTCACGGCTGTCGCCGTCGCTATTGCCTGCGCCCCGATAGTGGAAGCGCTGGACGGCGAAGCCGTGGGCCATCAGAGAGCGCGCGAGGAGAACCTCGCGCCGGTAACTCTTGGGTGCTTCGAGGTCGAGAGGGCTACAGATGACCACGCCGGCTCTTGCCTGCCCCCTGGGAGAATGGAGGCAACCGAACATCTTCGACGAGCCCGGGCCGAAGAAGTGAAAGTCCTCCGAAGCCCCAGGGGGACGCCCGCCATCTTGCCGATCGCCGGTCGAACCGCCAGGGGCCATTTCCGACGACCCTTTCATTGCGTCCTCGTGCCCGGTCAGCGTGACTATTCGCCAGGGGGGAAACTAGGAGATCGGGTGCTCATGGGGCCGGGTGAGGGCCCCTCGCGAATGCCGAGAGGCATCCTCGCCTGCGGGCATGGCGCGAGGGGGGACAGTTCGCGAGGAGGTCGGCGCTGCCTCGGCACCCTCCGGCCATCACCCTCCTAGAGGCCCCTGAATCCGGCGATGATCATCTTCTGAATCTCGGAGGTGCCCGAGTAGATGGTCCCGGCGATCGAGTCGCGCAGGTCGCGCTCAATCTCGAACTCGGTCATGTAGCCGTAACCCCCGCGGATCTGGACGGCGTCCAGGGCGGTCTGAATACAGGCCTCGCTCACGAACAGCTTGGCCAGCGCGGCCTCCCGCAGCACGTGTTTACCGGTCTTCTTGAGCCACGCCGCTTTGTAGACCATCAGGCGTGCCGCTTCCAGCCGCAGCTCCATGTCCGCGATGCGATTCGCGATGGACTGAAACTTGCCGATGGGCTGGCCGAACTGCTGCCGCTCCTTGACGTAGCTGGTCGAGCTTTCAAGGAGCCGCTCCATGACGCCCACCTGGCTGGCCTGGATACAGATCCGCTCCCATTCCATGGAGGTGGTGAAGATCGCCGCGCCGCCACCGTGCCGCCCGAGGAGGTTCTCGGCCGGAACCTCGCAGTCCTCGAAGACGAGCTCGCCCATGGGAGAGGTGCGGAGCCCCATCTTGTCCAGCGCGCGGCTCACCGACATTCCCGGGGCCCCTTTCTCCACGATGAATGCGGTCACCCCGGCCGCGCCCTTCGAAAGGTCGACGCTGGCGAACACGACGGTGAGGTCTGCAGTGGGCGCGTTCGTTATGAAGGTCTTCCTCCCGTTCAGGACGTAGACGTCTCCCCGCCGCTCGGCTCGGGTTCGCAGGCTGTACGCATCGGATCCGGACATCGGCTCGCTCATCGCATGTGCGCCGATCCACTCGCCGGTCACCAGCTTCGTGAGATATCGATTCTTCTGCGCCTCGCTCCCGAACGTGGCGATGGGGACCACGGTGCTCCACATGTGCGCGTTGATCGAGAACACGAGCCCGTTGTCGCGGCAGCCGTATCCGAGACTCTCCAGCGCGCCTGCCGTCGTGAGAATGTTGGCGCCGCCACCGCCGAACTGCGGAGGAATGGGCAGTCCCTGGATGCCGAAGGCGGCGCACTTCTTCCAGCCCTCCCAAGAGAACTCAGACCGCCGGTCGCGATCGACGACCTCCTCGCCGAGCTCCTGGCGGGCAAACCGCACGATGGCGGCTCTCAGTGCGGCGTCTTCCTGGCTCCACGCGAAGTCCATCCCTAGCTCTCTCGTGTGGCATCGGGCCCCGCACGGACGGCCCCGCCTTCTTCGGTGCCGGGGCCATCGAATCGAAGCGACCCGGCCCGCCGCCGGCAAGTCCGAGCCGGCACGCCGACTGCGGTCGGGTCGAGCGAGACACGCGCCAGCACCGAGCTGTTCGCGACGACGACGGCGTTGCTTCCGACCTCCACAGATCCGATCACCTTCGCTCCAGGTCCGGAGTGCACGTTGTCGCGGGACCGCCGGGCTCCGTGCGGGCCCATCGTCGCCCTGTCGCCCGCCGGACGATCAGGAGCATAGGTGGCCCTCGCCAGGTTAGTCAAGCATGCGTATCGTCCCAAAACCCGGCATTTTCAGCGGTCGATCGCTGCCGCGGGCTGTATGATGTTGGCATGAGCGCTGGTCCGCGGCGCCTCTCGCCGGGGACGAGCGTCGTCGTGTCCACAAGACTCTGTTTACCGCGTAGAGGGTCGATCGCACCCATGGCGGACATGCTGATCATCCTGGCGCCACCGCGCTCGTTCACCTCCGCCGTGTGCGCCATGTTGGGCCAGCACCCGGAGATGTACGGCCTGCCCGAAGTGAACCTGTTCGTCGCCGAGACCATGAGGGAGCGTCAGGCCGCCGTGTCCCACCCCCGCTTCGCGCAGCATGGGCTGCTGCGAGTCGTGGCCCAGCTGTTCGGCGGGGAGCAGACCGTACAGACGGTTGCTCAGGCTCAGCGATGGATCGAGCAGCGAGCGGATCACTCCTGGGTCTCCGTGCTGGAGGAACTGTCGGAGCGCGTCGCCGGCCGAACCCTGGTGGACAAGAGTCCGAGGACGGTGACGCGCTGCGAGTACATGTGGCGGGCGCGACGGGCCTTTCCCCGCGCTCGCTTCATCCACCTCCTGCGACATCCTCGGGCCCAGGGCGAGTCGCTGTGGAAGCTGGGGGGGCCCCTGGCAGGCCCGGGGCTGAACGCGCTCGATTACGCGAGCGAGCCTCCGTCAGTGGACTACCAGAAAGCGTGGTACCTGCTGAACATGAACATCGTCACCTTCCTCGACGGCGTTCCGCCCGAGCAGTATCTGCGCCTCCGGGGCGAGGAGATCCTGGCGGACCCGGACACCCACCTCCGGCAGATCGCCCAGTGGCTCGGGATCCGCGCCGACAAGGAAGCCATCGAGGCCATGAAGCACCCCGAGGGCTCGCCGTATGCGTGTCTCGGCCCGATGAATGCCCAGTTCGGCAACGACCCGAACTTCCTCCAGGCCCCCGCGCTACGGCCGGGCCGCGGGCGGGTCAAACAGTCCCTGGAAGGAGCCCTGTCCTGGCGGACGGACGGTCGAGGCTTTTCGCCCGAGGTGAACGAGCTCGCCAGGGCATTCGGCTACGAGTGACGGGCGCGATCGGTGCTGGCGCTCGTTCACGCCGGGCGCGAGAACGGAGCGCCCGCCCGCGAGGAGCAGTCGGTCAGCCTCGATCGCGGCCGGGCATCCGCTAGGCTAGGAAAGCCTTCGCTGCTTGAAGAAGTTCCAGATCTCCTCGCTGGCATCGATGTCGTGGCTGGTGTTGCCCATCATGCGGGGGGTCCGCTGGTCGCTGCCGGGCCACGTGTGGCCGCCCCCCTCGACCCGGATCATCTGTACCGCCTCCCGGCAGTTGGGATAGGTGACGACTTCGATCGTCGTTCCGTCGCGCGTGTCCCGGTTGGGCAGCTTGTTCACCGTGGGTTGCGACGCGCAGGCGTTGTTCTTGCGCCAGAAGTCGAGCGTCGTGGGAGGGGGGAGAACCGTCCCTCCCACCCCCCGGCGTGCTCCGGTCCCCGCGGTGCCGCCCTGCCAGAGAATGAAGGGATCGGAGGTCCCGTTGATCATCATGATCGGTACCGGCCGCTGGGGGCGGCAGTTGGGGGCATACTCGACCGGAAACGAAGCCAGCACCGGGGCAAAGGCGGCGATCTCGGTCGACATCTCGCAGGCCAACCGCAGCGTGAAGTTGCCGCCGTTGGAGGGGCCCGTCGCATATACCCGCTGGCGGTCGATGTCCTCGGTCTCCACCAGATGCTTGATCAATTGCCTCACAAAGCTCACGTCGTCCTTGGGATTCGGGATGGTCGCCCGTCCGTCGTTCCAGTACTCCAGGGATTTCGGATAGACGATGACGGCCCCCCCCCGATCGGCCACGCGGTTGAAGCCCGTCTGACGGGCGATCTTGGCGCTGTCCCCCTGACCACCGTGGAACACCATGACCAGGGGGGATTTCTTGCCCTTCGCGCTCGGCGGCACATACAAGCTGTAGGTGCGCTCGACGCCGTTGACGACGAGACGCTGCTCGCTCGGCGCTCCGGACGTGTCATCGGCGTGCGACGTCGACGCTCGTCGGCCCCTCAGGCCGCCCGAGCAGGAGATCAGGACGAAGGTGGCCACTACGGCGCTGATCCAACGCAGCATGTTCCTACCCCCTCTTCGCCCTAGCCCCTTCTGCGCGGTGAGCTACGGCCCCGAACTCCATCTTGCCACGCTCCGAATCCCGCCGGGCTCGACATTCGCCGCCCCGCCGCGGCCAGCGGGCACCCTCACCGGTCCGGGGCGAGCCCTCCGGCGACCCGGCGCCCGACTTCTCCGGATGCCCGGCGCCTGGGGGGGCGGCGCGGCGACATCCGATTCGCGATCGCGGTGTGCCCGTGAGCCGGGAGCACCGTCCGGATGACTGGCCGTGGTTCGACGGGCGCGTGGCGCCCACCGTGCGCCGTTCACGTTGGACGAGCCTGGGTTTCGGTCGGCGGGTTCGACGAGTCTCGGCTGGGAGTTCCAACGGCGGTGCGCCTTCGAGTCGGACGACGGCTCGAGCAGCTCGCGCGATCGGGAAGTGATGCCGCCTGCCGGTCGGCCAGGCCGAACCTCGGGCGACCTCCGAGGATCCTCGGCAAGGTCACCCGCGCCCGGGTCGGACGGCGTGAAACGTCAGGCTGGCCGGTCCGCCACCCGCGCACAGGCCACGATCAGGTCGCCCTCCCGGATCGTGCCCGCCTGGAAGGTGCGCGTCGCGCTCTTGTCGACCAACTTGGCCAGCGCGCCGGTGAGGCTCATCTCGACCTGCCCGGTGGCGGGGTCTAGCCGCCGCACGACGACCGCCCGGGGTCCCCCGATCAGACCGCGCCCGAGGGCCTTTCCGAGCGCTTCCTTCGCGCACCAGAGGCGCACCGCCCATTCCCGGGCCGCCGGCGGTTCCAGGGTCGCGAACAGCCTGCGCTCGTCACCCGTGAATGCCGTGGCCAAGAATTCGTCGGAGAAGTCGCGCAGTACCTCCAGATCGACGCCGACGCCCGCGCGCGAGTCCCCGTCCACGGCGACGGCCACGGCGACGCCGTCGGCATGGGTCAGCGACATCGCCGGCGGGCCGCCGACACGGTCGGTCCAGCGCCCCCGCGCGACCGGGGCGCCGTGCTCGTCATTCGCGATCTCCACGTCGCCCGGACACACCTGGAGCCCATGGCGGAGAGCCAGGAGCCGCCGCACGGCGTCCTTGGCCGCCAGCCGCCCGGCCAGCCAGTTCGCGCGCCGCGGCTCCGGCACGCGCCGCCACTCGTCGCGCTCGCTCGGGACGAGAACCAGGCGTCCCCAGGCGGCGTGCCACATCTGGGAGGGGTCGAATGCCTCGCGCGGCAACCGGTTGAGCAATAGCCGGGAGCTGCCGACGGTGCCGCCCGGGCCGAACCGCTCCGCGACTTCCGGCCAGGGCTCGCTCAGCATCCGGTCCCGAGGTGAGAGGACGAAGCGAACGATCTCGCGAGCGAAATCGAAGCGCATGTCCTCCCATCGCTCGAACCGAGCCACGAGGCGACCCGCGGAGTCGAGGAACTCGATGTCCGACGAGACTCGATCGTCACGCAAGATCGGCTGCCGGACCCGGCAGGTCAGCGGCGCACTGGCCGACAGGACGGGCCGGTAGAGATCGAGCGCGCTGAATCCGACCGGGAAGATGACGAACTTCCGGTCGAGACGGTCGGCCGTCCAGAAGCCGACGAGCTGGCCGGCCGCGTCGAAGAGCACGGGATCGATCGTGAACGACGCCTTCGGTGTTGCCCGGAAGAAGCCCGTTTGCTCGCCCGAGCTGACCTGGGCTTCGGCTCCCTCGGAGCCGCACCGGTCGATCGACGTCACGCTCCGGAACAGCGGACCGTGGAACATGACCTCGGAGTAGTACTCGTCGGGAGCGAACCGATAGGGGCGCTCCTCCGAGAGGGTGAGCGGCGTCGCGCGGGGGGCCGCCGGATATGCGTCGCCGAACACCATCGTCCCCTCGACGACTGTGTGTCCCGCCGCCGGCGCGCCCTCGCCACCCTCCGCGTCGAGGATCCGAACCGACACCGCCTCCGCCATGCCGGGCTCGACGCGAGCCACGACCGTCACCTCGCGCTGGTCGTCCTCGAGCGGGAACCAGCGGAACGCGCGCACGGCTCGCATCCCGACCAGGATCCGTCCGGGCCGGAGCAGAGCGGCCGCTTCCGCCAAGATCTCGAGGCTGATCGCGAGGGGGACCACGGGCATCGCCGGTCGGTCGTCGTCGAGGGTGGAGACCTGACCGCCGATCGTGTGGTGGCGCAGGAAGCGCTCCCGCCGGGCATCGAGCCGCACGGTCGCCACCAGCCCGACTCCGGGCTCGAGCGTCACGAGGTCCCGAACGAAGGCCCCGGCCGCGGGCGGCGGCTGACTCGTCGGCCGCGCGTCCTCCTTCGCGGGCGCCACCGTGCGCGCCGCGAAGAACTCGATCACCTGCTCGAGCGTCTTGAGGCTCGTCGCCGCTTCCATCTCGTCGGGCCGAAGCAGCGCGGTCTCGCGCTGGAACGCCCCGAGAATCTCGACGCGTTTGATGGAGTCGATTCCCAGGTCCGCCTCCATGTTCAGCGACGGATCCAGCATCTCCACCGGGTAACCGGTCTTTTCGCTCACCAAGCGGAGCAGTCGCGTCACGACGGCATCCCGGCCCAGTGAGGGCGCGGTCGGCGCCGCCGGGGCTCCGGGTGGATCCGCCCGCTCGGGGACCCTGATCGACGGCGACGGCCTGTCCGATCCCGCCCCGCTCGCGGGACCTGCCGTCGGCTCGGTTACGCGGACGGGTGGGGCCCCGCCGGCGACGACCTCGGCCCCGACCGGAGGGCCACCGGGCTGAGCCGCCGGAGATTCTCGCGGCGCTCCTTCCAAGAAGGCCGTGAGCACCGATTCCTGGACCTCGAGGAACCGCTCCATGGTCCGCAGATACTCGTCCATCGCCGGGGAGAGCCCGCCGGTGCCCCCGCGGCCGACGGGCGGGGCCGGGCTCGCGGGGGCTCCGTCTCCTCGGGGGTCGAGACTCGCGGATGCCGGCATGGCGGCCGGATGCCCGGCGACATCCGGGGCCGCGAGCGGGGCCGACTGCCGACCGCTCTCCGCCATCGGCACCGGGGCGCGGTGCGACACCCGGATCGCCTCCGGATCGGCCACCTTCAGGACCGGCAGCTCCAGGGGAAGCCGCGGCATCGAGGTCCGCGGCGCCGGCTCGCGCGTTGCCGCTCCCGGGGTCGCGCCACGCACCCCGCGGTCGGCATAGAGCGGCCCGAGATTCATCGGCACCCCATGAGCCGCGAGCAGCGCCAGGGCATGGGCGAGCTGGACGACGCCGGACCGCTGAGTCACGTTGAGAGGGACGGACACGAACGCCCGGCCTCGAAGCGTGTCGTCGACGAAGCCCGTCAGCATGCCGCGTGGCCCGACCTCGACGAAGACGCGTACTCCGCCGGCGTGCATCGCTTCGATGGTCTCGCGGAACCGCACGGGACTCGTCCACTGCCCGACCGCGATGCGACGGACTTCCCGCGGATCGTCCGGGAAGGGCGCGGCCGTCATGCACGAGTAGACGGGAATTCGCGGCGTCACGATGCGAAGCCGGTCGTAGTAACGCTCGACCTCGTCGGCGACCGGGGCGAACTCGGGAGTGTGATACGCCCGCCCGAACGGGAGGACCGCGCAGATGGCTCCCCCCTGTCGAAGCATCTCCATTGCCGCCTGCGCGGACGCCTCGGTCCCGCACAGCACCACTTGGTGGGGGCAGTTGTCGATCGCGATGCGCAGATCGGGGTGCGCCCGCAAGGCCTCCGCCAGGAGACCCGGCCGCGCGGCCCCCACCGTGACGAGCGCGCCGGCCGGGACTCGGCTTTCGACGGAGGTGTAGAGCTCGTTCAGCGCTCGGGCGTTCTGGAGAAGCTCGTCCTCGCGCTCGAACGCGATGGCCCCCGCCTGGAGCAGCGCCGCGTACTCGCCACTGCTGTGCCCGACGACGACGTCGGGCTCGATGGCCAGCCGCGCCAGGAGAGCCGCGAGCCCCCGGTTGGCGGCGAACACCGACGCCACGGCACACTCCAGGTCCCAGAGGGCGGTGGCCTGGCCCCGCGAGTCGAGCGGGGGTGGGAACACGACCTGACTCGGCACGTAACTCCGCCCGTTCTCGTGGAACACGCGGTCGGCCTGGTCGAAGGCGGCGCCCACCTGCGGGAAGGCCAAGCAGAGATCGGCAAGCATGTTGGAGTACTGGGCGCCCTCGCCGGGGAACAGGAAGGCGACCCGGCCGGAGCGGGCGAGCGGCTCCCGAAAGAAGTAGATGCCGCTCACGTCCTTGATCCGCGAGCAGTCCTCCCGCACCAGCCGGCTCCGCGCATGGACCAGCTTCCGGTCCAGGTCCTCGGGCGACGACGCGACGACAGCCAAGCGGAGCGTCCCGTCGCGGAGCTCGACGTTGCGCGCGCGCGCCAGCTCGACCAGCGGCGTTCGGCCCGTGGCCAGCTCTTCCCTCAGCGCGTCGACCGCCTGCACGAGGTCCGACCGGCCGGCGCCCTGGACCACGACGACCTCGCACTCCCGGGGAGCCGAAGAGCTCTCGCCCGTGGCGGCGTGAGCCGGATGCTCTTCGAGGATCACGTGGGCGTTGATCCCGCCGAACCCGAACGAGCTCACGCCGGCGCGCCGGGGCTCTCGTCCGCCGTGGATCCACGGACGCGTCGCCGTGTTGACGTAGAAGGGCGTTCGCTCCAGCTCGAACTTCGGGTTCGGCGTCTCGCAGCCGAGCGTGGGGGGCAGGACACGGTGGTGAAGAGCCAGGGCGGCCTTGATGAGCCCGGCAACGCCCGCGGCCGGAATGCTGTGGCCGATCATCGACTTGACGGACCCGAGAGCACACCGCGCGTACGGCCCCCGCCGCGGGCCGAACACGCGCTGGAGCGCCTGGATCTCCGTCGCGTCGCCGATCACGGTGCCGGTGCCGTGGGCCTCGACGAGTCCCACCGTGTCGGGGGAGAGGCCGGCCGCCTCATAGGCGCGCCGGATCGACAGCTCCTCGCCCTCCAGGCGCGGCGCCAGGAGGCCGAGCCCTCGTCCGTCGCTGGCGACCCCGATTCCCCGGATCACGGCGTAGATCCGGTCGCCGTCGCGCTCGGCGTCCGCCCGGCGCTTCAGCACGACCATTCCGATTCCTTCGCCGAGCAGCGTCCCGTCCGCGTCGACGTCGAAGGGCCGGACCTGACCGCTCCGCGAGACCGCACCCAGGTTGGTGAACGCCATCAGGACGATGGGGGAGGTCGCGACGCTCACGCCTCCGACCAGCATCAGGTCGCATCGCCCGCTCTCCAGCTCCCGCACGCCGAGGTCGACCGCGATCGGCGAGGACGCGCAGGCGGCGTCGACCGCGTAGTTGGGACCCTGAAGGTCCAAGCGGTTCGCGATTCGCCCGCACATCACGTTGGACACGAGTCCCGCCATCGTCTCGGCGTTGAACGGAGGCAGGCTGTCCTTGAGCTGGCGGCGGAGCTGGCGGAGCTCGTCCTCGCCATACTCGGGGTGGAGGTCCCGCAGCACCCGCAGCGTCTGCTCGATGACCATGCCGTGCTGCAGCGCGGTGACGTTGCCGCGGTTCAGGAAATTGAGGCGCCCGAGGATGACCCCGGCGCGCTTCCGGTCGAAGGGACGGTCGAGATAGCCGGCGTCGGCGAGCGCCTCGTGCGCGACGCGCAGTGCGAGAAAATGCTCGGGCTCGGCTCCGTCGACGGCGTGCGGCATGACGCCGTAGCTCAGCGGATCGAATCCCGAGACCTCGCCGAGGAAGCCGCCGCGGCGGCACGCGATCGGGTCCGGCTCACCCGAGGCGGGATCGAAGGCGTCGACCGCCCACCCGGGCGGAGGGTCGTCGATGGCGTTGACGCCGCCGACGATGTTGGCCCAGTACGCCCGAGAGCTCGCGGCGCCGGGGAACAGGCATGCCATCCCGATGATGGCGATGTCGACCTTCGACGGCTCGGACACGTCCTCCGGGTTCACTGCTCGCTCCGACGGCGTTTGACCGCAGTCCCTCCCAGCCGATTGAGGGCGCGACTACACGAGAACTCCATGTCCCGAAGGACGCCGACGACGCGATTCTCGGCGTCAGCGAGGACGATCTGGGTCGTGAGCACGGAGCCGGCGGCGCTCGGCTGGGCCCGAAGGAAGCACCGCAGGGGCGCGCCGTGCGCAGCGCCGAGGCGGGTCCACGCCCCGAGCCGGGCCGGAAGGGGCGTCATGTCGTAGTGGAGACGGACCCACGCGATCGCGAGCTGGAAGCTGCAATCCACCACCACGGGGTCGATCAGCCACGACCCCACCGGGTGCTTGAGGCACCGGTCCGGGGAAGACGGAGCAAAGGTCGCGACGATCCACTCGTCGTTGACGCCCTCGATCTCGGTGATGGCCTGGAAGGCGGGCCCGTGGAAGAGCCAGCGTTCGTAGGCTTCCTCGACCGTCATCGGGAACGGCTGCAGCCCCTTCGGCTGAGGCACGCGATGGCCGTCGCGCGCGGGAAGCCGGCTGCCGAGGTGCACGGTCGCGCGATAGTTCCTGCCCGTCGCGCCTTCCGGCTCGGAGATCTCGACGTCCACGCTGAGCTCGTCGGTTCCGACCGACTGCGTCTGGGGGCGGGCGAGGACGCGCATCATTCTCGGGCCGTTCTCGAGCACGATGCCCCGCAGCACGCGCAGCGACGACACGCCGGTCAGCTGCCATTCCGGCCAACCGGCCTGGACGACCTCTCCCATGAGCTCCATCGCCATGGCGGCCGGAAGAACGGGCTTTCCGTCGAGCTGGTGATCCGCGAGGTAGAGATCCTGATCGGGGTCGAGCCGCCGTAGAACCTCGACGGCGCCGCCGGTGCCGGCCAGCGTGGTCGCGCCTTCGAGCAACGGCAGCGCGAGTCGAACCCGGGAGGGCATCGGCACCCCCGGGCGGCGTCCCGCGACCATGGGCGTTTCCCACGGCCCTTGCCCCAACACCACCTCGGCCTCGCCCTTCGAACCGAGGCGGAGCTCTCGGTCGAGGACGCGGCGTCCGTCCGCGGGATCGATCACCTGCACCCCGCGCTCCTGGAACTGGCGCTCGACCTCGTCGGACACCATTCCGGTCTTGCGCCACGGGCCCCAATTCAGCGCGACGACGCGACCCGGCCACCGGGCATCGAGGTGCACCGCGAGCTTGTTCAGGACCTCGTTCGCGGCGGCGTAGTCGCTCTGCCCCCGGTTGCCGAAGCGCCCGGCGACCGAGGAGAAGAAGACCAGGAGGCGGGTCTTCTCCGGCGAGAGGTGGCGGGCCAGCGCGAGGGCGCCGTCCACCTTCGTGTGCAGGACGCGCCGGAAGGAATCGATCCCCTTGTCCTCGACGAGCTTGTCCTCGATGACCCCGGCGCCGTGGATCACGGCGTCGAGGCGGCCGTGCTCCGCGTAGATCGATTCGACCAATCGGGCGAGGGCCTCGCTTTCCCTGACGTCGACCGCCTCGTAGCGCGCCCGGGCGCCGGCCGCGGTGAGCGCGCGGAGCGTGTGCCGGATCTCCCGCACGCGAACCAGGCGACCATACTCGGCTTCGACGGCGGCGGGGGTCGGGAGCCGCCCGTCCTTGGCCAGCCGCTGGATGAGCTCGCGCTTCAGTGCCTCGCCCGCCAGCTTCGCGGTCGCGGGGTGCTCCTCCTCGGCCGGAAGACGCGAGCGCCCCGCGAGCACGATCGTGGGGCGGTATCGCTCGGCGATCTCGAGCGCCGTCTCGGCGGTGATGCCGCGAGCCCCGCCGGTGAGCAACCAGACCCAGTCCGAGTCGATACGAAGCGGCGCTGCCCCGACCGTGTCCAGCGGGGAGGGCCGGAGCAGGAGGGCCTGGCGGCGTCCGCCGTGGTACGCCACCTCCACCTGCCCGTCGGTGGCGGCCATCTCCTCCAGGACCAGCCCGGCGATCTCCGCAGCCGGCTCGGCGGGCGCGACATCGAGGATCTTGCACCGCACGGCCGGCCACTCGAGGGCGAGCGTCTTGACGAATCCCGCCACGCCCCCGTCGGTCGGGAGGAACTGGGCCGGCGGCGCCACGCTGCCGAATCGGCCCCCCATGGCCGTGACGGCGACCACGAACCCCGAGTGGCCCACCCCAGCCTGGCGGATGTCGGCCCCGCAGACGCGCACCAGGTGGAAGAGTCCCTCGATGTCGACCGCCACTCCCTCGCGCCAATTCTCCGGATCGAGGGGGTCGGCCGCCGCGCGGGCGCGGAGGGGGACCAGGTGGACGATGCCTCCGATCGGGCCCCAGTCTCGGCGGATGCTTCCGATCACCGCCTCGATCGCGCTCGGCTCCGTCAGGTCGACCTCGTAGCTCTCCGGGTCGACCCGCGTCTGCGTCTGGCCGTGTCGGAGCAACACCGCGCGCCCTCCACGCTCGCGCCAGCGACGGGCGAGCGCGTCCGCGACGCCCCGCCGGTCATCGGTCAGGACGAGGGGTCGCTCGGACACCGGAAGGGGCGGCCGGTCGCCGAGCGGCGCCGCGACAGTCTCGAGGACGAAGCGCGGCACCTCGACGTGGCCGGTGGAGGCCGGCGATGCGAGGCTACCCAGCGCGGCCGGCATCCTCGCCCCCGAGCCGTTCGTGGCGGGTGTGCCGGCGTCGACGTGCCTCGGAACCTCCGCGTCTGGCGCGCGCCGTGACAGCGACTCGACGGCGAGGTCGAGGATCTGCCCGAGGGTCTTGGCCGCGGTGAGCCGCTCCATGAGCCCCGATGTCGCCGGCCCGGCGGGCACGTGGCCTCGCTGGAAGGCCCCGAGGATCTCGACCCGCTTGATCGAATCGATGCCGAGATCCGCCTCGATGTTGACGTCCAGACCCAGCATTTCGGTCGGGTAGCCGGTTCGCTCGCTCACCAGCTCCAGGAGCGCGTGAGTGAGCGCTTCGCGGGCGGTCGTGGGCCCGGCCGGCACCGGCGCCGGGGGCGACGACCCCGGTCCGCTCGGCGCGGGCGCGATCCTCGGCTCCGGGGCCGTCGATCTGGACGAGGCGGAGATGGGCTCGGCGGGCGCCGATGCGGGGACCGCGCGCGCCGGCGGGGGGCCGGCGATGGTTGCCGGGGGCGCTACCTGCGCGCCCCGGAGGTACGCCAGCATCACGCTGCGCTGGGTTTCCAGGAATCGGCCCATCAGGCGTTGGAATCCCGCCATGGTGTCGGCGACGCCCACGTCGCCGTGGTCGCGTCCGGCCACGGGGGTAAGGGCGGGCGCGGGATCGCTCGCGGACCGCTCGAGGGCATGGGCGGGCTGATGCGCCGGTGGCGAGGGAGTCTGCTCCGACTGGCTGGCCGGGGCGAGCACCACGGGCTCCGCGGGGCCGGGGTCCGGCTCGCTCGCTGGCCAGGCGCGTCCGCCGTGCACCAACCAAGTCCCGGGAGGCAGCGGGGCCTCGCGCGTGGACGCTGCCAGGTTCGCGAGGTCGAGACGGCGAGGGGCCCGTCCCTCGAACAGCCGGTCGAGATCGACCGGCGCGCCGTGGGCGAGGAGCTGGCCCAGCGCCGCCTGAAGCGACGCCAAGCCCGAGGCGCCGCGTGGAGCGACCGCGACGGCCAGATGCGGTCGACCCTCGAGGGTCTGCGGCACGAGTCCGGTCAGGACGTTGCCCGGTCCGACCTCGACGAAGATCCGGGCGCCGGCCTCGTAGAGGGCCTCGATCTCGTCGGCGAACCGAACCGGCGAAACCAGGTGGTCGGCGAGATTGGCGGCGATCGCGTCCGGCTCGTCGGGGTAGGGGCGCGCCGTCGCGTTCGCGAAGACGGGAATCCGCGGCGCCCGCATGGCCACTCGTCCGAGGCGTACGGCCAAGGTGTCGCGGGCGGAGGCGACGAGCGGGGAGTGGAAGCCGCACGCGACCTGGATGCGCCGGGCCGAGACCCCGGCCGCCTCGCATCGACGCAACGCCTCGTCGATCGCCGCGCTCGTGCCCGAGATCATCGTCTGGGTGGGGGCGTTCAGGTTGGCGACCCAGACGTCCGCGAGACCGCCCAACAGCGCCGTGGTCCGCTCGTGACCGGCGACGACCGCGGCCATGGTGCCCAGATCGGCATCCCCCGCCTGGAGGATGGCGTGACCGCGCGCCTCTGACAGCTCGTAGAGCGTCGCCTCGTCGAAGACTCCGGCGGCTGAGAGTGCGACATACTCACCGTAGCTGTGCCCGGCCACGAGGGCAGGCTCGATTCCCAGGGCTGCCAGGAGGGTCAGAAGCCCGTGCCCGGCCGCGCCCAGCGCCGGCTGGGCCACGTTCGTCCGCGTGAGCGCCTCCTGAGCGGCCCGCTCCGCCGCGTCGCCGAAGCGTGGCGGCGGATACACGTAGCTGCCAAGGGGTACGGGGAATCGGTGTGCGAGCACCTGGTTGGCTCGCGAGAACGCGTCGCGGACCTCGCCGAAGTGCACGGCCAAGTCGCGCAGCATGTCGACGTGCTGCGAGCCCTGTCCCGGAAAGAGGAAGGCCACGCGTCCATCGGGATCGAGCGGCGTCTCGGTGAAGTAGCCGCTCCGAAGGTCGCCGCACGACGCCGGGCCGCCCGCCAGGCGCTCCCGGACATCGCCGATCTTCCGTCGCAGCTCGTCGAGGCTGGCGGCCACGATGGCGAGCGTGGGAAGGCGCTCCGCGCCGTCCGCGCCGCGCCGCTCCTTCGCTTCCTCCCAGAGGGAATAGGCGAGGTCGCGCAGCGCCGGCGTCGCGCCGCCCGCCAACTCCCGCTCGAGGCCCTCGAGCGCCGAGGCGAGGGCGGCCCGGGTCGGAGCACGCCAGACCAGTAGCTCGGTCGGCCAGTGGGAGACCGTCGCCATCGGGACGGCCGGCTCGTACTCCTCCACCACGACGTGGAAGTTCGTGCCCCCGAACCCGAAGGAGCTGGCCGCCGCCCGCCGCGGCACGCCGTCCGGCCGGCCCACCCAGGGTCGGCAGTCGGTGTTGACGTAGAGCGGGCTGTCCTCGGCGAAGGCCTTGGGATTCGGCTGCTCGACGTTCATCGTCGGCGGAAGCACGCGGTGATGCAGTGCGAGGGCGATCTTCGCCAGGCCGGCCACTCCGGCGGTGCACTTGGTGTGGCCGATCATGGTCTTCACGGATCCGACGGCGCAGCTCGCTCGGGTCGCGCCGCTCGCGGTGAGCACGCGGGTCAACGACAGGATCTCCGCTTGGTCCCCGGCGACCGTGCCGGTCCCGTGGGCTTCGAAGAGCCCGACCGTCGCCGCCGGAAACCCGCTCTCCGCATAGGCTCGATCCAGCGCGCGGACCTGCCCCTCGGGCCGAGGCGCCGTGAGACCGCGGTCCCGGCCGTCGCTCGACCCGGCCACCCCGCGAATCACGGCATAGATGCGATCACCGTCGCGCTCGGCGTCCTCGAGCCGCTTGAGGACCAGGACCGCGATTCCCTCCCCGATGACGATGCCGTCGGCCGACGTGTCGAAGGTGAAGCACCGGCCGCGCGGCGACAGCGCATGCGTCTTGCTGAAGCAGAGGTAGGCGAACGCGTTCTGCACGGTGTCGGCGCCGCCGACGAGCATCACGTCGGCCGTGCCGGATTGCAGCTCTCGCACCGCCAGGTACACCGCCGCCAGCGACGAGGCGCACGCGGCGTCGACGGTGTAATTCACGCCGCCCAGGTCGAACCGGTTGGCGACACGGCCCGCGACCACGTTGAGCAAGATCCCGGCGAACGAATCCTCGGTCCACTCGGGGAGCTGTCGCCAGACGGCCGGCGGAACCTGGTCGAGGTACATGGGAAGGCTCGCGCGGACGGCGTACTGCTGTCCCAGGTCACCCGCTCCCCCGCCGACGCCGAGCACCACACCCGTGCGCTCGCGCGCGAAGGGCCGTTCGGCGTACCCCGCGTCGGCCAGGGCCGCCCGCACCACCTCCAGCGTCAGGAGTTGAGCCGGCTCGATCGACGCCAAGCTGTTGGGGGGCATCCCGTAGCGGATGGGCTCGAAGGGGATCGGGTCGATGAACCCGCCCCACTTCGAGTACACGCGATCGGCGGCTTTGGGATCCGCATCGAAGTACCGCCGCCAGTCCCAGCGCTCCGGCGGTACTTCGGTGATCGCATCGACCTTTCCGACGATGTTCTCCCAGTAGCGGCCGAGGTTCGGCGCCTTCGGGAGCACGCAGGACATGCCCACGATGGCCACCGGAGCCGGCCGCCGCGTCGGGTGGCTCGCCACCTCGGCGGCGTGGACCTCGGGCTGCAGCGCCCCGACGCCCTCGAGACGCCGGGTGCCCTCCACTGACACCTCCCGGTGGAGCTCGCCGATGCTGCAGGTCCCCTGCCGGAGGGCGGCGACTTGGCCGATCATGTACATCCCTTCGCGCCGCTGCGTCTCCGCGTCGAGCTGGAGGAACCGGGATGCTCGCGGACCCGATGCGTCGGGGCTTCTGGTGATGCCTTTGGACGCGATCCGGAGGCGTCCCAGGTTGAGGTCTTCCAGCGCTGTGCGAGCCTCGTCGGGCGTGAGCGCCGAGTCCCCGGCGAGGCGCAGCTTCTCCCGGCGGAACGCGTCGCCGAACGCGGTATCCGCGCAGCGCGTCGCGTGGCCGGGCCCCGTCTCGAGCAGGATGGTCCGCGCGCAACCGACCGCGACCTCCTGGAACGACGGGACGATGGCGCCGGCTTCCACCGCGTCCGTCGTGAAGAGGTAGGCGGTCCCGAGGAGCACTCCGACCCGCATGCCTCGCTCGGCCAGCGGTGCCGCCAGGGTGGCGACCATGGCGGCAGACCGGGCATCGTGGATGCCGCCGGCGAACACGACGTGGAACGCGCCGGCATCCGCGTCCGGGGGGACCTGGCTGAGGAGGACGTCGATCATGAGCTCCCAGAGGACGAAGCTGGACCGGGGCCCGACGTGCCCCCCGCATTCCCGACCCTCGAACACGAAGCGCTTGGCGCCGCTCTGGAGGAACATGCCGAGAAGACCGGGGGACGGCACGTGCAAGTACGTCGCGATCCCGTGCTCCTCGAGGGACAACGCCTGGTCGGGGCGACCGCCGGCAATCAGAGCGACCGGCGGTCGGATGGCCAGCACTTCCTCCAGCTGCTCCTGCCGAAGCTCGAGCGGGACGAAGCCGAGGATCCCCACGCCCCACGGTCGGTTGGCCAGCCGCCGCCGCGTTTCCTCGAGGAGCGCCCTCACCTCCGCGCGGCGCATGAGGGCAAGCGCCAAGAACGGCAAGCCCCCGCCCTCCGCGACCCGCTCCGCGAACGCCGCTGTATCGCTGACTCGCGTCATCGGGCCCTGAAGGATCGGATAGCGAATGCCGTGGGACCGGGCGAGCGGGCCATGCTGGTCCAGGGGACGCTTGGCCTCCGCGGCGCGGCAATGGGCACCGATCGCGTCTCGCAGGGCTTCGAGCGCCCCGCCGACCGTCCCGTAGCGCTGCGCGAAGGCTCGGGCAAAAGCGGCGTCCTGCCCGAGCGGCCAGGCTTTCGTCTCGCCGGTCCAGCCAAGGCGCTGCCGGACGGCCGACCGCCACGTCGCCGCCGCCTCCGCACGCGGCCGGTCTTCGCTCTCCAGGGCGCGCTGGACCTGCTGCAGCTCCTCGACGGCCCGAAGACGCGGGCGCGCGAACACACGGACCTGAGAGCCGAGCTCGCCGCCGACGCAGATCGTCTCGCTACCATCCATCCGACCCACCGCGTCTCGGACCGCTTCAGGCAGCGCCGAGTCGGACAGGAGCAGGAGCTGGGACTCGAGCACGACGCCGGCGGCCCCGGCGGCACAGCAGGCCGCGACGGTGTGCGGCCCCATTCCTCCGTGAGCCCACACCGGTCGCCGGGCTCCCGCCAGGAGCCGCTGCAGCAGGACGAAGCTCGTCTCGTCGCCGACGAATCCGCCGGCCTCGTGCCCCTTCGCGATGATGGCGTCGACGTCGAGAGTGTCGGCGAGCTCCGCCTCGTCCGGGCTCGTCACGCTGAGGAATACTCGGCGCCCTCCACGGCGGAGGGCGGCGATCGGCTCGGTGAGCGACGTGCTCGCGGTCGCTGTCAGAATGACGGTGCTGACGGTGGGAGGCGTCTCCGCGAGGATGCGTTCCGCCAGCTCAGGTCGGGCCCCATCGAGCCTGAGCCCGAAGGCCAGGCGGGGCAGTGACGCGAGTCTTCGGACGAGGGCGATCGCTCGTCTCGGCTCCGTGCACAGCTCGAGATCGACGATTCCCAACGCGCCGGCGCGGCTTCCCGCAACCGCCAGGGCGGGGTCGGGCCACAGCGGTGGGGCAACCACGGCGAATTCGAACGCTCGCGACATATACCGTCCCGAAGTGAATGGGTCACGAACCGATCCAAACCCAGTGGACCGGCTCTACGTGTCTCTTGCTGCCCGGCTCTCGTGCCCGCGACGGGCACCGATCTCGCCGCAACTACTGCCCGGTACGCCTGGTCCCACAGGGACTCTGCGGCGCCGGACTGTGCAGACAATGCCCGGTCTGGCCGGAAAAAGCAAACCCCATGCCACAACGGTCTGCCTGCGCGATTCCGATCCTTGGGAACGTCCGAACCCCGGCAAGGAGAGGCCACTGAAGAGCGCCCCAAGAGCGGGCGAGAACCATTCGGACCCGCCCGGCGAGTGTATCAGACCCAACCCGGTGGACCAGGAACCTTGCGGGGGACTGACAACTTGGACTCTTCAGGCTTTGCCAACTCGAGCGCCGCATGTCCCCGGCGCGGTCGCGTGGTCGGAGGACGGCACCCGACGATGCATGGGAAGACGCCGGATTCCGCCCTTGCGGTGCCGAACCAGAAGTCACCGGGATCACCGGGATCGGGCAGCGCTGCCGATTGGCGTGTTTCCGGGCGTCAAGGACCGACAGCGGAGCCTCCGAGATCTCCGCTGCCACGCCGCGTCGGGACGGCGTCCGGCGCCGCATATCTCCATCCCGTCACGTGGTTACAGACTTTGGCAGGCTCCGCAGGCTTTCTTGATACGCTCTCTAGGTTGCAATTCGGATGCGAGCTAGCGCGAACACTCCCCCGGGCCTGGCGGGGGTCATGCGGCACCCCGCAGGCTCAACCTCGCGGCCGAGGTCGCCGAGCTTCGGAAGAAGCCGCCGGGTTCCGATTGGTGGCCGCGCAGAGCCTCAGGCGCAGGAATGGCGGGGGCGTCTGACCTCCGGCTGGCCTGCGGCGCAAGACGGTCCGGACGAGGGCGTCTTGAGCCCGGGGCGCCCGATGCACCTGGCGGTCGCACGGCGCTTGCGCGCTTTTCGTCGTTCCTGGGGCAGAGGCCGGTCCCGGGCAGGGACGACCGACGGTGAGGGAGCGGGTCATGTCGGAGCCGGTCTCGGAGACACTCACAGAGGTGCCATGACGCCGACCCCGAGATGGTGGCCATGATTCAGGCCGGTCTGGCCCGGATACGCAAGAGCATCGGTCGGTGGGACCCTCCCGTGGGACGTGCCGGTTGCGCCGATGGCGCGACGGAGTCCGAGCGAGATCTGGTCGTGGCTTCGGTGACGCATCGCATCGCCTTGCGTGCCACGTTTCTTGTCCTCCTGCTCGGGACAAGTCCCGCCGTCGGCGCCGGCGAGGAGCCAGTAACCCTCACATTGCGAGAAGCGGTGTTTCTGGCACTCGAGCGGAATCTCGATCTCAAGATCGAGCGGTTCGAGCCGTTCATCGCTCACGAAGAGATCCGGCGCGCCCGGGGGGAGTTCGACCCGTTCCTGAATCTCGCGTTGTCGGTGCGCGGGCAAGAGCTGCCGATCAACTCGACCCTCGAACAGCAGGCGAATCAGGCGACGATCACGGATGACAGCCTGACGCCGGAAGGGACCGTCGGCGGAAAGCTCGTCACCGGGACGCGGTACAACCTGGGGCTGGTCGCGCCGGGCGTCCAGACGGACAATCCGAATCGGCTGTTCGACGAGTACTACCGACCGGTCCTGGGGATCGAGCTCGTCCAGCCGCTCCTCAAGGGGTTCGGCCCGGACGTGAACAAGGTCCGCATCCGCCAAGCGGAGAAAGGCGAGCGGATCGCGCGACACGCGGTGGAAGCGAAGGTGCTGACGGTCATCCAGGACGTCGAAACGCGATACTGGACCCTCCACAAGGCGCAGCAGCACGCCAGGATCGTCGGAAGCAGCGTGGACGTCGCCATGGATCTGGTCCAGCGTCTCCGGCGACTGTACGCCGTCGGGCTGACGACGGCACTCGACGTGCGCCAGGCCGAGGTCACGGTCGAGAGCCGCCGGAGCGATCTGGCTCTCGCTCAAGCGGATCTCCGGAACGCCCAGGCGCAACTTGCCCTGGCAACGGATCCGAAGAGCGGTCTGAGTCTGAGCCCACGGCTGCAGACCGTCGAGGGGCCGAAGGAGGAAGGCATCCCGGTGGATCTCGCCGGCAAGCTGGAGCGGGCGATCGCCGAGCGCCCGGAGATCCGCCGGCAGGAACAGATCCTCGAGCAGCTCGCGCTCCAGGTGAAGCTCGACGAGAACAACGTCCTTCCGAATCTTGACGTCGTCGGGAGCGCCGGGTACACCGGTCTCGCCGGCAAGGGCTCGGGACCGCGGGTGACGACGCCGCCGACGAGCTCGCAAGGCTCGAACTACTTCGACGCGTTCAACAACTTCTTCACCCCGGAGGGCAACCTGACCTGGTCGGTCGGTCTGCGCCTCCAGATCCCGTTCGGGAATCGCGAGGCGCTCGGACGCCTCGAGCAGAGCAAGCTGCGTCGGGAGCAGGAGGAGATGCGACTCGCCCTCCTGAAGAGCCAGATCGGCATCGAGGTGGAGGCCGCTTTTCAGGAGATGACCGCGGCCTGGGGGCAGATCCTGGCGGCCTCGGAGGGCGTGCGGCTCGCGCAGGAGCAGCTCGCCGCCCAGGAGCGCCAGCTGGAGGCTGGCCTGTCCACGGTGCGGCGGGTGCTCGAGGCGCAGGAAGCCGTCTCCCTCGCCGAGGACCGGCGGATCGAGATGGTCGAGCGATACGCCCGGGCCCGGTCGCGCCTGGCGGCGGCCGGTGCGTCGAACTTCGACCCGTATCAGCTCATGGTCCAGCCGTGACCGGGCGGCAGCTGATCGTGGTGCTGGCCGCCGCCGCCCTGCTCTGGTCGCCGCCGGTCACGTCGGCGGAGACCGTCGTCGGCGAGGGAGTGATCCGCTCGGACGAGCGCGTGACGATTCGCTCGTCGGTGCCGGTACCGATCCGACGGCTCCATGTGCGCGAAGGCGACGTGGTGAGACGAGGGCAGCTGATGGTGGAGCTCGAGAACGACGCCGCTCGCGCCCAGGTCGAGGCGGCGCTGGCGGAGGTGCGCCGCGCGACGGCGGCCATCGTCGAGACTCAAGGGATGTTGGAGGCGGCGACTCGAGAGTACGAGCGGAACCTCAAGGTTCCCGACCTGATCACCGTACGTGATCTCGATCTCTCGCGGGATGCCGTCCGCAACGCCCGGGCCCTGCTGGACACCCGCAGCGAGGAGCTCGCGAGGGCGCAGCAGCAAGTCGAAGTGGCTCGGGGACTACTGAAGGAGACGATAGTGGCGGCGCCCTTCGACGGCGTGGTCGCCCGCGTGTATCTCCGCGAAGGCGACACCCCCAAGGTGGCCGAGACGTCGATCCTGGACGTGATCTCGCTCGAGGCGCTGTATGTCGAAATCGCCCTCCCCCTCGCGTACTTAGGTCGGATCCGGTCCGGGATGCCGACTCGTCTCGACGTCGAAGGGGAAACCGCCGGCCTCAACGTCCCCGCGAGGGGGACCGTGCGGTACGTGTATCCTGAGGTCGACCCGGTGATCCGAATGCTACGCGTCAAGGTCGCTGTCCAGAGAGCAGGGGAGCGCGTTCTGCCGGGGATGTTCGCGCGAGTGCGGATCGACGTTCCCCCTCGAGGAAAGACCTCGTGACCGCCACCATCCCCAGGCCGTCGAGGCGCGTGCTCGTGGTCGGGCTCGACTGCGCGACGCCCGACCTCGTGTTCGACCGCTTCCTCCCGGAGCTGCCTGCCCTGTCGGGGCTCGTGCGCCGCGGACTCTGGGGGAGACTCGAGAGCACGATCCCGCCGATCACGGTCCCGGCATGGGCGTCGATGATGACGGGGAAGGACCCGGGAACTCTGGGCTTCTACGGGTTCCGAAACCGCAGCGACCACACGTACGACGGTCTCTCCACGGTGACGTCTCGCTCGCTCAAGGAGCCGGCGGTATGGGACCTCCTCTCGACGCGGGGCCGCCCGAGCGTCGTGGTCGGCGTCCCGCCCTCGTATCCGGCGAAGCCGATCGTGGGCTGTTCCGTCTCGTGCTTTCTCACCCCGCCGGGCCCCAAGATCCCGGCGACCCACCCGCCCACGCTCCTCACGGAGCTCGAGCGAGAGTTCGGCCGCTATCACTTCGACGTCGAGGATTTCCGCACCGAGGACAAGGCGCGGCTCCTCCGGGACATCCACGAGATGACCAAGCAGCGCTTCGCGGTGCTGCGGCACCTGCTTCGGACCCAGCCATGGGAGTTCGGCATGGCCGTCGACATGGGGCCGGACCGCCTGCACCACGGATACTGGAAGTTCTTCGATCCGACGCACCGGAAGTACGAGGCGGGCAACCCGTACGAGTCGGCGATCCCGGACTACTACCGGCTCGCCGACGCGGAGCTGGGTGAGCTGCTGGCCCAGGTCGGCGACGAGACCACGGTGCTCGTCATGTCGGATCACGGTGCGAAGCGCATGGACGGCGGGATCTGCATCAACGAGTGGTTCGTCCGGGAGGGTCTCCTCACGCTGACGAGCCCCGTGCGCGGCATCGTCCCGTTCGCCAAGGCGCCGGTCGACTGGAGTCGGACCGTCGCGTGGGGCGAGGGCGGGTACTACAGTCGGATCTTCCTGAACGTCAAGGGACGTGAGCCTCACGGCGTCATCGACCCGGCCGACTACGAGCGGGTCCGCGACGACGTGGCTGCGCGGATCAGCGGCCTGACCGACGAATCGGGCGTGCGGCTCGGCACCGCCGTCTACAAACCGGAGGCCATCTACCGCAACGTGCGCGGCGTGCCGCCGGATCTGATCGCGCTCTTCGGTGACTTGCATTGGCGCTCGGTGGGGACCATGGGCCATGGCAGCGTGTGGGTCTATGAGAACGACACCGGGCCCGACGACGCCAACCACGCGATGCACGGCCTGTACGTCCTGGCCGGCCCCGGAGTGGACCGGCCCGGCCGAAGGGATGCCCACTGGAGCCAGGTGGCGCCGACCCTCTGCCGCCTCCTGGCGCTGTCCCCGCCGGAGGACGTCGCGGGGGCTGCCCTTGTCTGAGCGGCGACCGAACCCGGCGATGGCACGGACCTGCTCGACGAGCGCCGCATGCCGGGCGAGGTCCGCCGGCGGGCGCGGGACTCCGATGGCCGGGCGCCTCGACCATGGTCACCTCGATGCCCGGGTGGGGGCCCCATGACCGAAGCCGCGACGACCGCGCGAATGCCGATCGTGGTCGGGGGCCACGTCGATCACGGCAAGTCGACGATCATCGGTCGGCTGCTCGCCGACACCGGATCGTTGCCCGAGGGGAAGCTCGAGCAGGTGCGGGAGACCTGCGAGCGCCACGCCAAGCCCTTCGAGTACGCGTTCCTGCTCGACGCCCTCAAGGACGAGCAGGCCCAGGGCATCACGATCGACGTGGCGCGGATCTTCTTCAAGACGAAGCAGCGCCAGTACCTCATCATCGACGCGCCGGGCCACATCGAGTTCCTCAAGAACATGGTCACCGGCGCGGCGAGGGCCGAGGCGGCCCTGCTGGTCATCGACGCCAAGGAAGGGATCCAGGAGAACTCGCGGCGCCACGGCTACCTGATGTCGATGCTGGGGATACGCCAGATCGCCGTCCTGGTGAACAAGATGGATCTGGCCGGCTACGAGCCGGCGGTGTTCGACGCGATCGTCACCGAGTACGATGCCTTTCTCCGACGAATCGGCGTGGAGCCGGCGTGCTTCATTCCGGTGTGCGGCCGGGAAGGTGAGAACATCGCGATCGCCGCCGCGACGATGCCGTGGTACGGCGGTCCGACGGTGCTCGAGATGCTCGACAAGTTCCACGCGGCGCCCGACCCGGTCGATCGGCCGTTCCGGATGCCGGTGCAGGGCGTCTACAAGTTCACGAACCAGGGCGACGATCGCCGGATCGTGGCGGGAAGCGTCGAGACCGGCGCGCTCCAGGTGGGCGACGAAGTGGTCTTCTATCCCTCGGGCAAGAAGAGCTGGGTAGAGACCATCGAGGCGTTCAGTCGACCGGCGTCCACCCGGATCGTTGCCGGCCAGGCGGCGGGGTTCACCCTCCACGAGCAGATCTACGTCGGACGAGGAGAGATCGCCACCCGGGCGAGTGACCCTCGGCCGCACGTCACGACGCGGCTCCGCGTCAGCCTGTTCTGGCTCGGCCGAAGCCCGTTCGTGAAGCGAAAGGACTACGTGCTGAAGCTCGGCACGATGCGAGCGCTGGCGCGACTGGAGTCGGTCACTCGGATCATCGATGCGGCCAGCCTCACGACGACCGATCAGAAGGGGCACATCGAGCGGAACGACGTGGCCGAATGCGTCCTGAAGCTCAACCGGGCCCTCGCCTTCGACCTCGCCGAGGACCTGGCGCCCACCGGCCGCTTCGTGATCGTCGACGACTACGAGATCCGCGGGGGTGGCATCGTCCGGGAGGCGCTGCCCGACCGGGAAGCCTGGGTCCGCGAGAAGGTCCTGCTGCGGAACTACAAGTGGGAGCCCAGCACCATCTCGACCGAGCGCCGGGCGGAGCGCTACGGCCAACGCCCGACCCTGCTCCTGGTCACGGGCTCGGCGGAGGCGGACCGCAAGGGCCTGGCCAAGGAGCTCGAGGCCCGCCTGTTCGGCGAAGGGAAAGTCGTCTACTTCCTGGGCATCGGCAGCGTGCTCTACGGCGTCGATGCCGACCTCGCGCGGGAGACCGCGAACCGTGCCGAGCACTTTCGCCGGCTGGCCGAGGTCGCCAACATCCTCCTGGACGCCGGCGTCATTCTGATCGTTTCGGCCGCGGAGCTGACGCAGGAAGACCTCGACATCATCCGAACCACCGTCGAGCCGGCGCTGATCGAGACGATCTGGATGGGAGACCGAGTGACCACGAACATCGAGGTCGACCTGCACCTGCCGACCGACGACAATCTCGACGACGCGTTCCACCGGATCAAGGGACTCCTGCGTGAGAAGGGCATCGTCTATCACGCCTGGTAGGCGAAGCGACCTGCTCCACGCTGCCGTCGCGCTCGCGCGCGACGCCGGGCGAGCGATCATGGAGCACTACCGCGGCGACATCGCGGTCACCGCGAAGCCGGACCAGAGCCCTCTGACCCTGGCCGATGCCGCCGCTCACGAGACGATCGTGCGAGGTCTCGCCGAGATCGATCCGGACACGCCGGTCCTCTCGGAGGAGGGGCGGTTGCCCGACTACGAGGAGCGTCGCCGGTGGAGCCGATACTGGCTCGTCGATCCCCTCGACGGGACGAAGGAGTTCATCGCGCGAAACGGCGAGTTCACGGTGAACGTCGCGCTGGTCGAGGCGGGGCGCCCGACCATGGGCGTGGTGTTCGCCCCCGCCTCGGAGCTCCTCTATCACGGGTTGGAAGGGCTCGGCAGCTGGCGTCAGGCGGGGCGGGAACCGGCTACCCGGGTCTTCTCGCGGGAGCGCCGCGGTGATGAGGCGCTTACGGTCGTGGAGAGCCGCTCCCACCCGTCGGCCGAGCTGGAGGACCTGCTCCGGACCCTTCGCGTCGGCCGCCGGATCCAGCTCGGGAGCTCGCTGAAGTTCTGCTGGCTGGCGGACGGTCGGGCCGACGTCTACCCTCGGCTGGGTCCGACGATGGAGTGGGACGTGGCCGCGGGCGACTGCATCTATCGAAACTCCGGTCTGGGGGGGCGGCCGAGACCGTCGTCCCTCACCTACAACAAGCCGGACCTGCGCAACCCGTCGTTCGTGCTGGGTCTCTGATCGAGCCGGAGAGACACCCGTGGCGCGGGGCCCTTCCGGACCGGCATGACCGAGGCGTCGGTGCTGCGGCCCGCAGTCCTGTGGTTCACCGGACTGTCCGGCTCCGGGAAGAGCACGATCGCGGAGGCGGTTGCCCGGCGGCTCGAGGTGGCCGGCGTCCCGGTCGAGCATCTGGACGGCGACGAGATCCGTGGCATGTTCCCGACGACGGGGTTCGGGCGGGCCGAGCGCGACACCCACGTGCGCCACGTGGGATTCCTCGCGAGCAAGCTCGAGAAGCACGGCGTGTTCGTCCTGGCCTCGCTCGTGTCCCCGTACGCGGAGTCTCGCGCCTTCGTGCGCCGGTTGTGCCGCAACTTCCTCGAGATCTACGTGTCCACGCCACTCGCCGAGTGTGAGCGACGGGACGTGAAGGGACTCTACGCCCGCGCCCGCCGGGGCGAGATCGCCCAGTTCACGGGGATAGACGACCCCTACGAGCCGCCCGAGTCTCCGGAGGTCACGATCGACACTCGCCGCGTCTCGGTGGACGAGGCCTGTGCGATGCTCATGGCGCGTTTGGGAGCGATCCCTCCCGAGCGCGGGAGTAGGCGATGAATCATCTCGACAGGCTCGAGAGCCGCAGCGTCCACATCCTCCGGGAGGCGTACGCCAGCTTCAAGAGCCTGGGGATGCTCTGGTCCATCGGCAAGGACAGTACCGTGATGCTCTGGCTGGCCCGGAAGGCCTTCTTCGGGCACGTGCCGTTCCCGCTCATCCACATCGACACGGCCTACAAGATCCCGGAGATGATCGCCTACCGCGACCACCTCGCCGGCGAGTGGAACCTGAACCTCATCTACGGTCAGCACGAGGAGGCCCTCGCCCAGAAGCGGACCTTTCCCGACGGCGCCGTCGACCGCATCACCTGCTGCAGCCTGCTCAAGACCGAGGCTCTCCGAAGGACGGTGAGTGGCGAGGGGCCTCGCTACCGTTTCGACCATGCGAAGGGGGGGTACGAGCTCGACCGGAACGCCGAGCCCTTCACCGGCATCATCGTGGGGCTCCGGGCCGACGAGGAGGGGAGCCGTTCGAAGGAGCGCTACTTCTCGCCCCGAACGCGGCAGAGCGCCTGGGACGTGGGCGACCAGCCCCCGGAGTTCTGGAACCAATACAAGACCGAGTTCGCGCCGGGTACCCACGTCCGGATCCATCCGTTGCTCGACTGGACGGAGCTCAACATCTGGGAATACATCGAGGCGGAGAGCATCCCCACGGTCTCCCTCTACTACAACCAGGGGGATGGGCTGCGCTACCGATCTCTCGGATGCTGGCCCTGCACCAAGCCGGTTCGCTCGGACGCGCGGAACGTCTCGGAGATCATCGAGGAGCTGCGAACGGGCAAGTTCTCGAACATCGCGGAGCGCGCGGGCCGGGCCCAGGACAAGGACGACGGCGGAGGACTGGAAACCCTCCGCCGCGAGGGGTACATGTAGGGGCGACGCCCAGCGGCGGCGCTCGACGTCCGGCGTCCGCTGACCGGGAACGCCTTCCCCGCGCTGGATTTCGCCGGGCCGCTCCCGTATACTTCCGGCGGCTTGCCCGACGGACAGGGCACGCGCGCTATGGATCGGCGGAATCTCCAGTCGCAGCTTCCCACCGGGGTGAAGATCTACCTTCCTGACGAGGCCGCGCGTCTGCGCGGCTTGCAGGAGCGGCTGCTCGGCGTCTTCCGGCTGTGGGGCTATCGCGAGGTGATGACGCCGACCTTCGAGTTCTTCGACGCCCTCGCGCTGGGCACGGACGAGGCGCTTCAGGAGGGCATGTTCAAGTTCGTCGACCGGGACACCGGCCGGATGTTGGCGCTCCGCGCCGACGTGACGCCCCAGATCGCCCGCATCGCCGCCACCCGCCTGCGCGATCAGCCCAAGCCCTACCGCCTCGCCTACCGGACGAACGTCTTCAGGCACGAGGCGCCTCGACTCGGCCGCATGCGCGAGTTCTACCAGGCGGGGGTCGAGCTCCTGGGGTTGGACAAGCCGGAGGCCGACGCCGAGATGATCGCGATGGCGATCGAGGCCTTCCGGGCGGCGCGGCTCGAGCGCTTTCAGATCGACGTCGGCCACGTCGAGTTCGTCCGGGGCGTGTTCGAGAGCCTCGGCGTCGGCGCGGACGTCGCGCGGGCGCTCCGCGGTGCGCTCGGGCGAAAGGACGAGGCCGAGCTGAGCCGCCTGGTCGCCGAGCTGTCCGTGCCGGCGGCGACGGCGGAGCTTCTCCTCGCGCTGCCCGGGCTCCAGGGCGGCGCCGAGGTGATCCGGCGAGCGGCGGCGCTCGTCCAGAACCCGCGGTCGGAGCGCGCGGTTGCCGGCCTCGCGGAGGTGCATCGTCTTCTGACCGCCTACGGCCTCGGCGACGCCGTCCTGCTCGACCTGGCCGAGGTGCGCGGCTTCGACTACTACTCGGGCGTGAACTTCGAGGGGTACGTCGAGGGCTTCGGAGTGGAGCTGGTGGGTGGGGGCCGCTACGACCAGATGCTGGCCCGGTTCGGCACGCCATGCCCGGCGACCGGGTTCGCGTTCGACGTGAACCGCCTGCTGCTCGCCCTGGCGGCGCAAGGCCTCGAGCCGCCGGTCGCCGGGCCCGAGTTCTTCGTCATCGACTTCACCGAGGACAAGGGGACCGCGCTCGCGCTGTGTCGCCGGCTGCGGGAGCTGGGTCTCGCCGCGACGCGGGACATCATGAGCCGGCCGCTCGCGGAGTCCTTGGCCTATGCCCGGGACATCCGGGCCGCGCGGGCCGTGGTGATCGAGCGCGCGAGTCTCGCCCGGGGCGAGGTCCGGGTGGTGGACCTGGCCAGCGGTCAGGAGACCATTGCGCCGCTCGCCGTCCTCATGACCGCGCCCGGCCGTGTCTTCGAGCCCACCCCCGGAGGAGCGCTTGCCTAACCTCGTCATCGTGGGCGCCCAGTGGGGCGACGAGGGAAAGGGCAAGGTCGTCGACCTCCTCGCCCCCTGCGTGGACGTCGTCGCCCGCTACTCGGGCGGCCCGAACGCCGGGCACACGGTCATCGCGGAGGGGAAGCGCTTCGTCCTGCAGCTCCTGCCCTCGGGAGTTCTGCGGCCCGGCAAACGCAGCGTGATCGGGGGCGGGACCGTGGTGGACCCGGTGGCGCTGGTGGGCGAGCTGGATGGCCTGGCGGCGGCGGGGATCGCGCTGGAGCGGCTCTACATCTCGAGCAGCGCCCACGTGATCCTGCCGTATCACCGGGCGCTCGACCAGGCGGTGGACCAGGAGCGGATCGGCACGACCGGGAAGGGCGTGGGGCCGGCCTACGTGGACAAGACCGCCCGACTCGGGATCCGCGTCGGCGACCTCCTCGACGAGGCGTTCTTCCGGCAGAAGCTCGAGGTCGCCGTTCCGCAGAAGAACATCCTGCTCCGGGCGCTGGGACGCGACACCTTCGAGGTGGAAGACGTGGTGAAGGCCCTCCGCGGCGCCGCCGACCGGCTTCGCCCCCACGTCGCCGATACCACGCTCTTGCTCCATCGGTGGATGCGCGACGGCGCGGCCGTGCTCTTCGAGGGCGCCCAGGGAACGCTCCTCGATGTGGACCACGGCACCTATCCGTACATCACGACGTCCAGCGCGTCGGCGGGGGGCGCCGCTCCCGGGACCGGGGTGCCGCCCACGCGCATCCACGGGGTGCTCGGCGTGACCAAGGCGTACGCCACGCGGGTCGGCGCCGGGCCGTTTCCGACCGAGGTGACCGGCGACCTCGGCGAGCTGATCCGGGCGCGCGGCAAGGAATACGGGTCCGTCACCGGGCGGCCTCGCCGCTGCGGGTGGTTCGACGCGCCCCTCCTGCGCCACGCCGTCCGCGTCAACGGGCTGGACACCCTGGCGGTGACGAAGCTCGACGTGCTGGATCCTTGCCACGTCCTGCGGGTGGGCGTCGGCTATCGCTATCGCGGAGCGCCCGTCGACGAGTGGCCGGGGGACGAGCGCGTCGTCGCCGAGCTGGAGCCGGTCTTCGCGGAGCGCCCCGGGTGGCTCAGCGAGACCGCGGGCCTTCGCGGCTGGGAGGACTTGCCCGCGCGCGCCCGCGACTACCTCCGCTGGATCGAGGACCTCACCGAGTGCGAGATCTCGCTCGTGTCGACCGGCCCCGCTCGCGACGAGACCATTCTCGTCGAGCCGTCGAGCCTGACGCGCTGGTTTCCCGATTTCCGCCGGCTCTGCCTGGCCTGAGGCTACTTGTAGCTGAACCCCATCGTCCGGCAGTGGTAGTAGACGCCTCCGTCCTGGACGATGAGGAAGAGCGCCAGCCGATCTCCGTCGTTGTGGTGGGAGTGGAAGGCGGCCGGGGGCGTGATCATCACCGTGTGGGGCTCCCAGTCCGCGCGCTCGCCGTCGATCAGCGAGTAGCAGCGCTCGCCCGCCAGCACCAGGGTCACCGCGACCGCGTTGTGGCGGTGCCCGCGCTGCGACTCCCCGGGCAGGAGCGAGTTCAGGGCGAGCGTGAACGACGGGGTCGTGGTCCGACTGGACTCAAGCGCCACGTTCCCGAGGTTCACGGACTTCCCGGGCATGGCGGCGCCGCGCGGGTCGAGATAGACCTCGAGGAGCCGCCGGCGGATCTCGGCCATCGGATAGAACGCGGGCTGGATCGGCGCGGTCCCCGGGGCCGGGGGCCGGAGCGCCTCGAACTGGAGCTGCGGCTCGTTCGTCGTGACCCAGAGGACGGCGTCCTCGGTCGCCCGGTGCGAGGGCGCCGCGCCGCCGGGGAGGCAAAAGGTGTCCGACGCGCGCCAGGCGATCGGGGTCGCGTCGGCCGCCGTCGTCGCGCCGGTTCCGCGGATCACGTGGTAGACCTCCGCGCTCGACCGAAAGGCCGTCGACAGCGTCTCGCCGGCCCGGATCCGCGCGTAGCGCGACAGGATGAGCGGCGTGGTCGCGGGGTAGGCGAGGCCGAGCGTGGCGGAGAGATCGAGCGGCACGAGCCCGGTGGGCGCCGCCGGGTCGAGCGCGCGGTCGCGCTCGGCGCGAAAGGAGTGAGCGGGGATGGCGGCGCGCTTGATGTTGAAGCCGTCGAGGGAGGTCAGGTAGCGGGCGTTGGCCGCGTAAGGCGACGACGGGCCCCCGGCGGCGTGGTCGGGGTCGAGAAGGGCGCGCAGCTCGAGCTCGTCCAGCGTCTTGGCCATGGCGGTCCTCCCGCGTCGATGCCTGGCGGTCGATTCGCGGGGATGCTAGCGCGCGGCCGCTCGGCGCGTCAAGGCACGGTGCCGGCGCCAGGGGCGCGCGGTTGACCGCGGACCTCGACGCCGCTCGGGGGCGCGTTCGACGGCCAGGGATCATCCTGGCCCTGATCGCGTGGCTGGCCTTGGCCCCGGTCCTTCAGCTCGCGAGCCTCGCCGGTCTTCGCGTCGGTAACTTCTCCCCGGACCGCCCGTGGAGCTACGTCGCGTACGGCCTGGCGGCGCCGTACGTCGCCTGGCTCGTCTGGCACCGCCACCCGCGCGCTCGGTTCGCGGCGTACGTGTTCCTCACGCACGAGGCCGTGCGAGGCCTGCACCTCGGGCGGTGGGAGGCCGTCGCGGCGGCGGGCCTCTGGGTCCTGCTCGTGCAGCTGCCCGCTGCCCGGAGCTGGCTGCCTTCCCTCCGGCCCGCCGCGATGCGGGCACGCTGGCGGCGGCGTCCGACCGCCCGCCGCGAAGAGAGGCCGCGCGAGGAGCGCGGGTGACGCCGCCACCGGCTCCGACCGCGCGGGCCGACCGGCCCCTCCACGGCATCGGCTTCGTGCTCGTGGCCGCGTCCGTATTCCCCGTACAGGATGTCGTCATCAAGGGGCTGAGCGGCCGCTACCCCGCGCTCCAGATCGTCTTCGTCCGGAGCCTGGTCGCGCTCTCGCTCTACGCGTGGCTGCTCTGGCGCGAGCGCGACGCCGCGACCTTCCCGCCCGAGCGGCCGTGGCTCCACGCGGCGCGAGGAGCGCTCGGTCTCGTCTCGTTCACGAGCTACTACATGGCCATCGCGGCCCTGCCGCTCGCCACCGTCACCGCGGTGGCGTTCGCGGCGCCGCTCTTCGTCACCGTGCTCGCGGCCCGGGTGCTGGGGGAGCCGGTGGACCGGAGCAGCTGGCTCGCCGTGCTGGTCGGCTTCGTCGGCGTGCTGGTGGTGCTGCGGCCCGGGGTCGGGACGTTCGACCCGGCCGCGCTCCTGGCGCTCCTGTCGGCCCTCGCCTACGCGTCGTCGCAGACGATCACGCGCGAGCTCGGGCGCACGGACTCCGGCGCGAGCATCGCCTTCACCTCGACGCTCCTGGCGGTCGCCGTGGCGGGGGCGTCAGGGCTGATCTCCGGTGGCAGCGAGCGCGGCGCCGATTTGCACCCGAGCATCGCCTTCCTGGTGCGGGGGTGGGGGCTGCCTTCCTGGGGGGACCTCGGCCGCATGGCCCTCTGCGGGCTCATCTCCGGGGTCGGCATGTACTGCTTCACCCAGGGCTACCGGGTGGCGCCGCCCAGCACGGTCGCGCCGTTCGAGTACGTGATGATCGGCTGGTCGGTCCTCTGGGGCTACGTGTTCTGGGGTGACGTGCCGGGGCCGGCGACCCTGATCGGCGTGACCGCCACCGTGGCCGGCGGCGCCTACGTCCTGCAGCACCAGGCGCGATCCCGGCGGGGCCGCCGCGCCCGCGCCTGACGAGCGCGCGGCGACCGACCGTCAGTCGCCCGGCTTCCCCTCGTGGGCCTGAATGAGGACCAGGTCGAACCGATCCTCGCGCCCGGTCGGATGCAGCGAGACCTCGAAGGGGAGGGCGGTCCGACCGAACCCGCCCGGGATCTCGGTGTCGCCGCGACTCACGACGCGACCGTTTCGATCCACGCCGAAGAGGGCCACCCGGGCCCAGGCGACGACACGGGTCGGGGCCTCGGCCAGCCCCACGGCACGCACGACTCCCGGCTCTCGGACGAGCGCCCAGCGGAAGTGGAACTCCCCCTGGTCGGTGCGGTTCGGCAGGTCGCTCGGGATCGCCAAGGGCGCGCCCGTGGCCCCCGTGCCCAAGCCCAGCAGGCCGAGCGTCAGGCCGAGGACGAGCCGGACGGGGGCACGACGGGTCGGGCAGGCTCTTCCCGTCATCGCGTGGACCCTCCTGTCGGTACAACGCCCCGCCAGCCCGGGAGGGTCCCCGGGCGTCGGATGGCGGCTGCCACCCGGGCCGGCAGATCGAGACTCCCCTGGGAAGCCCGCGACTTGGCGGGTGGGGCGGCGCTGCCGAACATGCGCCGAGGCCTGTGTGAGGGGCGTGCGAGAGGCCCAAGTGCCGGGCGCATCCTCCACGACTTCCGCCGGACGGGCGTCCGGAACCTCGAGCGGGCCGGCGTGCCCGCGGTCGATGGCCATGAAGCTGACCGGGCACAAGACCGAGAGCGTCTACCGGCGGTATGCGATCCTCAGCGACGCCGACTTCCGCGAGGCCGCCCAACGGGTGCGGAGCGCGCGCCCGGGTGCGTTTCGGGGCACGTTGGGGGTCCGGGCGCGTTGACCGGCGTGGCGCAAGTGTGCAGAATGGCGAACGCGAGGCGTTAGCTCAGCCAGGCAGAGCTCCCGCCTTTTAAGCGGGGAGTCGGTGGTTCGAATCCACCACGCCTCACCATCGCGCGGCCCGGTCTCGCGGGCAGCCAGCTTCCCGGAGGCGAACATGAGCGACGGCGCGGTCCTCGGGCCCGAGGCCGCGACGCTGGCGGCGGTCCGGGCCTTTCTCGACGCCTTCGGTCGCCACGACGTCGACGGGATCATGGCCGCCATGACCGAGGATTGCGTCTTCGAGAACACGTGGCCGGCCCCGGACGGGGAGCGCCACGCGGGGCACGCGGCCGTGCGGCGCTTCTGGGACCGTTTCTTCCGGGAGAATCCGTCGGCGGCGTTCGAGACCGAGGAGATGTTCGCGGCCGGATCCCGGTGTGTCGTCCGGTGGATCTACCGATGGCGTGGACCCGATGGGACATCGGGGCACGTGCGCGGCGTGGACATCCTGCGCGTCCGCGACGGGAAGGTCGCCGAGAAGCTCTCCTACGTAAAGGGCTAGCTCGGCCCGTTACCCGCGGAGCGGCCGGCCCGTCATGGCGCCGACCACACGACGGCGCCGCGTCGGTCCGCGAGCGCGAGCGCGGCGCCCTTGTCGGGCACGAACGTCATGGTGGCCCGCGCCCGGCCGTCCGGTCCGTTCAGGTTGAGGGCGGGCGCGCCGTCGGCGAGCACGCCGAGCGTCGCGCGGGCGCGTGCGTCGCCGTCGCGCATCGTCAGGTCCGGGGTGCCATCGGCCTTCACGCTGACGAGCGCGCGCGCCACGCCCCGGGCGTCCGCCAGCTCGAGCCCCGCCGCGTCCGTCGCCCGCAGTCCGACCGTGACGCGCACCACGCCGGTCGCATCGTAGACGACCATGGCCGGCGCCGGCTCACGCCGGCCCGCCGCCCGCGCCGTGGCGCCGCTCGGGTGGAAAAGCGCGGCCGCGAGTCGGGGCTTCCCGGCCGGGTCGAAGAGCGCGAGCCCCGGCGCCCCGTCGGGGCCCACGACCAGAGCCGCTCGCGCCGTCTGGCCGTCGGTGTCGAGCAGGGTCAAGCCCGGCGCGCCGCCCGCGCCGACGCTCAGGGTCACCCGCGGCCGACCCGCCGGGTCGTGCAGCACGAGGCGAGGCGTGTCGGCCTCCCACCCGAGCGTCGCGCCGACGCGCCCGCCCGCATCGCGAAGCACGAAGCGCTCGCCCTCGATCACCCGAGACGAGCCGGCGGACCGCGCGGGCGGGGCCACGCTCTGGCCGAGCAGCCCGATCGACGCGACCGCGAGACAGGACGCGAGCGCGAGCCGGCGCCAGCGTCGATTCTCGCGCTCGAGCCGGTCGAGCCGACGGGTGACCGCATCCGGAGCCGGGATCTGCATCACGACCTCCTCGGAGCGCGATCCCGCGCTCAGTCGAGCGGGGGCCGGTGGGACGCCCAGGGCTCGAGTGCCTCGAAGCAGGCGGCCGCCCGGAGCACGTCGACCTCCCGGTGCCACCGCCCCACGATCTGGAGCCCGACGGGCAGCTTCTCCCGCGTGAAGCCGCACGGCACGTTCGCCGCCGGGTACCCGGTCAGGTTGAAGGGGTACATGAACGGCACGCGGTCGAAGATCGAGTGCGCCGGCTTGCCGCCGAGGTCGGCGAGCCCTTCGAACGGCCCGGGGTCGGCGGCCCAGGCGGCGACCGGCATCTGTGGCGTGAGGAGGAGCTGGTAGCGGTCGAACGTGGTCCGGACCTTCTCGCAGAACTCGGTCCGCGCGAGGTGCGCCTTCATGTAGTCGATCGCGCTCAGGTGACCGGCGTCGAGGATCATGCGCATCAGCGTTGTCTCGATCCAGTCGGGCCGCTGGCGCGCGCGGTCGTAGTTCCGCGCGGCGACGCTCGTCGAGTAGATGACCTTGTGGAACTCGTAGGGGTTGCCCCAGTCGACCTTCGCCTCCTCGACGTGGGCGCCCAGCTCCTCGAACCGCCGCGCCGCCCGCGCGGTCAGCTCGGCGACCTCCGGGTCGACCGCGGCGAAACCGAGGTCGAGGCTCCAGCCGATCCGCCACCCCCGCACGTCCCCCTCGCAGGCGGCGAGGTAGTCCGGCGGTGGCGAGTCGATCGACATGGGGTCGCGCGGGTCGGGGCCCGCCATCGCCTGAAGGAGGAGCGCCCCGTCCCGGACGGTGCGGGTCATCGGCCCGTTGTGGGAGCGGGCGTTCCACAGGTCTGCGCTCGGCCAGTACGGTACGCGAGCGAGGGAAGGCTTCAAGCCGAAGATGCCGCAGAGCGCGGAGGGGATCCGGATCGAGCCCGAGCCATCCGACCCGTGGGCGATCGGCCCGAGCCCCGCGGCCACCGCCGAGCCGGCACCGCCCGAGGACGCGCCCGACGTCCGGGCGAGGTTCCAGGGGTTCTTGCACGGCGGGCCGATCAGGTTGTCGCACATGTCCTTGTAGCCGAAGTGGGGCGTGTTCGTCTTGCCGAGCAGCACGCCGCCCGAGGCGCGGAGGCGCGAGGCCACCGCGCCGTCCTCGGACGGAACGTTCTGCTCGAAGAACCGCGAGCCGTAGGTCGTCCGGATGCCGGCCGTGGGCTCGAGGTCCTTGATGGAGTAGGGCACGCCGTCGAGCGGCCCCTGCGGCTGGCCGCGCCTGAAGCGCGCCTCGGCCGCGCGCGCCAGCTCGCGCGCGTGGTCCGCCGTGACGGTGAGGAACGCGTTCAGCTTCGGGTTGAGGTGTTCGATGCGGGCGAGCGCGGCGTCGGTGACCTCCACCGGCGAGAGCGTCTTCGCGCGAAAGAGCCGGCCGAGCTCGAGAGCGGGCGTGTAGGCAAGTTCGGTCGCGTTCATCCGGAGCCTCCTGGTAGTGATCGACGAAGCGCGGGCGGACACGCCGTCGGCGGTCCGTCCGACGCAACCAAGGTAGGGGTGCCGGGGCGCGGCTGTCCAGAGGGTGGCCCCGGCGGCGCCCGGCTCTAGACCTGCGCCGCCCGGCGGCTCTGGTGGAGGCGGATCCTTCCCGACGCGGGCCAGAAGGATTACGTCCGGACGGCTCGGGGCGCGGCGCGACGCCGGCGCCGAGCATCCCGGCCGCGAGTCCGTCTCGAGCCGGTTCTCGCCGGACGTGCGATGATCGACGGCGCTGTCACCTCGAGAGCGGAGGATTGCTCGATGGCGGATTCGATGGCTGCGGTGCTGTGCCCGCCCGACCCCTTGCGTGAGTTCGTCGCCGCGGTCGCGCGCGGCATGGGGGCCGATGAAGACGTGGCGGCGGAGCTGGCCCGCCACCTCGTGGGATCGAACCTCGCCGGGCACGACTCTCACGGAGTCATCCGCATCGCGCAGTACGTGGGCGACGCCGACCAGGGGCTGCTCGTTCCCTCCGCCCGCCCGAGCCTCGCGCGGGAGACGCCGGTGGCGGCTCTCGTCGACGCCCACCGGGGATTCGGCCAGCACTCGACGATGTTCGCCCTCGAGTGGGCGATGGCGCGGGCGCGGCAGCATGGCCTCGCGATGGTGGCGGTGCGGCACTCGACCCATATCGGTCGGCTCGGGGAGTACGTGGAGCGCGCGGCCGCCGAGGGGCTGATCGGACTCGTCACGGTGGGCGCCGTCGGCGCCGGGGTCGGCGGCGTGGTGCCGTTCGGCGGCCGGGCGCGATTTCTCGGGACCAACCCCTGGGCCCTGTCCGTCCCGGGCCGCGCCCGGCGCCTCGTCTTCGACGCCGCGACGTCGACCGTCGCCGAAGGGAAGGTGCGCGTGGCGCGGGCCGCCGGCAAGCCGCTCGCGCCCGACGCCATCCTGGACCGCGACGGCCGGCCCACTCGTGACGCGGCGGACTTCTACGACGGCGGGGCCCTCCTCCCCCTCGGAGGGGCGCTGGCCGGGCACAAGGGCTACGGACTGGGACTGGCCTCCGCGCTCCTGGGCGCCTTGGGGATGATCGGCGACGACGCCCCGACGCTCGTCGGCGCGGCGCCACCCGAGGGGACCGACGCGCGGGGTCGAGTGGCCGGCGTCTTCCTGGAGGCGATCGACCCGGCGTGCTTCGGCGACCCGGCCGCCTACCGGCAGCTCGTCGACGAGGCGCTGGCCGCCGCGAAGCGGGAGCGGCCCGCGGCCGGCGTCTCCGAGGTGCTGGTGCCCGGCGAGCCGGAGGAAAGAGCGCGCGAGACACGGAGCCGGGCGGGCATCCCGCTCGCCGCGGCGACGTGGGCCGATCTCGGGAAGGTGGCCGCGCGGTACGGCGTGGCCCTTCCGCCCTCGCGGTCCGGCGCCTGAGCGCGGCCCCTGGGATCCTGCGGAGACTAGCCCGCGCCGGGAGCCCGGTACTGCACGACCTTCTTGACCGCCTGGTCCACCTCTTCGGGCGCGATCAGGACGGTGGTCTTGACGCGGACCGCGCCGCTGGCTCCGACGGTCAGGGAGACCGCCGTGGCCGTGGCCGAGTCGGGCAGGTCGACGATCGCGATCACGTCGTGCTTGCCGTAGGCGAAATACATCGCCTCGAGCCGTCCGCCCAGGCTCTTCGTGAGGGCCTCGACGGCGGCGCGGCGCTTCGACCCGCCGTCCTTGATCAGGCCCTTGACGCCCTCGGCGGTGTAGGAGGCCTCGAAGAGGTACTTCGGCATCGCGCTCCTCCTGCGCGCCGCGTCGGCGCGCCGTTCCCGGTGAGCTCCCCGAAGGGAGAGTGCGCTTGGACGAGAACGATAGCCCCCCGCTTCGCCGAGGGCAAGGGCGGAGGGCAGGCCCGTCGCGGGCGGTTACCCCTTCCCCACGATCAGGATCACGATACCCGCCAGCATGACGGCGCACCCGAGCCAGATCTGACGGATCCGCGCGCCCTCACCGAACGCGAGCCAGCCGATCCCGAGCGCCAGCAGGATCTCGACCTGCTTGACCGCCTCGACGTAGGAGCTGACGGTCAGCGTGTAGGCGGTCGTCCCGAGCTGCGTCGAGAGGGCCGCGAACGCGCCGAGCCCCACGAAGCCGAGCCAGTGGCGGCCGAGCTGGCGGAAGTGCCGGGCCGAGCGGTAGAGCGCCCAGGGCGTGATCAGCACCGAGCAGAAGAGATAGCCCATGAAGACGGCGAACGCCGGGTTCGAGAGGAGGGCGATCTTCTTGATGAAGACGACGGACGGCGCGTAGAAGACCGCCGCGCCGAGCGTGTAGCGCTGGCCGGCATCGCGGATCAGCGAGACCAGCGGCGCCCACAGCGACACGCGCGCCCGGCTCACGTTGATCAGGTACACGCCCGCGACGCAGACGAGCACGCCGACCATGCCCAGCATCGACGGCTCCTCGCCGAGCGTCAGGTAGCCCCAGACGACCAGGAGGACGAGCGAGAGCTTCCAGAGCGCGGTGACCAGGGAGATCTCGGCGACCTTGAGGGCCATGGCGAGACACTGGGTGCCGGTGATCTGCGTCACCGCGAAGAGGAGGCAGTACCAGTAGACGCCGGGCTGGCGCGGCGGCACCCCCTCGACGACGAGCGGCACGGCGGCGAAGGGCAGGATGAACGTGAACCGCCCCCAGACGTTGATGGTCTCGTCGAGAGCGTGACCGAGCCGCTTCATCACCATGTTCCGGAGGACCTGGAACAGGGCGCTACCCACCGAGAGCACGAACCAGAGCACTCGCTGCTTCCTTCCCCCCGGGTGTCGGGGCTCGCCGCACGTCCGGCCATCGTACGGGAAACGGGAGAGCCGTGGAACACCGACGGCGCGGCCGCCCGGCCTTGCCTCAACCGCGCTGGCCGACGTTGACAGCCTCTCGCCGCGGTGCTACGCGTGGGCTGACCGCTCGATCCATACGAGGGGGGGTTTTCCGGCTCGCGCCCGAAACCTACCAAGAGCGGAGGAGGCCACCATGAGGCACGGTGGAGTGTGGACTGTTCTCCTCGGCGTGGGGCTCGTCGCCTCGGCAGCCGGCGTGTCCGCTCAGACAATCCCGACGGCGCGGGACCAGGTCGCCCGGCCCGGCGGCAAGGTGCCGGGGGTGCCGGAGTTGGCGCTGGTCCGGGTCGCCGAGGGCTTCAACGATCCGGTCGGCGTCACATCGGCGCGGGACGGCACGGGGCGCATCTTCGTGGTCGAGCGGGTCGGCCGCGTCAAGGTCGTCACCAAGGAGGGCCGGGTGCTGCCCGAGCCGTTCCTCGACCTCACCAAGACGAACCCGCTCGGCTCCGAGGTGCAGACCGGCTTCGTCGAGCAGGGCCTCTGGTCGGTGGCCTTCCACCCGAAGTTCAAGGACAACGGGCACATCTTCGTCCACTACTCGTCGCTGCCCTTCAACGGCGCCTCGATCGTCGCCCGGTACACCGTCGACCGCGCCAGTCCGGACCGCATCACGACCGAGCAGGCGAACAAGACGGTGAAGGTCATCCTGAACATCCCGCAGCCGTACTACAACCACTACGGCGGGACGATCGCCTTCGGGCCGGACGGGTTCCTGTACGTCGGCAAGGGCGACGGAGGCTGGGAGGGGGACCTCCTGGACGCCGGCCAGCGGATGGACCTTCTTCTCGGCAAGATGCTCCGGATCGACGTCGACGTCCCCGACACCGAGCAGTACCGAGTCCCGCCGACGAACCCGATGGCGCGGGCCATGCAGGACCGGATGATGTCTCTGTTCGGCGTGACGGAGCAGGGCTTCGCGGGCATCCGGCAAGCCCGGCCGGAGATCTGGGCCTCCGGACTGCGCAACCCGTACATGTTCCACTTCGACCGGCGCAGCGGAGACCTGTTCATCGCGGACGTCGGCCAGAACCATTGGGAGGAGATCGACTACCAGCCGGCTTCCAGCAAGGGCGGGGAGAACTATGGCTGGCGGCACAACCAGGCGTCCCACTGTCATCCGCTGACCGGCCCGACCGAGAACTGCTCGGTGGTGGGTGTCCTGCCCGTGGCGGAGTATCCGCACCAGGAGCCCTATCCCGGGGCGACCAAGCTCACGGAGGGGTTCGGCTGCTCCGCGCAGGGCCTGGGCGTGGCGAACTACGGGGGCATGAGCAAGGTCTATCTGGTGGGCGACTGGTGCTCGGGGAGGCTCTGGGCCGTCGGCTGGGACGGCTCCCGCTGGCAGCTCCAGGAGACGCTCCAGACGAACCTCCAGTTCACCGCCGGGGACCTCGACGAGGACGGGTTCGTCCTCGCCGTCAACTGCTACTGCTTCTACCTCGATGACAAGGGCGCGACGGCGAACCCACCCGGCGCGCTGTGGCGAGTGCTGCCGCAGAGTCAGGTGCCGGCCGGCGCGATGACGGCTCCGGTGGTCCGGCGATAGCGAGGACCGACGGCCGGGACGGGCCCGCCGCCGGCGGACCCATCCCGGCGCATCCGGCGTGATGCGG
>JBIOVM010000068.1:0-7425 GCA_044867785.1 Candidatus Rokuibacteriota bacterium | reverse complement strand
TGCGGGACCTGCTCGCGCGCGAGCGGGACGACGCGCGCGCGCGGCTGGCCGTGGAGGTCTTCTGCTACCGGGCTCGAAAGTACCTGGGGGCGTATCTGGCGGCCCTGGGCGGGGCCGATGCCGTGGTGTTCAGCGGCGGCATCGGCGAGCACGCCGCCGAGGTGCGCGCTCGCATCTGCGCGGGCATGGAATGGGCCGGACTGGTCCTGGATCCCGCGCTCAACGCCTCGACGGTGGGTCGCGAAGGGCGACTGAGCTCGGAGGGGACTCGTCTGCCGGCCTACGTCATCCCCGCCGACGAGGAGCGAGTGATCGCCGAGGACACGATCGAGGTGCTCGCGCGGAACGTCCACCGATGACAACGAGGCCGGCCACGAAGAACATCGGAAAGACGCGGGCCGACACGCCCAGGATCATCGGCGCGACCCAGCCGAGGAGGGCCAGGTGGTGACCGTGGCGGGCCGGCGGCGGCCACCGTCCGGAGGAAGCATCCCAACGCGCCGACGCCGAGCGCCGATCGCCCGAGCCCTCGATCTGTCCTCGTGAGCGGTACGGCCCCGACGACCGGGCGCCACCGTCGGGAGGCAGCGCCCGGTCGCGTCTCGTTCCGCTACGTCGAGCGCACCTGCCTGGTGCGGGCGGCCTTTCGAGCGGCCGCGGAGCGCTGGGCCGGCCCCTTGGTGCGAACCGCCTTCCTGGCCGCCGCGGATCGCTCCCCGCGACTGCGCCGGGCGGCGGCCGAGTGCGCCTGTCGCGACAGCGCCTCGCGCGATGCCGCGCGCCGGCCTTCCCGCTTGAGAGCGGTCTCGACCGCCCGAGCGCGGCGGGGAGACGGCTTTCGGCGCGCCGGGGCGCCATGACCGCGCGCGTAGGCACGCTCCGCGCTCCGTCGCGTCCTCTCGCTGACCCGCCCCTTCGGAGGCGGTCTCAGGTTCACCCCGGCCCGTCGGGCTTTCGACAAGCCGATCGCGATGGCCTGCTTCGCGGACCGCGCACCGTGCTTGCCTTCGCGGATGTGGCGTATCTCCTCGTGGACAAACTCCCCGGCCTGGGTCGATGCGGCTTTCCCTTCACGCTTGTCGCGCCTCGCCTGTCGGACCACGTTCCTGCTCGGCATGATGCGGACCTCCTTGCACGCGCGTCGGCTCGTCCTCTCGCACGGATCGACCGGGGTGAGGCGCCCCGGTGTCCTTCGTCCGTCGGCTCCGGAGGCCGGCGCGCTCGTGATCCCTCGCGGTGCAAGCCGAGTGCCCCCACGAGTTGGCCAGCGCGCAGCGCGGCGTCACCGCGGAATGACCGGCCTGGAAGAGCGCGGGCTCTGACTCTTGCAGCCCGCCCCTGGCCGGCCGACCTCCTCACCGCACGCCGCCTGAAGGGCGCCACCGAGCGGAGGCGCCCGCACCACGGCCACGACGCGGGCGCGAGCTCGTCCGGTCCCACGACACCGTGGCGCGCAGGTGACGCTCTGACGGCGGCAGGGACGGTCAGCTGAGCGATCAGCTGGGCGGCACCCTGCGCGACGGCACGCGTCCTCTGCGGGGAGATGTCGCGCGGGCCTCACGCTCCGATCTCGTCCCGAGCCACACGGCGAGCATGAGGGGAATCGGGCCGGCGCTGAGGCCGTGCTGCCGCTCAGGCGTCGGCGTAGAGCTCGGTGCTCAGGTACTTCATCCCCGAATCGACCGCCACCGTGACCACCGTGTGGCCCGATCCCAGCCGCTCGGCCACCCGCAGCGCGACCGCGACGTTGGCTCCCGTCGAGGTGCCGGCAAAGATGCCTTCCAGCCGGGCGAGTTGCCGGGCGGTCGCCATCGCGTCTGGCGTGGAGACCGTCCGGATCTCGTCCGCGAGCTCGCCGGCCCAGAGCGGCACGACGAACCCGGCACCGGTGCCTTCGATCTTGTGCGACCCGCTCGGCCCGCCCGACAGCACCGCCGACTCCGACGGTTCGACCGCCACGACGCGCACGGCCTTGTCGTGGGCCCGCAGGGTGGTGGAGATGCCCCGCAACGACCCGCCCGTGCCGACGCTGTGGACGAACGCACTGACCTGTCCACGGGTCTGTTCCCAGATCTCCTCGCCCATCCGCTCGTAGCTCCGGAGCTGGTCGGTGTTGTTCAGCTGGTCCGTCCAGTAGCTTCCGGGCGCGGCGGCGAGCCGGCGCGCGACCTCGATCATCTCGAGCGTCAGCGCCTTCGTCGTCCCGCCGGTCGGGCTGGGAACCAGCGTCAGGCGCGCTCCGAGCGCCGCCATGTGCGCCCGCTTCTCCTTGCTGAAGGCCTCCGACGTCACGATCTGGAGCGGGATGCGCTTCGCGGCGCACACGAAGGCGAGCGACACGCCGGTGCTGCCGCCCGTGTACTCGATCACCGAGCCGCCGGGTCGCAGCCGGCCATCCGCCTCGGCGGCCTCGACCATCGCCAGCGCCATGCGGTCCTTCATGCTGCCCGTCGGGTTCTCGTACTCCAGCTTGACGAGGATCCGGGCGCTCTCCGCCGCGACCAGGTGCCGCAGCGGAAGGAGTCGCGTCCGACCGATGGTCTCGAGCAGCGTCACGCTTCCCTCTTCCTCTCGTCGACTCCGCGCACCCGCTTCGAGCGGTCCGATCGCAGGCTCGACCCGAGCGTGGACGGCAGGCTTGGGGCCGATCCGTCCATCCTGCCGGCACGGCGAAGGCCTCTTGCCAGAGCTGGCGCCGCTCGAGCGGCGGCCCTTCGCGACCGCGCGCCGCCCTCGAACTATAGGTCGACGTGCCGATGCCGGCAACTCGGGCCCCCGCGTGCGCCACACCCTGCTTGACAGCCCGCGGCATGGAACCGTAGATTCGTCGAGGGGTTCAGAAGCAGGCGTGATGAAGGGTCCGCACGCCAGAACTCGCCTGACCCGCCGAGGAGCAGCCGAGCGCGCGCCGCGTTCGTCGCGAGCGGCGTGGCCCAGGGGTCGGCGCTCGCTCCGCGTCGCGCTCCTGTGCATCCTGGCTGCGCTCCCTTCCGCTCTCTCCGCCCAGGGGTCGCGCGGCCCCGCCGCCGCCGACAAGGCGACGGTACAGGCGGCGCCCGAGACCGTGACGATCCGCTTCGAGGGCGGCGTGGCGTCGGCGACCTACGGCGAGGTGATGGCCGAGCTCGGCCGCCAGGGTCTCGTCCCGCTCGTCCCCCACGTCGACGAGAAGGGCGGGACGCCGGCGGACATCCTGCGGGACACCGAGCGCCTCGTCGGCTCGACCGTCGCGCCCGCGTTCGAGGAATACCTGTGCGCCGTCAACCCGCACGTGTGCGCGCGCACCAAGGCGGGGCGGTACGAATGGCGAAACGTCCGGGCGCCGGCCGACGCGACCGCGCCCACCGAGGGGTGCCCCAGCCGCGCGCTGCCGCGCTACGTCCTCTGCGTGCCGGCCGTCTCCATCCGCACATACCGGACCACCGTGCTCGTGCCCTACGACCCGAAGCAGGAGAACCTGCGCGATCTCGTGAGTCGCCGGGGCGGCTGCGAGGCGCTCGACGACCGGTGCATGCGCACCATCCGCAACTTGAACAAGGAAGACGTCCTGAGCCCGTCGTACCCGGGCGGCCGCATCCGGCTGCCGTCGCTGGCCTACTCGCTGACCTTGAGCGTCCGGTCGGAGGAGCATCTCGAGCGCATCGTGCAGACGGTGGACAAGGTGCGGGACACGCTCGACGACCGGAAGGCCCTGACCGTCGACAAGCGCTCCCTCTTCTACACGGTGCCGTCGGCCGTCCAGAAGCAGGACTCCCACGTCCCCGCGCCCGTCGGCGTCGGGGGCGTCACGGAAGCCGCGTACGTCACGCTGCTCAAGCGGATGGGCTACCCCTACGTGCAACCGGACTCGTTCCCGGCCCCGCTCGGCCGCGTGCTCATCGGTGTCTGGGACTCCCATGTGGACGACGGTCACTGCGGGTTCGTGGCCGGCGGGCGCCGCGCCGTCGTCGTCTCCGACTACCTCCCGCGCTCGCCGGCCGATCCGCCGCAGCCGCAGCGCGTGGGCGCGTGCGGAAGCGTCCGCCAGGCGCTGGAGGAGCGGTGGGACCACGGGACCCACGTCGCCGGCATCATCGGCGCCCGTCGGCAGGGTCTGTCGATGTTCGGGGTCAACCCGAGAGCCTCGCTCTGGGTCTACGAGACCGACAGCCGAGGCAAGCGGCTGGAGGACGACGACGACCCGATCGCGAAGCTCGCCAGCATGATCGACGACTCCCACCCGATTCCGACCGGCCCACCGGCCCTGGTAAACCTGAGCTTCCGCCACAAGATGGAGGATCGGCCGACGCGGCTCGAGCGGATCATCGAGTCCTATCGCCGCGACACCCTGTTCGTCGCGGCGGCGGGCAACGACGGGCGCGAGATCCGGCAGTCGAGCCAGTGCCGCATCATCCCGGCGTGCCTGACGGCCGACCGCGACTCCGAGTCGGGGGACAACGTCCTCAGCGTGGTGGCGCTGGACGCCACCGGGCAGGACCGGTGGACCAACGCGCAGGATCCGGCCGTCGGATCGAACTACGGTCCGGTGTTCGACGTCGCGGCCATCGGGCAGGCGGTCAGCACGCTGTTCGGGAACGCTTACGGGACGCTCGACGGCACGTCGGTAGCGACGCCGTACGTCACCGGGCTGGCCTCGCTCGTGCAGGTCCAGTCCCGCGCGCGCTCGCCGAAGGAGGTCAAGGAGCGCATCCTCTACACGGCCGACTTCAGCGACACCTTGGATCGGCTGGTCGCCTTCGGCCGCATCAACTTCCGCCGAGCGCTGGCCCTCGAGCACGACGCGCTCACGCTCAAGGACTGCGGGAGCAGCGCCTGCGAGCTCCAGCCCGTCGACGTCCGCAAGGAGCCGAGCGACGAGGTGCGGATCGTGGAAGGACAGCGGGACGGGCGCGACCTGCAGGCACCCGTCACGCTCAAGGTCCGGGACGTCCGCCGTCTGGCCGCGGCGGACGACTCGCCGCAGTCGCGGTACTGGGTGATCTACGTGGACGAGCTCAAGGTGCTGCGCAAGATCCGGGAGGCCCGGTTCGAGGGTACGCCCCAGCTGCGGCTGGCCGGTGACCGCCGGCAGCCTCTCTCCGGCATCCGCGACTACACCTGCGCGATCCGGTGCGGCGCCGCGCACTGATCCCGGCCGGCCTCATGGCCGTTCTCGCCGTCACGGCGGGGACGGCGGCCGCCCAGGTCTACGAGGACGCCGCGGTGCGCGCCGTCGTGCCGCCGCTGGTGGCGGGCGCCTTCCGGGACCGCGGCGACGGCGTGCTGTGGGAAGGTCGAATCCAGGAGCCCGATGCCACCTACCTCCGGCTGCGCTTCGGCGCGATCGTCGTCCCCCTCGGAACCGACTTCGCCGTGACGGTCCGCGCCGGGGACGGCACGGCGCTGGCCCGCTACACGGCCGCGGAGCTCGCGCAGACGCCGACCTGGTACACGGAAGTCTTCCCGGCCGACGTGCTCCGGGTCCAGGTGACGGGGACGCCGCCCCTCGACGGCGTCTCCTTCGCGGTCACGGAAGTCGTCCGCGGACTTCCCCAGCGGGTCATCCCCCAGAGCGTGGTGTCGAGCTGGGAGGACATCGCCCGGGTGCGCAACCGCTTCCGGGAGGAGCTGCTGGCGTCGGTCGCGAAGCTCTTCATCGGCAGCGGCGTCACCTGCACCGGGTTCCTCGTCGGGCCTCAGGCGATCCTCACGAACTTCCATTGCCTGGACCGCTCCCCGGCCTTCCGGGCCTCGCAGGGGCGGCCGGCGCCCGACTGCTCGGACATCGCGATCCACTTCGACTTCGACCGGCAGCCCGCGCCCGAGGCGGTGATCCGGGCGCGCTGCACGCGGGTCCTCAAGTTCGATCAACCCCTCGACTATGCGCTGCTCGACCTGGGATCGCCGCCGGCCGCGGGGCCGACGGCGCGGGCGCCGTTCCCGCTCGCCGACCAGGCGCTCACCCGGGTCTCCCGGGGACACCTCATCCACCATCCGGCGGGCTTGGCGAAGAAGGCGTCCTCCGACTGTGAGCTCCGGCTGGGCGCCGATGGACGCCTCGAGCATCGATGCTCGACCATGGGCGGGAGCTCCGGCGCTCCGCTGCTCGACGACACCCAGCGCGTCATCGGACTCCATCACGAGGGCGCATATCCCCCGGGCATCACCTGGGAGCAGATCGAGCGCCTGGAGGGCGAGGGGCACGTGTTCTGGAACAAGGCCAAGCCCTCCCATCTGATCCGGGAGCAGCTCCGATCCTTCCTCCCCTAACGCATCGGAGAGCGCCTTGACGCACGGCGGCCGGTCCCCGCACGACCCCGCGATGGACGCCCGATCACTTCCCCGCGGCCCCAGCCGGTCACGCCGGACGCGGCGCCTCGCCGTCGGGTGTCTCCTGGCGGCGCTGACGGCCTTCTCGGTCGGCGCTTGTCGTGAGACCGCGCGACCGGAGGCCCCCGGCCTCGCGGGCCCCGGGCTGCGTGTCTCCTACGACGAGCGCGGAGACCTGCGGCCGGAAAGCCGGGGCGCACGGGATCAGATCCTCGCGGCGGCCGCGGAGGCCACGGATGTCGTCGTGTTCAGCCACGGCTGGTGGAACGACGAGTCGACCGCGGAGTGTCGGTATCGGCAGGTCATCGACGGCTTGAAGGCGCGGAAGCCGGCCGCCCTCGGTCCCGACTTCCGGCCGGTCCTGGTCGGGATCTACTGGCCGTCCGCCGTCTTCCCGGTTTCGCCGGGGGACTGCGAGTCGGACGCGTCCCTCCTCGAGGGCGGCACGGCGCCGGTCACGGGGGATGCGCTGCGCGCTCGGCTGGAAGCCTGGGCGCGGGCGGCGTTCCCGGGCGCCACGAGCCGGGCGACGTTCGGCGCCGAGGTCACCCGGCTCGCCGAGCTCCTCGAGAAGGAACGCAACGGCTCGCCCTTGACGCGGGAGGAGGGCGCCACGGTCGTCGCCATCCTGTTCGGGTGGCGAGACGCGGGCCGGCGCCCGGAAGACGGCGCGCCTCCCAGCGACGTGCCCGGCGAGCCGGTCTTCGGCGGCTCGCCGGCGGCGGTGGCCGCGCGCTGGCAGCCGGCGCGGACGCCGGCCCCGGGCGGCGGAGCGTCGGAAGCGGGCGGGGGCGGTGCCGCGGTGCCGAGCCGCTTCATCGACTGGGCCAACGTGTTCACCGTGTGGACGATGAAGGAGCGCGCGGGGATCGTCGGGAGCCGCGGCGTCTACGATCTGCTCGGCGGCCTCCAGGCCGGCCGCACGCGGGGGCTACGGATTCACCTGGTGGGACACAGCTTCGGCGGGAAGCTCCTCAGCGCGGCGATCACCGGCCACGGCCGGGGGCCGGCCCACGTCGTGGATTCGTTCGTCATCGTGCAGGGGGCCTTCTCGCACTTCGCCTTCTCCTCGGCCGAGGAGATCCGCGCGCTCGGGGTCACGACGCAGCGCGGCGG
>JBIOVM010000067.1:0-17087 GCA_044867785.1 Candidatus Rokuibacteriota bacterium | reverse complement strand
TGCGTGGAGCAGCGAGTCCAACGTGTCGACCGGATAGAGGCGCGGGTCCGGCAGGCCGACGCCGAACCCGATCACGTCGGGCCCGTCCGGCGCGGAGTACGCGATCTGCAATCCCTGGATCGCGACGGGGGCGACGCGCTGCGCCCAGGGTAGGGCGGCGTGCCGCGCGTCCGGCGGCGTCCCGACGACGATGGTGCCCCTCCCCACGTGTCCACGCAGGATGCCGCGGGCCTGAAGCTCCTGGTAGGCGCCCGTGACGGTCGTTCGGCTCACGCCCAGGTCTAAGGCCAATTCACGCTCTGCAGGGAGCCGATCTCCCAGGTGGAGCCGTCCGCTCCTGAGCGCCTCCTCGATGTCCCGGGCGACCTGCAGGTAGAGGGCCTCGCCGGACTCCGGGTCAGGTCTCCCAATGATTGGGTCGTTCTTGCGCGAACTCATTGGCGTGCTCCCTCCTTGCCCCGCCGGCCCAGCGCGGCGACGCCCCTCGCCCGTACGCTCCCACGATACATCCAATGTGCCTGATTGGATATTGCCACTAGGCCGAGCTTACCATACCCTTCGAGCCGAAGGAGGAACAATGACGATGCTCGACACGCATGACCTGTTGACGGCCGTCCTGATGCGCGAGCGGGAGCGTGAGACGGAGCGCGCGGCGGCGCTCGGCGCGCTCCTGCGACAGGCCTATCGGGAGCGCGACCACCGCCACTCACTCCGCGAGCGGCTGGGCTTCTCGCTGATCCAGGCGGGCCGCGCCCTGCTCCGACAGGGGCCTGCCTACTCGGCGGCGCGCCGCGGCCTGGCCTAGGAGGAGGCGCACGATGACGATCCTGGCGAACGTGCTCTCGCTGGTCGTGGCATGTCTCGTGGGGGTCGGTCCGATCGCGCTCCTGGCGGCGCTCCAGAATCGCCGGGACCGCCGAGCGACGGCGCTCCTCCACAGGGTGGCGGCCGAGCTTCCGGCTGAGGCTCTGCGGAGCGACCTCACGGTGGACGTCAGCTGCGGGCTGCTGTCGCGGAGCGCCACCGTGCGCCTCGACCTCGGGCGCGCGCCGGCGACACGCATCTGGGAGATGGCGGCACGACTCCGGCGGGACCTCCCCGAGTGGGTGCATCTCGAGGTGGACGGGTACTTGGACGGCCCGCAGACCGTCACGCGCCCGGTGCGCCTCAGGGTGGACAGCACGCCCCCGGCGCTGCTCCGACGGGCGGCCTGAGCCCGCACGCTTCCAGCGGCTGACGGCCCGCGACCCCGGCGGTCGGCCGGGGTCGCGCGGCTAGAAGCGGCTGCAGACCTTCCCGAAGTGCTGACCCTCGGGCAGGGCCTTGATCGCCGCGCCGACCTCTTCGAATGCGAAGAGTCGCGAATCGACCGGTGGCGCCGTCCCGTGCATCTCCATGGCGCGCGCCATCTCCTCGAAGTGATCGCGGTTCCCGACGGTCACGCCCTGCAGGCGGATGTTCTGCGTGACCACCGCGCCCAGGCCGAGCTGAGCCGTGGCGCCGGCCAGCACGCCGATGAGGGCGCACGTGCCGCTCGTGCGCACGGCCCGCACCGACGCATCGAGGGTGCCGGCCACCTCGACCACGAGATCGACGCCCACGCCGTTGGTGATCTCGCGCGCCGCCTTGTGCCAGTCGGGAGTGGTCTTGTAGTTCACGACGTGGTCGGCCCCCATCGCCCGGACCCGCTCGAGCTTGGCGTCGCTCGACGAGGTGGCGATCACTCGCGCGCCGTGCATCTTCGCGAACAGAAGCGCGAAGAGCGACACGCCGCCGGTGCCCTGAACCAGCACGGCGTCTCCCGCCTTGACCCGGCCCTGCGCGACGACGGCGCTCCACGCGGTTACGGCGGCGCAGGGGAGGGTCGCGGCCTGGACCGCATCCAGGTGACGCGGGGCGCGGACCACGCCCTCCTGGCTGAGGGCCATGTACTCTTGCATGGCCCCGTCACGCGGTCCCCCGAGTGTGCCGGCCCAGTGATGCTCGCGGAACGGGCCGCTCCACCAGGTTTGCGAGAATATCGGGCAGGCCAGATCGCCGACGGCGACCCGCGTGACTCCCGCGCCCACCGCCACCACCCGGCCCGCCCCGTCGGAGCACGGGACGAGCGGCAGGGTGCCGCCGCGCCGCCCGTACCCGCCGTTGGCCATGACCCAATCCCGGTAGTTCAGCGAGGCCGCTTCCATGCGAAGCAGCACCTCGCCGGCCCCGGGTTCGGGGACGGGCCGTTCCGCGGCCCGGATGCTGTCGGGGCTCCAGCGGTCCTGGATCTGCATGACTCTCATCGTCGGCATCAGAGATCCTCCAGCGGCGCGCCGAGGCCCGGTGACCGTGACGTTCGCGGGACGCATGCTAGCAGGCCGTCCGGGCGGACTCCAGTCCATCGCGGCGTTCGGGCGCCGGCGGCCGCGGCGGCCCGATCGGCTGACCTCCTGCTGGCCGTCAGCGGCTCAAGATGGCGATGCCGCTCACCGCCAGCGCGGCCCCGACCGTCGCCCGCCAGGTCATGCGCTCGCCGAACGCCACGAGCCCGATCGGCAGCGCGAACAACGGGGAGACGGAGGACAGGACGGTGCCGAGGGTCACTCCCGCGTACTTGAGCCCCGCCAGGTAGCAGACCGCGCTCATGGCGGTGAGTGCGGCCAGGAGGACGACCCGTCGACGGACCGCGAGCCTCCGGGCCCACAGGGTGCGCACCGTGCCCCGCGCCCAGGGCGTGGCCCAGAGGATGAGCGCGCTTCCGGGTAGCCGCACCGCCTGGATGGTCAGCGGATCGATCTCCTGGACCGGCGGCTTCATCAGCGCGGCGCTCACTGCCCAGGCGAGCGCCGCGAGGAGCGCCAGGCCGAGCCCACGGCGCCGCCCGTTGAGGGGACCGAGGGCCTCGTCCCGACGCTCGCCGAGGATCAGCACGAGTCCTCCGAGCGTGACCAGCGAGCCCATCGCCACCGTGGCCGTGATCCGCTCGCCGAACCACCAGAGGGCGAGCACGCTGGCGAGGATCGGATGCCCCGCGGTGGCGATCGTCATCGCGCGGCCGAGGCCGAGGAGCTTCGTGCTCTCGAAGAACGCCGTGTCGCCGACGCCGAGCGCGGCCAGGACGCTGACCGCCAAACAGGCCCAGGCGAGCGCGCTGACCTGTCCGAGCGACCGGACGTCCCCGAAGGCGAGAGCGATCGGCACCAGCAGCACGCTGGCGCCGGCGGAGCGGATGATGTTCAGGGACAGGCTCGGGAGCTGTGCGGTGAGGTCGCGCGCGACGAGCGACACCAGGGTCCAGCCGAGAGCCGACGCCAGCGCGGATGCCATCCCGAACCCGACACCCAGGCCGGATGGCTCCACGGCGCTCGACTGTATCACGCGGGGTCCGGCGCCCAGCGGAGGATATCAGCGCGCGGAGCGCCCGTCCTGAGCGCGTAACGCGGGGCGCGTCCGCCCGGCCCGTGCCGAGCGGCGGTCAGTCCTTGCCCAGCTCGGCCCGCGCCGCGCGGATCAACTCGGGGAAGCTGTAGGTCGGGAGCGCGCACCCCGGCGCGATGAAGAGCTTCCGCGCTCCGGCCTCCGCGACGGCCGAGCGGACTTGCTCGCGGACCCGCGCGGCCGACGTGTACGGGAAGTTCACGTGGTCGATGCCCCCCACCAGCACCCGCGGGGTGAGCTGCCGCATCAGCGTGAGCGGCGGGCCCGACTCGCGGTCGGCCCACGAGATCGCGTGCGCCGGATAGTCGAGCAGACGGTCCAGGTAGAGCCCGCTCCCGTGGGCGTGCAGGATGTGGCACTCCCCGAAGGGCCGGATGGCCTCGAGGAACGCGAGGTCGAAGGGGCGCATGAACCGCTCGTACTGCTCCGCCGTGACCGACTCGCTGGTGGCGGGAACGGAATAGAAGATCCCCGAGGCGCCGCCGTGGAGGCTGGCGATCGCGTAGCGGATCAAGTTGTCGTTGACCACGGTCAGGACGGCTTCCAGCTCGACGGGGTGCTCCTGCATGAAGGGACCCATGGCCTCCTTCAGGACGTTCCGCCGGACCGTGTTCCAGGCACTGAAGACCGTGTCCACGAGGAGCGCCTTGCCCTTGAGCTCGAGGCCGATCAGGCGAACCGCCTCGAGCTGCTCCCCGAGCGGCCCCTGCCGCACGTCGAGGGGCGTGATCCGCTTGAGATCGCGGACTTCCGTCACGGTCTCGGTCCCCCGCGGCATGGGATAGGAGTAGTCGTTCATGACCTTGAGCCAGTCCAGGTCGTGGGCTGCGAAGAACTCGAGGTGGGTCTGCGCCGTGCGCTCGGCGGGAGCGTGCTGCAGCCCGAAGTGATACCAGACGCTGAACGGGGGCCGATCGACTTCGGCGCCGGACAGCGCGGCCCGGACCCGCTCGATCTTCGTCATCGCCATCGCGGAGCTCCTTCAGGCATCGGGATCAGATCACGTAGAGCCAGGGACGGACGGTGAGGTCGCCCGGCTTCCAGGAGCCGCTCTCGGCGAGCCACGCCGTCGCCTCGTCGGGGTCCGCCGTCCGCGCCACGGCCAGGGTGGCCCCTCCGGGAAGGAAGCCGCCGAACACCACGCGACCCGCGCCGCGCAGCTCGACAAGCGCGAGCTGGGCCATGTCGCGATCGGCGGTCGCGCCCTCGACGATCGTCGCGGGCCGGGAGCCGTCGAGCACCACCGGCGGCTCGGGGTCCCACGGATCGACGAACGTCTCGAAGTCCCGCGGGACGTAGCCGGTCCACGCGCCCACGCGGCGATAGGGATCTTCCTCCACGATGGAGCGCAGGGCGTCCCGGTGCGGCACGCGGTAGAAGAGATCGACGCTCCGGCCGTCGGGTGCGGGGCCGCCGGCCACCAGGATCCCCGCCGCCCGCAGGCGCCGCAGCCGATCGATGTGCTCCTCCCGGACGGGCTCCCGGCGGGACACGTAGTCTCCGGCGCAGGCGATGCTCACGTGGACGACGGTCATCGAGGCTCCTTCGGCCGCGGGGCCGTGTCGAGGGCGGGGGCCCAGGGAGCCATCATACTCCGCGGGACGCGGACGTGCGCTCCGGGGCGGGCGCTGGCCTTGCCCGTCGTCGCGCCGATGCTTAGCGTCGCCGCCCGCGAAGTCGCCTGACGTCGGCGCGCGGGCCCGGCTCTACTCGCGTCGCAGGACGGGGAGAGGCTTCCGTCCCAGAAGCCGGAACGTGCCGAGGAAGCCCACGCCGACCGCCAGGGCGACGCTGGCGGCGAGGGCGGCGGCCAGCGGCGCGACCTCGAAGACGGGCGGCACGTCGAGCACGAACCGGAGGACGATCCACGCGGTCAGGCCGCCCGTGAGCGCCCCGCCGAGTCCCGCCACCAGACCGAGGCAGCCGTACTCGACGGCGAACGCGCGCGCGACCCGGCCGCGCGTGGCGCCGATGGTCCGCAGGAGCACCGACTCGTAGAGCCGCTGGGCGCGGCTCTGGACCAAGGCCTCGGCCATGACGGTCAGGCCGGCGCCGAGCACGAAGAGCGCGACCAGGCGAATCGCCACCGCGATGCGGTCGAGCACGCCCGTCACGCGCTGGAGGACGTCGCGGACCGGGATCGCCGTCACGTTCGGGAAGGCCGCGGCGACGCGCTCCTGGACCGCGCCGTCGGCGCCCGGCGGGACCCGGGCCGTCCCGAGATAGGCCAGCGGCGCGCCGTCGAGCGGGCCCGGCGAGAAGATGACGAAGAAGTTCGCGCCGAGCGTCTGCCAGTCCACCTTGCGGATGCTGAGAACCTCCGCGCTCACCTGGACGCCCTGGATGTCGAACGTCAGGGTGCCGCCGAGATCGACGCCCAGGGCGCGCGCCGTCTCGCCCTCGACCGAGATCCACGCGCGCCCGCCGTCATCCGGCGACCACCAGCGGCCGCGCGTGATCACCGTCCCCACCGGCGGCGCCGCGGCGAACGTCAGCACGTACTCGCGCGTCACGCGCCACGCCTCGGCCCGCCCGGCCCAGCGGCTGCGCTCGATCGGCTGGCCGTCGATCGCGTGGAGCCGCCCGCGCACCACGGGGACCAGCTCGGGCGGCGTGGCGCCCGGGATCCCCGCGATCGTCTCCCGGAACGCTTCCGCTTGGTCCGGCTGGACGTCGACGAAGAAGAAGGAGGGGGCCTCGCGGCGGCGCTCGAGATCGAGCTGACGCCCAAGCCCCCGCTCGAGGAGCGCGACGGCGGTGAGGAGCGTCACGCCGATTCCGAGGGCGACGGTGACCCCGACCGCCTGGCTGCCGGGCCGCACCAGTCCGCTCAAGCCGTGGCGCCAGGCCAGGGACCGCGGCCGGGGGAGGCGCGCGACGAGCGCCCGGGTGCCCCACGCCGCGAGCGTGAGGACGGCGAGCGCACCGGCGGCGGCGGCGAGGAACACGGCGCCGATCCGGAGCGGCCCGGCCTGCCAGAGCGCGAGCGCGGCCAGACCTCCCGCGATGACCGTCGCCGTGCCCCACGGCCGCCGTGGTCGCACGCTCCCGGCGTCGACCGGGTGCCGCAGCAGGATCGCGGGCGAGACGGCGCGGGCCGAGAGCAAGGGCCAGAGCGCGAAGAGCGCGGTCGCCAGGCAGCCGGCCAGGATGCCGGTGCCCATGGCCAGCGGCGCGGGTCGCCCGTCGAGGTCGAAGGGCACGAACGGCTGGAGCAGCGGTCCGAGAAGGAGCTGGACGAAGGTGCCCAGCAGCGCCCCCGCCAGGCTACCCAGGATGCCGAGCGCGAGCGCCTGCGTCACGTAGACGGCGGTCAGCGTCCGCGCGCTCGCCCCCAGGCACCGCAGGATCGCGATGGTCGCGATCTTCCGTCCGAGGAACGCGCGCACCGCGGCTGCCACCCCGATGCCGCCGACGAAGAGGCTGGTCAACCCGACGAGTCGGAGGTAGGCGGTGAGCTGGTCGAAGAAGCGCCGGAGACCCGGCTGAGCCTCGTCGAAGGTCGCGACGCGGATCGCGGGATCGGCCATCGCCTCGACCAGCGTCCCCCGAGCCGCGGTCGGCTCGAGCGCCGCGGGGAGCTTCACGAGCGTCCGGTGCCGCACGCGGCTTCCCGGGCGGACCAAGCCCGTCGCGTCGAGACTCGCGGCGTTCATGAGGACCCGCGGGCCCAGGGTGAAGAGCGAGGCCGCGCGGTCGGGCTCCTTCCGGACGATGCCGGTCACGGTCAGCGTCGCGTCGCCGATCGTGAGTGGGTCGTCGATTCCGAGGCCCAGCCGGGTGAGCAGCGCCTCTTCCACCACGACGCCGCCGCTGGCGAGCAGCGCGTCGAGCGGTCGTGCCGGCGTGACGTCGAGCCGGCCGTACAGCGGGTAGCCGCCGTCCACCGCCTTGAGCTCGACGAGGAGCGAGCCGCCGCCCGCCGGATTCCGCGCCATCGCCACCAGCTCGCGCACTTGGGCGACGGTGGCTCCCTGACGGACGAGCTCCCTGACGGGCGCCTGGGCGGCGGCGTCGAGGGGGCGGGCGGAGCGCAGCTCGACGTCGCCGCCGAGGAGCGCGCGCGCCTCGCGTCCCAGCGAGCGATCGAGGGTCGCCGCCACGCTCAGGACCGCGACCAGGGCGCCGACGCCGAGCGCGATGCACGCGAGGAAGCCGGCGAAGTGTCGCCAGGCCCCGCGCGTCTCCCGCCAGGCGAGGCCCGCGACCAGCCGCCAGGGGACGCCGGGCGGCGGAGTGCGGCCGGCGCCGTCGGTCGCGCGGTCTTCGGCTTGCGGGCTCACGCCAGGGCCCCGGCGGCGTCGATCGGCCGACCTGCGTGCGGGCTCACGCGACGGCGCGATCCGCGACGACGCGGCCGTCCCGGAGCTCCACGACGCGCTCCGCATGGGCCGCCAGGGCGGGGTCGTGCGTCACGAGGATGAGCGTCGTCCCGTGGCGTCGGTGAAGACCGACCAGCAGGTCGACGATCTGCGTCCCCGTGGCCGAGTCGAGATTGCCGGTGGGCTCGTCGGCCAGGAGGAGGCCCGGGCGGTTGGCGACGGCGCGGGCAAGCGCGACGCGCTGCTGCTCGCCGCCGGAGAGCTCCGCCGGGTAGTGGCCCACACGGGCCTTGAGCCCGACCTCGTCGAGCAGGGCGCCGGCGCGCCCGGCCGCGTCGGCGTCGCCGGCCAGCTCGAGCGGGATGGCGACGTTCTCGAGGGCGGTCAGCGTCGGGATCAGGTGGAAGGACTGGAAGACGTAGCCGATCTTCGCGAGCCGGAGCCGCGCGACGGCATCCTCGTCGAGCGACGAGAGGTCCACGCCGTCGATGCGCACTGTTCCGGTGGTGGGCCGGTCCAGCCCGGCCAGGAGCCCGAGGAGGGTCGACTTCCCGCTGCCGGATGGCCCGATCACCGCGACGAACTGCCCCGCCGGGATGTCCAGGGTGACGCCGTCGAGGATGGTCACGATGCCGGCGGCGCTCCGGAGCCGCATGACGAGGTCACGGACCTGGACCATCCGCGCCTTCATATTACACTGTGCCCGTGCGGACGCTTGCCGGCGCCCTGGCCCTCGTCGTGCTCGTCGCCACGGCGGCGCCGGCCGCCGCCGCCGACCGCGTCATCGTCGCCTTCGGCGACAGCTTGACCGCGGGCCTCGGCGTCGCCGCCGAGGAGGCTTGGCCGGCGCTGATCGAGGCGCGGCTTCGGCGTGAGGGCTACCCCTACCGTGTCGTCAACGCCGGCGTCAGCGGTGACACGACCGCCGGAGGCGTTCGCCGTGTGGACTGGGTGCTCCGGAACCGACCCGACGTCGCCGTGGTGGCGCTGGGCGCCAACGACGGGCTGCGCGGGCTCTCGACCGACGCGATGCGGGCGAACCTCGGCACGATCGTCGAGCGCCTGCGCGCCGCCGGGGCGCGCGTGCTCGTCGCCGGCATGGAGGTTCCGCCGAACTACGGGGCGGCGTACGCGCGGGCGTTCCGCGCGGTGTTCCCGGACGTGGCGCGACAGGGTGGGGCCACGCTGATGCCGTTCCTCCTCGACGGCGTCGCCGCCGATCCCCGGCTGAACCAGCCGGACGGCATCCATCCGAATGCGGCCGGCCACCGGGCGATCGCGGAGCATGTGTGGCCGCACCTCGTCGCGCTGCTCGCTCGGTGATGGCGCGATGAGCGGGACGAAGCTCGCGCGGCTCGCGTGGCTGCTGGCGTTGACTGGATGCGCCGCCGGCCCGTCCGGCTCGGATGCGCCGCCCCGGGAGTCGATCGTCATTCCCGCTAGCGCGGATCTCGCCGCGTCCGCGCGCCTCGTCGCCGCCCGCGCCCGCCCGGCCGAGGTCGTCTACCTGGGAGAGCTCCACGACAACGCGCTGCACCACGCGATCCAGGCGCGCATCCTCGAGGAGATGCTGGCGGGTGGGGCGGGCCCCGCGGTCGCGTTCGAGATGATGCCCGAGACTCGCCAGCCGTCGCTCGACGGCGCGGTCCGCGGCTCCGGAGGCCCCGCCGACGTCGAGCGCGAGCTCGCCTGGGCCGCCCAGGGGTGGCCGGATTTCACGATGTACTGGCCGCTGTTCGAGCTGGCCCGGCGCCACGGCCTGCCCGTCGTCGCCGCCGACTTGGATCCCGCGGTGACGCGCCGGATCAGCCGCAACGGTCTCGGCGCGGCCGGCGAGGACCCGGCGCGGCTCCGCTCGGCGCTCCCGGACGACCCGGCGCGGGATCGCGCGATCGCGCGCCGGATCCGGGCCGTCCACTGCGACCGGATCAGCGAGAGCCGCGCGATCCACATGCTCGAGAGCTGGTACGCGCGCAACGTGGTCATCGCTCGGCGGATCGCCGACGCTCTGTCGCGGACGCCCCAGGTCGTCGTGATCATCGGGCGCGGGCACCAGTCGCCGGGCGGCGTCCCGGAGCAGCTCGACGCCCTGCGGCCCGGGACGCGCCAGCTGGTGGTCGCCCTCGTCGAGGGCGAATCGGGGCCCCCGCCGGGCGCGACGGGCGACGTCGTGTGGCTCACGCCGTCCCGGCCGCGCCCCGATCCCTGTCTCTCGCTGCCTCAACGCACAGGCGGGGTCAGACTTTCACTTCCCGACATTTCCCTTGGCGCCCCACTGGAGGTCCCCAGAAATGTCGCGAAGTGAAAGTGTCGGGAAGTGAAAGTCCGACCGCAAGGAGGATGCGATGCGAACGGCGGACCATGACGTGCTCTTGGCGCTGAATCGGGATTACATCCGGTCCGTGCAGACGTCCGACGTGCGGCGCTTCGACGAGATCCTCGCGAAGGACTTCCTCTGCAGCAATCCCGACGGGTCGATCGTCGACCGGGACCGATTCCTCGAGCAGACCGCGCGGCCGGTCTCGATCAGCAACCTGGAAGCCCACGACGTCCTCGTCCGCATCATGGGGGACGTGGCGTTGATCCACGCGCGCACCTCCTACACACGACCGGACGGCGGCGCGGGCGCCGGCCGCTACACGGACGTGTGGGCCCGTCGCGAAGGCCGCTGGCTTGCGGTGTCCGCGCACGTCACGCGCTGCTGAGGGACGCCCATGCCGATGAGCCAGCCGGACAAGGCCGTCCGCTTCCGAGCGCTCCACCAAGAGCCGCGTGCCTTCGTGATCCCGAACCCGTGGGACGCCGGCTCGGCCCGCGTCCTGGCCGGCCTCGGCTTCTCGGCCCTGGCGACGTCGAGCGGCGCCTGTGCGGGCACCCTCGGGCGGCGCGACGGCAAGGTGACGCGGTCGGAGGCGATGGCCCACGCGCGGGCGATCGTGGACGCGACCGAGCTGCCGGTCTCGGCCGACCTGGAGAAAGGATTCGGCGACGCGCCGGCGGTTGCGGCGGAGACCATCCGGGTGGCCGCCGAGATCGGGCTGGTCGGCGCCTCGATCGAGGACGCCACCGGCGACGCGACCCGGCCCCTCTTCGAGGCAGGTCACGCGGCCGAGCGCGTGGCGGCCGCGGCCGAGGCCGCTCACGCGCTGCCGTTTCCGTTCACCCTGACCGCGCGGGCCGAGAACTTCCTCCGGGGCAACCCGAGCCTCGACGACACGATCGCGCGCCTCCAGGCGTTCGAGCGGGCCGGCGCCGACGTGCTCTTCGCTCCCGGCCTGCCCGACCTGGCCGCGGTGCGTGCGGTCTGCGCCGCGGTGTCGAAGCCGGTCAACTTCATGGTGGGCATCCGGGGCCGGTCGTTCTCGGTGGCGGAGCTCGAGGCGGCCGGCGTCAAGCGCATCAGCCTCGCCACCTCGCTCTACCGCATGGCCATGACCGGATTGCTCGGCGCCGCCCGCGAGGTGAGGAGCCAGGGCACGTTCGGCTACCTGGAGCAGGCCGTGCCGACCCCGGAGCTGAACGCGTTCATGGAGACGTAGCCGCGGGCGGGCGCCGGCGGCTCGCCGTGAGCACGTTGGTGCCGCCGTCCCGCGCGTACTCGCAGGCGTCCACCAGGTGCCGGATCAGGAGGATACCGAGGCCGCCGACGCGGCGCGAGGTGAGGGGAGCGTCGAGGTCCGGCGCGGGCTGATCGAGCGGGTTGAAGGGCGGACCGGTGTCCTCGAACCGGAGCCGGATCTCCTCGGCCCGCACGCGCACCTCGACGCCGGCCCATCCGGGCTGTCCGGCGTACGCATGCTCCATGATGTTGGCCAGGACCTCCTCGGCCACCAGGGCGCAGTCGTGGACCGTTTCGAGCGGCACTCCGCGGGCCCGCAGGATCGCCTCGATCCGTCGCTGCGCGCGCGCCACGTCCTCGGGCTCGGCCGCGACGGAGAGGCGCCAGCACTCGCCCTCGCTCGCGTCGAACGCCACGCCCGCAGGCCGGTACTGGACCGCGAGGAGGGCGAGGTCGTCGCGGGGACCCCCGCCGGCGGAGAAGCGCTCCACGGCCTCCGCCAGCCGGGCCGGCAGGGTGTCGAGCGCATCGGCCGGCGTGCCGGCGACGACCGTGCGGAGACGCTCGAGCCCGAACACCGAGCCATCGGCGGCGAACGCCTCGGTCACCCCATCGGTCCAGAGCAGGATGGCGTCGCCAGGGGCGAGCCGCCCCGTGCACAGCGGGAATCCGGCACCGAGGTCGAGCCCGAGGGCCGGGCCCCCTTCGGCGGCCAGGCTCACCGTCGTGCCGTCGAGCCGCCGCACCAGCGGCAATTCGTGCCCGGCGCTCGCGTATTGGACCTCGCCGGTCTCGCCGTCGACGTGCCCGCATCCCGCCGTGACGAACATGCACGCGTCGTTGCCCTGGGACAGCCGGGCGTCCAGCTCGCGGAGGATCGACCCGGGGTTGGCCTCGCTCCGCGCGATGGCCCGGAAGAACCCCGTCACCCGCGCCATCAGGAGCGCGGCGGGCACGCCCTTGTCGGCGACATCGGCGATGACGAAGACGAGGCGACGGTCGACCTGCAGGAAGTCGTAGAGGTCCCCGCCGACCTCCCGAGCCGGCTGGAGGATGGCGGCGATCGCGTAGCGCCCGTCGAGCGGCTCGCGGGGCGGGGTGGGGAGCATCGATTGCTGGATCTGGCGCGCGATCTCGAGCTCGTGCGCCCGCCGCTGCTCGGCCGCCAGCCGGATCGCGCGCTCCTCGATGTGGCCCTTGAGGAGCCCGCGCATCCGCTCCGTCACGTCGCTCAGCGCGCCGACCTCCAGGGGGTTCCAGATCGCGGGCAGGGGGGTGTCGAGGTCCCCGTGGCCGATCCGCTCCACCGACCGGGCCAGGGCCTCGAGCGGCCGCGAGATCCGACGCGCGAAGAGCCACACGAGGCCGAGGGTAAGCGCGACCACGCCGAACCCGATCAGGAGCTGACGCTGGGCGAGGCCGCGGGCCCCGGCGACGAGCTCGTCGCGGGGCGCGGCGAGGAGCAGCGTCAACGGGTCCCCGGTGTCCGCCTCGATCGTGCGCTTCACGCCGATCCACGAGCGTCCGTCGAGTGAAAGGGGAGTGCCGCGATTCGGGGGGACGTCGGCCGCGAGGAGGGGCGCCAGCGCGCGATCTCCGAGGTCGACGAGGCGAAGGAGCTCGGTCCCGCCGCCAGGCGTGCCACGAACCAGCCGGTCCGCCTGAGGGTGCGCGATCACGAACCCCTCCGGGTCGACGAGGGCGACCTGGGCGGACGGGGTGACCCGCGAGTCGGACAGCTCGCGAGAGAGGGCCCGGAGGGTGATGTCCGCGCCGATCACGGCCGCCCCGTCGACGCTCCGCTGAGCGAGCGTCGTGCCGACCTCCCGGGTCGTGAAGAACACGTACGGACTGGTTCGGACCGGGGCCGCGCTCGCGTGCGCCTGCTGGTACCAGCCCCGCGTCCGCGGGTCGAAGCGGTACTCGGGCCGGAGCTCGTCCCGGATCATGGACAGTGTCGGATCCAGGAAGCGATAGCGCCCCTCGTCCCGAGTGCGGCTCTGGATCAGGAAGTGCGCGCCCGGTGGGGCGCCCAGCGTCGGCGCCGGACTCTCCCCGAGGGTTCGGACGAGGAAGAAGTCTCCGGTCGCGAAGCCCACGTAGACCGCCGAGATGTGGGGCTGCTCGGCCAGGGCGGTCACGAGGAAGGGGAGGGACTCGAGCCGGGCCTCGAGCGTGGCCGACCGTGTGATCCGGTGTCGCGCCAGCAGCTGGACGAGCAGGCGAGCGGGAGCCAGCAGGTTCCGCACCTGACCGGTCGTCCGCTCCGCCACGTGCAGGAACTCCTCGTCGCCGGCCGAGAGCAGGAGGCGGGATGCGGCGACGTATCCGTAGCCCACGACGGCCAGGCCGGCCGCGAGGATCAGGGCGACGAAGAGCGTGGCGATGTGGATCCGGAGCGGGAAGGTCCATCGCCCGTGTCGCCCCCGGCGCTCCTGGCCGGGCGAGGAGGCGTCGGCGCGGTCCGAACCGCTTTCGGTCGACGGTGGGGTCGGACCCGCGGGGCCGTTCTCCGGGCTCTGGCTCACCCGGCGGTGATCGTAGCACGGAGCGGCATCGCGGCCGGCGTCCGGTCGCCCGCTCGCGCGCGGGACGCTGTTGACGCCGCTCGGTCGCTCTGGGAACATCGACCGCCGGGAACCCGGCGGAGATCCGCTCGCGGTCGCGCGGACAGGCCCCGCAGAGGAGGCGCACGATGGCAACGGGCAAGTGGCTGGTGATGTTCCTCGGCGTGACGCTGGCGCTCACGGGCGGCGCGGCCGCACAGCCGGTGGAGATCGAGTACTGGCAGTACACGTTCGCTCAGCGCGTCCAGGCGATCGACGAGCTCATCAAGCGCTTCGAGGCCGAGAATCCCGGCATCAAGGTCAAGCACACCCACGTCCCGTACGACGATTTCCGGCTGAAGATCGCCGCCGCGATCCCGGCCGGCCAAGGGCCCGACGTGGTGCAGCTCTTCTACGGCTGGCTCCAGGACTACCTGAAGGCGAAGCTCCTCCAGCCGCTGCCGGCCGAGATGTTCCCCGCGGCGGAGATCGAGCGCGACTTCTTCCCGCTGGTGAAGCAGATGAAGGTGGACGGGCAGTACTACGCCGTGCCCACCGCCGTCCGCTCGCTCTCGCTCTTCTGGAACAAGAAGCTGTTCGCGGAGGCCGGCCTCGACCCGTCCAAGCCGCCGCAGACGCTCGACGAGCTGCTCGACGCGGCGCGGAAGCTGACCAAGCGCGACGGCGGCGGCAACCTGCTCCAAGCTGGCATCGCCGTCGACATGGGGCTCCAGGACCACCACTGGCTGCGCGAGGTGCTGATCCGCCAGATGGGCGGCCAGCCGTACTCCGCCGACGGCCGGAGCGTGGCGTACAACAACGCGGCCGGGCACCGCGCGGTCGGCTGGTACACCGACCTCGTCACGAAGCACAAGGTCGGACAGATCGGCTTCCTCACCGACGGCGTGACGGCGTTCAAGTCGGGGAAGGCGGGCCTGATGGTCGACGGCTCCTTCCGGCTGGCCGCGTTCGACGCCCAGGCCGGCCTCGAGTACGCCGTCGCCGAGCTGCCCACCCACCAAAGCAAGCGCTCGAACTTCGCATCCTACTGGGTGAACGGCATCACGCCCAAGGCGACCGGCCCCAAGCGGGACGCGGCGGCCAAGTTCCTGAGGTTCATCACGACGCCGGCGGCGATGGAGCTGTGGCTGGAGAAGGTGGGCGAGCTGCCCGCCCGCAAGGCGGTGGCCGAGCGCGACGCGATCCGGAGCCACCCGAAGTACGGCGCCTTCATCCGGGGCCTGGCCTACGCCGAGGCGACCTTCTTCGTCAACGAGACCGCCCAGCGCAAGCTCTTCATGGACATGGTCGACCGCATCGTCCTCAAGGGACAGCCGGTGCCGGAGTCGGTCGCCCAGACGGCCGCCGAGGAGCAGAAGCTGCTGGACGCGTTCTTCAAGTAGGCTCGGCCCGGGGGCCCGCGGGCCGTCCCGGGGCCCCGCTTCCCGTCGACCCCGATGCTCGCCGGTGTGTCCCTCCGTGGGCGGCGGACCCTCACCGCCTGGGCGTTCCTGGCCCTGCCCATCGCCTTCTACGCCGGCATCCGCTTCTATCCGACGGCCGACGCGCTCCTCACGTCCCTGACCGACTGGAACATCGTGGGCGCGCGCCGGTTCGTGGGCCTCGACAACTACCGGCGGCTGGCGATGGACCCCACCTTCTGGATCGTGATGGGGAACACCTTTCAGTACCTCGTGGTGGGGGTCACGGTGAGCCTCGCGCTGTCCTTCCTGATCGCCTATCACCTCGACCGGGTGCGCGTCGGTCACGCGCTCCTCCGCGCGCTCTACTTCGTGCCGCACCTCACGACCGCCGTGGCCATGGCCTGGGTGTGGAAGTGGCTCTACCAGCCGGTGCCGATCGGCCTCTTCAACGGCGCGCTGGTGTGGGCCGGCCTCCCGCAGCAGCCCTTCCTCCGGTCCACGGAGCAGGCGCTCTACGCCGTCCTGGCGCCGGCCGTCTGGGCCGGCCTCGGGTTCCAGGTCGTGATCTTCCTGGCGGGGTTGAAGGCGATTCCGCAGGAGTACTACGAGGCGGCCGCGATCGACGGCGCCGGGAGCTGGCGGACGCTCCGGGACGTGACGCTGCCGCTCCTCCGGCCGACGGTCGTCTTTCTCGTCGTCGTGAGCTCGATCGCGTTTCTCCGGATCTTCGACTACGTGTACGGCATGACGAACGGCCAGGGGGGGCCGCTCGACTCGACGAAGCCGCTGGTCCTCATGATCTACGAGACCGCCTTCGGCCACTTCCAGATGGGCTACGCCACCGCCCAGACCGTCGTGCTCTTCGTCATCCTCCTGGGCATCTCGCTCTTCCAGCTCCGGCTCCTCCGATCCCGATGAGCGCATCCGAATGACCCGCGCGCGGCGGTCGACGCGAGCCGTGGCGTGGGGCCTCCTGCTCCTGGGCGGGGTCCTGATGGTGGTGCCGTTCGTCTACATGCTGTCCACCTCGCTGAAGCAGAACGCCGAGGTGTACGAGCTGTCGCTCTTGCCCCGGACGCCGACCCTCGACAATTACCGGCGGCTGGCCGGCGCGTCCGGGTTCCCGCGCTGGTTCCTCAACTCGTTCGCGATCGCGGTCGCGACGACGGTCTCCGTGCTCTTCTTCGACAGCCTGGTGGGCTACACCCTGGCGAAGTTCAGGTTCCGCGGGCGCGCGCTCGTGTTCATCGCCATCCTGAGCACGCTGATGGTCCCCACCGAGATGCTCGTCCTGCCCTGGTACGTCATGAGCAAGAATCTCGGCTGGCTCGACACCTACTGGGGCATCATGTTTCCGGGGATGATGACGGGCTTCGGAACCTTTCTGATGAAGCAGTTCTTCGAGGGCGTTCCGGACGAGCTCCTGGAGGCGGCCCGGGTCGACGGGCTCGGGGAGTTCCGGATCTGGTGGCAGATCGCCATGCCGCTGGTCGGTCCGGCGCTGTCGGCGCTCGCGATCTTCACCTTCCTCGGGAACTGGACCGCGTTCCTCTGGCCCCTCATCTCCACGACGAACCGGGACCTCTACACGCTGCCGGTCGGGCTGGCCTCGTTCTCCGGCGAGTTCCAGCGCGAGTGGGAGATGGTGATGGCGGGAGCCAGCGTCGCCACGCTGCCGATGCTCCTGGTCTTCGTTCTCCTGCAGCGGTACATCGTCCGCGGTGTGATGCTGGCCGGCATCAAGGGCTAGGGGGCGCGGGCGATGACCGGCGCATCCCGGCGTCCTCGGCCCTCGCCCGTCCTCGGCGTACCGGAG
>JBIOVM010000066.1:0-36274 GCA_044867785.1 Candidatus Rokuibacteriota bacterium | reverse complement strand
GGTCGCGACGCTTCGCGTCGCGACCCGATGACGAAGGGGTCCCACTACGCCGTCCGGCGCTCCGGGGTCCTCACCGGCGCCACCCGCGGCCGCGCCCGCTTCGCTCAGTGCGCAGTTACTTGTCGAGCCAGGTCTTCCAGAGGCCGAGGTTGTACTCGACCGGGTGGATGACGTAGCCCTTGACGGCCGACCGGGTCAGGACGATCTCCTTGGTGTTGTACACGGGCACCCACAGGGTGTCCTTGGCCAAGATGTCCTGGACCTCGCCGTAGAGCTTCTCTCGCTCGGTCTGGTTCAGGCTCCGCCGGGCCGCCTCGAGCAGCTGATCCACCTTGGGGTTGTTGTAGCCGCACCGGTTCCACCCGGTGGGGATCGCCTGCGATGAGTGGTACTGGGCGAAGAGCGAGTAGTCGGCGTCCGCGTTGGTCGTGGCCCAGCCGAACGTCCAGTTGTGCCGTCCCCAGTCGGGCTTGCGCGACTCGTTGAAGACGGTCGCCCACTCGCGGAACTCCACCTTGGCGTCCACGCCGACTTCCTTCCACATCTGCTGGACGGCCTCGGTGATCTCGCCGTCCTTCGGATACCGGCCCCGCTGGGCCAGCCAGTTCAGGGTGAGCTTCTGCCCGCCCTTCTGGAGGATGCCGTCCGGGCCCGGGGTCCAGCCGGCCTGGGCCAGGAGGGCCTTGGCCTTGTTGCGGTCGAACGGGTAGAGCTGGTCGAACTGCATGTCCTTGTACCCGAAGACGCCGGGCGAGATGACGGACTTCGCCGAGACGCCCAGACTCTCGACGATGTTGTCGATGATCGCCTTCCGGTCGACGGCCTGCAGGAGCGCCTGGCGCACCCGCACGTCGTCCAGGGGCGGCAGGCTCGCGTTCAGACCGACGTAGACGACCCGCAGCCCAGGCGTCTCGTGCACCGTGTACTTCGAGTCCTTCTTGAACGTCGGGAGCTGGGCCGGCGACGGGAACATGACCATGTCGGCGTCCCCGGTCTGGAGCGCGATCATCCGCGCCCCTTCCTCCGGCACCACCTTGAAGATCACGCGGTCGAGGAGCGCCTTGTCCCCCCAGTAGTCGGGGTTCCGCTCGATGATGACGTGCGTGTTGGTCTTCCACTCGACGAACTTGAACGGCCCGGTGCCCACGGGGGCGCGCAGGTGCCCGTCACCCAGCTTCTGGACGGCCGTCGGCGAGACGATCGACACGTAGAGCATCGACATCGTCCGGAGGATCGGGCCATAGGGCTCTTTGGTGACGATGTCGACGGTGAGGTCGTCGACCACCTCGGCGCCGGAGATCGGCCCGGCCAGGCTCGCCCATCGCGCCTGCGGCGTGCTCTTGAAGGCCCGCTCGAACGTGAACCTGACGGCGGCCGCGTTGAAGGGCGTGCCGTCGTGGAACTTCACGCCGGGCCGGAGCTTGAAGCGCACCTTGGTCGGGCTCATCACCTCGTAGCTGGTGGCGAGCCGGGGCTGGATCGTCATCTTCTCGTCGAGGTAGATCAGCGGCTCGAGGATGTTGTAGTAGACCCAGGCGCCCGGGGCGGTGGTCTCGGTGTGCGGGTCCAGCGACACCGGGTCCGTCGGCCGGACGATCGTCAGCGTCCCGCCCCGCTTCTGGGCGTCGGCGGGCGTCGCCAAGCCCACCAGTCCGACGGCGACGACCGTCACGAGCACGGCGCGGGCCGCGCGCCAGAGTGCGTTCCCTCTACTCATCGCTCGGTCTCCTTTCGTTCCGATCTTCCGGCCGGCGCGTCCCGGGACGTCGACGGCCTGGGGTGCTCTGCTACGGATGGAAGGCGTCGATCGTCTCGGCCGCCTCCTCCAGGGCGTACACGACACGGTTGCGCTCCCGCGCGAGCGCCGCGACGGCGAACCGGGCTCGGTCGGACGTCGGGGCGAGGCGCGCCAGCTCGTGCGCCCCCTGGAGGCCCGCCAGCGGCGGCACCGGGAGCGCGAGGTCGTGATGGAACCGGTCGCCCCGCGTGTAGAAGAGCGGCACGAGCGTGCGCGACAGCCTGATCATCGCGCGGTTGGCGCCTTCCACGCGGGACGGCTCGGGGGCGCCGGTGGCGACAGCGTCCACCGCGCGCACGAACGCGTCGGCTCGCTCGACCAGACCCCGGGCCGCGTCGATGGCCGGGACGGCGTCCCACTGCCCCGAGGCCCGCCCGAGCTCCTCGACGGTGCCCAGGATCGCGCGCGCGAAGCGGGCGTGGTCCAGCGGGAGGAGGGGCGCCGCGCAGAGACGGAGGGCGGCGGCGACGTAGACGCGCGTGTCGAGCGCGAGGATCTCGGGGTCGATCTTGTCGATCGTGTCCTCGCGCGTGTGCCACCACCACGGGAAGCCGGCCGTTCCGAAGAGTCGCTCCATCCACCGGGACAGGTCGGTGTCCTGCTTCGGGATGCCGGAGAGCGACATCAGCGCCGACGGGATCCCGATCCCCCAGAACGACTGATCTCCCGCGCGCGGGAAGCGGCGGGCGCGCGCCGTCTGCCCGGTCACGTCGTGCACGACACCTTCCACGAAGCTCTGGGCGTCCTCGGTCGCGTGGAGGACCGAGTAGTCGGTGGCCCCGCGCGCCCCCGTCGAGTCGATATTGAGGTGGACGGCGCACCGGCGCTGGAGCTCCGACCACGCGTGGTCCGCGTACCACGCTGAGCCCGCGTAGCGCCCGTGAGAGTGTCCGGACCAGAAGGCCAGGCGCAGACCCCGCCGGAGCGCGCGCCGCCGTCCCCCGAGGAGCCGCGCCACCTCGAGCATGGTCGCGTTCGCGGTCCCGTTGTCCATGGCGCCGTAGTGCCAGCCGTCGACGTGGCCGGAGAAGAGGATGAAGCGGTCCTCGGCCGTCCCGTCGAGATGCGCGGTGAGGTGGGGGATCGGCGCCCACGCCGTCCGGACACGTGTCTGGAGGCGGACCCGGCCCCGGCCCGCCCGGATCAGCTGCCGGATACGCTCGCCGTCCGACCGGCGGACGGACAGGCAGGGCGTGCGCGGAATGCGCCAGGCGGTGTCCGGCTCGGGCGTGCCCCAGATCGTGGTCACGATCATGTTGTGGAGGTGGTCGCGATTCACGAAGATCTGCCCGACGGTGCCGGCCTCCTGCGCCGCCCACGCCTTGCCCGGCGTCGCCAGGCTATCGCAGAGCGCGATCTTGCCGGCGGCTCCCGCGCGCGCGAAGTCTTCGGGGTTCCCGTCGCCGACGTCGACAACCTCGGCCTCCAGCCCTTCGGTCGACGGCGAGAACGCGTGGGTGAGGCCCTCGATCACGACGCCGTCCGGCAAGACGACGCGACCCTCGAGCGGCAGGCTGATGAACGCCTCGATCTCGCGGCGCTCGACCGCGTACCCGTAGCTCTTGAGCGCGCGCTCGATGTGGTCGTAGGCCTGCGCCTCGCCCGGCGTCCCCGACTCCCGCTCCCAGGCGGCGATCGCCCGCGTGTGGGCCATCAAGCCGTCGGCCGACACCGCCGGCAAGAGCTCCGCCTCGAGCGCGTCCCGGTAAAGCCAATACGGGGCCAGACTTTCATTTCCCGACATTTTCGCGCCGCGGCCGTCGAAATGTCGGGAAGTCAAGGTCTGACCCCGGTGCAGAGGTCGTCGAGGTTAGACCAGGACATCGGGCGGCGGCCGGCCTCGATCTCGCCGATCAGCTCGAGGAGCCGCCGGGTCAAGGGAGCACGGAGGCCGTGGCGCTCCGCTCGCTCAAGCGTCGCGCCGAGGTGCGCCTCGACCTCCGTCTTCCGCTTCCGGACCACCAGGTCGCGCCAGATGCCGGTCTTCGTCTTGGTGTGGCCCCGGTAGAAGGCGGCGATCGCGGCCATCGCGCGCCCGACCGCCGCCTCATCCCCGTCGCGCCCGGCCCGGTACCACGCGGGATCGAACTCGTCGAAGGCCTCGAGCCGCACTCCTTCGGCCTCCGCCACCGCGATCCCTTCGGCCACCAACGCCACCAGCGTCCGCTGGACCGCCGCCGAGCGCTCGACGACTTCCCAGACGTGGGCGTCGACCAGCGCGGTGGCGACCAGGAGGGCTGCGTAGACGTGCTTTCCCCACTTGTAGCCGGTGATGTTGTCGGTGACCCGGACCGGCGTCACCACAGCGAGCAGATCGGCCAGCTCCTTGACCCGCGGCGAGATCGCTCCGTCCAGCTCCCCGATCGCGAACGTTCCCGCGCCGCCGTGCTGGATGCGGCCGGGCGCCACCCAGTCCGCCGCCCAGTTGACGAGACAGCCGACGGTGCGGTGCGCCCCCACCCGCGCTGCGATGAGGGGCTCGTTGAGGCCGTTCTGGAGGGACACCACCGTGCCGCGCGCGGCCAGCCGCGGGGCGATCAGGTCCAGCGCGGTCCCCGTGTGCTGGGCCTTGACGGCCAGCAGGACGAGATCGAGCGCGTCCGGCATGGCGTCGGGGGTGACGGCGCGGACGGGAGCCGTCCAGGCCCCGTCCGGAGTGGCGACCGTCAGCCCGTCGGCATTCATGGCGGCGACGTGGTCGGCCGCCTGGTCCACGAGGAGCGCGTCGTGCCCGGCGCGCGCCAGCGCGGCCCCCGTCACGCCACCGATGGCGCCGGCGCCGACGACGGTCACGGTCATCGGCCCTAGTTACCACAGGGCCCGGGGGGCGTCAACGCGACGGGATGCTCGGCATGAGGCTCGGCATATAATCGGGCGAGGCCTCGTCGGCAGAGGCCGAGCGTGGCCGATCCGTCACCCGAGACCAGGAGAGTCCGATGAAGCTGGTTCGATACTCCGTGCGCGGCTCGTCCCCTCGCCTCGGCGCTCTCGTCGGAGACCGGGTTCGCTGTCTGGGCGAGACGTACCACCGCTACCTCGCGGGCCGCGGCGTCGTCCGCGCCGGCGAGCTGGCGCACGCGCTGTTCCCGCCGAGCGCGCGCGACTTCCTCCGCGCGGGCGCGGCCGCCGAGGACGCGCTCGCCACGATGGAGGACCGGGCGCGGGCCGGCCGGCTCGAGTGGATGACTCACCCGCTGTCCGAGACGCACCTCCACGCGCCCATCCATGACCCCGAGAAGTTCATCTGCATCGGGCTGAACTACATCGACCACGCCGAGGAGACCAAGAACCCCATCCCGAAGGAGCCCCCGCTCTTCGCCAAGTTCCCCAACTCGATCGTGGACGCGGGCGCGCCGATCGTGCGGCCCCGCGGCTGCGAGAAGCTCGACTACGAGGTCGAGCTCGGGTTCGTGATGGGGAAGGAAGCCCGCGACGTTCCCGCTGACCGCGCCCTCGACTACATCTGGGGCTACGTGCTGGTGAACGACGTGAGCGCGCGCGACTTCCAGATGGTCACGACGCAGTGGATGGCCGGCAAGGCCTGCGACAGCTTCGCCCCCATGGGCCCGTGGATCGCCGACCGCGCGGAGCTGCCCGACCCCCATGTCCTCGATCTCCGCACGTGGGTCAACGGGACCAAGCTCCAGGACGGCAACTCGAAGAACCTCATCTACAACATCAACTATCTCGTCGCGTTCCTGTCGGCCAAGATGACCCTCCTGCCCGGCGACCTCGTGATCACCGGGACCCCGGCCGGGGTCGGGTTCACGCGGAAGCCCCAGGTGCTCCTGAAGGGGGGCGACCGCGTGCGCATGGAGATCACCGGGCTCGGGACCCTGGACAATCCCGTCGTCGACGCCTGAACCTGGCGCCGAGGCGGATCCGGCCCTTCCCCACCCTGGCACGGCGCCTGCACTGAGCAGGCGCCCATGGCGCACGCCCGCCGGCGGCCCACGCCTGCCCCCCGGGCCCTCGTGTGCCCGTTGGTGGTAACTCAGCGGCCCGCCTCAGTTTTCGGGGCTCAGTGGTGAGATGGATCGAGACGACTCCTCCGCGTCTGCCCTGTCGGCCCTGACAATTCCGGCCATCCGGAAGCCGTCGTGAGCATGTCCGTCAGGTCGGCCCGGCGCTTCGGGACCGGGACGCTCGGCAAGGCGACCCGGCTCGGGCCCGGCGCGGCGGCGCTGCTGCTCGCCCTCTGGACGGTCTTCCTGCCGTCGGGGACGGCTCTCGGCACGTCCCTCCGCTTCTTCGGCAACGGCGTGGACGACATCGATCGAGTCAAGATCCCGCTCGACGCCCCTGGCACGACCAAGCGCGTCGACGTCGGAGCGACCGACTTCACCCTCGAGTGGTGGATGCGCGCGCTCCCGGGAGAGAACCCGGCGAACGACGACGGCTGCGGCGCGAACGACGGCTGGATCACGGGCAACATCGTCTTCGACCGCGACGTCTACGGCCCTGGCGACCTCGGGGACTACGGCGTGTCGTTGAAGGGCGGGCGCGTCGCCTTCGGCGTCGCGGCGGGCGGCAGCGGCATCACGATATGCGGAGTCACCGACGTGACGGACGGCGCCTGGCACCACGTGGCGGTCACGCGCCAGGCGTCGAACGGTCGGCTCCGAATCTACGTGGACGGCGTCCTGGACGCCGAAGCGCTGGGCAGCCTCGGAAACGTCAGCTACCGGGACCAGCGCTCCACTTCGTACCCGAATTCCGACCCGTTCCTCGTCATCGGCGCCGAGAAGCACGACGCCGGCTCGGAGTACCCGTCCTATCGCGGCTGGATCGACGAGGTCAGGCTCTCCACGATCCTGCGATACACGGGGGGTGGATTCACTCGACCCCTGAGCGCGTTCGTCACCGACGGCCACACGGCGGCCCTCTACCACCTGGACGAGGGCGCGGGGGATGTCGTCGGGGACGGCTCGGGGGGCGCGAGCCACGGCACCCGCATGGTGGGCGGCGATCCCGCGGGGCCCGAGTGGTCCGGCGACGGGGCCCCGCTGGACAGCGTCCGGCGCGCCATGCTGCAGGAGGTCGTCACGGGGGCGGGCCGGACGGTGGCCATCGCGAACGCGGGCGACGGGCGGCTCTTCGTCGTGGACGCGAACGGACGCATCCTCGTCTATGACGTGACCGAGGACGGCCCGCTCACCCCGCGGGGCACGTTCCTGGACATCCGGGACCGGGTCCTGTGCTGTGGAGAACGCGGGCTCTTGGGCCTCGCGTTCCACCCGGACTACGCGACGAATCGCTACTTCTTCGTCTACTACACGCGCAAGGACGACGGCGACCTCGTCATCGCGCGCTTCCGCGCTCCGACCGCCGCCTCCAACAGCGCCGATGCCGACACCGAGCGCATCCTCCTGACCATCGAGCACTCGACGTACGGCAACCACAACGGCGGCGGGCTGACCTTCGGCCCCGACGGCCACCTCTACGCGGCCGTGGGCGACGGCGGGGGGTCCGGGGACCCCCTCCAGAGCGGCCAGAACCTCGGGACGCTCCTGGGCAAGGTCCTGCGCCTGGCGCCAGACGTCTCAGACCCCTCCGGAGTGCCGCCTCCTCCCTACACCGTCCCCTCGACCAACCCGTTCGTCGGCACGGCCGGCGCGCAGCCCGAGATCTGGGCCTGGGGCCTGCGCAACCCCTGGCGCATCTCGTTCGATCGCCTGACGGGCGACCTCTTCATCGCCGACGTCGGACAAGGGAACCGCGAGGAGGTGAATCTCCAGCCCGCCGGCGCCGAGGGCGGCGCGAACTACGGCTGGCCACGGATGGAGGGCACCGCCTGCTACAGCCCCGGCTCCGGCTGTCAGACCGGCAGCCTGCTCCTCCCCATCCTCGAGTACGGGCACGGCGAGGGCTGCTCGGTCACGGGCGGCTACCGCTACCGCGGCTCGCGCTTTCCGACCCTTCACGGCGCGTACCTCTTCGGCGACTACTGCTCGAAGAAGATCTGGATGGGCCTTCAGGCGTCGAACGGCGCCTGGAGCCGAACGGAGCTCCTCTCGACCGGCCTCAGCATCAGCACGTTCGGCGAGGACGCGGCCGGGGAGGTCTACGTCGCTCACGTCGGCGGAACCGTCCACCGGATCGCCCGGGTGCGGCCGCGCCTCACGGTGACGCGGTCGGGGGCCGGCGCCGGGACAGTGCACGGGCCAGGCGGCCTCGATTGCGGAACGGTGTGCAGCGTCGAGTACGACCCCGGCGAGACGGTCACGCTCACGGTCACGGTGTCCGAGAGCTCCTGGCTCGCCGGCTGGAGCGGCGCCTGCGGGGGCACCGGCGACTGCGTCGTCGTCATGGACGGCGATCGGGCGGTCACGGTGACCCTGAATACCCGCCCGGTCTTCGAGTTCAACGCAGCGACCTACACGGTGAACGAGGACAGCGGCAGCGCCACCATCACGGTGCAGCGTCTGCTGACGACCGCCGGCACGGCCACGGTCGACTACGCCATCGTCGCCGGGACCGCGACCGCGCCGCCCGCCGCCGAGGCCGACTTCGCCGGGCCGGGCGGCGTGCTGACGGGCACGCTGACCTTCGCCCCCGGGCAGGCGACCAAGGCCTTCACGATTCCCATCGTCAACGACACGCGCGCCGAGGGCCCGGAGACCATCCTGCTGTCCCTGCACAACCCGGGCGCCGGCGGAATCCTCGGCGCCCGACCCACCGCCGTGCTCACCGTCATGAACCATGACAATCCCGGGGCCTTCAGGTTCAGCCAGTCCGCCTACAGCGTGAGCGAAGGGAGCGCGAGCACCCAGATCACCGTCGCCCGGTCGAACGGCTCGGCCCAAGCCACGGTCCAGTGGGCCGTCCTCCCCGAGGGAACGACGGCCGTACACGGCGCCGACTTCACCACGCCCACCGGGCTCGGCGGCACGCTCACGTTCGGCCCCAGCGACATGAGCCGGGCCATCCCGGTCACCCTGCTCCGCCAGGGCGATACGCTGGCCGACGGGCCCCGGACGATCCGGTTCCAGCTCTCGGCGCCCGAGCCCGCCGCGTTCGCCAGCCTGGGAACGCCGACGGTCGCCGACCTGACGATCACCGACAACGACAGCGGGGGCACGATCCAGTTCAACCCCACCACCGCCACCGTCAGCGAAGCGGTGGCGGGAGGCCAGGCGCTCCTGACGGTCATCCGGACCCAGAAGGCCGGAGGGGTGTCCGTGGGCTGGGCGGTCACCGGCGGCTCGGCGTCCCTGGCCGGGCCGACGAGCGGCACGCTGCTCTTCGGGGCCAACGTGACGAGCCAGACCATTGCGCTCAACCTGCTGAACTCGCCGGACGCCGAAGGCTCGCGGGCGGTCGTGGTGACGCTGAGCAGCCCCGGCGGCGGGGCCGCCCTCGGCTCTCAGAAGACGGCGACGCTCACGATCACCGACGACGAGGTGGGCGTGCGGTTCGGTCAGGCCAGCTACACGGTGAGCGAGGGAAGCGGAAGCGCCAGCATCACCGTGGTGCGGACGGGACCGACCGCCTCGGGATTCACGGTGAGCTACGCCACGGGACACGCGAGCGACACGGCGGCTCCGGCGCCGACGGGAGCGGCCTGTGCTCCGGGGGCCGATTACCGCCCGATCACCGCCGGAACCCTCACCTTCAACCCCGGCGAGACCCAGAAGACGTTCAGCGTGCCGCTTTGCGGGGACGCCATCGAGGAGGGCCCGGAGGTCCTGACGCTTCGTCTCACCGGCGCCGGTCCGCCCGCGCTGCTCGGCGTCCCCGGCGCCGCGACCCTGACGATCCAGGAGAACGACGAGGGCGGCGCCGTCAGGTGGAGCGCTGGGACGTACTCGACGAACGAAGGAGCCGGTCAAATCGTGCTCACCGCCGTTCGCTCGGGCGGAAGCGCGGCGAACGTGACGGTCGACTACGTCCTCGCGGGCGGGAGCGCGACCGCGCCGCCGGCCGGGGGGGCCGACTTCACCGGCCCGGCCCCGAGCGGCAGCCTCACCGGCACGCTCACGTTCCCGGAGAACGTGGGTAGCCGGACGCTCACGATCCCGCTGGTGAACGATGCCCTGGTCGAGCCGAACGAGACCTTCACCGTCACCCTTCAGAACGCCCAAGGCGGTGCGACCGCGGTCGAGCCCACGGTCGCCACCGTCACGATCGTCGACAACGACCGCACCGGGACCGCCCAGTTCAACAGCGGGACCGCGACGGCCGCCGAGGACGCGTCGGTCGGCCTGACGGTGACCCGGACGGGCTCGACGAGCACGCCGGGCTCGGTCGCCTACCAGATCACGGGCGACACGGCGGCGGTCAACGGGGCGCTCGCCGGAACGGTGATCATCCCCGCGGGGAAGTCGAGCCAGACGCTGACCATCCCACTCAACCCGGACGGCGTGTGGGACGGCGACTCCACGCTCACCGTGACCTTGAAGGAGCCCGTGGGCGGCGGGCTCGCCCTCGGCACGCCGAACCCGACGATCGTCACGCTGGTCGACGACGAGGGCACGGTCGCGTTCGCCGGGGCGACCTTCACCGTCGGCGAGGGCAGCGGCTCCGCCACGATCACGGTCAACCGGTCCGGCGGGAAGACCAAGCCGGTCACCGTGAGCTACGCCACCGGCGTCGCGGGCGACAGCGCGACCCCGGCGATGACGCCGGGCTCCTGCTCCGCGGGCGCCGACTACCGGCCGATCGCGAACGGCTCCCTCACCTTCAATCCCGGCGAGAGTAGCAAGACGTTCACGGTCGCGCTCTGCGGCGACAACGTCGAGGAGGGAGGGGAGACGCTGACGCTCCGCCTCACGGGCGTGACCGCTCCCGCCCAGCTGGGCGCGCAGAGCTCCGCGGCCCTCGAGATCCAGGAAAACGACGAGGGCGGCGCCCTGCGGTTCAGCAGCGCGACCTACGGCGTCAGCGAGGGCGCGGGCACCGCGACCCTGACGGTGACGCGGCCGCCGAACGGGGCCGGCGCCGTCACCGTCGGCTGGACGGTGGCCAACGGCACCGGCGCGCACGGGACCGACTACGCCGGGCCCCAGTCGGGGGTCTTGAGCTTCGCCGCCGGCCAGACGAGCGCCAGCTTCCAGATCACGGTCCTGGAGAACCTCCTTGCGAACGCGCCGAAGACCGTCCTCGCTCAGCTCGGCACGCCGACGGGAGGCGCGACGCTCGGAGCACCGGCCTCGGCCACCCTGACGATCAACGACAACGAGCCGACCGTGCGCTTCTCGACCGCCGCCTACACGGTGGGCGAGAGCAGCACGGGCGCGAGCGTGATGGTCCAGCGCCAGGGGCCGACGAGCACCCAGGTGGACGTGACGCTCGAGTCGACGGCCGCCGGCACCGCCGAGTCGGGAGGCTGCCCGGCCGGCGGCGACTACACCGCCGTCAGCGCCCTCGTCCGATTCCTACCGGGGGAGACCGGCAAGTCGGTCCCGATCACGCTCTGTCCGGACAGTCAGGCCGACGGGACCGAGACCATCGCGCTCGTTCTGAAGAACCCCGCCGGTGCCACGCTCGGCAGCCCGAACACCGCCACGGTCACGATCACCGAGAACGACGTCGCCGGGACGCTCCAGTTCGCCGCGGCCGCGACCAGCGCGAGCGAGGCCCAGGGCGAGGTCACGGTCCTGGTGACCCGGACCGGGGGGAGCGCGAGCGCGGTCACCGTCGACTGGGTCATCGACGTCGACGGCGGCACGGCCGACCTCGGCGTCGATTACACGGGACCGACCGGCGGGACGCTGACGTTCGCCCTCAACGAGACGAGCCGGACGCTCACGATTCCGGTGTCGTATCGTGCCGACGCCCAGGGCCCCCGGACGATCACGCTGCTGCTCAGCGGCGCGGGCGGGGGCGGCGCCCTCGGCGTCCAGACCACGACCACCCTCTGGATCCTCGACGCCGACTGAGCCCTCGCGTTCGGGCGGCGCGCCGGCCGCTCCCGCTAGGCGCCGAGCTCCACCAAGAGCCGGGCGGTGGTGCGCACACCCTGGTAGAGATGGTCCAGCCGGAGGTGCTCGTTGGGGCTGTGCTGCCGGTTGTCGGCGTTCGCGTAGGGCACCACGATCGTCGGTAGCCCCAGGAGGTCCGTGAAGGCCCAGAGCGGCACGCTGCCGCCCGCCGTCGGCACCACGACCGCCGGCTGGCCGTCGTGGGCCCGCTCGACGATCTCCACGACTTGACGCGAGATGGCGAGGTCGGTCGGCGTCTTCGCGGGATCGTAGCCGTGCCGCTCGACGATCCGGACCGCCCGCCCCCGCAGCGCGTCCGGCAGCGGCGCGTCCGCCGACTCGATGACCTCGAAGCCCTGGGCTCGGACGTGGTCGACGACCCGGCGGTAGACGGTGTCCGCCCGCTGGTTCTTCACCAGGCGCAGATCGAGCGCGACCGTGGCGCGGTGCGGGATGATGGTGTTGCCCTCCTCCCCCACGGCGCCCGCTCTGAGACCCCGGATGGTCAGCGTCGGGCGAAACATCAGGCGCTCCAGGTAGTCCCCGGGGAGCGGCACGCCGAGCTCCCGCTCGAGCGCGGGCCGGTCCAGCGGGATCCGCGCGAGGAGGTCGCGCTCGGCCGCGGTGGGCGGGGTCGCGTCGGCGGCCAGGCCCTCGATGAGCGGCGTCCCATCCGGCGCCGCCATCGAAGCGAGCAGTCCGGTGAGGATCCACGCCGGGTTCGGCACGCTGAAGTTCCCCGAGTGGACGTCGCGGCGGGCGGCCTCGAGCTCGAGCGTGAGCGCCAGGATCCCGCGGGCGCCGAAGACGACCGTCGGCCGCTCGCTGGCGTCCTTCGGCCCGTCGGTCACGAGGGCGAGGTCCGCGGCCAGGAGATCCCGATGCGACTCGACGAAACCGCCGAATCCGGGGCTCCCGATCTCCTCCTCGCCCTCCAGCACGAGCTTCAAGTGGACCCGCGGCCGCACGCCGAGCGCGTCCATCAGGTCCAGGGCTTCGAGATGCGCCCAGATGGGCCCCTTGTCGTCGGACGCGCCGCGCGCGTAGAGCCGGTGGGCCGGCAGCGCGTGGTCCGACACCGCGTCGGCGGCGACGATCGGCGCGCCTTCCTCCGCCAGGCCCGGGCGGAGGACCGGCTCGAAAGGCGAAGGCTGCAGCCATCCCGCCGGCGGCGCGGGCTTCGTGTCGAAGTGGCAATAGACCAGGAGCGTCCGTGTTGCCCCTGGAACCCGTCGCTCCCCGAACACCACGGGGTTCCCGCCCGTCTCGAGGACGCGCGCCTGGAGCCCGCGGCGCTCCATCTCCCGGGCCAGCCACTCCGCGCCGGCCCGGACACGGTCCGGGCGCTGGCTCACGGTGTCGACCCGGAGGCAGGCGGCGAAGCGCTCCAGGATGGCCCGCCGGCGGGCGCGGAGCGCGTGGTCGAAGCCCGCCCAGTTGACGTACGTCATGCTTCGCTCTACGCGCGGCGCGGGCAGCCGCTAGCGGCGGCGCCCGCGGACGAGCTCGGCGATCAGGCGGATGTGCTCGGGCGTCGAGCCGCAGCAGGCGCCGACGATGGACGCTCCGGCATCCAGGAGTGCCGGGTACTCGAGCGCCATGGCCTCGGGCCCGAGCTCGTAGGTCACCTGGTCGCCGGTCGTCACCGGCAGCCCCGCGTTCGGGTACGCGACCAGCGGCGCCTCGGTGACCGCCCGCATCTCCCGCACGATGACGATGGCGCGGTCGGGGCCGCGCCCGCAGTTCATGCCGACGACATCCGCGCCGGCCGCGAGGAGGTTCTTCGCCACCTCCGCCGGGCTTTCGCCCCACATGGTGCGGTCACGGTCGTGCAGCTCCTCGTACTGGAAGAACATCGTCGCCATGACGGGCAGCCCGGTCGTCTTGCAGGCCCGCACCGCCGCCACCGCCTCCTGCGGGAACATCATCGTCTCCACCGCGAAGAGGTCGACGCCCCCCTCGGCGAGCGCTTCGGCCTGCTCGCGAAACGTCTCGAAGTACGCCTCGTCCGTCGTGTCCCCCAGGGGCTCGTACTCGGCGGGAAGCCGGCTGGTCGGCCCGACCGAGCCGGCGACGTACCCCTCCGGCGGCGCGACGCGGCGGACCAGCCGCGCGCCGCGCTCGTTCAGCTCCGCCGTCCGCTCACCCAGGCCGTACTCGTTCAGCTTGAGCCGAGAGCCGCCGAACGTGTTGGTCTCCACCAGGTCCGATCCGGCCTCGAAGTACGCGCGGTGGATGTCCTGGACGACCGAGGCGTGGGTGTCGTTCCAGAGCTCGGGACAGGCGCCGTTCGCCAAGCCGGCCGCGAACAGCATCGTGCCGTAGCCGCCGTCGAACACGAGCAGCTCGCCGGCGCGAGCGCGCGCGAGCCACTCGCGGCCGCGCTCGAGGCTCACCCGAGCGCCCTCGCTCCGCCGGCGGGGATCGGACGGCGCATCGCCTAGCCCGGCGTCGCCGCGGCGACGCTGGACAGCTCCTTGGCCCGTACGACCGCGAGGGTCGCGTCCCGAGCGTGGCCGTCCGCGCCGATCTCCTCGGCGAACGTCGAGCTGACCGGGGCCCCGCCGACCATGACCTTCACGCGGTCCCGCAGCCCGGCCCGGGCGAGCGCGTCGATGGTGCGCTTCATCGCCGGCATCGTCGTCGTCATCAGCGCCGAGATCCCGACGATCGTGGCGCCGTGCTCTTCCACCGCCGCGCAGAACTTCTCGGGCGAAACGTCACGGCCGAGGTTCACCACCTTGAAGCCCGCGCCTTCCAGCATCATGGCGACCAGATTCTTCCCGATGTCGTGGAGATCGCCCTGCGCCGTTCCGATCACCACGGTGCCGAGGTACTCCGTGGTCCCGGCGGCGGTCAGAAGCGGCTTCAGCAGGTCGAGCCCGGCGTACATGGCCCGCGCCGAAAGCAGCACCTGGGGAACGTAGTACTCGTTCCGTCGGAACTTCTCGCCGACGACGTCCATCCCCGGAATCAGGCCCTTGAAGATGATCTGCTTGGGGTCGAGGCCGCGATCGAGCCCGTCACGGGTCATCTGCCCGACCGTATCGCGGTCGCCCAGGACGAGCGCGCGCGCGATCCGCGGATAGTCGTAGCCGGCGTCGTCAGGCGGCGTCATCGTCTCGGGTTGTATCACGGGGGGTAGGCCGACACAAGCTTCCGGCGCCGCTCCGCGCGCGTCCGGAGCCGCGGGCCGCGCGCGGCATCCTACCCCGGCGGCTCGTGCGCGAGGAGCTCCCGTCGCGGCGCCTGCCGGACGCAGCGACTGGGGTCCGCGCAGTCGAGCGACGGTTCGGCGTGGACGACGACGGTCGCGCCGGAGATCGTCTCCGCGATCTCCTTCTCCACGTGGTCCACGAGATCGTGCGCCTCCCCGAGCGGCAGGTGCCGGCAGGCGACGATCGTGAAGTCGACGTGGCGCTGGGACCCTGCGCGCCGCGTCCGGAGGTTGCGGTGGTCGACCACGAAGTGGTGACGCCGGATCACCTCCTCGATGGCCCGCTGCTCGATCTCCGGCAGCGCCGCGTCCATCAGGTCGTTGATCGAGCGCGCGAGGAGGCGATAGGCGGAGCCCAGGATGACGCAGGCGACTCCGATCCCGATGAGAGCGTCGAAGACGCCCGACCCGGTCACCCAGAGCAGCGCGAGCCCGGCCAGCACGCCGAGGTTGGTCCAGACATCCGTCTGGTAGTGCAGCGCATCCGCCATCAGGACGACCGAGTCGGTTTCCCGGCCGACGCGGCGAAGGTGGCGCGCGATCAGGCCGCTGACGACGGTCGCGACGGCCATGACCGCAATGCCCCACTCGGCGTGCTCGGGCCGAGCCCCCCGCATGATCCGGCGGACGGCCTCCACGAGTAGCCATCCGCCCACCAGCGCGATGACGGTGGTCTGGAGGAGCCCCGCGAGATTCTCCACCTTGCCGTGGCCGAACGGGTGCCCTTCGTCGGCGGGCGAGTCGGCGATCCGGATGGACACGAGATTGAAACTGGAGATCACCACGTCGAACAGGGAGTCGGCCGCCGCCGAGAGCAGGCCGATGGAGTTGGTCGCGAGACCGACGGCGAGCTTGCCGAGAGCCAGAAGCGCCGCCGCCGCGACGGCCAGGCGCTCCGCGCGGACCTTCGGAGAAGGCGCCGCCACCGCGCTCATGGGGCGATCTTAGCAGGCGCGCCCGCGATCCGCCGCGCCCCGGCCGCCGGCGCGCCTAGCGGCGAGCGGCGCGCCAGGACTCCACAAGCTCCACCAGGCTCCCGACGACGACGTCGGCCTGGCCGGGCTCCCGGCGCTCGCCCGCCGCGTCGACCCACACGGTGCGCATGCCCGCCGCCCGGCCGCCGGCGATGTCGGTCGTCAGGCTGTCCCCCACCATCGCGGCCTCGGAAGGGCGGCATCCGAGGCGCTCGAGCGCCATCTCGAAGATCGGGGCGTGGGGCTTCCCCACCACGATCGGACGCGCCCCGCCCGCAACCGCCACCGCCTCCGTCAGCGCGCCGCAGCCGGGGTCGAACTCCCCGGGGGCCACCGGGAGCCGGGCGTCGAGATTCACCGTGAAGAGCGTCGCGCCCGCCGCCACCGCCCGCGCCGCGGCCCGCAGCCGGGCGAAGTCGAACGCAGGGTCGTTTCCGACCGCGACCGCCCCCGCATGGCGCCACTCCTCGAAGCCGACGACGCGATGGCCGGCGGCCTCCAGCACGTCGCGCATCTCGCGCGTGCCCAGCGGGAGGACCGACGCCGGGCCGATGCGTCGCCGAATGGTCTCACCGAGAAGGTCGAGCGCCGCCAGCACGTCGTCGGGGTTCGCCGGAATGCCCAGCCGCGTGAGCCGCTCCGCGATCTGGCCGGCGCGCTCCCGCGAGCTGTTCGTGACGAACACGACGCCGCGGCCTTCGTCGCGCAGCGCCGCGACCAGCTCCCGCGCGCCGGGAAGGAGCGTGGCGCCCGCCCAGATGCAGCCGTCCAGGTCGAACCCGAAGCCGCGCAGCCCGGACAGGTCCATCCGTGTCACGTCCCGGCGGCCACGGACGTCCGCCCGCCGGGCGCGGCCGCGCGCGCGAGCGTCACGACTCGATCCCGGGCAGGAGGCAGAGTCCCTGGCTCTGAACCCCGAGCGCCGTGTTGAACTTCGCCCGGAAATGCTCGATGGCGATCGTGGCGGCGAGCTCGACGATCTGCGGGGTGGTGAAGTGGCGGCGCAGGGGCTCGAACTCGGCGTCGGTCACGGCGGTCGGCGTCCGGGCGACCGCCTCCGCGAACCCGAGCGCCGCCCGCTCATCGTCGCCGAACAGCGGGCTCTCCCGGAACCGGGAGACCGCCGCCAGCTTCTCCGCCGTGGCGCCATGGCTCATCCCCCGGGATGAGTTGATGTCCATTCAGAACGGACACCCGATGAGCTGGGCGACGCGGAGGCAGACCAGGTCGCGCAGCGCGGGGGGCAGCTGCGCCGACCGTTCCAGCGCCGCCGACAGCCCGGCCGCCGCCTCCACCAGCGGCGGGCAGTGGGCCAACACCAGCGTGGGCGCAAGCGGGGCGCCCCAGCGCTCCGTCTGTCGCGCCAGGATCTCCCGCACGGCGGCCTCGGCACCGTCCGGGTCCACGGGCGGCACGCGAGGGACGGCGGCCTCGCCGCCCACTCAGCGGCTCCCCGCCGCGCCGGGCGTGCGGCACGCCTCGGGCGCGCGGCCGGGCGGGCGCGCGGACGGCGGGCGATTCACGCCCGGACGTCCTGGCGGAATCGCGCCACGACGTCCTGGCTGCCCTGCACCACGAGGGACGTGTCGGCGCACAGCGTGAGGAACTGGTAGCCCTTGCCGTAGAGCTCGCGGGCTTGCTCCCAGCCTCGCGTGATGTTGCCGAGCGCGACGCCCGCGCCGCGCGCCGCCTGCTCGACGCGGGCGAAGGCCGCCTGCACGTCCGGATGGCCGGGATTGCCCATGTGTCCGAGCGCCGTGGACAAGTCTCCCGGCCCGATGAAGACCACGTCGACCCCCGGAACCCGCACGATCTGGTCGATCTCCTCGACCGCGGTCCGCGTCTCGACCTGCACCACGACTAGGATCTCGTCGTTCGCCCGCTTCCAGTACTCGGGCGCGTGCCGGCCGTATCCCCCGGCGCGGTGGCTGCCCGCGATGCCGCGGATCCCGTCCGGAGGATACTTGCTTGCGCGCACGGCGGCCTCGGCGTCCGCGCGGCCACCGATCCACGGCACCATCACGCCGTAGGCGCCCAGATCGAGCACGCGCTTGATCACCGCCGGATCGTTCCACTGCACGCGCACCACCGGAATGGTCTCGCTGCCCTCGATCGCCTGCAGCTGGGTGAGCAGAGTCTGCAGGTCGCCGTGCCCGTGCTCCATGTCGACCAGCAACCAGTCGAAGCCGGCGCGGCTCATGATCTCGGCGCTGATGCCGCTGCACATGGAGAGCCACGCCCCCGCGGTCGGGCGTCCTTCACGCAGCGCGCGCTTGACGTGGTTCGTCTTCACCCAGCTCACGCGATCCTCCGGTGGCAGAGCGCATCCACGCACTCGCCGAACTTGACTTTCCGCGGTGCGCTGTGGGATATATCCCCGACACCGAACGGCACCTTCGGGCCCGCCCGGCGGACCTTCACGGGGAGGCGACCACGGCACCGCTCACTATACGGCAGGCCGCAACGGACTGACAACCGCGGCCCATGCTTCTCGAAATCCTCGGTTGCCATGGTGGCAGTGTGCCGAGGCGCCGCCTTCCCAGCTTCCTGATCAACGGCAACGTGCTCCTCGAGGCCGGTTCGATCACGAGCGCCCTGCCCCTCGGCGCGCAGGCCAGCATCGAGCACGTCCTCCTCACGCACGCTCACCTCGACCACACCGTCGGCCTTGCGTTCCTGGTCGACAACATCCAGTCGGCGCAGACCACCGCCGGCCGGAATGCTGCGGTCAACGCGGCGGCGATCGGGCCGGTGGTGGAGGACCTGCGCACGCACTGCTTCAACAACCGGCTCTGGCCGGACTTCACGAAGCTGCCGACGCCCGGAGACCCGGCGCTGAAGTTCCAGGTCCTGCGCCAGCGCGAGTCCGTCGAGTTCGGGTCGCTGTCGGTCATCCCGGTGTCCGTCCACCACGCCGTCCCGGCCGCCGGGTTCATCATCCACGACGGCTCGACCGGCCTCGTCTTCTCCGGCGACACCGGCCCGACGGACGAGATCTGGAAGGTGGCGCGGGAGTTCAAGGGCATCCACGCCGTGATCGTGGAGACCGCCTTCCCGAATCGCCTCGAGGATCTGGCGACCGTGTCCGGGCACTTCACGCCGGCCCTGCTCCAGCGCGAGATGGACAAGATGCCGGACGCGCCGCTGTGGGTGTACCACATCAAGCCGGCGCACTTCGAGGAGACGGCCGACGAGCTGGTTCGGCTGGGTAGCCGCGTTCACGTCCTCGAGCAGGACCAGACTCACAGCTTCTGACACCCCGATCCGTCGACCCGGCGGAGCCTGGTGGGAAGTGAGGCGAGCGCGACCGGCGCCCCGCCCCGGCAGGAGCGCCCCGTTCAGGAGCGCGTGACGTACTTGTCCGCGCAGTTTGCGCTGCAGAAGTACCGCGCCGCCGGGCCGCTGCCCCGGGAGATCGCCTTCCGCCGCGGGATGTAGGTCTCGCAGACGGGGTCCTTGACGAGCTCGTCCAGTCCGCCGCGACGCGCGGGGCTCGCCGACCCCTGCCCGCGAAGCGCTCCGAGGAACGCGTAGACGCTCGCGCGCAGGATCAGGAACAGCAGAATTGCGAGGACGGCGAGGGCGACGAACCGGAGCACGGGGCGGCGGGTCCGCGGCGGGAGACGGCGGCTACCCGCCCTCCGACCGGATGCGCACCGTTCGGAGGAAGTCGCGGTCGAGCTTGGTCAGCTCGTAGCGTAGGTCCTCGGCCTCCTCCGGATCCTCGTCGAGCGCGTCCTCGACGTCGGCGTGATCCGGCTCCCCCGCCGCGTCCGCGTGGTCGTCGCTCTCGCCCGACTCTCCGGCCCGCGGCGCCGCGTCGGCCAGGAAGATGAGCCGCGGCTCGTAGCCGCTGCGGACCAGCTCGTCGAGCGCCTCCTGCACGGCGGTCGACTCGTCCAGCGAGGCCTCGACGGCCTCGAGCAGCTTCGCCACCAGATCTCGCACGACGTCGCGCTCGTCCATCACGACTCCCGGCTCAGGATAGCGGTCGCCCGCATCGCTGTCAAACTTCCGGACGCCGGCGGACGGCCTCTTCGAGGCGCTGGAATCGGCGACGCAGCGGCTCGAGCCCTTCGTCGTGGGTGATCACGTAGAGCTCGCCGGCACGAACGGCCTCGAGCGTGCGCCTGGCCACGTCTTCGGGCTCGAGCGTCCGGCCGATGAGCGTCACCTCCTCCGCGTCCGTGGCGCCGACGGCGCGGCGCAGCGCGGCGGGTCGATTGCGATCGGCGGCCCGGATCCGGGTGGTGACGCCCATGGGACACACGACCGTGACGCCGATGCCGTGGGGTCGCAGATCCTTCGCCAGCGTCTCCGAGAGCCCCACGACGGCGTACTTGCTCGTGTTGTACACGCCCAGCCCCCGCGAGGCGATGAGGCCCGCCATGGACGCCGTGTTCACGACGTGGCCGCCCTCGCCTCGCGCGATCATGCGAGGCAGGAACGCCAGCAAGCCGTGCACGACGCCCCAGAGGTTGACTCCGAGCACCCACTGCCAGTCTTCCCAGGTCGCCGCTTCGAGCCCCCCGTGGACGACGACGCCCGCGTTGTTGCAGAGGACGTGGACCGCGCCGTACCGTTCGAACACGCGCTCCGCCAGCCGATCGACCTCGTCCCGCTCGGCCACGTTCGTGCGGACCGCCAGGCCGTCCGAGCCGGCCGCCGCCGCCAGGCGCACGGTCTCCAGGGCGTCGGCCTCGTCGACGTCGGCCACGACGACCCGGGCGCCCGCCCGCGCCAACTCCAGCGCCAATGCGCGCCCGATGCCGCTTCCTCCGCCCGTGACGACGGCCACCTTCCCGGCGAAGCTGGTCACGCCGCGACCGCCACCGTGATCATCGCGGACGGACATCCGCTGACGCCTTTCCGCCGAGCGACACCGGCTGTCCCGTCTCGATCGACCGGTATGCCGCCAGCACCAGCTCCAGGTCCGCCCGCCCGACCTCCGGCGCGGGCTCGGGAGGCCGGCCGTCGCGGACCGCCGAAACGAACTCGGTCAGCTGCGCCACCAAACCCCGGCGGTCGCGCAGGAAGAGACGCAGGCGCGCGCCCGATCGGCCGCGCAGCCAGAGGAACCGGCCCCGATGATCGATGCCGAGCGATCCCTCGCTGCCGGTCAGCCATGTCCACTGCCAGCGAAGGAGCCCGGGGGCGGCGATCGAATTGGCGAACGTCCCGACCGCGCCGTTCCGGAATCGGAGGAGCATGAAGACCGTGTCCTCCCCCTCGAGGCCCGCGAAGGTCCGGGACGGGGACACGGCCGTGACCTCGTCCACCGGTCCGATCCAGTCATGCAAGAGGTGCAGGTAGTGGATGCCGCCGTCGATCAGGATCCCGCCGCCCATCTCGTCGCGCCGACTGCGCCACCCCGCCGGCCGTCGGTAGCCGCGCGCGGCCATCGTCACCTGGCGGACGGCGCCGATCGCACCGTTCCGGAGATACTCCCGCACGGCCGCAAACCCGGGCACGAAGTGCGCGTTCTCGCCCACCATGAGGACGACGCCTGCCAAGCGCGCCGCGGAGAGGATGGCGTCGGCCTCGGGCAGCGTTCGCGCCATCGGCTTCTCGAGGAGGATCGCCTTGCCGTGGCCGGCGGCCAGGCGCGCGTGCGCCTCGTGAAGGTGATGGGGCGTGCAGATGACCAGCGCATCGACTCGCGGATCGGCGGCCGCCGCCTCGTAGGACCCGAAGGCGGCGAATCCGCCGAAGCGGCGCCGGTACTCCTCCGCCCGGGCGAGCTCGCGGCTCCCGAACGCGAGCCGCACGGCGCCGCCGAGGCGGCGGGCGGCCTGCGCGTGGAACGTGGCGAATCGGCCGCATCCCAGGAGGCACAGACCGAGCGGAGCTGAGGCGGGCCGAGCGCGGGGCGATCGCATCGCCGGGCCACCGCTCACCTGCGGGGCCGTCATGTCGCCACATCGTACGCACGCTTCCGGCGCAGTACAATGGGGTCAGTCCCGGCGAAGATCGAAGTCGGGGTCTGACCCCGAGCTTGATGGCTGGAGGGCGCATGCGAAGAGTCGCGGTCGTCGGCCTTGGCGTGACGAAGTTCGGCAAGCACGAGCGCACGTGCGCGGAGCTGTTCGCGGAGGCGGCGGTGGCGGCGCTGGCCGACGCCGATCTCCGTCCCCGGCAGGTCGAGGGCGTGTATGTCGGCAACGTCGTCGGCGAGGCCGGTGAGCGCCAGCTCCACCTCGGTCCGCAGGTGACTTCGGCGCTGGGCATCCCGGCCGTCGCCGCCTCCCGGTTCGAGACCGCGTGCGCTTCGAGCCACGCCGCCTTCCGTCACGCGCTCTTCGAGATCGGATCCGGCGCTGCGGACATCCTCCTGGTGGGCGGCGCCGAGCGGGTCCTCACCATGTCCACCGAGCGCTCGACCGAGGTGTTCGCCTACGCCTCGGACGCGGTGTTCGAGCAGCCCGCCGGACTCACGTTCCCCGGCGTCTTCGCGCTCATCGCCCGTGCGCACATGGCGAAGCACGGCACCACCGAAGAGCAGATGGCGCACGTGGCCGTGAAGAACCACCGCCACGGGACGCTCAACCCGAAGGCCCAGTTCCAGAAGGAGATCACGCTCGAGCAGGTGATGCGGAGCGCCCGGGTCGCCGACCCCCTGAAGCTCTACGACTGCTGCCCGTTCTCCGACGGGGCGGCCGCGGTGGTGCTGGCCTCCGAGGAGGTCGCGCAGCGGACCCGCAAGCCGGTGTGGGTGCTCGGCTCCGCCCAGGCGGGTGACTCCATGTGCCTCCATGACAAGCCGGACCTCTCCCGCGCCGTTGCGACCGAGCGCGCGGCCCTGGCCGCCTACCGGCAAGCGGGGCTCGGACCGCCGGACGTGGACGTCGTGGAGCTTCACGATTGCTTCACGATCGCGGAGATCGTCGCGACCGAGGGCCTCGGGCTCTGTGAGCCGGGCGCCGGCGGCATCGCGGCGGAGAAGGGCGAAACGAGCCTCGGGGGGCGCATCCCGGTCAACGTGTCGGGCGGGCTCAAGGCGAAGGGTCACCCGATCGGGGCGACGGGCGCGGCCCAGATTGCCGAGATCACCGCGCAGCTTCGCGGCGAGGCGGACCGCCGCCAGGTGGAAGGCGCCGAGATCGGGCTCACCCACACGCTCGGCGGCAACACCGCGACCGTGCTGGTGAGCCTCTTCGGCCGGGCGCCCCGTTGAGCGGGCCGGCGGCGGCCGTGTCGGGCGGGGCGCTGACCACCGGCGAGTTCTTCGCAGGCGTGCGCGACGGCCGGCTGACCGTCCAGCGGTGCACGGCCTGCGGCGCCCTCGCGGTGCCCCCGAAGCTGGTATGCCCGGGCTGCGAGGGCCAGCGCTTCACCCAGGCGACGCTCGAGGGCGCCGGCGAGGTTGCGTCCTACACGGTGATCCGCGTGCCACCGTCCCGCCTGGCGCCCGAGGCGCCCTACGTGGTGGTCGTGGTCCGCATGGCCGAGGGCGTGTCGCTCCTCGGCCGCCTGACGGGTGTGCCGGTCGACGCGGCGCGCGTCGGCCTGCCCGTCCGCTTCGCGGCTCCGCCCGCCGACGCCGACCCGCCGGTCATCCTGTTCCGTCCCCGGTAGCCCGCTCGCGCCCGGAGCGCTCATCGCGTCTCGCAGGCGAGGCCGCGCGACCGGCCCCCGGAGGCACGTCGGTCGAGGCCACCGAGAGGCCGATGGCGCGCGTAGAATGGAATCGAGCCCTCGCGAGCCGGCTGACGGGCGGCGTGGCGCTCCAAGGGAGGCTACGAGTGGACGCGCCCCGTATCGTCTCCATCGGCACCGCCGTGCCGGCCCGTCGTTTCACCCAGGAGGAGCTCGCCGACCTGTTCGGCTATCGGGACGGACTCCGGCGCCGCTTCTTCTTCAACAGCAACATCGAGGGCCGGCACGTCTACATGCCCGAGACGATGGACCTCCGGCCCGAGACCGTGGACGAGATGTCGGCCCGCTTCGCCGAGGGCAGCGTCCGCCTGGGCGTCCAGGCCGTCGAGGCATGCCTCGAGCCGGCGGGCTTGGAGCCCGGCGACGTGGACTTCCTCGTGACCACCACCTGCACGGGACGCCTCGTCCCGAGCCTCGACGCCCACCTGATCGGCGCGCTCGGCCTGCGGCCGGACGTGCAGCGCGTCCACGTCGGGGACACCGGCTGCGCGAGCGCGATGGTCGTCCTCCAGCAGGCGTGGAACTACCTCCACGCTTTCCCGGAGCGCCGCGCGCTCGCGGTCTCGGTCGAGCTCTGCTCGGCCACGTACTACCTCGACGAGGAAGCGGAGACGGCGGTGGCCAACGCGATCTTCGCCGACGGCGCCGCCGCCGTCCTGCTCACCACGAAGGGTGAAGGCCCCGAGATCCTGGGACACCGCACGCTGATCCGAGCGGAGTACCTCGACCGCATGGGCTTCACGTTCCCGGGCGGGCGCTACCGGATCCGCCTGGCGCCCGAGGTGCGGCGGATCGCGCCGGCCATGATGGAGGAGCTCACCGGCACACTCCTCAAGGATTTCGGTCTCACGCAGGACGACGTCCGGTTCTGGGTGCTCCACTCGGCCGGCCGGAGGGTGATCGAGAACGCGCAGGTCCTCCTGGGCCTGTCCGACGCGGACGTCGCCTACTCCCGCGACGTGCTCCGTCGTTATGGCAACCTGTCCTCGGCTACCGTGCTCTTCGTCCTGGACGCCGTCCGCCGGAGCGGTCGGCCCCGCCCGGGCGACATCGGCGTGATGATGGCGCTCGGGCCCGGGTTCGCCGCCGAGGGCGCGCTTCTGCGCTTCTAGTCGGTGCTGGCGCCACTTCCCCGCGAAGCGTCGCGCAGCGAGCTGATGGATCGCCCGGACGTCTCGCCGGCGGAGATGGCGGACGCCCTCACGGACATCGGGCGGCTCAACCTGATCGGCGCCACGCAGACCATCCAGCGGCACGTGGCGCCGTTCTTCTCGCGGATCTCCCGGGGTGAAACGCTCCGCATCCTCGACGTCGGAACGGGCGGCGCGGACATCCCGCTGGCGCTCGCGCGGTGGGCGCGCGAGCGCGCCCACCGCGTGCGCATCGTGGCGCTCGACGTTCATCCGGCCGTGCTCCGGCACGCCGCGCAAGCGGCGGCCGGCACTCCGGAGGTGCAGGTCGTCGCGGGCGACGCGCTCGCGGCGCCCATCCGCCCGGGCTCGGTCGACGTCGTGCTCTGCTCGCTGGTCCTGCACCACCTGTCCGAGGAGGCGGTCGTCGCCCTCCTCGGCCGGATGGCCGAGCTCGCCCGGCTCGGTTTCGTGGTGAGCGACTTCCGACGCGGGCGGCTCGCGTGGGCGGCGGTGTGGCTCGCGACGCGCGCGGTGTCCCGGAATCGCATGACTCGCCACGACGGCCCGCTTTCGGTACGCCGGGCATACACGCCCTCCGAGCTGGCGCGCCTGGCGGCACGGGCTCATCTCGCGGAGATCGAGTGGCACCGCGAGCTGGCGTTCCGCCAGGTCGGTGTCTGGATGCGGCCGACGGCCGAGTTGCGTCATGCGCGCTGAGGCCGCCCTCACCGACGTGGTCGTGGTCGGAGCGGGACCGGCCGGAGCCGCGACCGCGATCCTCCTGGCTCAGAAGGGCCTGCGAGTCGTCCTCCTCGACCGCGCGACCTTCCCGCGCGACAAGATCTGCGGCGAGTACCTCACGCCGGAGGCTGGCCGGATCCTCGAGCGGCTCGGCGTGCTCGCGACCCTCGAAGCGCGGGGCGCGCGCCCGCTCCGGGGAATGCGCATCCTCGCCCCCGACGGAACGCACCTGGTCGGAGACTATCCGGCCGCCGGCCCGTGGCGGGGGTTTCGCCCGCACGCGTTTGCGATGCGCCGGCGGGTGCTCGACGCGACGCTGGTCGATCGCGCCCGGCAGGTCGGTGTGCGGGTTCGCGAGGGGATCCGCGTGGTGGACCTCCGACGCGCGGGCAACCGGATCGCGGGCGTCGTCGCCGCGCGTGTCGGGTCCGGCACCGCCGCCGAGGACGTTCCCGCCCGGCTGGTCGTCGCCGCCGACGGGCGGACCTCGGTCGTCGCGGAGCGGCTCGGGCTCCGCCGGCCGCACCGGTGGCTTCGCCGCCTCGCCTTGATCGCCGACGTCGAGGGCGCGGATGGCGACCCCGACCGAGGCGAGATCGTCGTCGCGCCGCCCCGGTACGCGATCCTGAACCCCGTCGCGTCCGGTGTCGGCAACATGAGCCTGGTCGTGCCGGTCGAGGAGGGGCGCCGGCACAAGAGCGATCTCGCCGGCTACTTCGACGCCGCCACCCGAGCCCTGCCCGGCCTCGGCGAGCGACTCCGCCGGGCCCGGCGCGTCGGGCCGGTTCGCGCGCTGGGTCCCCTCGCCTACTCCGTCGCCCCGCCGCGGGACGGCGGGGTCGTCCTGGTCGGCGACGCCGCCGGATTCCTGGACCCCTTCACCGGAGAGGGAGTGTATGCGGCGCTCCGGTCCGCCGAGATCGCCGCCCGCGTCGCCGCGGACGCCATCCGGGTGGGCGACCTGTCCGTGGACGCGCTCCGGCCGGCTCATCTCAGGCACGCGGCGGAGTTCTCGGCCAAGGCGCGCGTGACGCTCCTTCTCCAGCGCGTGATCGCCCGACGGGCCCTGCTGGTCGCCGCGGCGCGCGTGCTGGCGCGCCGGCCCGCTCACCTCGCACGGCTCATGGGCGTCCTCGGCGACTTCGTCCCGCCGAGCGCGCTCCTCGAGCCCGCCTTCCTGGCGGGCCTCCTGCCGCGCCTCCGCCCTGGCCTGGCGAGAGCCTCCGAGGCTCCCTGAGCCCCGCCATGGACCCGCGCGATCGACTGGTGGCGCTCGCCGGCACCACCGACGCCCGCTCCCTGGCCGAGGGCGCGCTCTGGATCGCCGCGGAAGCCTACCCCGGCCTCGACGTGCCGCACTGGCTCGACCGGCTGGACACGCTCGGACGCCGCGCGGCGGAGCGGGTCACGGCCGACATGGCGGTGGACGCGGCGGCGTCGGCCGTCAGCCGGCTCCTGTTCGACGAGTTGGGCTTCCGGGGGGACACGGAGGACTACTACGATCCGCGCAACAGCTTCCTCAACGACGTGCTGGACCGCCGGCTCGGCATCCCCATCTCGCTCTCGGTGGTTTATCTCGCCGTCGCGGCGCACGTCGGGCTGGCAGCGACCGGCATCGGGTTGCCCGGCCACTACGTCGTGCGCGCCGAGAGGCGTGGACGGCAGCAGCTGCTGGATCCCTTCCACGGCGGGCGACTGCTCGACCGGGCGGGATGCGAGGCGCTCGTCGCCCAGGTGAGGCGCGGTGCCGGGCGTCTGGATCCTCGATGGCTCGTGCCGGTCACGACGCGCCAGACCCTCGTGCGGATGCTCGCCAACCTGAAAGGGGTGTACTCCGCGCTCGGGGACTGGGCCCGGGCCCTGGCCGCTTCCGACCGGATCGTGCTCCTCGCGCCGGACGCGGCGGACGAGCATCGCGACCGGGGCATGCTGAACGCGCGGCTCGGCCAGGCGTCGGCGGCGGTCCGCGACTTGGAGACGTACCTTCGGCGGGCGCCCGATGCCCCCGATGCGGCCGCGGTCCGCGACCGACTTCGCGCCCTCCGACAAGCCCTCGGCTCGCGGAACTGAGAGGGCACGCGCGATCCGCGCCCACCGGGAGGCGCCGCCGAGCCTTCGGTGAACGCAGCCGGTGCGCGCCGCAACCCGGACGCGCTATACTGCGCGAGACATGCGCCGCCGCCTGACGTGGCGACGGAGTCGCGCCCTGGTCCCGCGCATCGTCGCCGTGCTCACTTGCGGCCTGGCCGCGCTCTCCCCTTCGGCCCTTGTCGCGCGGGAGATCGTGCGCGTCGGCTCGACGCTCGACCTCGTCCCCTTCGCGTTCGTGGACGTCGACGGGCGGCCGACGGGATTCGAGCTCGAGCTTCTCTCGATGATCGGGGAGCGGCTGGGACTGGGCTTCGAGTTCGTCAAGACGCCGTTCTCCCAGGCGTTCACCGGGTTGGCGGCCGGGAAGTACCGTCTCAACGCCTCCGCGATCGGGATCCGGTGCGAGCGGATCGCGGGCACCGCCAAGGTGGGGCGCTTCTCCGTGCCCACCTTCAGCCAGGGCTACGTGATCACGGCCCGAGCGCTGCACCCGGCCCACACGTCGGGCTTAGAGGCGCTTCGGGGGCTTCGGCTCGGCGTCGAGTCGCGAGGCTCCATCGCGGACAGGCTCGCCGAGGCGCACGGAGCGCGAGTGGGGTTCACCAAGATCGTGTTCGACAACTCCGCCACCCTGTTCCTGGCGCTTCAGCAGGGCCGCATCGACGCCGCCCTCCAGAGCGAGCTGGTCTCGCGCCACTACGTGCGGAACCGGTCCGAGATGGTGGTCGGGGAAGCGCTCCCCTCCACCTCCGTCCCGTCCGGCTTCGTCTTCCGCGAGGGGGACGAGCTCCGGGAGCGATTCAACGAGGCGATCGACGCCCTGAAACGAGCCGGAGCGATCACCGGGCTCTACGAACGGTGGTTCGGCTCCGCCCCGCCGCCCGGTAGCATCGTCCGGAACGTCGTTCCCGAGATCACGCTGGCGACCTGCCGCGCCGCCTCCTGACCTTCATCGCGTGGGCTTCTTCCTCGACCCTGGCGTCGTCTGGCAAGCGCGATTCGATCTTCTCGCCGGGCTCGGCGTGACGCTGCGCCTCGCCGCGACCGTGTTCGCGCTCTCCGTGCCCCTGGCGATGGCGCTCGCAATCCTCCGCCACCGTGAGCGGCGGCCGCTGTCCTTCGCGCTGACCGGCCTCGTGGTCCTGGTCCGAGGCGTCCCCGCCGTCGTGGCCGTCGTCTTCGTCTTCTTCGCCCTCCCGTTCGCCGGGATCACGCTGGGGGCGTTCACCGCCGTCGCGCTGACCCTCACGCTCGTCCAGGCGGTGTACTTCGCCGAGGTGTTCCGCGCCGCCGTGAGCGGCGTGCCCCCGGGCCCGGTGGAGGCCGCGCGCGCCGCCGGTCTGAGCGCGCCGGCGGTCTTCCGGCACGTCGTCGTCCCGCAGGCGCTCGTCATCGCATGGCCGCCGTTCGTCTCGAGCTGCATCCAGCTGCTGCACAACACCACGATCGCCTCCGTGGTCACGCTGGGAGATCTGGTCGCTCAAGGACTGGCCGTGCAGACGGCGACCGGCAACCCGTCGGCGCTGGTCGGCGTCGCCGCCATCTATCTCGCTCTCCTGCTCCCGCTGGTCCACCTGGCTCGGCTGGCCGGGCACGAGGCTTGACGAGAATGTCGGCGCTCGCCGACACCTTCCTGAACGCCGAGGCGGCGCGGGCCTCGTCGACCCTTCTGAGGATGGGCCTGGTCGAGACCGTCCGCCTGGTCGTCGCCGTCTTCGCGGTGTCCCTGGCCCTCGGCGCGATCGTCTTCTGGCTCCGCACGGGGCACTGGCGGCCGCTTCGCCTGCTGAGCATCGCCTACATCGACGCGGTGCGCGCAACGCCCCCCATCGTGCTGCTCGTGGTCGTCTACTACGCGCTGCCCGCCGTCGGGCTGCCGTCGCTCGACGTCTTTCAGGCGGGGTGGACGGCCCTGGGGCTTCTCCACGGCGCGCACGTCGGCGAGATATACCGGGCCGGCTGGCTGGCGCTCGACCCCGGCCAAGAGGTCGCGGCGCGGGCATCGGGCCTCACGGGCTGGCAAGCGACGCGGTTCGTGCTGATCCCCCAGGCGGCCCGCGTCGCGCTGCCTCCCCTGACCAGCCAGCTCACGCAGATCGTGCGGGACTCACCGCTCACGTTCATGGTCGGGTATCCGGAGCTCCTGACCCGGGCGCGCGAGGCGCAGAATCTGACGGCCAACTCCACGCCGATCGTCGTCGCCGCGGCGCTGTTCTTCGTCCTGCTGCTGGCGCTCCAAGCCACGTGCCTGTGGGGCGAACGGCGAGCCCGTCGGCGAGTCGCCGCGGCATGAGTCACCGCGTGCTCCCGCGGGTCGATCGGGCCGACCTCGTCACCGGCGTGCGCCTGCTGCGCGCGCTCCCGGCCTTCCTCCGGCACCCGGTGGAGACGGATGACGCGCGGGCCGCCGTCCGGCGACGCCTGGAGCGCCGCGAGCAGGATTTCCTCGACGTGGCCGCTCGGCTGATCTACCGAAACCCCGCCAGCCCCTACCGACCGCTCCTCGCGCACGCGGGCTGCGAGTACGGCGATCTCGCGCAGCTGGTCACGAGGGACGGCGTGGAAGGCGCTCTCCACGCGCTGCTCCGGGCGGGGGTCTACGTCACCGTCGAGGAATTCAAGGGCCGCCGGCCTCTCGTGCGGGGGAGCACGGCTCTCCCCTTCGAGCCCCAGCGCCTCGCGAATCCCGCCTCGGTGGTCCACGTGGTGGCGCGGAGCGGCGGGAGCCGAAGCCCGGGCTCGCCGGTTCCGATCGACCTCGCCTCGACCCGGGACCACGCCGTGAACCGGCACCTGAGCCTCGCGGCGCGCGGCGGGCTCGGGTGGCGCCACGCCGTGTGGGGCGTCCCCGGGGCGTCCGAGCTGGTCATCGTGCTGAGGTTCTCGGTCGCCGGCGCCACGCCGGCCCACTGGTTCTCCCAGGTCGACCCGGCGACCCCGCATCTCCACGCGCGGTACCGGTGGAGCGCCCGCGCCGTGCGCTGGGGCAGCCTGTGGGCCGGTCGGCGGCTTCCGGCGCCGAGCTACGTGCCGGTCCATGCCCCGGCGACGATCCTCGAATGGATGGCCGGGGTCCGACGCTCGGGCGGCACGCCGCACCTCAAGACCTTCGTCAGCTCTGCGGTCGGCCTCTCTCAGGCGGCGCGGACCGGCGGGGTCGACCTGGCGGGGGTCCATCTCACGGTCGTCGGCGAGCCGCTCACGCCGGCGCGCCACGCCGCGATCCGTGCGGCGGGCGCCGCCGTCGCGGCGGAGTACGGAGCGACGGAGACCGGACAGGTGGGCGAGCCGTGCGTGGCGCCCGACCGCGTCGACGACGTCCACCTCCTCGACGATCTGCAAGCGGTTATCCAGCCCGGGCGAGGCGACGGCGGAGCGCTTCCCGCCAAGGCGCTCCTGCTATCGTCTCTTCGCACGACGGCGCCGCTCGTCCTCCTGAACGTCTCCATCGGCGACCAAGCGGAGCTGGTCCGCCGCCAGTGCGGCTGCCCGATGGAGCGTTACGGCTGGGCGACCCACCTCCACACCGTGCGAAGCTTCGAGAAGCTCACCTCCGAGGGGATGACCGTCCTCGATGTCGACGTCATTCGCCTGCTCGAGGAGGCGATGCCGGCCCGGTTCGGGGGCACGGCCGCGGACTACCAGCTCGTCGAGGACGCGAGCCCCGACGGGCGGTCGCGCCTCCGCCTGCTCGTCGATCCGCGGGTCGGCGCCGTGGACGACGCCGCGATCACCGACGCCTTCCTGGACGGTGTCGCCGCGGTCTCGGACGCACAGCGCCTGATGGCGCTCCTCTGGAGGCAGACCGGCGTGCTTCGCGTGGAGCGCCGCTCCCCCTATCCCACTCCGAGCGGCAAGGTCCTACACGTCCACCAGGTCCCGTCCCGGCCGGGCCCGGAAGCGCTGCGGGTCCCGGGGGCGGTCGAGCGCTGACGCGGCCGCTCAGCCGCTACCGGTGGCTCACGAAGCGGCGCAGGTTCTTCAGGTAATAGGCCAGCGCCAGGGTGATCACCGTCGAGATCACGGCGACGACGAGATGGGTCACCTCGTGGGTCCGCCGAAACGCGATCGCCTCCCACGTCGTGTAGAAGACGCCGAAGCAGATCGCCGCGCCGATGAGGATCCGATGCGCGATGATGATCAGCATCGGCCGCCCTTCGTCGCTCACCGGAGGCTACGCCGGCCGGCCGTCGCTCGGACGGCCTCGATGGAACGGCGTGATCGGGCGGCGTGATCGGACGGTCCTCGGCCGGTGGCGACCGGTGGCGCTCTTGGCGGGCGGGACGGCCCACGGGGTCATCCGATGACCCAGCCGCCGTCGACCCGGATGACCTGGCCGGTCACGTAGTTGGAGGCGGGCGACGCGAGGAAGAGCACGGCCTCGGCAATGTCCGCGACCTGGCCCATCCGGGGGATGGGCAGGCTCTCGACGGGGTACACGTGGCCGCGCGTCATCTCGGTGTCCACACCGCCCGGTGCGACGCTGTTGACGTAGATCCCGCTGTGCCCCACGTCTTTGGCCACCCAGCGAGTCAGCGCGATCACTCCTCCCTTGGCCGCCGCGTACGCGGGCCCGGAGCGCCCGTGGCGGGCGTCCGGGGCGTCGGCGCTCCGCGACACCGCGCCCCCGATGATCCCCGAGATGGACGAGATGGTGACGATCTTCCCATAGCCCTGAGCCCGCATGACCGGGATGGCCGCCTGGACACTGAAGAACGTCCCGGTGAGGACGATCTCGACGACGCGCCGCCACGTGTCCGGGCTCGTCTCCTCCAGTGGGTCGCGATGGACGACCCCGGCGGCGGTCACCAGGATGTCGAGCCGCCCCAGCGCGGACACGACCCTCTCGACCGCGCGGCCGACCGTCTCGGCGTCGGTCACGTCGACCCGGAGCCCGAGCGCGCGCCGCCCGCTCGCCCGGATGGCCCGCTCGGCCTCCTGCGTGGGCAGGAGGTCGGCCACGGCGATGTCGGCGCCTGCCCGCGCGAGGGCCTCGGCCGAGGCGCGGCCGATCCCGCGGGCGCCCCCCGTCACCAGCGCCACCTGCCCCCGGAGGTCGGCCGGGCCGCTCGGTCGCAGCACGCCTAGCCTTCCTCGGGCGCGGCGACGAGCGCGGCCGGCGCGAAGCCGAGCGCCGCCATGAGCGGCGTCAGCGTCCGTCGGTCGCGGGACGTGGCTTCCCGCCAGAGTCGCGCCATCTCGGTCTGGGCCGCCCAGAGGTCGGGGGCGGCCTGCAGCGCTTCCCCGAGTGCGAGCACGGCGAGGGCGTCGGCGACCGCCGCCGTCGTCACCTCCATCCGAAGCCGCGCCAGCGCGTTGCGGAGCGCGGACTCGATCGGCGTCGCCATCCCGTCCGGGGACACGGGCATCCCGAGCGACCGGGCGGTCACCGCGAGCGTCCGGATCCGATCGACCCGTGGGCCCACCGCGCCGTCGGCGGCCAGGGCGGCCAGCTCCGCACGGGTCGCCCGCGCCACGAGGGGGCCAGCCTCCTCGAGCCACGCATCGGGGACCGGGCTCTCCGCCCGGAGCGCCGCCAGAAGGGTATCGGCCGAGTGCCCTCCGTTCGACGGGAGCGCCTCCGGAGCGAGACGGGCTGCGCGGACGCGCGCCAGCAAGCGCCGGCGCTCGTCGCAGAACACCGCCTCGGTCCCGTAGGGACGGCCGCTCTCGAAGTGTCGATCGAACGCCGGGGAGACTCCGGACGGCCCCTCGCCGAGGAAGGCGCGAAAGAGGGCGGTGCGCGCGGTCGCGAGGGCCGCGGGACCGCGACTCATCCGCACTCGGCAGTGCAGATCCCCCGGCGCCGCGTGCGACGCCGCCACGTCGGCTTCCGTGGTCTCGCCGGTCACCGAGCCCGTCACTCGGACGCGGCCGACGGCGAGCGACGCCTCCGCCGCCGAGATGGTCCCCCACTCCCGCCGCTCGACGCGGTACGCGTGCACCTCGACCGGATCGCCGTAACGCTCCGACGGCCCGGCCAGGGCGTAGTGAGCCGCCACCCGCGGCAGGTCGACCACCGACGGCATGATGCGATTCCGCCAGACGCCGGCGCCGTTCCGGAACGCGGGGACGTTGGACGGGGCCGCTCCGAGCCGCCGCACCAGCTCAGCCTCCAGGCCCGCGTCGCCACCGAGTGCCCGGGCGAGCTGGATCACGCGCGCCGCGTATCGGAGGATCTGCGTCGCCTCGGTCCCCGAGATGTCGTCGAAGAACCAGCCGCACGAGGTGTAGACGAGGAGCCGATGGCGTTGGAGCTCGAGACATTCGAGCGCCCGAACTCGGTCCATCGCGTCGAGCGGGCGTCGCGCGTGACGCTCGAGGAAGTCGGCCACCGTCGCGGGACTCCGGTCCAGGACGACGTCGACGTAGGCGTCGCGCGCCGCCCAAGGGTCCGTGAGGAGCGCGCCGCCCTCCCGTTCGAAGAGCGGGTCGACGACGTCGCGCAGCCAGTCGAGCGCCTCCCGCAGGGGCGCACGCCATCGCTGGTTCCATCCGGGCTCGTGCCCCGCCCGGCACCCGCAGTCGGCCCGCCAGCGCTCGACGCCGTGCGCGCAGCTCCAGGAGGAGCCTTCGACGATCCGGGCGTCGGCGCCCGGAGGATGGGCGGCGAGGAACGCCGCGTGATTCGTCAGGGTCGCGTCGCCGCTCGCCCGAATCCGGGCGCAGGCCGCCGCGAGCGCCATCTCTCCGAAGCGGTGGTGGTGGCCGTAGGTCTCCCCGTCCGTGGCGGCGTGGACGAGCTGCGCGGAAGGGCGACGGTCCAGGCCGGCCAGCAGGCGGGCGGCCAGCGCGTCGCCGGACCGGAGGAGGTCTCCGAACGCGATCCCATGAGACAGCGCCCCGTCGTAGAAGAACAACGCAATGCTCCGACCGGACCCGACCTCGCACCGGTACGCCCGGCGCGGGTCGAGCGCGACCGTCGCGGGCCGCCAGTCCCCGCCCGGCTCCCGCACGCTGGCGGCCTGACTCGGCGCCAAGAGGGTGAAGCGGACGCCCTCGTCGGCGAGCACCTCGAGCGTTTCCCGGTCCACCGCGGTCTCCGGCAGCCACATCCCCTCCGACTCGCGCCCGAAGCGACGCCGAAAGTCGGCGAGGCCCCATCGCACCTGCGTGACCTTGTCGCGGCGGCTGCAGAGAGGCAGGATCGCGTGACCGTAGGCCTGGGCGATCGCATTGCCGCGGCCACGGGTCACCCGGCTCCGACGGTCGGCGTCCAGGATGGCCGCGTAGACGGCCGGGCGCTCGCGCTCGAGCCAGGCCATGAGGGTTGGACCGACGTCGAAGGCGAGCGCCTCGAAGTTGTCGACCACGTCCACGATCCGGTTCTCGCCGTCCACCCGGCGCGCGGCGGTGTTCGGCTCGTAGCACTCGGCCGAGACGCGCTCGTTCCAGTCGTGGTAGGGAGCGGCCGAGTCCTGGAATTCGACTCGCTCGAGCCACGGGCTCTCGCGCGGCGGCTGGTAGAAATGGCCGTGGATCGCGACGAACTTGAGGGGGGTCACGGGCGGCGAGACCGTCAGCACTCACCGGGGCACGTCGCACGACGCTCGGGCAGGAGCGATGGCGTCCGTGCGACCGTGCTCGGGCGCCGGCCGAGGCCCGTGCGGGACGGGCCAGGCCGGTTCAACACGCGGCGGCGGGTGCTACCAGCGCGGAGGCCGGCCTGAACCTCCCCGTCCTCCGCCCATACCGGACCCGCCTCGGCCGCCGCCACCACCGCCAGCACCCTGAGGATTCGCGAGCTCCACCTTGATCGTCCGACCGTCGAGCCGTTGGCCGTTGAGCATGCTGACGGCCTTCTGGGCGTCCTCGTTGCTCGCCATTTCGACGAAGCCGAAGCCGCGCGACTGCCCCGAGTACCGGTCGGTGATGACCGTGGCCGACTCCACCGTCCCGCACTGAGCGAAGTGCTCGCGCAGAGCCTCGGAGGTAGTCGAGTACGAGAGACCGCCGACATACAGCTTGACCGCCATGGGGCCTCCTTTGGTGACAAGTCTGGCCGTGCTTAGCACCGCAGCATAGCACGGTCAACGGCCGCCCGGTCCGGGGACCTGCGGTCCGGAGGACGAATGTGTCCCGATGCTCCGCGTCCCCCGGCCCGCCTGCTCCCGGGGAGTCCGTGACCGGCCATTCGGGCCACCGCCTGCCATCCGGAACCCGTCGGGCGACCCGTCAGCTCTCCGTTCCCTCAGCGGACGGTCAGGGCGATGCGGGCGGCCGCGGTGCGGGTCTCCACGCCGAGCCGGGCATAGATACGCGCGAGGTGGTTGCCGACCGTCCGGGGGCTGAGCCCCAGGATCGCGGCGATCTCCGGATTGGTCTTCCCCTCGGCTACCCAGGCCAGCACTTCGGCCTCCCGCCGGCTCAGCCCGTGGGACTCCAGCGCGCGCCGTGAGGGCTGCCGGGGCTGCCCTCGAAGAGCAAGAGGCACCGGCCGGCCTCGGAGGCGAGGCGAACCACGAGCCGGCCCGCCCTCCCCTGCATGACGAGCGTCCCCCTCGGACGCGGCGCGTCGTCGGTCGCTCGGAGCGCGGCGTCCTCGTGAGCCACCCAGTCACGGACCGCCCGCGGCAGCCGGTCGGGCCCCGGCCGGCGACCGGGGAAGTAGCGCTCGAGACATCGCGCCGCCTGGCGGGTGGCGAACCGGATGCAGCCGTCTCCACTCGCGATGACGAGACCGTAGCCGAGCCCATCCACGTCGCGGTCGAGCAGCGCGAGGCCCCGGCGCAGCTCGGTCA
>JBIOVM010000065.1:0-7778 GCA_044867785.1 Candidatus Rokuibacteriota bacterium | reverse complement strand
GCTCTGCCCGGGCCGCCGACGCCGCTACGCGAGGCAGGTTACTTCAGGATCTCGTCCACCCGCTTCTGGCCCTCGGCCAGGATCGGTCCCACGGGCTGGGTGGTCGTCAAGACGGTCTGGAGCGCGGTGGTGATGGCGCGCTTGACCTCGATGATGTTCTTCACCGGCAGCTCGGCATGCGCGTACTGGAGCTGGTCCCGCGCGGTGATGGCCTGAGGGTACTTGCCCACGTAGTCCTTCATCTGCGGCGTGTCCCATGACGATTTCCGCGGGGCGACGTAGCCGGAGTCGATCGACCACCGGGCGAGGACGTCCGTCGAGGTCATCCACTTCGTGAACTCCCAGGCCGCCTTCTGGCGGTCGGGCGGCGTGCCCTTGAAGAGGTAGAAGTTCCCGCCGCCCGTCGGCGTCCCGAAGCGCTGGTCCTTCGGGAGGAACGCCGTGCCGAACTCGAACTTGGCGTTGTTGCGGATGAACCCGAGCCCGCCCGTCGTGTAGTAGATCATCGCCACGTTACCGGCGGCGAAGTCGTTGGCCGTCGTGCCCCAGTTGATCGGCCCCGGCGGGCTGACCTTCTCTTTCTCCCCGAGGTCGCGGAGGAACTGGGCCGCCGTCTCCGCGGGCTTGCTCGCGAGCAGCACCTTGCAGCACGAGTTGTTCACGTCGTACAGAAGCCCGCCGGCCGCGATCGTGAGGGCCTCGTAGAGCCAGGTGTCGACGCCGCCGCTCGACGGGATCGCCAGGCCCCAGCGCGTCGTCCGGCCGCCCTCCTGCTTGGTGAGCTTCTTGGCGGCCGCCACCATCTCCGTCCACGTCTGCGGCGGCTTGTTCGGGTCGAGCCCGACCTCCTTGAACGCGTCCTTGTTGTAGTACATGACCGGCGTGGACCGCTGGAAGGGCATGGACCAGACCTTCCCGCCCTGCGTCGAGTTCAGCATGAAGGCGGGGAAGAAGTCGTCCATCTTGACCTGGGCGGCGTCCGCCTTGATCAGGTCGTCGAGGGGGATCACGATGTCCTGACCGAGGATGTCGTTCAGGTTCTGGGAGAGCATGATCGCCACGTCCGGGGGCGTGCCCCCGCGGATGGCGGCCAGCGTCTTGGCGTAGGCCTCGGTGTAGCCGCCGGCGAACACCGGCTCGACCTGGATCTGGGGGTTCTTCTGGTTCCATTCCTTGACGTACCCGTCGATGATCCGCGCCAGCGGGCCGGCGACGCCGACCGGGTAGTAGAACTGGAGCTTCATCTGGGCCTGCGCCAGCGGGGCGATCCCCCAGACGAGCGCGAGAACGATGGTGGCGAACAATGCGCGAAGCTTCATGGGCGCCTCCTTGCGCGGGCCTCGGGGCTCAGCCCTTCAGGCCCGACTGAGTGAACGACTGGATGAACACGCGCTGGAACAGGACGAAGAGCAGCATCAACGGCGCGACGACGATCAGGGTGCCGGCGCAGATCAGCCCCCACTCCGCGCCGGACTCGGACGCGCGGGTGAAGGACTGGAGGCCGACGGCCAGGACGCGGTTACTGTTGCTCGACGTCGCGACCGGGGGCCAGAGGAACTCGTTCCAGTGGTAGATCAGGCTGACCACCGAGAAGGCGGCGAGGTGCGGGCGGACCATCGGCACGAGCACGTGCCACAGGGTCCGCACGCGCCCGGCCCCGTCCAGCATGGCCGCCTCGTCGTACTCGGGCGGGATGCTGCGGAAGCCCTGCCGGACGAGGAAGATCCCGTAGGCGCTCGCGATGTACGGCATGGCGAGGCCCACCAGCGTGTCGCCGAGGCCGATGGCCCGGAGGGTGAGGAAGTTCGGCAGGATCAGGACCACCGGCGGCAGGAAGAGCTGGAGGAGCACGAGGTAGAAGACGGCCTGGCGCGCCGGGAACCGGAGCCGGGCCAGGGCGTAGCCGGCGAGGGTGACGGTCACGAGCTGGACGGCCAGGAGACCGACGGTGTAGAGGATCGTGTTGCGGTAGTAGAGGACGAACGTCGCCGACTGCCAGGCCTGCTCGAAGCTCTCGAGCGTCGGGGGGAAGCTCCAGTAGCGGCCCTGGCCGAACTCCCGGGACGGCGTGAAGGACGCCAGCAGGAGAAAGGCGATCGGTCCCAGGAACGGCAGGCTCAGCAGGACCGCCGGCCAGTCACGCCTCATAGTGCACCCCGCGCTCGAGGCGCGGCATCACGAGGAGGGCGAGCGTCAGGAGCAGCGCCACCATCAGGACCGTCAGCGCCGCCGCCCGGCCGGTGTCCCAGAACTCGAAGGCCTTGAGGTACGTCTCGTAAAGGAGGACGTTGGTCGCGTTCGCCGGCCCCCCTCGAGTCAGCACGAAGATGTGGTCCACGTTGCGAAGGGCGTCGAGGGCGGCCGTCACGCCGACGTAGAAGGTGATGGGCCCGAGGAGCGGCCACGTCACGTGGCGGAAGACGCGCCACTCCGACGCGCCCTCCACGCGGGCCCCGTCCTGCAGGTCGCGCGGGATGGCCTGGAGCCCGGCCAGGAAGAACAGCATGTAGAGCCCGCAGTTCTTGTAGACGGCGACGAGGGCGACCGTGGCCAGCGCGGTGGCGGGATCCTCCAGCAGTCCCTGCGCCCGACCGGTCAGCCGGGTGATGAGCGCGGCGACCGGACCCGATACGGGGTTCAGGAGGAACAGCCACGTGGCGGCGATGGCGACGGTCGGCAGGAGAACGGGGTGGAAGATCAGCGTGCGCGCCAGGAGCCGAAGCCGACGGTTCCCGTCCACGGCGAGCGCGGCGCCGAGGCCGAGCAGCACGGCGAGGGGGCCGGCCATGAGGGCATAGAGCGCCGTGTTCCCCAGCATCTGATGGAAGAGCGCGTCGCGCCAGAGATCCCGGTAGTTCTGGAGCCCGACCCAGCCGGCAACCGTCCCCGTCCGGGTGAACTGCTGGAAGGACCCCAGAACGGAGAGGACGAGAGGCCAGTAGGTGAACACCATCAGGAACACGAGGGTGGGCGCGAGCAGGACCGTGGCCAGGCCGATGGCCGACCTGCTGAGCCCGGCGCGGGCCGGGACGCGCGACGCCACGAGCGTCCGCACCTCCGCGCTGAGTGTGGCCACGAGCATCCTCCGGCGCCCGGAATGCCCCGGTCAGCTGTCGCACCGACAGGACCCGCAGGCTGGACCGCTTCCCGAGCCCGCCGGGGGGACACTAGCATTCGGCGTCTTGACCGTCAAACGAGGCGCCTCCGCGCTTGACGCGCGTACCCCCCGTCGTTACGATTCCGTCACCATGGCGCGGCGGCTGCCGGCCCAATCGCGCTCGGCGAGCCGCTGGGACCTCACATCCTGGACGAGGAGGACAGCAGGAATGCGATCACACCTCCGGATTCTCTTGGCGGGCCTGGTGGGCCTCGGGGCGTGTCTCCTGCCCGGAGCCGTCGGCGCCCAGGGCCAGCTCGTCTTGTACTGCACGCCGCAGGAGGAGTGGTGCCGGGCCATGGTGACCGCCTTCGAGCGGGCCACCGGCATCAAGGTCAACATGACCCGGAAGAGCTCGGGCGAGAACTACGCCCAGGTCAAGGCCGAGGCCGCGAACCCGAAGGGGGACATCTGGTGGGGCGGGACCGGCGACCCGCATCTCCAGGCGGCGGAGGAGGGGCTGACCGTCGAGTACAAGTCGCCGAAGCTCGTGGAGCTCCACGAGTGGGCCGTGCGCCAGGCCGAGCAGGCGAAGTACCGGACCGTCGGCGTCTACGCCGGCGCGCTCGGGTTCGGCTTCAACACGGAGCTCCTCGCCAAGCGGGGACTGCCCGAGCCCAAGTGCTGGGCGGACCTCCTCGACCCGCGGTTCAAGGACGAGGTGCAGGTGGCGGACCCGAACTCGTCCGGCACCGCGTACACCCTCCTGGCGACGATGGTGCAGCTCATGGGCGAGGACAAGGGCTTCGACTACTTGAAGAAGCTCCATAAAAACGTGAACCAGTACACGAAGTCGGGAGCGGCGCCGGCCCAGGCGATGGCCCAGGGCGAGACGCTGATCGGCATCACGTTCATGCACGACATCGTGACGTTCGCCGTCCAGGGCCGTCCGGTGAAGGTCGTGGCGCCGTGCGAGGGCACGGGGTACGAGATCGGCTCCCAGAGCATCATCAAGGGCGGGCCGAACCCGGAGAACGCCAAGAAGTGGTACGACTGGGCGCTCACCCCCGAGGCGCAGGCGCTCGGCGCCCAGGCGAAGGCCTACCAGGTGCCGTCCAACAAGAACGCGCCGGTCCCGGCCCAGGCGCCGAAGTTCACGCAGATCAAGCTGATCAACTACGATTTCGCCAAGTACGGCTCGTCGGCCGAGCGCAGGCGCCTGCTCTCGAAGTGGGACCAGGAGGTCAAGGCGCTTCCGAAGTGAGGGCGGCGGGATCCCCGCTCGTCGACTCCGGCCCGGGGTCGCGAGCGGGGGCCCTGACCCGCCTCGCCCCGCTCGGCCCGCGCCCGGCATGACGCGCGCGGCGGCAGGCTGGCTGGGACTCGCCTGGCTGGCCTTCGCCGTTTTGCCCTGGTACAGCCTCCCCGGCGACGGCCTGCTGGATCCGGGCTGGCTCGGACGCTACCCGGACGCCGCCACGGCGCCCGCGCTTCTCCAGGGAATCCTGCACGGCCGGTCATGGCTCCTGCCCGCCGGGCTCCCCCTCCTCCTCCCGCTGCTCGTGTGGCGCCGGCCCCGGGGGGATCCGCGCGTCGCGACCGCCCTCGTCCTCGCGGGAGCGGGCGCCCTCGCGTGGACGGCTCTTCAGGGGCTGGCCATCGACCACAGGGGTTGGTCGGCGAGCTGGCTGGCGAGCCTGCTCGGCGGGCCGGGACCGCGGCAGGCGGGGTTCGGGACCGGCGCGTTCCTGTTCGGCCTGGCGTGCCTGGTGCTCCTCTGCCATGGCCTGGCGGCCCGGGGCTTCATGAGGGGCGACGCCTTCCTCGCGAGCACGATCGGGCTGGTCGTGGCGCTCGTGAGCGTCTTCGTCTTCTGGCCGGTCCTGACCGTGCTCGCGAGCGCCGTCCGGGACGAGACCGGGGCGTTCGCGCCGCCGGTGTTCCTCGCGAAGCTCACGGCCCGGTCCGTCTGGGGCCTGGACTGCCTCGTCGGGCCGCTCCGGTGCGGCGTCGCCTGGAACACGCTGTTCCTGGCGGTCCTGGTCGGGGCGGGGACGACGATCCTGGGCCTCGCCTTCGCGCTGATCGCCACCCGCACGGCGTTTCCCGCGAAGCCCCTCCTGCGGGCGCTGTCCGTCCTCCCGATCATCACGCCGCCGTTCGTGATCGGCCTCGCGCTGATCCTCCTGTTCGGGCGGTCGGGCGCCGTGACCGCCCTGCTCGCCGACTGGTTCGGCTTCCCGCGCACCCGATGGCTCTACGGCCTGCCGGGCGTGCTGATCGCCCAGCTGCTCGCGTTCGCCCCGATCGCGTTCCTGGTCCTGATCGGCGTGGTGCAGGGGATCAGCCCCTCCCTCGAGGAGGCGGCGCAGACGCTCCGGGCGAGCCGCTGGACGACGTTCCGGACCGTGACGTGGCCGCTCCTCCGGCCGGGAGTCGCGAACGCGTTCCTGCTCGGCTTCGTCGAGAGCATGGCCGACTTCGGGAATCCGCTGGTCCTGTCGGGGAACTACGAGGTCCTGTCGATCCAGATCTTCTTCGCCGTGGTGGGCGCGGCCCACGACCAGGGCCGGGCCGCCGTGCTCGCGCTCGTGCTCCTCGTGTTCACGCTGGGCGCGTTCTACGCGCAGCAGCGGTGGCTCGGGCGGCGCGTCTACACCACGGTCACCGGGAAAGGCGACGCCGGGCTTCCGGTGCCGCTGCCGGCGCCGCTCCGCTGGGGGTGCTACGCACTCGCGCTGCCGTGGGCGGTCCTGGCGGTGGTGATCTACGCCGTGATCCTCGTCGGCGGCTTCGTGCGGGCCATGGGCCGGGACTACACGCCGACCCTCCAGCACTTCCTGACGGGCTTCAGCGTCGAGCGTGCGGCCGGGGGCGGGCTCCACTTCACCGGCTCGGCCTGGGACTCGTTCTGGACCACGATCGAGATCGCGGCGATCGCCGCGCCCATCACCGCGGCGATCGGGGTGCTCACCGCGTACCTGCTCGCCCGGCAGCGGTTCGCCGGAAAGGGCCTGTTCGAGTTCGGGACGATGCTCTCCTTCGCGATTCCCGGGACGGTGATCGGTGTCGCGTACATCCTGGCGTTCAACGTGCCGCCGATCGAGCTGACGGGCACGGGCGCGATCCTCGTCCTCTGCTTCGTGTTCCGCAACATGCCGGTCGGCGTGCGAGCCGGGATCGCCTCGCTGTCCCAGATCGACCGGAGCCTGGACGAGGCGTCGTTCACGCTGGGCGCTCGCACCGGCACGACGATGCGGCGCGTCGTGATGCCGCTGCTCCGCCCGGCGATCGTGGCCGCCCTCGTCTACAGCTTCGTGCGCGCGATGACGGCGGTCAGCGCGGTGATCTTCCTGGTGAGCGCCCGCTACAACCTCGCGACCGCGTACATCGTGGGCCGGGTCGAGGCCGGGGAGTTCGGGCTGGCCATCGCGTACTCGTCGGTGCTGATCGTCGTGATGCTGGCGGCGATCCTCCTCATCCAGTGGCTCGTCGGCGAGCGTCGGCTCGGGCGTCGGGCGCCGGCCGAGCTCGGGCTCCAGGCGGCGGGCGGATAGGCGGAGAATGATGGCGATGAAGGACGCAGGGCGGACGGTGGCGGTCGAGTTCCGCCGCGTCACCAAGCGCTACGGAGACGTGGTCGCCGTGAACCAGGTGTCGTTCGCGATCGAGCGGTCGACGCTGGTCACGCTGCTCGGGCCCTCGGGCTGCGGTAAGACGACCACGCTTCGCCTGATCGCGGGACTGGAGCTGGCAACGGAGGGCGAGGTCTGGATCGGCGGCCGCGACGTGACGCGCCAGCCGGCGACCGACCGCAACGTGAGCATGGTGTTCCAGTCCTACGCGCTCTTCCCGCACATGACCGTGCTCGAGAACGTTTCTTACGGCCCGGTCGTCTCCGGCGTGCCGCGGGCTCGGGCCCACGCGCAGGCGCGGGAGAAGCTGGCGCTGGTCGGGCTCCAGGGCCTGGACGCGCGGCTCCCCTCGGAGCTCTCCGGCGGGCAGCAGCAGCGGGTGGCGGTCGCCCGGGCCCTCGTCCTCGAGCCCGAGGTGCTCTGCTTCGACGAGCCCCTCTCGAACCTCGACGCCAAGCTCCGGCGCCGGGTCCGCGAGGACATCCGGGAGCTCCAGCAGCGGCTCGGGCTGACCGTGGCGTACGTGACGCACGACCAGCAGGAAGCCCTCGCCGTGTCCGACCGGATCATCGTGATGGACCACGCGGCGATCGCCCAGAGCGGGACGCCGCGGGAGCTGTACGAGGCGCCGGTCAGCCTCTTCGTCGCGGACTTCGTCGGCGACTCGAACCTCGTCGACGCCGAGCTGACCGCTCGGAACGGCGTCGCCGGGCAGGTGCGGGTCGGCGGGCTCGACATGAAGCTGCCGCACCGGGGGGCGGCGGTGGGGCCGGTGAAGATCGCCGTGCGGCCCGAGTCGCTCCGGATCTCGACGGCGGCCCCGACCGGCCCCGCGCTCGAGGGCCGCATCGCCAAGGCGGCCTACCTGGGCACGCACATGGAGTACACTGTCTCCACGTCGGTCGGTGAGCTCTTCGTGGTCGATCGCGCCGTGATGCGCCCCACACTCGCCGGAACGTCGGTCTGGGTGGCCTTCGAGGATCACGGCGTCACCGTCGTTCCCTGAGCGGGGTCAGACTTTCACTTCCCGACATTTTCCCCGCGGC
>JBIOVM010000064.1:0-6870 GCA_044867785.1 Candidatus Rokuibacteriota bacterium | reverse complement strand
CCACGTACATGTGGCTCAGCATCATTCTGTGGGGGCCGGGCACGAGCCTCCGCGACGAGCAGGTGCGCGGCTCGCTCGAGGCGGTCTTCCTCACCCCCGCCTCGCGCCTCGTGGTCCTCTTCGGACCGGCGATCAGCCAACTGGTCTGGGTGATCTGGATCTTCCTCGTCGTTGGCGCTGCCCTCCAGATCGGGCGGCTTCGAACGGACCGATGTTCACGCCGAACCCGATCTGGAGGGCCGCGCCGACGACGAGGACGATCCAGATCGCCCAGACCAGCTGGCTGAAGGCCGGCCCGAAGAGGACGACGAGCCGCGAGGCCGGTGTGAGGAAGACCGCCTCGAGCGACCCGCGGACCTGCTCGTCTCGCAGGCTGGTGCCGGGTCCCCAGAGGATGATGCTGAGCCACATGTACGTGGCCCATCCGACGAAGAGGAAGCCGGCGACCTCGTTGGTCCCGGCTCGCTCGGTGAACGCCGCCATGGTGTCCTCGCGGCCGCCGGCGAACGCCTCGGCCTGGAAGACGAAGGCCAGCGGCAGCGCGATCGGCCAGAAGACGAACGAGAGGAAGCTCCCCTTGTAGCGACGCAGGATGCGCCACTCTTTCCGAGTAGCGGCAGCGAAGGCGCGCAGGTCGCCGACGAGGTCCGCGCGGGTCATTCGCGAAGGGCCCGTCCGGTGAGCGAGATGAAGACGTCCTCGAGCGAGATCGGTTGGACCTGGACGTTGCGCAGCTCGGCGGACTCGGTGCGCGCCGCGTCGATGACGAACGGGACGAGGTCGCGGGCCGACGTGCAGTGGACGGTGAGGTGGAGCGAGCCGTTTTCCCGTTCCTGCTGGGTGACTTCCCCGGCGGCCCCGACCCGGGCCACGAGGGCCGGGTCCGCGCTCGGCGGCGCGGTGACCTCGAGCCGGACGACCTCGGTCGCCTTGAGCGAGCGCTTCAGGCCCTCGGGCGTGTCGAGCGCGACGATCCTGCCATGGTCGACGATCGCGATGCGGTCGCAGAGCTGGTCAGCCTCCTCCATGTAGTGCGTCGTGAGCAGCACGGTCCGCCCCTCGTCGCGCAGCTGGAGGACGCGCTCGCGCAGGTCGCGCGCCGCCTGCGGGTCGAGGCCGACGGTCGGCTCGTCGAGGAGCAGGAGCGCGGGGGCTGGGAGGAGCGCGCGCGCCAGGACCAGGCGCTGCCGCATACCGGTGCTGAACTTCTCGACGTAGTCGTCGGCGCGGTCGGTGAGGTGCACCGCCTCGAGGATCTCGGCGATGCGGGCCGCGGTCTCCGCCGCTGGGACGTGGTAGAGCGCGGCGAAGTACTCGAGGTTCTCCCGGGCGGTGAGCTTCCAGTAGAGGCTCCGCTCGCCGGCGAGCACCGCCCCGAGGCGCCGCCGGATGGCCCGGGCGTCGCGAACAAGCTCGTAGCCGAGGACCGTCGCCGTTCCCGAGGTCGGCTCGAGGAGCGTTGCGAGCATGCGCATCGTCGTCGTCTTGCCGGCGCCGTTCGGACCCAGGATCCCGAACACCTCGCCGGCTTCGACGCTCAGGTCGATGCCGTCGACCGCGCGGAATATCTCGCGGTTGTCCGGCACACGCCGGAGGCGCTGCCAGATCGTCCGGCGCCCCTTCTCGAAGTCCTTGGTGAGGCCGTTCGCCTCGATCGCGAGCGTCACGGCGCCGCTTCCGGCTCGCTATCCATGTGCGCCGGGACTCCCCAGGCAAAGCCGACGAGCGCCGCGCCGACGACGAGCGCGCCCGCCGCCAGGTACATGAACGTCGCGAAGCCCAGGTCGACGAGGGCGCCGGCGATGGCGAGGGACACCGGCGCAAGGCCAATCGACCCGAGCATCACGAGGCTCATGACGCGGCCGCGGACGTCCTCCGCGACCCGACGCTGGAGCCAGGCGAAGTACTGGACGTTGATGAAGCCGATGAGGATGGCCATCGGCGCGATGATCGCGAGGGCGATCTCCACGGTTGGCGCGAGGCCCACGAACGCAAATCCGACGCCGATGAGGCAGGCGATGACGAGCATGACGGTGCCGAAGCGCGGCACGTGCGTGACCGAGCCACCGACGATCGCGCCGACGAGGGCGCCGCCGCCCCACGCCGCGAAGAGGAAGCCGAAGGCCGCCGAGCCGCCCTCGAAGCGGTTGTCCGCCAGCCATGCCAGCCCGACGCTCGTCGGCCCGGTGAAGGCCAGGTTGACGGCGGCGATGAGGACCACGGTGCCGCGGACGGCAGGATCGGCCCAGGCGACGCGCAGCCCGGACCCGATGCTGGCGAGGACGTTCTCGCGCTCGCCGGACGAAGACGACGTCGCGCGCCGACCGCCCCGGACCAAGAAGACGGCCAGCGCCGCGACGCCGAAGGACGCTGCATCGATGACGAACGCGGGGCCCGTCTGAAGCAGCGCGATGAATGCCCCGGCCAGCGCCGGACCGATGAGCCCCATGATCTGGGCTGAGCCCTGGATCACGGCGTTCGCCGGAGCGAGCATGCGGCCGGGGACGACCATCGGGATGATGGTGTTGAGGGCGGGGTAGAAGAAGGCGTCGACGATCCCGAAGATCGCCGCGAGCACGTAGAGGTGCCACAGTTCCGCGTTGCCGGTCAGCACGAGAGCGGCTACGACCGCGACGACGATGCCGCGGATGACGTTCGAGACGAGGATGAGCGTGCGCGGCGAGAACCGGTCGCTGAACGCCCCGCCGACGAGCACGAACACGGCACGCGGGATGGCGGCGGTCATGAGCACCGTTCCGAGCGCGAGGCCCGAGCCGGTCAGCTGGAGCGCCAGCCACGCCAGCGCGACGAAGTGGAACTGGTCGCCGAGAACGCTGATCGTCTCGCCCGCGAAGATGAGCCGGAAGTCGCGGAGGCGCAGGGGGCGCAGAAGCGCCGGACCGCGCTCGGCGGTTTCCTCGGCGGCCGGCGGGGCGAGCTCCGCGAGCGCGCTCTGATCCATGGTCGTGCTCACTCCACGCTGATCAGGACGCCGCCTTCGCCGTCGGGATCCTCCACGTCGAGGATCGGACCGATGGCTCCGGCGTTGACGGCGTCGCGGATGCGATCGGCCTGGTCGCCGCCGAGGCCCGGAACAAAGCGCAGGGCGGCGTCAACGAAGCCGATGGGGATTCGAAGGTTCACGACCTGCCGGCCGCGCTCGGTGACGCGGATGCGGAGGCGGCGACCTCCGGAGGGCGGCGTGAGGCGATCCTCGGCCTGGGCGAACGCATCGTCGATGCGGTCGTTGACTCGGTCGAGGTGTCGATGGATGCGGTCCGACGCGAAGTGGGCCGCATGGCGCGAGCGGTCCGCGGACGCGAGCGCGTCGATGATCGGCGCCGCATCTTCGGGCGTCAGCTTCCCCTCGGCGACGAGGCGGAGGATCGTGTCGAGCTCCTCAGGCATCCGACGGCTCCCCGGCCAGCCGCGCCGTCGCCTCCTCGACGTCGATCTCGCCGCGCTCCAGCGCCTGGAGCACCTCGAGCTGCTCCGCCTCACTCAGCTGACGCCGAGGGGGACGCGGCGGTGTCGGTGGCGTGGCGCCAAGCGGCGGAAGGGGCGGCAACGCGGGGAGCGGTGGGAGCGGCGGCAGCGGTGGGAGTGGCGGAAAGCTTCCGCTGCCGCGACGGGGCCCGTTGACCACCACGTCGCCGGACATCGAGCTGAAGAGCAGGCTCGCCTCGCCGCCTCCGACGACAAAGCGACGGCGGTCGCGGGACCCTTCGGAGCGGTGGGGGAGCGACACGCTGGCATCGGTCGAGAGCCCGCGGACCTCGAGGGTCAGGCCACCGCCTGTCGCGAGCAGGAGGTCGCCGCTCACCGTCTCGACGCGGTGCTGCGGACCTGGGGCGAGGAGTCCCTCGAGCTCGACGTCGCCGCTGACCGTGATGAGGCGCAGCTCGTCGAAGCGGGGAGCGAAGGCCGAGACGTCGCCGCTCACGGTGTTCATCTCCAGCTTCATCGGTGCATCGCCGCGCAGGCTCACGTCGGAGGAGACGCCGCGGACCCGCAGGTCGCCGCCGACTGGGTGGAGGACAAGATCGCCCGAGACCGTGCGGAATTCCTGGGTCCCGGTGAAGCCGGTGGCCGTGACGTCGGCGCTCACGCCGTCGAAGGTGATGTCGGTGCCGGCGGGGACCTCGGCCAGCAGGGTCGCTTCGATCTTCGCGCTACCCGTGCCGAACAGCCGGACGATCGAGCCGATCCCGCTGGATCCGTGTTTCGGCTCCGTGACCTCCAGGACCCCATCCGCCTGGCGCACGTGGAAACGGACCCGCTCGAACAGCTCGTCCGCTTCCGCATCGGTGTCGGCGCGGAGCTCGAACTGCACACGCACCCGGGCCGTCGTCGTGTCCGTGGCGTGGAGCTCGACGTCGGGGCTCGTGACCCGGAGCGCGAACCGTCCGCTCGGACCGAGATCCTGCTCGATCTCCTGGCTGCGGACGAACGTGGTCATCAGCCCTGGGCCCCGAGCTCGCGCAGGGCCTCGGCCGCCTCCTCGGCGCCGATCTCCTTGCGCGCCAGGCGCTCGAGCACGTCGCGGCGAGCGGCGGCCTTCTCCTCGGTGTCGGCGAGGGACTCGGCCTCGAAGGCGGCCTCGAAGTCATCTTCGGCGACGGCGGGCTGATCCCCGAAGCCGAGAGCACGCACGAGGGCGTCAACACGGCCGCGAACGGTGGGATAGCTGATGCCCAGCTCGCGCTCCATCTCCTTGAGATTGCCGCGCGAGCGAAGGAAGCTCTCGAGGAGGGTCATCTGCTCGCGGTCGAGGCGACCGAAGCGGCCGACGCCGAACTCACCCTCGAGGGCGGTGCCGCAGCTGCGGCAATGCAGACGGGTGACCGTCAGCTCTCCGGCGCAGACCGGGCAGGTGGCGATGACGTCGTGGACCATCGGATCAGCGGCGGCCCAGCGGTCGACCGGTGCGCCGGTCGGTGGGCAGCTGGTAGACCCGCTGCGCTGCGTGGCCCAGGATTGGGCGGCGCGCACGGGCCTGATCATCAATGCTCATTTGCGGATAGAAGAGGCGGTAGTCGATCATTGGTGCTGGCTCCTACCAGAATGCGACCTTGGGCTTCATTTCTTGGTCGCGATGGCGGCACTGTAAGCCGCGATCACCAATCTGTCAACCCCTTATGTCGAATTAGCAAGTCGTGTTGCTAATCGAGTGGCTGCGAATCGGCCGAGCGGTGCTCGCGAGAACCGGGTAGCATGCTGTCCCGACCCATGCTCCAGCCGCTTCTTCCGTATTCCCCCGAGCGTGACGTCTACCGGCTCCTGGGGGTCCCCGCCACCGCCTCGTCAGAGGAAGTCAGCGCCGCGTGCCGGCGCCTCGCGCGCACCTTCCACCCGGACCGGAACATGTCGGAACGCGCGAACGCGGAGATGCAGGTGGTGAATGCCGTCCGCACAGTGATGGCGGATCCCCGCGCCCGCGCCATCTACGACCGCGAGCGCTATCGCTTCCACACCCAGGCGTCGACGCGACCCGGCCCACCGCCTCCCAAGGTCCCGCCGCTGGATGCCCGGCCGACCGCGCCCTCGGCGCCATCGCCGATCGAGCGGTACCTGCGCGCCGCGCTCATCGGTCTCCAGACGGTCGCACGCGGTTTGGCGCCCGCGCGCTGCAGGGGCTGCCGGACGGTGATCGCCGGCGACGACGCGTACTGCGCGGCCTGCGGCACGCCGTTGCTGACGACCAGGGGCTGAGGGCCTAGGCGAAGAGCGGGTTCACGCGCTCCGGATCGATGCCGAGCTCGCCGATCGCCCGGCGTAGCTCGTCGGGGGTCGACTTCGAGTCGAGGCAGAGGCCGTGGAGCGCCGCGTATGCGATCTGCTCCGCGTTCACCTCGAAGTGGTCTCGGAGCGCGTCCCGCGTGTCCGATCGGCCGAAGCCATCGGTGCCGAGGACGGTGTACGGACGGTCGATCCAGCGAGCCACCATGTCGGGCACGGCCTTGAGATAGTCGGTCGCGGCAACGATCGGTCCCTCCGACGGGCCCAGGCACTGGACGACGTACGGCACGCGCTGCTCGGCATCGGGGTGGAGCCGGTTCCAGCGCTCGACGTCGAGCGCGTCGTTGCGGAGCTGCTGGAAGCTCGTCGCCGACCAGACGTCGGCCGCGACGTCGAACCGCTCGGCCAGGAGCTCCTGCGCGCGGAGCGCCTGCTGGAGGATCGGTCCGGAGGCGACGAGCTGCACTCGGCGTGAGCCGCCCGCGGCGGGCCGGAACCGATAGAGGCCGCGCACGACGCCGTCCTCGACGCCCTCCGGCTTTGGCGCCTGCGCCCAGTTCTCGTTGTAGATCGTGACGTAGTAGAAGACGTCCTCACCACGCTCCCCGTACATCCGATCGATGCCCTCGCGGACGATGATCGCGAGCTCGTAGGCGTAGCCGGGGTCGTAGGCGAGGATGTTCGGGACGACGCTGGCCAGCACCTGGGAATGCCCGTCGGTGTGCTGGAGCCCCTCGCCGGTGAGCGTCGTGCGCCCGGCCGTCGCGCCCATGAGGAAGCCGCGGCCCCGAGCGTCGCCGAAGGCCCACACCTGGTCGCCGGTCCGCTGGAGGCCGAACATCGAGTAGAAGGTGTAGAACGGCACGACGGGCTCACTCCACGTCGCGTATGCCGTCCCGGCCGCCTGGAACGAGCTGACCGAGCCCGCCTCGGTGATGCCCTCTTCGAGGAGCTGCCCGTCCGGCTTCTCGATGTAGCTCAGGAGGAGCTCCTTGTCGACCGGCGTGTAGCGCTGTCCGAGCGGGTTGTAGATCCCGACCTCCTTGAAGAGCGGATCCATGCCGAACGTCCGCGCCTCGTCGGGGATGATCGGCACGATGCGCGGGCCGACCGCCGGGTCGCGGACGAGGT
>JBIOVM010000063.1:0-8497 GCA_044867785.1 Candidatus Rokuibacteriota bacterium | reverse complement strand
GTGCTCGGCACGAAGCACCCCTGGGCCCTGGGGAAACCCGTCAGCGAGTGCTGGAGCGAGATCTGGCACATTCTTCGGCCGCTGATCGACACCCCGTTCCAGGGCGGCCCCGCGACGTGGAACGAGGACATCTTCCTCGAGATCAAACGGCATGATTTCGTGGAGGAGACGCACTTCACGATTGCCTACAGCCCCGTGCCCGACGAGACGGTGCCGGGAGGGATCGGTGGCGTGCTGGCCACGGTGCACGAGATCACCGAGAAGGTCGTCGGCGAGCGCCGTGTCGTGGTGCTTCGAGACCTCGGCGCTCGGGTCGGTGAGGCCAAGACCGCAGAAGAGGCCTGCGCCGTCGCCGCCCGGACGCTGGCCCTCTATGACAAGGACGTGCCCTTCGCGCTGCTCTACCTCATCGACGCGGATGGAAAGCAGGCGCGGCTCGCCGGAGCCGCCGGAGTCGAGGTGGGACAGGACATCAGCCCCCCCGTGATCGATCTGGGCTTCGGTGAGAAGGGGAAATGGCCGGTGGATGCGGCGATGCAGACTCACACGCTGCAGGTCGTCGATGATCTCGCCGCACGGTTCCGCAGCGTGCCTCGGGGCCCGTGGTCCGATGCGCCGGACACGGCGATCGTCGTCACGATTCCTTCCAACAAGCCGCACGAACCCGTCGGGGTGATGATCGCGGGCGTGAGTTCCAGGCTGAAGCTCGACGAGTATTATCGTGACTTCTTCGAGCTGGCGAGGATCCAGGTGGCGACGGCCGTTGCAAACGCCCGCGCCTACGAAGAGGAGAAGAGGCGCGCCGAAGCCCTCGCCGAGCTGGATCGGGCCAAGACCGCGTTCTTCAGCAACGTGAGCCACGAGTTCCGCACGCCGCTCACGCTCATGCTGGGGCCGGTCGCGGATTTCCTCGCCGCGCCGGCCGGGCAGCTGGCCCCGGAGGACCACGCGCTCCTCGCCGTCGCCCAGCGCAACGGCCTCCGGCTCCAGAAGCTCGTGAACACGCTGCTCGACTTCTCGCGGATCGAGGCGGGCCGGGCGCAGGCCGTGTACGCGCCGATTGACCTGGCCATGGTGACGACCGACCTGGCGAGCAACTTTCGCTCGGCCTGCGACCGAGCCGGGCTCTCGCTGGTCGTCGACTGCCCACCATTGCCCGAGGTCGTCCACGTCGATGCCGACATGTGGGAAAAGATCGTCCTGAACCTCGTCTCCAACGCGTTCAAGTTCACCTTCGAGGGCGAGATCGCCGTCACCCTGCGGCCGGCTCGCGGAGGCGTGGAGCTGGCCGTCCGCGATACGGGCACCGGGATCCCGGCGGCGGAGCTTCCGCTGGTGTTCGATCGCTTCCACCGGGTGAGGGACGCACGAGGCCGGACGCAGGAAGGCACCGGTATCGGGCTCGCGCTGGTCCATGAACTGGTGAAGCTTCACGGCGGCGAGGTGCGAGTCGAAAGCGCTCCCGGACGGGGCAGCACGTTCACGGTGTGGATCCCGACGGGGACCGGCCACCTTCCCGCCGACCGAATCGGGGACTCGCGGACCCTGGCTTCTACCGCGCTCGGCGCCGAGCCGTACGTGGCGGAGGCGCTGCGCTGGCTCCCGCCCGAGATCGACTCGGGGGCCCTTGCGGATGACGGACCCGGTCCGGGTCCTCTCGCGAGCCAGACCCCATCGATGGGACCGGCGTCGGGAGAGCGGACCGGCGTGGCCGTCGGCGCGCCGCGCATCCTCTTGGCCGACGACAACGCCGACATGCGTGACTACGTCCGGCGCTTGCTGAGTGCGCAGTACGAAGTGGAGGCCGTGACCGACGGCCGGGCCGCGCTGGCCGCCGCCAGGGCTCGCCGCCCGAACCTGGTGCTCGCCGACGTGATGATGCCGCAGCTGGACGGCTTCGAGCTCTTACGCGAGCTGCGGACCGACCCGGCGACCCGTGCGCTGCCGGTGATCCTCTTGTCCGCCCGCGCGGGAGAGGAGGCCCGCGTGGAAGGACTGGCGGCGGGCGCGGACGCCTACCTGGTCAAGCCGTTCAGCGCGCGCGAGCTGCTGGCGCAGGTGGCGGCCCAGCTGGACCTGGGCGGATTCCGCGCGCACCTCCAGCAGAGCGAGAACCGCTATCGCGGCATCTTCGACATGGCCAGCGTATCGATCTGGGAGGAGGACTTCTCGGCCGTGAGGGCCGCCCTCGCGGATCTCGAAGCCCGGGGCGTCCGAGACTTCCGCCGCTACTTCCGGGATCACCCGGACTTCGTGCGACAGGCGATCGGCATGGTGCGGATCCTGGACGTCAACGACGCCACCGTGCGCATGTTCGGCGCGAGGGACAAGCGCGAGCTCTTGGCGTCCCTCTACCAGATCTTCCTTCCCGAGACGACGGTAGTGTTTGCCGAAGAGCTCCTCGCTATCGTGGAGGGTCGCCAGACGTTCGAAGCGGAGGCTACCCTGCGTACGCTCGAGGGCCGGCGCCTTGACGTCCTGCTCGCGATCAGTTTCCCGTCCGGCGGCGACAAGTTCGACCGGGTACCCGTCACGATGATGGACATCACGCCGCGGAAGCAGGCAGAACGGGAGCGGCAGGAGCAGGCGCAGGTGCTGGGCGCCCTGGAAGCCGTCGGCAAGACGGTGACCGCCGAGCTCGATATCCAGAAGGTCCTCCAGACCGTGACCGACGCGGCGACCGGGCTCAGCGGTGCGGCCTTCGGCGCGTTCTTCTACAACACCAAGGACGAGCGGGGGGAAGCGTACCAGCTCTACACGCTCTCGGGGGCCCCGCCCGACGCGTTCGCGACGTTCCCGATGCCGCGGAACACGGCCGTGTTCGGACCGACCTTTCGCGGCGAGGTCGTGCGGATCGACGACGTGACGCGGGACGCCCGATACGGGAGGAACCCGCCAAACCGGGGGATGCCCCCCGGTCACCTCCCGGTGAAGAGCTACCTGGCGGTGCCGGTGCGGGCGCGCGGCGGCGAGGTCCTCGGGGGCCTCTTCTTAGGACATCCCGAAGCCGGCGTGTTCTCGGCGCGGCACGAGCAGATCGTCTCGGGCATCGCCGCCCAGGCAGCCGTCGCCATCGACAACGCCCGCCTCTACGAGGCGGCGCAGAGAGCCCGGGGGCAGGCCGAGGGGGCTAATCGCGCCAAGGACGAGTTCCTGGCGACGCTCTCCCACGAGCTGCGCACGCCGTTGAACGCGATGATGGGCTGGGTGCGGCTGCTGCGCTCGGGCACGCTCGATGAAGCGACGGGTCGGCGGGCCCTCGAGGTCATCGACCGGAACGTGAACCACCAGTCGAAGCTCATCACGGACCTGCTCGACATCAGCCGGATCATCTCGGGAAAGCTGACCCTCGAGCTCGCGGTGGTGGACCTGACCGCGATCGTGGCAAGCGTCGTCGACACCATGCGGCCGTCGACCGAAGCGAAAGGCGTCGCGGTGACGACGGAGCTCGCACCGGGCGCGGTGCCGGTCGACGGGGACGCCGAGCGGCTGCGCCAGGTCGTCGCCAATCTCCTGTCGAACGCCGTCAAGTTCACACCGAAGGGAGGCCGTGTGACGGTCCAGCTCACGCGGACCGACAACGGGGCGCGCCTCGCCGTCCGGGACACCGGGAAGGGGATCGCCGGCGAATTCTTACCGTACATCTTCGAGCGGTTCCGTCAGGCGGACGGTACCAGCGCGCGGGCGGAGGCCGGGCTCGGACTCGGGCTCGCCATCGTACGCCACATCGTGGAGCTCCACCGGGGCCGCGTGCACGCGGAGAGCCGGGGAGATGGGCAGGGGGCGAGCTTCACGGTGGAGCTCCCGATCGCGGCGCCCGGCGACGATCGCCACGTCGAGAGCGGCGAGGCCAGCCGGCTCGTCGGCCAGATGGTCAGGGCCCTGGATGGCGTGCACGTTCTGATCGTGGACGACCACGACGACAGTCGGGATTTGTCCACCGCCATCCTGAGCCGCGACGGAGCCCGGGTCACGGCCGCCGGGTCCGTTCGCGAGGCGCTGCGGGCGGCTCGGCGCGCCCGCCCGGACGTCCTCGTGTGCGATCTCGCCATGCCGGGGGACGATGGGTTCGCGCTCATCCGGAAGATCCGATCCTGGCCTGGGCGGCGGCCGCTGCCCGCGCTGGCCCTTACTGCCTACGCCCGACCCGAGGATCGCGAACGGGCGCTCGCGGCCGGTTTCGACCTGCACGTGGCCAAGCCGGTGGAGCCGCGTGACCTACTCCAGACCGTCGCGAGGCTGGCGCGCGGTGCGGGCGGGCGGGTGTGAATCCCGCACCGCTATCGAAGGGTGAAGGGGAACTCGCTCTCGACGACGTGACCATCCACGGAGAGCACCCGGAAGCGGACCCGGTAGCCGCCCGGCTTGAGCGGCGCGAGGCCGACCGACAGGCGCTTCGCGTCCTCCGGGTCCACCCGGACGTCCCGGAGGTCGACCTGCTGCCCGGCCGCATCCCACACCGTGACGCTGGAGAAGCGAGGCTCGATCGCCTCGTTGAACCAGAGCTGGACGCGGTCCGGGGCGGTCGCGAGCGTCGCGCGTCGGGCCGGGCTCGACCGGACCAGCGACGCGTGGGGCCATGCGGGTGTCGCGAGGAGCAGCAGGGCGCCGGCGACCCCGGCCAGGACGCGCCGCCGTCGAGCCAGGAGGATCGCCGCCGCGAGGATGAGGATCCCGGCGCCGAGCGCGATGCCGGGCCACCAGCCCCAGCGCGCCGGCTCCACGTGGAGCGGGAAAGTGAGCACGCCCGGGCCGGCCGGGCCGGCGACCGACACCGTCACCCGCCACGGCCCGGCCGAGCCCAGCGCGAGGCTCGCGCGGTAGCGGACGCCGAGCGGATCCGCCTCGCGCCGCGCAGGGGTCTCCACCGCGTGTGCCGCCGTCGCCAGCGGCTCCGCGCGTACCCGGACGGTCGCGTCGGCGACGGGCGCGCTGTCCGCCCGCATCACCGCCACGTCGATCTGCCAGGGGCCGGGAGCCGGCGGGCTGGGCTGGGCCCAGACCGTGACGGTGTAGGGTCCGGCGGTCGCTCGGTTCACCTGCACGATACCCCCGTGCCCGGCTCCGGCGACGCGCGGGGCGCTCCAGACACCTGCCAATCCGGCCAGCCCGACCCCCAGCGTCAGGACGGTCCCGGACCGCCACCAGGGAGCGCGCTCGCGCCTCCGCACTGCCTTCACCGTGACCAGAGTACTCCACGACTCACGAGCGGGTCGGACGATCCCCGAAGTCCGCCATCGGTGGACGGCAAGGGCCAATTCGCTTGATTCGACTGGAACTTGTCGATCATAGGGATCCCCGATAGGGCGCTCCGGGAAATTGGAAGGATCAGCGCGGAAAGATGGAGATTTTTCCTTGACCGCCGACTCGCCCGTTGTATACTTCCGCCAGCTTCGTGGTTCAGTGGTCAGGCCGTCAGTCAGATGTAGAGACAACGCCGCGTGAACCCGGGTTTGCGCGGCGTTTTCGTTTGTCCCCCGATGTGGGGGAAGCACCGCCGCATCGGCGGGAACCAAGCAAGGAGGAGTACGGAGCATGGCGCAGGGACTAGTCAAGTGGTTCAATGACGCGAAGGGTTACGGTTTCATCACCCAGGAGGACGGACAAGACGTGTTCGTCCACTACTCGGCCATCCAGGCGAGCGGCTTCCGCAGCCTGGCCGAGGGAGATCGCGTCGAGTTCGAGGTGACGCGCGGCCCCAAGGGGCTTCAGGCCTCGAACGTCAAGAAGGTCTGACCAACCACGCAGAAGGCGTCTCCGGCCCGGCTCCGCAAGGGGCCGGGCCGGAGCGCGTCTAGCCCTGGATTTCCCGCCGCTCAGGCACGCGCGCTCGCGCGTCGCCCCAGCCCGCGCGTCCGATCTTCGAGCTCTCCGAACACTCGGTCGACGATGCCCAGCGTCTCTTCGACGTCCGCGGCCGTATGGACCGCGGACACGTAGAACCGTCCATCCGGCAGCACGTGCAGGCCTTCCTCCAGGGCGCCGCGCAGGAAGCCTCCCAGCATCTCGCCGTCGTCGTCCAGCGTGTCCCGGTAGTCCCGCAGCGCGGCTCGCTGCGTGAAGTGGAGCGCGAAGGCGGCACCGAAGCCCTCGACGACGAGCGGCAGGCCGTGGCGCCGCCCCAGCCCGCGGATGCCGTCCATGAGCGCCTGACCGGTTCGGTTCGCCTGCACCAGGGCCGCGCCGCCGTCACGGGCCAGCTCGACCAGCGTCGCGTCGGCGATGGCGAGGGATAGCGGGTTCCCGTTGAAGGTGCCGCCGAAGGCCACGCCCGCGCCGTGAGTCTGCTCCATGATCTCGCGACGGCCGGCGACGACGGACAGCGGGGCGCCCCCGGCCACCGCTTTCCCGAACGTCGAGAGATCCGGCGTGACCCCGAAGTGCGCCTGGGCCCCGCCGAGGGCGATCCGGAATCCGGTGATGACCTCGTCCATGATGAAGAGCGACCCGTGACGGCGGCAGAGGTCGCGGACCCCTTCGAGGTAGCCGGGCAGCGGCATGAGGCAGCCGCTGTTGCAGAGCACCGGCTCCATCATCACGCCCGCGATGCGGTCCGGGTGGGCGCGGAACAGCCCGTCCAGGACCCCCAGATCGTTCCAGGGTGCGACCAGGACGTTCTCGATGACATTCGGCACCTGGCCGAACGAGCCCGGGATCACGTGCGGGGCCTCGCGCGGGCCGAGACCCTCGCGCGGGTGGTAGCTCACCAGCGCGCCGTCGATCCAGCCATGGTAGTGGCCCTCGAACTTCAGCATGAGCGTCCGTCGCGTGTACGCGCGCGCCAGGCGGTGGGCCAGCTGGACGACCTCGCTGCCGCTCGAGCTGAACGCCACGCGCTCGGCGCTCGGGACCACCGCCTGGATCCGCTCCGCGACCGAGATCTCGAGCTCGTGCTGGGCGCCGTAGGTGAAGGGACGCTCGGCCGCGCGGTGGGCGGCCGCGACGAGGGCAGGATGCGAGTAGCCGAGGATCACCGGCCCCCAGGCCCCGGCGTAGTCGAGGTACCACTGGCCGTCGGCGTCCTGGAGGCGGGGGCCCTCGCCCCGCGTGAAGTACAGGGGGACCGGAACCGTCCCGCGGACGGGACTCGACACCCCGCCGGCCAGGGACCGCCGGGCGCGCTCGAGAAGGGCTCGTGAGCGTTCGAACGTGCGCATGTCAGCTCCTTGCGGGGCCGGACCGTGTTTTCCCGAGCCGCGGGAAGTCCGACCTCGGAGTATGAAGGGATCGGGAAGTCAAAGCTTGCCCCCCCAGCGGAACGCGGCCAGGAGGCTGGCGAAGTTGTCGGTCCACGGCTGAAGGTCCGCCGGCGCCGCCGGGACCTTCCACAAGGGGTCCTGGCGGAGGGCGCCCAGGTCTTCGTCGCGGCGCGCCATCACCACCCACTGTGACTCCACCTTTCCCGCCATGCGCTCCGCGTCGCTGACGCGCACGTCGTCGCGGGTCCGGGCCGCCAGCCCGGCCGCCCGGGCGATCGCGCCGATCACCGGCTCCAGCTCGAGGTGACGGTTGGAGATGTTGAAGAGCAAGGCGCCCCCGGGCGCCAGCTTCGTCAGGTAGAGGCGCAGCGCGTCGAGAGTGAGCAGGTGCATGGGCGGCGCGTCCGAGCTGTATGCATCGAGGATGATCAGATCGTACGCGGCATCGGGGGCGCGGAGAAGAGTGAGCCGCGCATCGCCCAGGATGACGAACGACCTCGGCGGGCAGTCCTTCAGGAAGGTGAAGTACGCCGTGTTGGCGGCGATCCGGAGCACGGTGGGATCGATCTCGTAGAACGTCCATCGCTGGTGCGGCTTCCCGTAGCACGCGACCGAGCCCGCGCCCAGGCCGACGACGGCCACCGCCTGCCGTGACGCCGGGCCGTCGACGGCGGCGAAGAACTGGCCGAGCGGCCCGCCCGGATGGAAGTACGTGAGCGGCTCCCGGCGGCGCGTGGGCGCGAGCGCCTGCATCCCGTGGAGCGTCGTGCCGTGCATCAGCATGTGGTACTGCCCGCTCGGCTCGCGCGTCACCCGCGAGACGCCGAAGAAGCTGCGCTCGGCGTAGAGGAGCTGCCCCTCCTCGCCGCGGTACACCGAGCCCGCCAGGAGGAGGGCCGCAAGCCCGAGCGCGAACCTGAGCGGCCGCCGCCAGAAGGTGAGGCAGAGGAGGGTCACGAGCCCCACGGCGGGCCCGATCGCCTCGGCCCCGAGTCCCGCGCGCTCCAGCCCGACGATCAGCGCCACGGTCACCACGCCGAGGCCGATCGGGAGGACCACGTCCAACACCTGACGTCGCGCTCCCGGCCAGGCGGCGGGAGCGCGCGTGGGGAGGAGCGGCAGGAGGGAGAGCACCAGCGGATACTCGAGCACGTTCGTGAACACGACCGGCGCGACGAGGGCGGTGAAGGCGCCGCCCACCACCCCGCCGACCGAGCTCCAGAGATAGAACTCGGTCAAGTGGCGCGGATCGGGCCGGACCTGGGCGAGCTCGCCGTGGCATACCATCGCCGCCACGA
>JBIOVM010000062.1:0-14263 GCA_044867785.1 Candidatus Rokuibacteriota bacterium | reverse complement strand
CCGCAGCACCATCACGTGGAAGTGTGGCTGGGCGAACTCCTCGATCGCGTCGACGACGCCGCGCGCGGTCAGGCGGCGAAGGACGATCCGTAGCCAGGCGATCTCGACGTCGGAGTGCTCGATCTTGGACAAGTCCACCGCGGCCCCGGTCAGGTGCGTCGACGCGAGAGGGCCGCGGGCGGGTGCCGCGTTGCCGTTCCACCGTCGCAGGGTGAGCTGGGCGCGCTCGGTGCGGGTCAGGTCGGTGACCCGCAGTCGGCTGCCGAACAGCTCGCTCGCCGCCGCCCCCAGCTGGTAGAGGAAGGTGCGGGTCCACGGGCGCGTCACCTGTCGCCAGCCGGGGACGCGGACGACTCGGAACCCGCGGGCGGTATCCGGCACCGGGACGAGCAAGCGAAGGCGCACGAAGCGATCGAGAGCCGTCCGGCTCCCGATCCGCGAGAGACGGTCGGCATCCGCGCCGGCGTTCTCGCGCGCTCGATGGCCCCGGCTCGCTGGGATCGGGATCGCGATCGAGGCCAGGTCGCCTTTCGCGAGCCGCTCGATGGCGGGTAAGGCGAGAATGTCTCCGGGGCGGACCGGCGCACCGCGGTCGAGGGCGTTCAGCTGCCGCAGGCGTCCGACGGAGGTCTCGGCGCGACGGGCGATCCGCGCGAGGGACTCCCCGCGCTGCACGACATGACACCACGGCAGCGCGGCCACGGCCTCGGGCACCGCGACCGCGAGGATGGCGGCGGCCGCCAGTCCTGCCGTCCACGGCCGGAGCCGGCGCCTCGACCGCGTCATGGCGGCCCCCAGACGAGCGAGTCGTGTAGCCAGCCCTCCCCGACGTCGTGACGGACGCGAAGCCAGCGCCCCGAGCGGTCCAGGACCAGGAGGTTCACGCCGCGCTCGGCGGTGAAGACCACCGGGTGGCCCGTTCCGGGGTGCTCGCGCACGTTGACCATGTCTCGGACGACGACGACGGCGGGCTGGCCGTCGGTCAGCCCGGCGTTGATCCAGGCCGATTCGCCGGAGGCGTCCCGCACATGGAGCCAGTCGGCCCGTCCTCCGACCACTCGGAGCGGCTCGTTCTCGTAGGCTTGGCGGACGAGCTCGGCCCGGCGCGACGGCTTGATCCGAAGGTTCGCCACCTCCACCTTGACCCGGACGAAGCGCGCGCTCCGCGCCTCCACCTCCCTGGTCGGGAGGCCAGCGCTGCCGAGCAGGGATAGGCCGAGCACCCAGAGCAGACCGTGACTGGAGTACGCCGTGCGCGTTCGCATATCGGACCTCCGCCGTTCTCGTGGAGTGGGGACGCCCGGGCTGCGCGCTGGGACGACCGAGGGACGTGCCCGCGCAAGCCCGGAGACCGGAGCGCTACCCGCTGGCCGACGCGCGCGGCGCCGGCCGGGGACGCTACGGGATCGGGGGCGTCAGAAGACGCCGCGCCCGAGAAGGCGGAACGCCGGCGGGTTCTCGAGATCCCGCATGCGTCGAATCTAAGGGGGCGCGAGCCCCGTCGCCAAGGAAATCGTGCGGCAGACAGGCGGCTCAGTCGCTCCTCGTGGCAAGGTCGGCACACCTCACGCCCCGCCGGCCGCAGGCCAGGCGGTCAGCCTGTCGTTCCGGCCGGAGCGGGATGGCGGCGGGCGGGGGCGCGCGCGGCTGCGCGGTCGCGGTCAGCTCGCCGTCATGCCCTGCACGCGGACCCGGGTGCTCCGCGGGTGCTCCGTGACGACGGCGGCGCGATTGAACGGGTGACGTCGAGAATGCGATGGCGCGCACCGGTGCGACGCCGGGTGCCAGCGCGGCGGGTCGGCCGCCAGCGGCGCCGCCGCCCCCGGCGGCGCGGAGGACGGCAGGGCGACTACGCTGGGGAGGGCTCGGCGCACACGGTATCCAGTGGGCTGGGCGCGCCGCGAGGCGTGTGGCTCACTCGGGAGTCATCACGGCCATGCCTCCCGCAACCTGGATGGCGCCCTTGAGATCATCCACGCCAAGAACGACATGCCCACGGGTCGTCACGTAGACGGAGTCGATGTTGACGCCTGCCCGAGACATGACGAGTGCCACCTCACCGAGCGTCCCCGGCTCGTCCAGAACCCTGACGATGAGCACCTCGCGAGTGCGATAGGCCAGGCCGGCTCCGTCCAGGGCGCGGGCGGTCTTGTGTCGGTCATTGGGCACGAACTGAATGATTCCGCTGCCCTCGCGGCTGATCCCGTGGATCGCCTCGATGTTGACTGTGGCGTCGCCCAGGGCGACGCCCAGTCGGGCCAAGGTGCCGAGCCTGTCCTCCAGGATCACTGTGAACTCGGTGGCCATCTCCCCCTCACGGATCCTGCCGGGCGTCCACCATTACCGTTGCCGCCGCTTTTCTGTTTGGCCTCGTCGTCCGCTGCGCGGGCTCGCCGGCCGGCGCCTCGTGGACGCGGCAGGATCCAGCCGCTCGACGAGCGCCCGGACGATCTCCTCCTCGCGCCGTAGTCGGATGTTGAACTCCGGCGCGTCGGTCTGAGTCATTTCCGTGTGAAGTGCGTCCAGGCGCGCCCGCAGGGTCCGCAGAATGACCGCCCGTTCCTCGTCACTGAGCCTGATGGTCATTGACGCGCTCCTCCAGCGCCGGCGTCGGGCCGTGAAGCTCCGCGGTGGGGTCCGTCATTCGGCAGGCGTCGCGGGCATCATTGCCCACGCCCTCGGCGCGCCGCCGCGACGAGCGCGACGGCCAGGCCCAGTCCGGCGCCGAACGCGAGCGCGCTCCACGTTCCCATGAGCACGCGGACACCCTCCCCGCGGAGCTCGCGTGCGAGGACGAGGGCCGATGGCGCTGTCGCGAGCCTCGACCGTCTTCGACACGACGAGCCCGGCGGCCGCCTGGTCGAGGCTCGCCGACTCCCGGGCGAGCACTGCCTGCGCCCAGCTCTGCTCCAGCCGGGCGGTCTCCGCGATCGTGGCGACGACTCCGCCGGCGGTGACCTCGAGCGTGTTCGTCGAGGCCAGGCCCACGCCTCCCTGGGTGACGTCCACCTCCCGGGCCGCGACGCGACCGGCGCCGCCCTGGCGGATCACCACGTCCCGAGCGGTGAGAGAACGCACTCCACCCTGACGGACGACGACGTCTCTGGCGTTGACGGTGCCCGCGCTACCGTGCCGGATCGTCGTCGGCGGCGGCGACGCGTTCGCCGCGTCGTCGCGTGCGGTCTCCTTGGGGTGCTGCTCCTCGATGTCCGGCATCTGAGCCTCCCAGCTGATGGAGTTCAGCCAGCCGATGGACGGTCGTTCATTTGTCCGGTCTGGCCCGATGGAGTTGCAAGCGGAGCCGTGTGGACCACAGCCGCGGATCCGCCCCCAGCGCCCTTGGCGCGTCCAGAGCTGGCGCATTCGGGCGGGCGTGACCCGCTTGGTCGCCGGGGCGCGTCGGGCGCAGGCGCGCCGCCCGTACCAGCGATCCGCGCTCTGCCCCGATGTTCCCGCCGGCCGACAGCATGGGCCGATCCTAGAGCAGCTCGCGCACCGTGTCGCCCAGAACGGTGAGGGCGATCTTGCCGCGATGGGGCTCTCCTCGGGCCAGGGACTCGGCGAACCGGGCGGCCTGCTTCATGGTCACCTTGGGGGGCAGGGGCGGGGTGAACGGGTCGACGACCGCCTCCACCACGACCGGACCGTCCGTGGCGAGCGCCTGGTCGAGGACCGGTCCGCAGTCGGCGGGATCCTCGATCCGGAAGCCGGTCCCCCCGCACGCGTGCGCGAAGGCGACGAAGTCGATCGGATGCAGATCGCAGCCGTACTCCGGGTTCCCGAGAAATACCATCTGCTCCCATTTGATCTGACCGAGGGTGTTGTTCTTGATCACCACGACCTTGATGGGCAGCGCGTACTTCACGGCGGTCGCGAATTCAGCCATCAGCATGGAGAATCCGCCGTCGCCCATGAAGGCAACGCACTGACGGCCCGGATACGCCAGTTGGGCCGCGATGGCGTAAGGCAGCCCGTTGGCCATCGTCGCCAAGGTACCCGAGAGGGAATACATCTGGCCGCGCCTCGCCGGGATCTGTCGCGCGAACCAGGTCGTCACCGTGCCGGAATCCGAGGACACGATTGCGGTGGACGAAAGGCGCTTCCCCAGCTCCCAGGCAACCACCTGGGGCTTCATGGGCTTGTCGGTGCGAGTCCCGCGCTCCTCCATGAGCCGCCACCAGTCTTTCATCTCGGCCTGAGCGGTCTCGAGGAAGCGGCGATCGGTCTTGCGGTGGAGCAGCGGAAGGAGCTCGCGCAGCGTCCGGCGGCTGTCCCCGACCAGGCCCACCTCGACCGGGTACCGGAGACCGATCCGCGCCGGATCGATGTCGATCTGCACGGCGCGGGCTTGACCCGGCCGGGGATAGAACTCGATGTATGGAAAGGAGGTCCCGACCAAGCAGAGGGTGTCGCACTGCTCGAGCGCCTCCTGCGACGGCTTCGTGCCCAGGAGGCCGATGCCGCCGGTCGTGTAGGGACTGTCGTCCGGCACGGCCGCCTTTCCGAGGAGCGCCTTGACGATCGGGGCCGCCAGCACCTCGGCGAGGCGCTCCAGCTCGTCGGTCGCCGCGAGCGCGCCTTGTCCGGCCAGGATGGCCACGCGGGTGCCGGCGTTGAGGACCTCCGCGGCACGCCGCAGATCTGCGTCCTCCGGCAGGCGCGCGCCTCGGGCCGCGATGTCGGCCGTGTGACCGGGCACGTTTCTCTGGGACCGCTTGTCCCACTTCTGGTCCTGCAGGTCCACCGGAAAGTTGATGTGCGAGACACCCCGGTAGCTGAGCGCGGTGCGGCACGCCAGGTCCGCCACGTTCTCGACATGGCTCGGTCCCATCACACGCGTCGTGTAGACGGCGACGTCCGCGAACACGCGATCCAGGTCGACGTCCTGCTGAGCGTGCGTGTCGATCAGGTCGTGGAAGTGGTGCCCGGTGATGGCCAGGACGGGCTGGCCATCCAGCTTGGCGTCATACAGTCCGTTGAGGAGATGTAGGCCGCCCGGTCCCGACGTCGCCAGGCAGACGCCGAGCCGCCCCGTGTACTTCGCGTACGCGCAGGCCATGAGCGCGGCAGCCTCCTCGTGACGCACCTGGATGAACCGGATCTGCTCGCGCCGCGTGCGCAGCGCCTCCATGATCCCGTTGATGCCGTCGCCGGGGAGGCCGAAGACGACGTCCACACCCCAATCGTGGATGGTGTCGATGAGGACATCGGCTGCCGTGTGAGACATGGTGCGCTCCTCGTGGACGGTTGGTGGACTCGACGCCTACTCCGAGGTCGTCACGTGAACCCGAGGTGCAAGGCCAATGCCCCGTATTCGCCCCCCGCGCGGGGGTATGGACCCCGAGCCCGAGGGCGACGAGCCGTCGCGACGCCGACACGCTGGCGTCATCGGGTGCGTACCCCTGGAGTGGCGACTCGACCGTGACGCCTCTCAGCGGGTCGCCCGGGGCTCGGTCAGCCGTCGTGCCCGGGGGGCGAATCGTGCGCGGCCGCGGGCCGCCGCCGCGTCCAGGTAGAGATAGACGACGGGCGTGACGTAGAGGGTGAGGAGCTGGGAGAGGAGAAGCCCCCCGATCACCGACAGCCCGAGCGCGCGGCGGACCTCGGCGCCGGCCCCGAAACCGAGCGCGATCGGGAGCACGCCCATGATGGCCGCCAGCGTCGTCATCATGATCGGACGGAAGCGGACCAGCGCGCCTTCGAAGATCGCGTCCCGGGCCGGCTTGCCCGACCGCTGCGCGTCCAGCGCGAAGTCGATCTGCATGATCGCGTTCTTCTTCACGATCCCCAGGAGCATGATGAGCCCGATGAAGCCGTAGAAGTCGAGCTCGCGCCCGAAGAGCAAGAGCGTGAGCAGTCCGCCGACGCCGGCCGAAGGCAGGCCCGCGAGGATCGTGAGGGGGTGCACGAAGCTCTCGTAGAGGACGCCGAGCACGAGGTAGATCACCAGCACCGCGACGAGCAGCAGGAGCCCGAGGCCGGCCACCGAGGACTGGAAAGCCTCCGCAGTGCCCTGGAAGGTCGTGGTGACGCTGGCCGGGAGCTGGAGCTCGCGCTCGACGGCCTGGATGCCCCGGACGGCGTCGCCCAGCGAAACGCCGGGGTCGAGGTTGAAGGAGAGCGTGACCGCGGGCAGCTGCCCGAGGTGGGTGATGGACAAGGGGCCCACCGCCGGGCGGATGGTGGCGACGGCGCTGAGCGGCACGAGCCGGCCGCCAGCCGCGCGGACGTAGAGGAGCGACAGCGCCGCCGGGTCGCGCTGGTACGGCGGCGCCAGCTCGAGGATGACCCGGTACTCGTCGGAGGCCGTGAAGATGGTGGACACCTGACGCGAGGCGTACGCATTGAAGAGCGCGCCCTCGATCTGGGCCGTGGTGAGCCCGACGGCGGCCGCCTTCTCGCGGTCGACGTCGACGAGAACCTCCGGGCTCGCCAGCTGCAGCGTGCTGTTCACGTCGCGGAGCCCCGGCAGGCGGCGGAGCCGCGTCTCCAGCTCGCCGGCCCAGCGGTAGAGCTGCGCGACGTCGCCCGAGAGCAGCGTGTACTGGTAGGGCGCCCGCGTGAGCTGTCCGCCCACGTTGACCGCGGGCGGGTTCTGAAGGAAGGCGCGCACGCCCGCGATGCCGGCGAGCGGCGGCCGGAGCTCTTCGATGACGGCGTCCACCGGCGGACGCTCCTGCCGCGACCGGAGGCGAAGGAACACCAGGCCCGCGTTGGGCCCGGTGAAGCCGACCACGGAGACGAAGCCGGACACTGCCTCGTTCCGCGCGATGACCTCGTTGACGGCCTGCTGGTAGCGAACCATGGCCTCGAACGAGACGTCCTGCGCCGCTTCGGTGAAGCCGAAGATCTGGCCGGTGTCGGGGCTCGGGATGAAGCCCTTGGGCACGGCCACCAGCAGCCAACCCGTCAGGACGAGCGTGGCGGCGAAGCTCAGGAGGACGATCCTTCGGTGGCCGAGCGACCAGGCGAGCGTCCGCTCGTACCCGTCCCGCAGCCAGGCGAATGCGCGCTCCGAAGCGCGGAAGAGCCGCCCGCCTGACCCCCCGGGGCGACGCAGGAAACGACTGGTGAGCATCGGGGTGAGGGACAGCGAGATCAGGCCCGACAGCAGGATGGCGACCGTGATGGTCACCGAGAACTCCCGGAGCAGCCGGCCGAGGATCCCGCCCATGAAGAGCACCGGGATGAAGACCGCCACCAGGGAGATCGTCATCGACACGATCGTGAAACCGATCTCCCGGGCGCCCGCCAGCGAGGCCGCCAGCCGGTCCTTGCCCTGCTCGAGGTGGCGCACGATGTTCTCGAGGACGACGATGGCGTCGTCGACCACGAAGCCGACCGACAGCGTCAGAGCCATCAGGGAGAGGTTGTCCAGGCTGTAGCCGAGGAAGTACATCGCCGCGAAGGTGCCGATGATCGACATCGGGAGCGCGGCGCTGGGGATCAAGGTCGCGGAGAGGTTCCTCAGGAACACGAAGATGACCATCACCACGAGCACGACGGCCAGGCCCAGGGTGAACTGCACGTCGAAGACGGACTCCCGGATGGCCTGCGACCGGTCGAACACCACGTCGAGCGAGACCGCGGCCGGGAGCTGGGCGCGGATGGCCGGGAGGAGACGCCGGACCCCGTCCACGACGCCCACCGTGTTCGTTCCCGGCTGCCGCTGGACCGCCAGCACGACGGCGCGGGTGCCGTTGTACCAGCTCGCCACGCGATCGTTCTCGACGCCGTCGATCACTTGCCCGAGCTCGCCGAGGCGGACGGGCGATCCGTCGCGGTAGGCGACGATCAGCTGCCGGAACGCCGACGCCTCCGTGAGCTTACCGGTCGTCTCGATCGTGTAGGCGCGGCTCGGCCCCTGGAGCGTCCCGGTGGGGAGGTTCGGATTGCTCGCCCGCAGCGCCTGCTCCACCTCGTCGAGACCGATACCGCGCGTCGCGAGCTCGCGTGGGTCGAGCTGGACGCGCACGGCGTACTTCTGGGCGCCGAAGATCTGCACCTGGGCGACACCGCTCACCGTCGAGAGGCGCTGGGCGACGGCGGTGTCCGCGTACTCGTGGACGGCCGAAAGCGGGAGGGTCGCCGAGCTCAGCGCCAGGTAGAGGATGGGCTGGTCGGCCGGGTTCACCTTGCGGTACGAGGGCGGCGTCGGGAGATCCGGGGGGAGCGAGCGCTGGGCCTGGGCGATGGCGGCCTGGACGTCCTGGGCGGCGGCGTCGACGTCGCGCTCGAGAGCGAACTGGAGCGTGATCGTGGTGGAGCCGCGGGAGCTGGTGGACGTCATCGACGCCAGGCCGGCGATCGTCGAGAACTGGCGCTCGAGGGGAGTGGCCACCGCCGTGGCCATCGTGTCCGGGCTGGCGCCGGGCAGCTCGGCCGAGACCTGGACGGTCGGGAAGTCGACGTTCGGCAGGTCGCTCACCGGAAGGTCGCGGTACGCCATGAGCCCGAACACGACCAGCGCCAGCATCGCGAGCGTCGTGGTGACGGGCCGCCGGATGAAGAGCGCGCTCATTGCGGCACGGGGGGCGGGGGCTGGCCCGACGCGCTTCCGGTCGGCGCCGGCGGGTCGGCCGGGGCGGTGCTGGCGGACCGGCTGGCGCGCGGGTCGACGCGCGCCCCGGGGACCAGCCGCAGCTGCCCCTCGGTCACGACGGTCTCTCCCGGCGCGACGCCGCTCCTCAAGACGGTCTCCGTCCCCATCTGGCGATCCACCGTCACCGCCCGCGACTCCACCGTCTGGTCGGCCTTGACGACGAACACGTAGGCGCCTTGCTGGCCCTGCTGGACCGCGGAGGTCGGCACCACCGTCGCGGCCGGCTCGGTCGTGAGCGTCAGCACGACGTTGACGTACTGACCGGGCCAGAGGGCGCCGTCCGTGTTGGCGAAGGTGCCCTTGAGCTGGATGGTGCCGGTTGTCGGGTCCACGCGGTTGTCGATGAACGACAGCACGCCGCGGCCGAGCGGCTCGCCGCCCGCCGGCGCCACGACCACGACGGCGAGCTCACCCTGCGCGCGATAGCGGCGAACGTCGGCCAGCACTCGCTCCGGGAGAGCGAAGACGACGTCGATCGGCCGCAGCCGGTTGATGACGACCAGCGCGGTCTCGTTGGCCTGGATGAGGTCGCCCTCGTGCACGCGGAGCGCGCCGGTCCGCCCGGTCATCGGCGCCCGGATCGTCGCGTAGCCGAGCTCGAGCCGGGCGTTCTGCACGACCGCGCGATCGGCGGCGACCGTCGCCGCGAAGGTCTCGGCGGCGGTGCGGAAGCGGTCGTACTCCTGCTGCGCGACGAACCCCTGCCGCGCCAGCTCCGCGTAGCGTGCCGCGTCCCGCTGCGCGTTCTCGAGCTGGGCTCGGCTTCGCGCCAAGGTCGCCTCGGCCTGCCGGAGCTCGGCGAGCAGCGGCGCCTGGTCCAGCGTCATGAGGATCTGCCCTTCCTTGACGTCTTGGCCCTCCTGGAAGTGGACGCGGGCCAGCACGCCGCCGACTCGCGAGCGCACCGTCACGGTGTCGGAAGACTCGACGGTCCCGATCGCCCGGAGCTCGACGGGCACGGCTTTCTGCTCGGCGACCGCGACGTTCACGGGAACCGCGGGCGGGGATGCGCCATCCTGCTCGGATCGCGAGCAGGCCGCGACGAGCGCCAGACAGACGAGGGACCGCCACACGCGCGTGCGCACGCTGACGACGAGGAATGCAACCGGTGCACCACGAAGCCGGGTCGGTGGGCGCGCTCGGTGCGGCCGGCGGATCCGAATCTCGGCGGGACGCCGTGACAGCGCGTCGCGCACACGACACGGTGGCCGGACCGTCCGATCTCCATCGAAGGGTCTTTACGCGGGCCTGCGCGGCCCGGTCCGTCCGCGGGACGGGCGCCCGCTCGGGCCGCGGCCGTGTCATGATGTCCGCGGAGCCGGAGCCCGGCTGCCGCGCGTGGCCAGCCGGCCCGCGCCGCCCCAGGAGGCCGCCATGCCCAACGTCCTCACCGCGCAGCAGGTCGAGCAATATCGACGCGACGGGATCCTCTTCCCGGTGCCGGCGCTCTCGCCCGGCGAGGTCACGCGCTATCGCGCGGCCTTCGACGAGGTGGCCGGCCGGCTCGGTGGCCGGCCCGTGGCTCAGGTGCTGGGGCACACGCAGGCCCACTTCCGGTGGGCGTACGACCTGGCCACGCAGCCTGCGATCCTCGACGCCGTCGAGGACATCTTGGGCCCCGACCTCCTCGTGTGGACCGTCTCCATCTTCCCGAAGTACCCGCGCGACCCCGGCTACATCTCCTGGCACCAGGACGGCACCTACTGGGGCCTGGATTCCACCGACGTGCTCACGGCGTGGGTGGCTCTCACCGACAGCACCGTCGAGAACGGCTGCATGCGCGTCGTGCCGGGCTCGCATCGACGGCCGATCATGCCGCACCGGGATACGTACGCGCCGGACAACCGGCTGAGCCGCGGTCAGGAGATCGAGGCGGACGTGGACGAGCGGGACGCGGTGGACGTGGTGCTGCGCGCGGGGGAGATGTCGCTCCACCACGTCAACATCATTCACGGGTCGAATCCGAATCCGTCCGACGGGCCGCGCATCGGCTTCGCGCCGCGGTTCACCACGCCCCGGACGCGTCAGATCGACGGGGAGCCGCCCACCGCGGTCCTCGCGCGCGGGCACGACCGATATGGGCACTTCCAGCTGGTCGCCGCGCCCCCGGACCGCACCTTCGACGACGCGCTCGCCGCTCAACAGGCGGCCGCCGGGCGATTCCTGTCCGAGGTGCGGAAGACCCGTGGGCACTACGCGGCGGGGACCGCGCCCGCTGACTAACCGGCTGGCGGCCCCCGTCGACTGATCCGGCACGCCTCGGGAATGGGCGCCCCGGACCGTCGATGGCGGGATGGGTTGCCGCCCGACCGGCCCGCGCGGCGTCGCCATTGGTACGGGGCCTGCACCTGCCCGGAGCGCCACAATGACGGCCAGGGACGCGATCGTCATCGGGTCGGGACCGAACGGGCTCGCGGCGGCCATCACGCTCGCGCGGGCCGGCCGGTCGGTGCGCGTGATCGAGGCGGCCTCGACGCCTGGCGGCGGCGCGCGCTCGGCTGCGCTGACCCTGCCGGGCTTCGTGCACGATGTCTGTTCCGCGATCCATCCAGTGGTGGCCGGCTCCCCGTTCTTCCGGTCGCTGGGGCTGGACCGCAGCGAGCTCGACCTGGTCCAGCCGCCCAGTCCGGTGGCGCACCCGCTGGACGACGGCACCGCCGTGCTGCTGGAGCGATCGGTCGAGGACACGGCGGTCGGCCTCGGCCCGGATGCGGACGCCTACCGCCGACTCCTCGTGCCGCTGGTCCGTCATTGGGGCGCGCTGGTCGAAGACCTGCTGGCGCCGCTCCGCGTGCCCCGCCATCCGATGCTCGCCGGCCGCTTCGGCTGGCTCGGGTTGCGGTCCCTGACCGGCCTCGTTCGTGCGCGGTTCCGCGGAGAGCGAGCACGCGCGCTGCTCGCGGGGATCGGCGCCCATTCCGTGCTCCCGCTGGACGAGATTCCCAGCGCGGCGGTGACGCTGGTTCTCACCGTGCTCGGCCACGGGTGTGGCTGGCCGTTCCCGCGCGGCGGCGCCGGGCGGATCACCGAGGCCCTGGCGGCGCGCCTGGCCTCGCTCGACGGCGAGATCGTCACCGGCCACCGGGTGGAATCCCTGGACGAGCTGGGCGGCGTGCGTCTGGTGGTCGCCGACGTCGGCCCGCGGGATCTGGCGCGGATCGGCGGCGCGCGACTGCCCGCGGGGTACCGTCGCCGCCTCGGCCGATATCGCTACGGACCCGGTGTGTTCAAGCTCGACTGGGCGCTCGATGGTCCGATTCCGTGGAAGGCCGTCGAGTGCGCGCGGGCGGCCACCGTGCACGTCGGCGGGACGCTCGAAGAGATCGCGGCGGCCGAGGCCGCGGTCAGCCGCGGAGAGCACCCGGACCAGCCGTTCGTGCTCCTCGCCCAGCCCAGCCTGTTCGATGCGTCACGGGCGCCGGCCGGGCGGCACACGGGCTGGGCCTACTGCCACGTCCCCAACGGATCGGGCCTCGACATGACTGACCGCATCGAGGCCCAGATCGAGCGCTTCGCCCCCGGGTTCCGCAGCCGGATCGTGGCCCGACACGTGATGGGACCCGCCGACTACGAGCGCTACGACGCCAACTACGTCGGCGGGGACATCAACGGGGGGCGACAGGACCTCGGCCAGCTCTTCACGCGCCCCGTGGCCCGGCTCGTTCCGTATGCGACGCCGCTGGACGGCCTGTACCTGTGCTCGGCCTCGACGCCGCCCGGGGGCGGCGTGCACGGGATGTGCGGCTACTGGGCCGCCCGCGCGGCGCTGCGTCGGGAGGGCCGGCGCTGACCCCGGACTGCTGGAGAGCCGGCCGTCGCCGGGCTCTCCAGGGCGGGCCGAATCTCCCGAGCTAGCGGCGCGGGCCGGCGGCCGGATCGAGCGGGCCGGTCCGCCGCCCGCGCGGGGGGCCGATCCCGAACTGGGTGATCTTCGTGAGCAGGGTCTTGTACGAGACCCTCAGAATCCTGGCCGCCTCGGCCCGATTCCAGCGGACGTCCTCGAGAACCTCGAGCATGGCGCGCTTCTCCGCCTCGCGGGCGGCCTCGCGAGCCACCGCCTTGAGGTCGAAGGTCTCGGCGACCGGCGAGTCCGGTTCCGCGGTCGTGGGCTCCCGGATCGACTCAGACGCGCTGACCGGGGCCGGCGCGGCGGCCAGGGCAGGGCTCTCCGGACGCGTCACGAGTGCATGGCCCGGCGCCGGATCTCCGAGGACGACGACGCGCCGAACGAAGTTCTCGAGCTCGCGGACGTTCCCCGGCCAGTTGTGCTGGAGCATCCAGGTCAGCGTCTCGGTTCCGATCGTGACCTGCCGACCGTACTCCGAATTGAAGCGCGCGAGGAACAAGCGGATGAGGGCGGGTATGGCCTCCCGCCGGTCGCGCAGGGGCGGAACACGGATGTCCACGACGTTGAGCCGGTAGTAGAGATCCTCCCGGAACGCGCCGTCGCGGAGCGCCGCCTTGAGGTCCTTGTTGGTGGTGGCGATGACGCGGCTGTTGACCCGCACCGGGTTGCTGCCGCCGACGCGCGTGAACTGGAAGTCCTGCAGGACGTGCAGGAGCTTGGCCTGGAGCGCGCGCGGCATCTCACCGATCTCGTCGAGGCAGATCGTCCCGTAGTTCGCGAACTCGAACTTGCCGGGCTTGGAGCGGTACGCGCCGGTGAAGGCACCCTTCTCGTGGCCGAAGAGCTCCGATTCCAGCAGCTCCGTCGGGAGCGCGGCGCAATTCACCAGGATGAACGGACCATGGCGGCGCGGCGAGGAGGCGTGGATGGCGCGGGCGATCAGGTTTTTCCCGACGCCGCTCTCCCCGTGGATGAGCACCGTCGCATCGGTCTCCGCCACCTGCTCGACGACGCGCGCCAGAGCCCGCGTCGTGGAGCTGAGCCCGAAGAGGGGCAGGTGCAGGAGATCGTCCGCGTCGTAGGGCGCAAGGCCGGGACCGTGCTCGCCCGGCGCATGCTGGCGCTGGGGAGCGGTCAGCGCGGACATGGTCGCCCGCTTCCCGCGCCAGCGAGTGCCGTGATCGGGGACGATTCCCGCTCGTGCAGGCCGCCGTCCCCCCCCCGCCGCTGAACTTCGCTGATCACTTCCCCGACCGATTCCGTGTGACGAGGTGTCTGCTTCATCGTCTTGGCTTTCCTCCTGCGGCAATCCCGGCAGTCGGCGAGGGCCGGCGCAACCGAAGCCGCTCCACGCCTGTCGGTGGCAAGCGGCGTGCCATGGATGGGGTGCCGCGGTCATAGTCAAGTTCCCCGCTGTGTTGTTCGATTCAGAGATCGATTGACTCGAGTGAACCTAACGATCGTTCGACATGATGACGACTCAACGTCATAATGACGTCTCCGGTCTTCTCGATGCTGAGAACGATCACGGCCCGACTTCGTGTCTGGGCGCGCGCCGTTCACCGGACAACGAGACGCGTGCCGCCAGGATGTCGTCGCCTGGGTCGACGCAAACGCGACGCGCACCGTCCGCACGGAGACGCTTCGCGCGTCGCCTCGGATGCCTGGTCGAGGCGGAGCGGCTTGTGCGAGCGTGGACCCCCATCCCGGCGCCCTCAGGCCCGATCGCGGCGGCGCTCATCGGCGCATGGTTCGATCCTTGCCTCATCTCCATCGGGACCCGTATGGACGACACCATTCCCGGCCGCGGCCGG
>JBIOVM010000061.1:0-25533 GCA_044867785.1 Candidatus Rokuibacteriota bacterium | reverse complement strand
CCGGTGCCTCCGAGGGCGCCCGTGTTGGTCACGGTGAACGTCCCGCCTCGGAGGTTGCGATCCTCGGGGTCGGCCGCGCGCGGCCGACCCCGGTCGTCCGGGACGGCCAGATCGTGCCGCGCCTCGTCCTGCCGCTGTCGCTCGCGTTCGACCATCGCGTCATCGACGGCATGGAGGCGGCCCGCTTCTCCACCGATCTCGTCGGCCTCCTCGAGGCTCCCGAGCGCCTCTTCCTCGAGGGATAGGGAGGCCGCCCGTGGTCATGGGCGAGCTCCCCCGCGAGGTCGACGTGGTCGTCCTGGGGGGCGGCCCGGGCGGGTACGCGGCAGCCTTCCGCGCGACGGACCTGGGGCTCGATACCGTGCTGGTCGAGTCCCGCGGCGCCCTCGGGGGCGAGTGCCTGCACGCCGGCTGCATCCCCTCCAAGGCGCTCCTCGGCATCGCCGCGCTGATCCACGACGCCACCGAGGCGCGTGACGCGGGGGTCGTGTTCGGGCCGGCCGCCGTCGACGCCGGAAAGCTCCGAGAGTGGACCCAGCGGTCCATCGATCGCCTCGCCCAGGGGCTCGGCGCGCTCGCGAAGACCCGCGGCGTGGACGTGGTCCCGGGCCACGGGCGCTTCGAGCCCGACGGCTCGATCCGCGTGGCCCGGGACGATGCGCCTCCGGCGACGCTCGAGTTCAAGCACGCGATCGTCGCCACCGGTTCCCGGCCGGCGACGGTTCCCGGGCTCGAGCCCGGGCCGCGCGTCTGGGACTCCACCGGGGCGTTGGCCCTCTCGACGACCCCCGCCCGGTTGCTGGTGGTCGGCGGCGGCTACATCGGCCTCGAGCTCGGGAGCGTCTACGCGGCGCTCGGCACCGAGGTCACGGTGGTGGAGCTGCTCGACGGGCTCCTGCCGGGGGTCGACCGCGACCTGGTCGCCCCGTTGGCGCGCCGGCTCGGGAAGCGGTTCAAGCAGATCCTGCTCGGAACCAAGCTGACGGCCATGCGGGCGGGGCCGGACGCGGTCACGGTCGAGCTGGCGGGCGACGGCGCGCCGCCGCACCTCGAAGTGGATCACGTGCTGGTGGCGGTGGGCCGCCGGCCCACCATCGACGACCTGGGCCTCGAGCACACGCGCGCCCAGCGCGACGCGCGCGGGTTCATCGTGGTGGACGCGCAGCGCCGTACCGCGGATCCGCGGGTCTTCGCCATCGGGGACGTGGCGGGCGAGCCGATGCTGGCCCACAAGGCCATCGCCGAAGGGCGGGTTGCGGCCGAGGCCATCGCCGGCCACCCGGCGGCTTTCGAGCCGCGTGCCGTTCCGGCGGTCGTGTTCACGGATCCGGAGATCGCCTGGTGCGGGCTCATGGAAGCCGAGGCCCGGGCGCGGGGCGCGGAGGTGCGGGCCGTCAAGGTGCCATGGAGCGCGTCGGGGCGCGCCGTCGCCATGGGCCGGACCGACGGCCTCACGAAGCTGGTCTTCGAGAGGGCGTCCGGGCGTCTCCTCGGGGTGGGCCTGGTCGGCCCGCATGCCGGCGATCTCCTGGCCGAGGGGACGCTCGCCGTCGAGATGGGCGCCGTGGCCGAAGATCTGGCCGGCACGATCCACATGCACCCCACGCTCTCGGAGACGCTCGGCGAGGCGGCCGAGCTGTTCCTCGGCCGGCCGGTGCACCTCCCGCCGCCGCGCGGCTGACGCGCGGAACGCCGCTCGAGCTGACGCCCTCGCTCGCGTCCGCGTCGGCCCGGCCGCATGCCGGCCTGCCGCGCCCCGTGCTGGTCGCCGCGCTGGGCGTGCTCACGATCTCGCTGGACGCCGCCGTCAACATCGCGCTCCCGGCGATCTCCAGGGCGTTCGGCGTACCGGCCACGTCCATCCAGTGGATCGTCCTGACGTACGTGGTGACCTTCGCCGTCGCCCTGATTCCCGCCGGCCGCGTGGCGGACCGCGTGGACCACGCGCGAGTCTTCCGGGTCGGGCTCGCGCTCACGGGCGCTGCCCACCTCCTGTGCGGCCTCGCGCCCGCGTGGCCGTGGCTGCTCGGGGCGCGGGTGGTGCAGGGTCTCGGCGCGGCGCTCGTCATGGCGAGCGCCCCGGCCCTCGTCACCGTGGCGACCGAAGCGAGCCGGCGGGGGCGGGCTCTCGCGTGGCTCGGGCTGGCCGCGAGCGTGGGTGCCGTGGCGGGCCCCCTGGCGGGCGGCCTCCTCATGGGCGCGCTCGGCTGGCGGATCGTGTACCTCGGACGGCTTCCGCTCGTCGCGCTGGGACTCGGGCTCGCTCGACGTCTTCCGGGCACGGGCCGGGTGTCGGCGGGCGTCGCCACCGCCGGGGGCGGCGTGACGCGCGCACCGGCCGGGGTCCTGGCGGGCCTCGATGACCCTCGCGCCTTCCTCGCGGCCAACGCCGCGCACCTCCTGGCCAACGCCGGGTTGTTCGCGATCTGGCTCCTGGTGCCGTACTACCTGATCGACTGGCGCGGCTTCCCCGCCGGACTCGGCGGATTGCTCTTCGCGGTCTGCCCGCTCGCGCAGGCCTGCGTGACGCCGCTCGGCGGGCGACTCGCCGATCGGGGGCTCGGCCGCTGGCTGGCGCCCGTCGCCCTGGCCGTCGAGGCGTCGGGGCTCTGGCTCACCGGGCGCCTCGGCGACGGCGCGGCGCCGATCTCGATCGCGGCGGCGCTCGGGCTCGCCGGCTTCGGGTCCGGGCTCTTCATCGTGGCCAACATGCACTACGTGATGGGCGCGGTGGCAGCGGGCCAGCAGGGCGTGGCGGGGAGCCTGGTCGCGCTCATGCGGACGGGAGGAATCGTGCTGGGGGCGAACGTGACGACGGCGGTCTACGCGGCGCGCCTCGCCGCGCACGCGAGCCACGGCCCGGCGCCCGCCGCCGCGCTGGCCTTCTCCGACGCCTTCGGGGTCGCCTCGGCGATCGCCGCCGCGGCGGCGCTCCTGAGCCTGACGCCGCCGCGGGCCCGGAGGGGAGGGCGCGCCGCGCCGCCTTGACATCGTTCGCGCGGCCGGTGTATCACCCTGACCTCATGACACGCGTTCCCGAGCCGACCCGCGACGAGCTGGACCCCGCGACACAGGCGATCTACGACCAGATTGCGGGGACGCGGGGCTGGGTGGGCGGGCCGTTCGGCGTCCTTCTCCACCATCCTCCGCTGTGCGAGCGCGTCGCCGCGCTCGGCGAGCAGCTGCGCTTCCGCTCGGGTCTGCCCGGAGCCGATCGGGAGCTGGCCATCCTGACCGTCGGTCGGGAGCTGGAGGCGGCCTACGAGTGGTACGCCCACGAGATCATCGGCCGGCGCGAGGGCACGCGCCCCGAGGCGATCGCCGTGGTGCGGGACCGCCTCCCGACGGTCGGGCTCACGGCGCGCGAGGCGCTCGTCATCGACACCGTACGGGCCCTCTTTCGCGCCCGGCGCCTGACCCGCGCCGAGTTCGCGCGGGCCGAGACCGAGCTCGGGCGTCGCGGCGTGGTCGAGCTCGTGACGCTGGCCGGCTACTACGGGATGGTCGGCGCGATCCTGAACGCCTTCGACGTCGACCTGCCGCCGGGCGCCACGGTGCCGTTCCCGCGTCCGGCGGACTGAGCGGGGTGGCGACCTTCGGCCTGGTCCACGGGGCCGGACACGGCGCGTGGTGCTGGGAGCGGCTGGTCCCCGAGCTCGCCGCGCTCGGGCATCGCGCGTGGGCGATGGATCTCCCGTGCGACGACCCGACGGCGGGCGCCCGGCGGTACGCCGAGGTCGTGGACCGCGCGCTGCCGCCGGTCGAGGACCTGATCCTGGTCGGCCATTCGCTGGGCGGGCTCACGATCCCGCTCGTCGCCGCGCTGCGCCCGGTCCGCCGGCTCGTGTTCCTGTGCGCCTTGATCCCGGTCTTCGGCCGGTCCCTCGTCGATCAGATGGCGGCGGAGCCGGAGATGTTCCACGCGGTCCTGCGTGGCCATCCCGGACGCGTGAGCGACTCGGACGGGACCACGTGGCTCCGGGACGAGGCGGCGGCGCGCGACCTCTACTATCACGACTGCGTGCCCGGGGACGTGAGCTGGGCGTTCAGCCGCCTGCGCCCTCAGGCCGTCGCGCCTCGGCGGGAGCCCTGTCCGCTACGGAGCTGGCCCGCCGGCGAGCGCGCGTACATCGTCTGCCGCGAGGACCGGGCTCTCTCCCCGGACTGGTCGCGGCACGCGGCGCGCGAGCGCCTCGGCGTCACGCCGATCGAGCTCGACGGCAGCCACTCGCCGTTCGTCTCCCGGCCGGCGGACCTCGCGGCCGTGCTCGACCGTCTCGCGCCCTGATCCGCCGGGCCGCCGACCCCGCCGTCGCCGACACGGTGCTAAGATGCTCCCCGCTCGGCGCCCCGGACGGGGCGATCCGAGACCTCTGACCCGGGAGGCGCCCATGGCGTCCGAAGAGCTGTGCTGGCTGTCCGCCACGGAACTGGCCGCCCTGATCCGGCGCCGGAAAGTCTCGCCGGTCGAGGTGGTGGATGCGGTGCTCGACCGGCTCGCCCGCCTGAACCCCCAGTTGAACGCCTTCGTCACCGTGACCGAGGACGAGGCGCGGCGGGCGGCGCGGGCGGCTGAGCGAGCGCTCGGCCGACGCCGGCCGACGCTCGGGCCGCTTCACGGCGTGCCCTTCTCGGTCAAGGACCTCGTCATCACGAAGGGGGTCCGGACGACGTTCGGCACGCGGGTGTTCGCGGACAACGTCCCGACGGAGGACGCGCCCATGGTTGCCCGCTTGAAGGCGGCGGGCGCCATCATGGTCGGCAAGACCAACACGCCGACGTTCGGCTGGCTCGGCGCGACCCACAATCTGCTCTTCGGCGCGACCCGCAATCCCTGGGGGCTCGACCGCACGCCGGGCGGCTCGAGCGGCGGCGCGTCGGCGGCGGTGGCCGGCGGCCTGGCTCCGCTTGCGGTGGGGACGGACGGCGGCGGCTCGATCCGGATCCCGGCCTCGTTCGCCGGCATCTTCGGGCACAAGCCCTCCTATGGACGAATCCCGACCTATCCGGCCAGCGGCGCCTGGAGCCTGTCCCACATCGGCCCCATGACGCGGACCGTGGCCGATGCCGCTCTGATGATGCAGGCGTGCGCCGGGCCCGACGAGCGCGACCCGTACTCCTTGCCTCGGGACGGGGTCGACTACGTGCGCGCGATCCGGGGCGGCGTGAAGGGGCTCCGCGTCGCCTACGCCGAGGACCTGGGCAACCTGGCCGCCGTGGATCCCGAAGTGCGACAGGCCGTCGCCCGGGCCGCCCGGGCGTTCCGCGAGCTCGGGTCCCGCGTGGAGGTGGTGGCGCCGCGCTGGCCGTCGCCGGCCGAGTGCTGGTTCGAGATCTTCTGCGGCGGCGTGGCGACGCGGCTCTTGCCGTACCGCGACCGCAAGGACGACATCGAGCCGGGGCTGCGCGCGATCATCGACGCGACCGCCGCCAACCCGCCGAGCCGGTACGTGCAGGCGTGGTTCGACCGGCTCGCCTGGTGGCAGCACCCGCGCGCCTTCTTCGAGCGCTACGATCTCCTCCTGACGCCGACCGTCGCCTGTCCGGCGTTCGCCCTCGGTCTCGACCATCCAAGCGAGATCGCGGGGAAGACGATCGCGCCGTACGGGTGGCTGCCGTATACCTACCCCTTCAATCTCACGGGGCAGCCCGCGGCGTCGGTCCCCTGCGGCTTCACGCGCGACGGGCTGCCCATCGGCCTCCAGATCGTCGGCCGGCGCTTCGACGACGCCCTGGTGCTCCGCGCCGCGGCGGCGTTCGAGCGCGCGCGCCCCTGGGCGAACGCCCGCCCCGGCCTGTAGGCCCGGGCCGGCGGTGTCCGACGCCGAGCGGGTGGCCTTGACGGCGCGGCAGACCCGGGCTGAGGATGCTCCCAAGCGCCGGCGGCCGGCACGCCACTCGCTCGAGGGGCGGTCCGGCGGTCCTCCCTGATGAACGGCCGTCGATCGATGTCCGTGCGGAGGTGACCATGTGGCTCTTGCGCCGAGTCAGCGTCCTCAGCGTCGCCCTCGTGGCGCTCGTCCTCGCGTCGGTCGCCGACGCGCAGACGCCCCGCAAGGGCGGCGTGCTGCGAGTCGGAATCCTCGGTGAGCCGCCGGCGCTCGACGCGCACTGGTCCACGACGGCCCTGGTGGAGACCCTCACGAACCACGTCTACGAGGGCCTCTACACGCTCGACCAGGACAACCGGCCCATCCCGATGCTGGCCGAGGGCATGCCGGCCGTTTCGCGGGACGGACTGACCTACACGTTCAAGCTCCGGCAGGGCGTCCGGTTCCACAACGGGAAGGAGCTCGGCGCCGAGGACGTCGTGGCGTCGCTCAAGCGGTGGGGGCAGCAGGCCAACCAGGGAAAAGTGCTGTTCAAGCAGGTCGCCGACGTGAAGGCCGTCGACCGGTACACCGTGGAGCTGCGCCTCACGGAGCGCTCGCCGATCACGGTCCTCGCGCTCGCGATCCCGAACAACTTCGCGGCGATCTACCCGAAGGAGATCGCGGAGAAGTTCCCCCCGGCGCAGAAGATCACCGAGTTCGTCGGGACGGGGCCGTTCAAGGTCGCCGAGTGGAAACCCGACCAGCACCTCCGCATGGTGCGCTTCGACGACTACAAGGCGCGCAGCGAGAAGCCCAACGGGTACGGGGGCGCCAAGATCGCGCACCTGGACGAGGTCCGCTGGATCCCCGTGCCCGAGGTCGCCACGCGGGCGGCCCAGGTCGAGACCGGCGAGCTCGACTTCGCGGACGACCTGTCGCTCGACCAGTACGACCGGCTGGCCCGGAGCGCCGTCGCCCGGCCGCTGGTCGCCAAGCCGTACTTCTGGCTCATCGCCGTCTTCAACAAGAAGGAAGGCCTGATGACCAACCAGAAGCTCCGTCAAGCCTGGCAGGCGGCGGTCGACATCGAGCCGATCATGAAGACGGTGGCGGCCGGCCGGCCCGAGTTCTACCGGCTCGATCCGAGCCTCATGTTCCAGGAGGTCGCCGAGTGGCACACGAAGCTCGCCGGCCTCCCGTACAACGAGCGCAACGTCGAGAAGGCCAAGCGGCTCATGAAGGAGGCCGGTTACAAGGGGGAGCCGATCCGGTTCCTCGCGACGAAGGAATACAAGTGGATGTACGACTTCGCCGTGATGATGAAGCAGCAGATGGAGGACATCGGGTTCGTCGTCGACCTGCAGGTCGTGGACTGGGCCACGCTGTCGACTCGCCGGTTCAATCCCAAGGAGTACGAGGTCTTCACCACCGGGATCGGCCTCGGGGCCCAGCTGGATCCGATGTTCCAGGCGATCCTGTCCTGCACCTGGGCCGGGTGGACCTGCGACGAGGAAATCGTGAAGAACGGCCAGGAGCTGGCGCGCGAGACCGACCCGGCCAAGCGGCGCGCGCTCTGGGAGCAGCAGACGCGCCTCTGGTACGAGAAGGTCCCCTCGATCCGCCTGGGCGACCTCCACGGCCTCCGGGCCGTGCAGAAGACGGTGAAGGGACTGAACGAGGGCACGGAGCGTCCGCGCTTCTACAACGTGTGGCTCGAGCGGTAGGGCGCCGGGCGTGATCGAACACCGAGAGACGAGGGGAGCGACCATGACGAGACTGACACGGTGGGGGGCCTGGTCCGGCGTCGCGGTGCTGGCGGCGGCGACCCTGTGGCTCGGGGCGACCGACGCCCTCGCGCAGAAGAAGGGCGGCGTGGTGCGGATCGGCAATCTCGGCGAGCCGCCGACGCTGGACGCCCACTGGACGACGGCGACCTTGACGGAGGTGCTCACGAACCATCTCTACGAGGGGCTGTACGCGCTCGACGAGGGGTATCGGCCGATCCCGATGCTGGCGGAAACGATGCCCGCGATCTCCCCGGACGGCTTGACCTACTCGATCAAGCTGCGGCAAGGGATCAAGTTCCACAACGGCAAGGAGATGACGTCGGACGACGTCGTGGCCTCGCTCAAGCGCTGGATGCAGCGCGGGCAGTACGGCCTGGCGCTCGCCGCCGTGACCGCCGACGTGAAGGCGAACGGCAAGTACGCGATCGAGCTCAAGCTCAAGCAGCGGTACGCGGCGGTGGAGGTGAACCTCGGGGCCCCCAACAACTTCGGCGCCATCTACCCGAAGGAGATCGCCGAGAAGTTCCCGCCCGCCGAGAAGGTGACCGAGTTCGTGGGGACCGGCCCCTACAAGCTCGCCGAGTGGAAGCCGGACCAGCACATCCGGATGGTCCGGTTCGACGACTACAAGGCGCGGAGCGAGAAGCCCAACGGGTACGGCGGCGGTAAGACCGTCTGGGTGGACGAGATCCGCTGGATCCCGGTGCCCGACGTGGCCACCCGGGTGGCCCAGATGGAGACCGGCGAGCTCGACTTCGCCGACGACCTCACCATCGACTCGTTCGACCGCCTGCAGAAGAGCGCGAACGCGCGTCCGGTCGTCGCCAAGCCGTACTACTGGCTGGTCGCCGTCCTCAACAAGAAGGAAGGCCTGATGACGAACCAGAAGCTGCGCCAGGCGTGGCAGGCAGCGGTCGACATCGAGCCGATCATGAAGGCGGTGGCCGGGGGGCGGTCCGAGTTCTATCGCATGGATGCGAGCCTCGCCTTCGTCGAGAACGCGCCGTGGCACGTGAAGACGCAGCCGGCCTGGGGCTGGAACGAGCGGAACAAGGAGAAGGCCAAGAAGCTCATGCAGGAGGCCGGCTACAAGGGGGAGCCCATCCGCTTCGTGACGACCCAGGAGTACAAGTGGATGTACGACTTCGCGCTCGTCACCAAGCAGCAGCTCGAGGACGTCGGGTTCAACATCGACCTCCAGGTGGTCGACTGGGCGACCCTGGTGAAGCGGCGCAACAACCCGAAGGAGTACGAGGCCTTCACGACGGGGACGGGCAACATCTTCGAGCCGACGGCGTTCACGGTGCTCTCCTGCACCTGGCCCGGCTGGACCTGCGATGCGGACATCCAGGGCCTCCTGCAGGAGATGGCCAAGGAGACCGACCAGAAGAAGCGCTTCGCGCTCTGGGAGCAGATGCACAAGCTGTGGTACGAGAAGGTGCCCTCGATCCGCTACGGCGACCTCCATGGTCTCCGGGCGACGGCGAAGAAGCTCCAGGGCTTCAACGAGAAGACGGAGCGACCCCGCTTCTACAACGTGTGGCTGGACCGGTAAGAGGACGCTCCGTCCGGGACGCGGAGACGCCGACGGGCCCTCGACGGCGTGGCGGGCGGCACCACACGATGGAGCCGCCGACGCCGCCCCCCTGGGTCTCGGCGCCCGGCGGCCCGGAGAGCGCGACTCGACAGGCGGGCGGCGCTGGCGCCGCCCCAACCCCCCACTGACGAGGTGGAGCTGATGACGCATGGAAGGCTGTTCCGGAAGGCTCTCTTCCTGGCCGTGGCCGCGATCGCGGTCGCCGGCCTCTCGCCCGACGCCGCCGCCCAGAAGAAAGGCGGGACGATCCGCGTCGGCAATCTCGGCGAGCCGCCGACGCTGGACGCCCACTGGACGACGGCCAGCATCACGGAGACCCTCACGAACCATCTCTACGAGGGGCTCCTGACGCTGGACGATGACAACAAGCCCATCCCGATGCTCGCCGAGTCGCTGCCCGCGGTGTCGCCGGACGGGCTCACCTACACGTTCAAGCTCCGCCGCGGGATCAAGTTCCACAACGGCAAGGAGATGACGTCCGACGACGTCGTCGCCTCGCTGACCCGCTGGAGCAAGCAGTCGATCTACGGCAAGGACCTGTTCAACTACGTCACCGAGGGCGGCCTCCGGGCGGTCGACAAGTACACCGTCGAGCTGAAGCTCAAGGAGAAGGTGGCGATCGTCCTGATCAACCTGGCGGTGGCCAACAACTTCGCCGCGATCTACCCGAAGGAGATCGCCGAGAAGTTCCCGCCCCAGGAGAAGGCCACCGAGTTCATCGGGACCGGCCCCTACAAGCTCGTCGAGTGGAAGCCGGACCAGCACATCCGGATGGTCCGGTTCGACGACTACAAGCCGCGCAGCGAGAAGCGGAACGGCTACGGCGGCGCGAAGATCGCCTACATCGACCAGATCGACTGGCTGCCGGTCCCCGACGTCGCCACCCGCGTGGCCCAGATCGAGACGGGCGAGCTGCAGCTGGCCGACGATCTCATCGCCGACTCGTACGACCGGCTCAAGAACAGCGCCAACGCGCGGCCGATCGTCTCCAAGATGTACTACTGGCTCGTCGCGGTCCTCAACAAGAAGGAGGGCCTGATGACGAACCAGAAGCTGCGCCAGGCCTGGCAGGCGGCCCTCGACATCGAGCCCATCATGAAGACCGTCGCCGCCGGCCGGTCCGAGTTCTACCGGATGGACTACAACCTGATCCACCAGGAGCTGGCGGCGTGGCACGTGAAGCTGCAGGGGCTGCCGTGGAACGAGAACAACAAGGCCAAGGCGAAGAAGTTGCTGCAGGAGGCGGGCTACAAGGGCGAGCCCGTCCGCTTCATGACGACCCAGGAGTACAAGTGGATGTACGACTTCGCCCTGGTCTCGAAGCAGCAGCTGGAGGACGCCGGCTTCGTCATCGACTTCCAGGTCGTCGACTGGGCCACGCTGGTGAAGCGGCGCAACAACCCCAAGGAGTACGACGCGTTCACGACCGGCATCGGGCCCCAGTACGACCCGACCAACTCGAACGTGCTGAACTGTGCCTGGCCGGGCTGGACGTGCGACGAGCAGATCCAGAGCATCAAGAACGCGATGATCCGCGAGACCGACTACAAGAAGCGCTTCGCCCTCTGGGAGCAGATGCACAAAGTCTTCTACGAGAAGGTTCCCGTCATCCGCTACGGCGACCTCTTCGGGCTCCGGGCGGCCTCGAAGAAGCTCCGCGACTTCAACGAGAAGACGGAGCGTGTCCGGATCTTCAACGCCTGGCTGGACCAGTAGCTCCCGGGTGATCCGGGGGCCCGGCGGGGGCCGTCGCGCGCGGCGGTCCCCGCCGTCCTCGCCATGACCGCGTACCTCATCCGACGCCTCCTGGCCGTCATCCCCGTCATGGCGGTCGTCGTGACGCTCGTGTTCCTGCTCATCCACCTGATCCCCGGCGATCCGGTGGCGGTCATGCTCGGGCCCGACGCCACCCCCGCGCAGATCGACGCCACCCGCGCGCACCTCGGGCTCGACCGTCCGCTCCTCGACCAGCTCCTCCTGTTCTACAAGCGCATCCTGCGGGGCGACCTCGGTCGCTCCTACTTCCTCGACCGGCCCGTGACCCAGGCTCTCTGGGAGCGGGTCGAGCCGACGCTCTTGCTGATGGGCGCCTCGCTCCTCGTGGCGTTGCTGATCGGGGTGCCGTCCGGCATCGTGGCCGGCGCGAACCAGGGCTCTTGGTGGGACCGGCTCCTGATGCTGGGCGCGCTGCTCGGCGTGTGCATCCCGGGCTTTTGGCTGAGCCTCAACTTCATCTACCTTTTCGCGGTGCGCCTCGGCTGGCTGCCGGCCGCCGGCTACGCGTCGATCTTCACCGACCCCTGGGCCGCGCTCCGGTACATGGTCCTGCCCGCGGTCTCCCTCGGCTTCAACCAGTCGGCGCTGATCGCGCGCATCGCGCGGTCGTGCATGGTCGAGGTCCTCCAGCAGGACTACATCCGGACCGCGCGCGCCAAGGGCCTGTCCACCCGCGTCGTCGCGTACGTCCACGCCTTCCGGAACGCCCTGGTGCCGGTGGTGACCGTCATCGGCATCACGATGGCGATCCTCATCGGCGGCGCCGTCGTGACCGAGATCGTCTTCAACATCCCCGGAATGGGCCGTCTCATCATCTCGGCGATCCTGCGACGCGACTATCCCGTCGTGCAGGGAGTCGTGCTGGTGACGGCGGCGTCGTACGTCCTGATCAACCTGGCGGTCGACATGGTCTACGCGTTCATCGACCCCCGCATCCGGTACGACTAGGATGGCCCACAGGCCGCCACCGGCCGCCACCGGCCGAAGGCCGTCCGCCACAGGCCGAAGGCCGTCCGAGAACCGCCGTCCGATCAGCGCCGGTGGGCGCGGGTTAGCCAGGTGAGCACGACCGACGCCGCCATCGAGAAGGTGGCCACCGGCGCGGCCGGGATCAGGACGGTCGAGCCGACCGCGCCCCGGACCCGCTGGCTCCGGCGCCTTCTCCGGAACCGGAGCGTGGTGGTGGGCGCCTCCGTCTTCCTGGTCTTCCTCCTGTCGGCGATCTTCGCCGACCAGTGGGCGACCCACAACCCGACGCGCCTCCACCCGGCGGAGCGCCTGAAGCCCCCGCGGGCCCAGAACCTGCTCGGCACCGACGAGTTCGGGCGGGACGTCTACAGCCTGGTGGTTCACGGAAGCCGGGTGTCGCTCCTTGTCGGCGGCGTCACGATGCTCATCACCTCGGTGGGTGGCACGCTCATCGGGCTGATCGCCGGGTACTACCGGCGCCTGGATCTCGTCGTGATGCGGTTCATGGACGGGCTCATGGCCTTCCCGGCGATCATCCTGGCCATCGCGTTCATGGCGGCCCGCGGCCCCGGGGTCTGGAACGTCATCCTGGCGCTCTCGCTCGTGTACATGCCGCGGACGGCCTTGCTCGTCCGCAGCACGGTGCTGAGCCTCCGCGAGCTCGACTACGTCGCCGCCGCCCGGGCGCTCGGGCGCCGCGACCTCGCGATCGCGGTCCGGCACATCCTCCCGAATTGCCTCGCGCCGCTCCTCGTCCAGGGCACCTTCATCTTCGCGTACGCCGTACTGGCCGAGTCGATCCTGGGCTTCTTGGGCGTCGGCGTGCCCCCCTACGTCCCCTCGTGGGGCAACGTCATCGCGAGCGGCAAGAACGTCATCCGCGAGGCCTTCTGGGTGAGCCTGTTCCCCGGCATCACCTTGACCATCGCCGGCCTCAGCCTGAACCTCTTGGGCGACGGCCTCCGTGACACCCTCGACCCCCGCCTCCGCGGGTCTGTCGGCACCGGCACAGGGAGATAGGCCGCATGAAGCTCTTCGATCTCGCGGGCAAGGTCGCGATCGTCACGGGCGGCAACGGGGGCATCGGGCTCGGCATGGCCCGGGGTCTCGCCCAGGCCGGGGCGGCGGTGGTGCTCGCCGCGCGGAATGTCGGGAAGAGCAACGACGCCGTCAAAGAGTTGGAGGTGGCGGGCGCCCGGGCCGCCATGGTCAAGGTCGACGTCCGGTCCGAGGCGTCCTGCCGCGAGATGGTGCAGCGCGCCGTCGACCGGTTCGGTCGTCTCGACATCCTGGTGAACAACGCGGGGACCAACATCCGCAAGCGCCCCGAGGAGTACTCCCTCGAGGAGTACAACACCGTCCTCGAGACGAACCTGACGAGCGCCTTTCTCTGCTCCCAGGCCGCGTATCCGCACATGGTGCGCGCCGGGGGCGGCAAGATCGTCAACATCGGTTCCATGATGTCGATCTTCGGGGCGGCGTTCACGGCGCCCTACGCCGCGAGCAAGGGCGGCATCGTCCAGATGACGAAGGCGATGGCGACCGCGTGGGCGAAGGACAACATTCAGGTGAATGCCGTCCTGCCCGGCTGGATCGACACCGACCTCACACGGAAGGCCAGGGAGCAGGTGCAGGGGCTCCACGACCGCGTGGTGGCGCGCACGCCCGCCGGCCGCTGGGGCACGCCCGAGGACCACGCGGGGATCGCCGTCTTCCTGGCGAGCGCGGCCTCCGATTTCGTCACCGGCACCGCGATCCCGGTCGACGGGGGCTACTCCGTTCAGGGCGTGTAGCGAAGGCGCCGCCCCGACCGCCATGTGCCGCTCCGGTGCGATGGCCACGCTCGGCCCGGCCGCTCGCGTCCTGACCGCGGGCCTGGCGCTCGCGTGCGTGATGGCGCCCGGATCGCCGCGGGCGGCCGCGCAGAGCGTCGAGCCGCAGCTGACGGCGATGACCCGCACCGTCCTCGACCAGCTGGCGGCCTTTCGCCGCGGCGACTGGAGCGCGGCGTACGGGTACGCGTCCTCCGCCATCCAGGCGCAGTTCTCCCCGGAGAGCTTCCGACAGATGGTCACCGGCGGCTACGCGGCGATCGCCCGCTCCCTCCAGGGCACGGTCCTCCGGGCCGAGGCGATCGACGCGCGCCGGGGGCTCGTGGAGGTCCGCGTCGACGGCGTGGACGGGGAGACCGTCGATGCGCTCTACGAGCTGGTGGAGGAGTCCGGCGCTTGGCGGGTCAACGGCGTCGTGACCCGACCGGCCGGGCGCGGCTCCACCGCCCGGCTCGGCGCCGCGCCGGTCGTCGAGGCCCGCTCCGGCCCGCGAAGGTAGTGCTACAATCCCGCCCGCGCACGCTTCGCGCCGATCCGGCCGCCCGGGCGAGGTTGGCGAGGGCGCCGCGCATCGGGACCGAGTGACCACCGAAGGGAGGACCCGTCATATGCGCACCCTTGCGTCGCGTTCGGGGCGTCCGCTCGCCGTCGCGCTCATCCTCGTGATGCTCGTGGCTACTTCGGCGATCGCCCGCGTCGAGAAGATCGGGAAGGGCGAGGGCGCCGTCGACATCGTCGCCTGGCCCGGCTACATCGAGCGAGGGGCGACCGACAAGAACTTCGACTGGGTCAGCGACTTCGAGAAGAAGACGGGGTGCAAGGTACGCGTCAAGACCGCCAACACCTCGGACGAGATGGTCGCCCTGATGAACGAGGGCGGATTCGACCTCGTCACCGCGTCGGGCGACGCGTCGCTCCGGCTGATCGCGGGGGGGCGTGCGCAGGAAGTCAATGTCGCGCTGGTGCCGAGCTACAAGACGGTGGACCAGCGGCTCCAGAAGGCGCCCTGGCACCACGTCAAGGGCAAGCACTACGGCGTGCCGTACCAGTGGGGCTACAACGTGCTGGCCTACAACACCGAGGTGTTCAAGACGGCGCCGCCCAAGAGCTGGGAGATCGTCTTCAAGGAGACGACGCTGCCCGACGGCAAGTCCAACAAGGGTCGTGTCCAAGCCTTCGACGGCCCGATCTACATCGCCGACGCGGCCATGTACCTCGCGCACGCGAAGCCGGAGCTCGGGATCAAGAATCCCTACGAGCTGGACGACAAGCAGTACAAGGCGGCCCTCGAGCTGCTCCGCGAGCAGCGAAAGATCGTCTCGCGGTACTGGCACGACGCGTTCGTCCAGATTGACGACTTCACCAACGAGGGTGTCGTCGCGTCGTCCTCGTGGGGCTTCCAGGTGAACCTGCTCAAGGGGAAGAATCGGCCGATCGCGAGCGTCGTGCCGCAGGAGGGCGCGACGGGGTGGGCCGACACCACGATGATGCACGCCCGGGCGCCCCATCCGAACTGCTCCTACATGTGGCTCGAGCACTCCATCAGCCCGAAGCTCCAGGGAGACCTCGCGGCCTGGTTCGGGTCGGTGCCCGCGGTGCCGGCCGCGTGCAAGGGTAACAAGCTGCTGGGGGACACGGGCTGCGAGCGAAACGGCTTCGGCGAGTTCGACCGCATCTGGTTCTGGCGGACGCCGGTCGCCGAGTGCGGGGGCGGCCGCACCTGCGTGCCCTACTACCGCTGGGTGACCGACTACATCGCCATCCTCGGCGGCCGCTGAGGCGAGGACCCGTCCGGCCGGCGGCCCCGCGCCGCCGGCCGGCGCGCGCATGGCAGGGCCCTCGGTGTCGGCGGTGCAGCTCGTCGCCGTCAGCCGCTCGTTCGGTGATGTGCGGGCCATCGACCGGGTCAGCTTCGAGGTCGAGGACGGCGAGTTCTTCTCGCTGCTCGGCCCTTCCGGCTCCGGCAAGACGACCTGCCTGCGCCTGATCGCCGGCTTCGAGCAGCCGGATTCGGGCGAGATCCTGATCCACGGAGAACGGGTGGCGGGCGTCCCGCCCTACGCCCGCGACGTCAACACCGTCTTCCAGGACTACGCGCTGTTCCCTCACATGACCGTCGCGGCCAACGTCGAGTATGGCCTCATGATCCGCAAGGTGCCGCCGGCCGAGCGCCGGCGCCGCTCCGACGAGATGCTGGAGCTCGTGCAGCTGACCGGCCTGGGCGGCCGGAAGCCCAGCCAGCTCTCGGGAGGGCAGCGCCAGCGCGTGGCGCTCGCGCGGGCGCTGATCAACCAGCCCCGCGTGCTCCTTCTCGACGAGCCGCTGGGCGCCCTCGACCTCAAGCTGCGGGAGCAGATGCAGGTGGAGCTGAAGGCGCTGCAGCGCCGGGTGAAGATCACGTTCCTCTACGTGACCCACGACCAGGGCGAGGCGCTGGCCATGAGCGACCGGCTCGCGGTCTTCGACCGCGGCCGCATCGAGCAGATCGGCGCGCCGGCCGAGGTCTACGAGCGCCCGGCCACGACCTTCGTCGCCGGGTTCGTCGGGGTGTCGAACGTGTGTGACGCCGGGCTCGCCCGGCGCTTGACGGGGGGCGCTCGGCCCTTCACGATCCGCCCGGAGAAGATCCGTCTGGATGCCGCCGCGACGGCCGATGGCGACGGCGCATCCAGTGCGACGGGGACCATCGACGGTGTGCAGTACCTGGGGGCGGCCACCCGCTACACGGTGAGCCTGGACGGCGGCGGTCAGCTCGTCGCGCTGGAGCAGAACGTCGACGACGCGCGGCCGCGCGGCGTTCCGGGCCAGCGCGTGCGCCTCACCTGGTCCCGGCGGCACGAGCAGCCCCTCCGGGAAGGGGCCGGCGACCCCGCGTGACGTCGATCGCGGCCGATCCCCCCTCAGCGCTCCGGCGCCTCTCCACGGCGCTCTACTTCCGGCCGCAAGCGCTGCTGATCCTGTTCCTCGGCCCGCCGCTCCTCTGGGTCGGCGTGGTGTACCTGGGCGCCCTGGTCGCCCTCCTGGTCCAGAGCCTCTTTCGCGTCGACGAGTTCTCGGGGCTGGTCGTGCGCGAGCCGTCGCTCGAGACCTACCGACAGCTCTTCACCGCGGCGAATCTGGACGTCGTGCTCCGCACGACCGTCATGGCGCTGGCCGTCACGATCGCGGCGGCCGCCCTCGCGTTCCCGCTGGCCTACTACATGGTGCGCTGCGCCAGCCCCCGCCTCAAAGCGCTCCTGTACCTCGGCGTCATGCTGCCCCTCTGGTCCAGCTATCTCGTGCGGGTCTACTCGTGGAAGCTGATCCTCGCCAAGGAAGGCGTCATCACCTGGCTCGCCGGCCGGCTCGGGTTGACCGCGCTGCTCGACGGTGTCCTCGCGCTGCCGGTGGTCGGGGGGCCGTCCCTGTCCACGTCGTACCTCGGCACCTTCCTCGTCTTCCTCTACGTGTGGCTGCCGTTCATGGTGCTGCCCATCGTCGCGGCCCTCGAACGCGTGCCGCGCTCCCTGGTGGAGGCGTCAGGCGACCTCGGGGCCCGCCCGGCCCAGACCTTCCGGCGGATCGTCCTGCCGCTCGCGTTCCCGGGAGTCGTCGCCGGCTCCATCTTCACCTTCTCGCTCACGCTGGGGGATTACATCATCCCGGGCATCATCGGGGGCTCTCAGCCCTTCCTCGGCCAGGCCGTGTACCAGCATCAGGGCACGGCCGGGAACATCCCGATGGCGGCCGCCCTCACCGTGGTGCCGATCGCGATCATGGCGGTGTACCTGGGCGTCGCCCGCCGGCTCGGGGCGTTCGAGGCGCTGTGAGGCCCGGGAACGTCGCGAGGGCGCGAGCCGCCGTCACCTCCGAGCGAGCCCCGAGGCGCGCGGGATGGGCTCTCACCGCGGCCACGGCCGGCGCGATCCTGTTCCTCCACGGCCCGCTCCTGTTCATCGTGCTCTACGCGTTCAGCTCGGAGGACAAGAGCTTCGTCTTCCCGCCGCCGGGCCTCACCCTTCGCTGGTTCGCCGTGGCGTGGTCGCGCTCCGACATCTGGGAGGCGCTCCTCCTGTCGCTCCAGGTGGCGGCGGCGTCGACGCTGATCGCGCTGGTGCTGGGAACCCTCGCCGCCGCGGCCGTCTGGCGCTCCCGCTTCTTCGGACGGGAGAGCGTCTCGCTCCTCCTCGTCCTGCCGATCGCGCTGCCCGGCATCATCACGGGGATCAGCCTGCGGAGCGCCTTCAACCTGGGCGGCATACCCTTCAACGTGTGGACGATCGTGCTCGGACACGCGACGTTTTGCATCGTCGTGGTCTACAACAACGCGCTGGCCCGGTTCCGCCGCACGTCGGGGTCCCTGATCGAGGCCTCGATGGACCTCGGCGCCGACGGCTTCCAGACCTTCCGCCACGTCGTGCTCCCGAACGTCGCGACGGCGCTGCTGGCGGGCGGCATGCTCGCCTTCGCGCTGTCGTTCGACGAGGTGATCGTCACGACGTTCACCGCCGGGCAGCAGACGACCTTGCCCATCTGGATGCTGACGGAGCTGGTGCGTCCCCGCCAACGACCGGTCACCAACGTGGTGGCGGTCTTGGTGATCCTGGTCACGCTCGCCCCGATCCTGCTCGCGTTCCGGCTCACGCGGGACACGCACGAGGTCGCCGGCGCCGGCAAGTGAGTCGCGTCCCCGATCGCAAAGGAGAACGGCGATGTTCCAGACGAACCTCTTGATCGATGGTGAGCTGGTCGCCGGCGAGGGCGCCGAGGAGGCGGTCGTCGACCCGGCCACCGGCCGGACGATCACCCGGATCCGGGAGGCGTCCCCGCACCAGGTCGAGCGGGCCGTGACCTCGGCCGCCACGGCGTTCAAGGCGTGGGGTCAGACGACGCCCCAGGAGCGCTCCCTGCTCCTCCTGAGGCTGGCGGACCGGCTGGAGGCGGACGCGTCCGCGTACGCCGACCTGGAATCGCTCAACTGCGGGAAGCCCCACGCCCGGGTGCTCCCGGACGAGCTCCCCGCCGTCGTCGATTGCTTCCGGTTCTTCGCGGGGGCGGCCCGAGTCCTCGGCGGCAGCGCCACCGACGAGTACATCGCCGGGCACACCAGCATGATCCGGCGCGACCCGATCGGCGTGGTGGCGCAGATCACGCCGTGGAACTACCCGCTGATGATGGCGGCGTGGAAGCTCGGGCCCGCGCTGGCCGCCGGCAACACGATCGTGCTCAAGCCGTCGGAGCAGACACCGCTCACCACCCTCCGGCTGGCGACGCTGCTCGCCGAGCTGCTCCCGCGCGGGGTCGTGAACCTGGTGGCCGGGCGGGGGGACACGGTGGGCTCGCCGCTGATCAACCATCCCGGCGTCCGGATGGTGTCGCTCACCGGGAGCATCGCCACCGGGCAGAAGGTCCTGCAGGCGGCGTCCAAGGACCTCAAGCGCACCCATCTCGAGCTCGGAGGCAAGGCGCCGGTGCTCGTGCTGGACGATGCGGACCTCCCGGCCGTGGTGGCGAGCATCCGCGCCGCCGGCTTCTACAACGCCGGCCAGGATTGCACCGCCGCGTGCCGCGTCTACGCCTCGCCCCGCATCCACGACCGTCTGGTCGCCGATCTCGGCGCCGCGATCGGTTCCCTCAAGCACGGGGACCCGCGCCACGAGGAGACGGAGCTGGGGCCGCTGATCACCGCCCGGCACCGGGAGCGCGTCGCCGGCTTCGTCGAGCGGGCCGTGGCCACCGGCCATGTCGAGGTGGTGACGGGGGGGCGAGCGGGCCAGGGGAGCGGATTCTTCTATGCGCCGACGCTCCTCGCCGGCGCGCTCCAGGCCGACGAGATCACGCGTCGCGAGGTGTTCGGCCCCGTCGTCTCGGTCACCCGTGTGTCCGACGCCGAGGAGGCCGTGGAGTGGGCCAACGACTCCGACTACGGCCTGGCTGCGTCCGTCTGGACCGGCAGCGTGCGGACGGCGATGCAGGTGGCGGCCCGACTCCAGTACGGCTGCGTGTGGGTGAACCAGCACTTCACCCTCGTGAACGAGATGCCGCACGGCGGGCTCAAGATGTCGGGGTACGGCAAGGACATGTCCGTCTACGGCCTCGAGGACTACACCGTGGTGCGCCACGTCATGGTGAACTTCGGCTGAGGCCGCGTTCTCGACCTGAAAGTCAGCTGCGCGGCGCCATCCGACGGTCCCGGGCCGCCGTGAGGAAGTCGAAGTCGCACCCCTCCGGGGCCTGGAGCACGCGCTCGGCGAACAGCCGTCGGTAGCCCCGCGCCGGTGGCGCCACCGGAGGCGTCCACGCCGCTCGTCGCCGGGCCAGCTCCGGCTCGGGGACCTGGAGATCCAGCCGCCGCGCGTCGGTGTCGAGCAGGATCTCGTCCCCGTCGCGCACCAGCGACAGCGGCCCGCCGACCGCGGCTTCGGGCGCGACGTGGAGCACCACGGTGCCCCCCGCAGTTCCGCTCATGCGGGCGTCCGAGATTCGCACCATGTCGCGCACGCCGGCGGCGAGGAGCTTCCGGGGGATCGGCAGCGAGCCGGCCTCCGGCATGCCCGGTCCGCCGACGGGACCCGCGTTCTGGAGGACCAGGACGCTGTCGGGCGTGACGGCCAGCGCCGGGTCGTCGACGCGAGCGGCCAGGTCGGCGAGGTCGCGAAAGACGCAGGCCCGACCGCGGTGCCGGAGCAAGGCGGGCGTCGCCGCCGAGACCTTGAGCACCGCGCCCTCGGGGGCGAGGCTGCCGCGCAGGATCGCCAGCCCGCCTTCGTGCTTGAACGGCCGGCCGAGCGGAGCGATGACCTCCTGCCACGCGCCCGGGGCCGGGGTCTCGTCGAGGAGCGCCCCGAGCATCCGACCGGTCACGGTCGGGGCATCGAGGTGGAGGAGGGGAGCGAGCATCTTCAGCACGGCGGGGATGCCGCCCGCCTCGGCCAGGTCCTCCATGTGGTACTTCCCCGACGGGCGAACGTTCCCCACCATCGGCGTGGTGCGCGCGAAGCGGTCGAAGTCATCGAGGTGGAGCGAGACGCCCACGCGCCCCGCGATCGCCGGGAGATGAACCACGGCGTTCGTGGACCCGCCGAGCGCCATCAAGAGGCGCACGGCGTTCTCGAAGGCCGGCCGGGTGAGGATGCGGGAGGGGCGCAGGTCCTCGCGGGCCATCTCCACGATCCGGCGCCCGGCGGCCTCGGCAAGGCGGAGCCGCCGCGCGAGGGGCGCCGGAATCGCCGCCATGCCCGGCAGCGTCATGCCGAGAGCCTCGGTGATCGCCGCCATCGTGCTGGCGGTCCCCATCACCATGCAGGTGCCGGCGGAGGGGAACAGCTCCCCCTGGATCGCCTCCATCCGCGTCGCGTCGATCGTCCCGGCGCGGTGCTCGGCCCATAGGCCCCGGCAATCCGTGCACGCGCCGAGGCGCATGCCTTCGTAGCGCCCCGTCAGCATCGGGCCGGCCGTCACGACGATGGCGGGGCGGTCGGCGCTGGCCGCGCCCATCAGCTGAGCCGGGAGCGTCTTGTCGCACCCTCCGAGGAGGACCACGCCGTCCATCGGCTGGCCGAGGATCATCTCCTCGGTGTCCATCGCCATCAGGTTCCGGAACAGCATGCTCGTGGGTGACAAGGTTATCTCGCCGAGGGAGATCGTCGGGAACTCGAGCGGCAGGCCGCCCGCCTGCCAGACGCCCCGCTTCACCGCCTCCGCCACCTCCCGGAGATGCCGGTGGCACGGATTGAACTCGCTCCACGTCTGGGCGAGCCCGATGACCGGGCGCGCGAGGTCCTCGGCCGTCAGCCCCGCCCCGCGCACGTAGGCGCCGCGGACGAACATGCTGAACTCGGGGTCGCCGTAGCTCGTGAGGCCGCGGCGGATGCCGCTCGGCGGGTCTCGAGGGGGCAGGTCGGCCATCGGTCAGGGGCTCCTTTCGGCGCGGCTCGCCGGCCGGGCCGCGGCACGGCGATGATACCGCCGCCCGGGGTAAGATAGCGGCTCGTGACGTCCACACGCGCGCGCGCCCGACTCGACGACGAAGAGCGCCGGATCCTCCTCAGCATCCAGGACCGGCTCCTCTGGCTCGCCACTAACACCATCCACCACGCGAACAGCCGGCGAGCGAATCCCTCTCCGGAACGGGTGGGGGGACACCAGTCGAGCTCGACCTCGGTCCTGACGCTGCTCACCGCGCTCTACTTCAAGATCCTGCGCCCCGGCGACCGCATCGCCGTCAAGCCCACGGCCGCGCCGGTGTTCTACGCGATTCAGGTTCTGCGCGGGCTCCTCCCGCCGGAGGGGCTCCGCGGGTACCGCGCGCTCGGCGGCCTCCAGGCGTATCCGAGCCGCGCGAAGAACCCGGACTGGTTCGACTTCTCGACGGGCTCGATGGGCCTGGGGGCGGTCGCCCCGGCGTTCGCCGCGCTCCTGGACCGGTACGTGCTCGACCGCTTCGGCGGCCCGGGGACGCCGGCGCGGGGCGAGCCGCCGGCCGCCGGGCGGCCGCGGAACATCGCGCTGGTGGGGGACGCGGAGCTCGACGAGGGGAGCGTCTGGGAAGCCTGGACCGAGGAGGCGATGGCGGACCTGGCCGGCCACGTGGTGGTCGTCGACCTGAACCGCCAAAGCCTCGATCGGGTCGTGGGCGACCACCGGAGCCGACAGCTCGACCGGCTGTTCCGCGCCCTCGGGTGGCACGTCGTGTCGCTGCGTTTCGGGCGGCGCCTCGAGCGCCTCTTCGCGGAGCCGGGAGGCGGCTGGCTCCGCGAGCGGCTCGAGGGCATGGACAACCTGGAATACCATGCGCTCCTCCGGCTGCCGCCGGCCGCCGCGCGCAAGGCGCTCGGCGAGGGCGCCCCGCCGGACGCGGCGGCCCGACTGGACGCACGCGACGACGCGGAGGTCGCCGGCCTGCTCGCCGACCTGGGTGGCCACGACCTGGACGCGATCGTCGACGCGTTCGCGCAGGCGGACGCCGTGCCCGATCGGCCGGTCGCCATCCTGGCCTGGACGCTCAAAGGGTGGCGCCTCCCCTTCGCCGGGGATCCGTTGAACCACGGCGCTCAGCTGACCGGGGAGCAGCTGGCCGCGCTCGCGCGCGAGCTGGGGGTGCCGGAGGGCGATGAGTGGGCGCCGTTCTCCGCGGACAGCCCGGAAGGCCGCCACGTACGCCGGGTGATGGGCGAGGGAATCGGCCTTCCGCGGCGCTACGTGGCCCCGCCGCCCGCCCCGGTGCCCGATCGCCTCGAGCTACCGCCGAGGCCGTCCACGTCCACCCAGGAAGCGTTCGGCGACGTCCTGGCGGCCCTCGGGCGCCAGGCGGGACTCGAGTCCGCGCTGGTCACCGTCTCCGCCGACGTGGCGACGACGACGCATCTGTCTGGGTGGGTGAACCGGCGGGGCGTGTACACGACGCGCGAGCGGGACGATGCGTTCGAGCGCCACGGGCTCCGCTCGCTCGTCCGTTGGAAGGAGTCCCCGGCCGGCCAGCATCTCGAGCTCGGCATCGGGGAGGCCTCGTTCTTCGTGCTGCTGTCCGTTCTGGGACTGGCCCCCGAGCTCTCCGGCCGCCGGCTCCTCCCGATCGGCACGCTCTACGACTGCTTCCTCCCGCGTGGGCTGGACCCCTTGCTCCACGCCACCTACTCGAAGGCCCGGTTCATCCTGGTGGCGAGCCCGTCGGGGATCAGCCTCGCCCCCGAGGGGGGCGCCCATCAGTCGGTGGTGACGCCGGCTCTGGGGATCGAGGTGCCGAACCTTCGGGCGTACGAGCCGACCTTCGCGAAGGAGGTGGAGTGGCTGCTCCTGGACGGCCTTCACGTGATCCAGGACCTCGAGCACGGCGAGGCCGTTTACCTGCGGCTGTCGACCAAGACCGTCGACCAGGCGCTCCTCGGGCCGGCGCTCGAGCGCCTGGGGGAGACGACGCTGCGCGAGCAGGTCCTGCGCGGCGGCTATCGGCTGGTGGACCGGTCCCGGGCGGACGGTTACGAGCCGGGCGCCAACGCGGTGACCCTCGTCGCCGCCGGTGTGATGGTACCGGAAGCGGCCGAGGCCAGCCGGCAGCTGGAGCTCGAAGGGATCCATGCCAACGTCGTCGCCCTGACGAGCCCTCGGGCGTGCTACGCGGAGTGGCGGCGTCAGGTCGACGGGCTCGTCCAGGGGAGGTCGGAGCCCGCCGGGTCCTGGATACGCGAGCTGTTCCCGGCGGCGGACCTCGAGGGAGAAGTGCCGGTGGTGACCGTGCTGGACGGCCATTCCCACGCGCTCGCCTGGCTGGGCACCGTGCTCGGCGTGCCCCAGGTGCCGCTGGGGGTGGACGCCTTCGGGCAGTCCGGGGCGCGCGCCGACCTCTACCGGCACTACGGCATCGACGCGGACGCGATCGCACGGGCGGCTCGCCTGCTCCTCGCGTAGCGGCACGGGCCCCGCCTCGCGCCGTGACGCTTGACAGCCTTCGGGCCACCGGGCTTTAGTAGGGAGAACCCCGCGACCATCGCGCCACCGGGCGCGCAGTCCGGCGCGGCGCGGGGACGCGGCGGTCGGGCGGCTCAGCGCCCGGCCTCAAGGAGGCGCGAACGATGGCACTGTTCGGTCAGCAGCCACGAAGGGACGAGCCGGTTCCCAAACCCGAGCCTCGGGTCGAGTCGCCGCCCACGCCGGCGGTGGCCTCCCATCCGGCGCCACCCTCCGTTCCGCACCCACCACCAGCTCCGGTGACCACGCGACGCGCAGAGGAGGCGCCGATGTCGATGACCACGCCCAAGGGCTCCGAGTCGATCCTCTCCGCGGGCCTCACCATCGAGGGGAAGATCGAGGGAAGCGGCAACATCCGAGTCGCTGGACGCTTCAAGGGGAACGTGAACGTGAAGGGCGAGCTCACGATCGAGCCGGGCGCGTCCATCGACGGCGAGGTGAAGGCCGACACCGTCCTGGTCGGCGGCGAGGTGCGCGGGCACCTCATCGCGAACTCACGCGTGGAGTTCAAGGAGTCCGGCACCCTCATCGGAGACCTGAAGGCGGGGAGCTTGACGGTCGCGGCCGGCTCGAAGATGCGCGGCAAGGTCGAGTTCGGCTGGAAGGAAGGGGAAGTCGAAGCCCTCTCGCCTCCCGAGCCGAAGCATTAAGGGGCCCCGCCCATGACGGGCGAGGCGTGGAACTGCCCCCACTGCGGGGAGCGCATCCTCCGGAGCGCGCCCACGTGTCCCGCCTGTCTCCGACATCTCCGGTTCGACGCGGTCGCGGTCGCCCGGCCGGCGCGCGCTTCGGTGTCCCCGCTCACGGTGGACGGCACGATCCGGCATCCCGGCGACGAGGCGCCCTGGGAGTACTCGGTGCTGATCGAGGTGCACGACGAGCGGGACGAGATGGTCGCCCGCCGGGTCGTGGGAGTCGGCGCCCTGCGCCCGGGCGAGGGGCGGAAGTTCACCCTGCGAGTCGAGGTGCTGGTCCCGGAATCCTCACGCCTGACCGCGGCGTCCTGAGCTCCGTGATCCGGGCCGAGGCCGGGTAGGGGACCATCCCGGATGATCCCGAAGGCATCGGGCGACGGGTGGGACGAGCCCGCACGACGCCCGTCCCGGCGTGACGCGCGGTTGTGACAGGTATGTAGCCTCGTCGTATCCTGACTGTAGGGCCGGGTCGAGGTGCGGTCCCGGCCGCCCAGACATGCCCGTGAGACGGCTGGCCTTCCGGGCCGGCCTCGATGAGGAGGCCAGAATGGGAAGCTTCCCCCTTTGCGCCCTGCTCGTCGCGCTGACGCTGGCCCTGGCGCCGTCCTGGGCCCTGGC
>JBIOVM010000060.1:0-18527 GCA_044867785.1 Candidatus Rokuibacteriota bacterium | reverse complement strand
CGCCGGCCCGACGCCACGCCGCTCGCGCGCACTCCCGTCAGTCGAGCACAGCGAGCGTGGCGAGCCGCCCCGCCATCCCCTCCTTCCGGTACGAGAAGAACAGGTCGCGCCGGCAGCCGGTGCAGAGGCGCGGGTTCGAGATCGCGCCCGCCGGCACGCCGGCCGCCGCGAGCTGATCCGCGTTGGCCGCCCAGAGGTCCAGCGACCAGCGGCCGGGCGCGCCCGGATGCGCCCAGCGCGCCCACGCCTCGGGGAAGGCCGCGCGCAGGGGGCCCATCACGGGCTCGTCCACCTCGTAGCAGCACGGGCCGATGGACGGCCCGATGGCGGCCCGGAGCCGGTCCGAGCGGGCGCCGGCCTGCTCGACGAGCGCCGCGGCCAGCCGGCCCGCGATCCCGCGCACGGTGCCGCGCCATCCCGCGTGCGCCATGCCGAGCGCGGGGGCTTCGGGATCCACGAGGATGAGCGGCACGCAATCCGCGGTGAAGACGGCCAGCGGGCGTCCCCGCTGGCGCGTGAACAGGGCATCGCCCGTGCCGACCAGTCCCCCCGCGTCGATCCGATCGGCATCGAGGCACGCGTCGCCGTGGACCTGTCGCGCGTACCGGACGACCGGCGCCGCGATGCCGAGGGCGTCGAGCGCCGGCCAGCGCCGTGCCCCGAACGGTCCGGCGGGGGTCGAGACCGCGTCGAAGCTTCCCTGATGGCGGGTCGTGAAGGCGTGCGCCACGCCGACCGCCGAGAGCGCCGGCAGCCCGCAGTGCGTGGGCGGCGTCCCGGACCAGCTGACGGTCGGCGCTGGGGGATCGATCACGACGAGGGCCCGAAGCGGACGGGCCGGGCAGTGGCCGCCCGACAGGCGGTCACGGCCCGCGTCCGGTTCGCGGCGGCGCTCAGTCGGCCTGGCGACGGAGGAACGCCGGGATGTCCAGGTCGTCGCCGCCCATCGCGTCGAGCCCGTCGGCGCGCACCCCGTCCACGCGCGGCCGCCGCCAGGGCGACGGCCGATCGCCGCCGCGGTACGCCTTGAGATCGACCGTCCGCCCGGCGGACGGCGCGCCGGTGCCGGCGGCCGCCCCGGCCGCCGCCATGGGATGGGCCATTCCTCGGGCGTCGTCGAACCCGGTGGCGATGACCGTGACGCGGATCTCGTCGCCGAGGGCCTCGTCGACGACCGCCCCCACGATGATGTTGGCGTCCCCTTCGGCCGCCTCGGCCACCGTGCTGGCCGCCTCGTTGACCTCGTGGAGCGTGAGATCGGAGCCGCCCGTGATGTTGATCAGCACCCCGCGCGCGCCCTGGATCGAGGTCTCCTCGAGCAGCGGGCTCGCGATCGCCTTCTGCGCGGCGTCGACGGCGCGGTGCTCGCCGCGGCCGATGCCGGTGCCCATCAAGGCCATGCCCATCCCCGACATGATCGTGCGCACGTCGGCGAAGTCGAGGTTGATGAGGCCCGGCACGAGGATGAGGTCGGAGATGCCCTGCACCGCCTGCTGCAGGACCGAGTCCGCGACCTTGAACGCCTCCTGCAGCGACGTGCCCTTCTCGACCACCGTGAGGAGCCGCTGGTTCGGGATCGTGAGCAGCGTGTCGACGATCCCGCGGAGCTCCTGGATGCCCGCGTCGGCCTGGCGCATCCGGCGCGGGCCCTCGAACTGGAACGGCTTGGTGACGCAGGCGACCGTGAGCGCCCCCAGCTCCTTGGCGATCGCCGCGACGACCGGCGCCGCCCCCGTGCCGGTGCCGCCGCCCATGCCCGCCGTGATGAAGACCATGTCGGCGCCGGTCAGGGTCTGGTGGAGCACCTCCCGGTCCTCGTTCGCGGCGCGGCGCCCGACCTCCGGGTCCGAGCCGGCCCCGAGGCCGCCGGTGAGCTTCGAGCCGAGCTGGATCTTGATCTGGGCCGGCGAGGCGCGGAGCGCTTGCGCGTCCGTGTTCGCCACCGCGAACGTCACGCCGGTGAAGCGCGAGCTGATCATCCGGTTCACGGCGTTCGAGCCCCCGCCTCCGAGCCCGACGACCCGGATCTTCGCCGCGAGTTCCCGATCCTCCTCCTCGAGCCGGAAGATGAGCTCCTCCCGCATCGTGCTGTCTCCCCTCTCCGACCGACGCTCGGCGCCGGCCGGCGCGCTTGCCTGTGCCTGCTTCTTGCGACGTCGCCCCATCAGAAGATCTCCCGCAACCACTCGCGGACGCGCCGGGCCGTCCGGCCCATGCCCGTCCAGCTCTCGCCGAACCCCGGCATCCGGATCGAGTTGTCTACCGGGCGGTCCCGCCGCGCTCCGGTCAAGACCAGCCCGACGGCGGTCGCGAACACGGGACTCTCCACCTGCTCGTACAGCCCGCCGACCCACTTCGGGATGCCGCGCCGGACCGGCAGGTCGAGGATCGTCTCGGCCAGCTCCGGAACTCCCTCCATGATCGTCGCTCCTCCCGTGACGACCGCGCCCGCGGTCGCCGCGTCGTCGAGCCCGGCCTGGCTCACCCCCCGCGCCACCAGCGTGAGGATCTCCTCGACCCGCGCCTGGACGATGCGAGCCAGCGTCTGGCGCGAGAGCACCCTCGGCTTGCGGCCGCCGATCGACGGCACCTCGACCGTCTCGTCCTCCAGCACGAGACTCGCCTGCGCGCACCCGAAGAGCTTCTTGAGCTCCTCGGCCGCGGGCGGCGGGGTCCGGAGCCCGACCGCGATGTCGTTGGAGATGTGGTCGCCGCCGAGCGGGATCACCGCCGTGTGCCACACGGCGCCGTCCCGGAACAGGGCGACGTCCGCGGTGCCGCCGCCGACGTCGATGAGGAGGACCCCGAGCTCCCGCTCGTCGGGCGTGAGCACGGACTCCCCCGACGCCAGCGGCTGGAGCACGACGTCCTCCACGGTGAGGCCCGCCCGGTTCACGCTCCGCACGACGTTCTGCACGGCGGTGGCCGCGCCGGTGACGAGGTGGACCGAGACGCCCAGGCGGCTTCCGAGCATGCCGACGGGCTCGCGGACCCCGTCCTGGTCGTCGACGGTGAACCCCTGGGTGAGCGCATGGAGAATCTCGCGATCCGGCGGCAAGTTCACCGCCCGCGCCGCGTCCACCGCGCGCGCGACGTCCGCCGAGGCGACCTCCTTGGTGCGCCCCTGCACGGCCACCATGCCCTGGCTGTTCATCCCCCGGATGTGCCCGCCCCCTATCGACGCGTAGACGGCGTCGACCTCAACCCCCGCCATCTGCTCCGCCTCGGCGACGGCGCGCTTGATCGCCTCGACGGTGGACTCGACGTTGGCCACGACGCCTTTGCGAAGGCCCCGCGACGGGTGCTGCCCGATGCCGACCACGTCGACACCGGTCGCCGTGACCTCGCCGATCACGGCGCACACCTTCGTCGTTCCCACGTCGAGTCCGGTGATGATGCTCGGGTTCCTGCGCACCATCAGCGTCGCTCCAGGCCGGCGACTGCCGGCGTTCCGGTGGTGGTGGGCTCGGTGGCGGGCCGACGTCGTCCGGTCCCCCCGGCGGCTCGGCTCGGGCCGGCCGACGCCGGCGGGACCCGTGGCGCGAGCACGACCTGGTCTCGGAAGCGGAGGTCGATCGACGCCACTCGCTCCCCGCTGGCGTCGAGCTCGGCGAGGACTCCGTCCAGGCGGGCCAGGCGGTCGCTCCAGGCGTCGGGCCCGAGGCGCACTTCGATCCCGTCGACCAGGTAGAGCATGGGACCGTGCGGGCGCCCCAGGTCGACCTCGGAGACGCGGGTGGCCAGGCGACCGGACGTCCGCTGCAGCACGTGGATCAGAGCCAGACCGGCGCGCAGGCTCTCGGACGGCACCGTGGCGCCGGGCGCGGGGGCCTCGACGCCGGTGAGGATCGGCAGACCGGTCGTTCCCGGCCGAACGTCGGTAGTGACGAGGTAGCCCTCGGCGTCCACCCAGTGCAGCCCGTTCGCGTTGACGAGCGCGTAGGGCTCGCGCTCCTCGACGAGCACGGTCACCCGTCCCGGCAGGTGCCGCGCGATGTGCGCGCGCCGGACGCCGGGAAGATCGGCCACCCGCGCTTCGGCGGCGGCGACGTCCACCGCGAACAGGTTCGTCCCCGGCTCGATGGCGACCGCCGCCCGCACGAGGTTCTCGTCCAGCCGCCGCGCGCCGGCGATCTCCACGCTTCGCGTAGCGAGGAGCGGAGTCCGCTGCACCCAGTCCGCGGCCACCCGGGCGGCGACGGCCAAGCCCGTCAGGGTCAGCCCGACGATGAGGACCCGCGCCGTCCGCCGGAGAAGCCGGTCGCCTCGACGGGCGCGATGGCGCTGGTTGGCGATCAACCGCGTCCGGGAGGCGAGGTCCGTCGACGGCGCCGGGCGGGCGCGCGGTCCCGACAGGACCCGGGAAGCCGGCGGAGGGCTCACTCCCTCACCGCTTCAGTCGCCCATGATGCGGAGCTCCGTCGTGAGCCGGATGCCCGCCTGGTTGTACACGCGCTCGAAGGCCAGCTCCAGGAGGTTCAGGACGTCCTGCGCGGTGGCGCCGCCACGATTGATGATGAAGTTCGCGTGCTTCGCGGAGATCTCGGCGCCGCCCACGCGCTTGCCCCGGAGGCCGGTCTTCTCGAGCAGCCGCGCGGCGTGGTCGTAGTCGGGGTTCTTCCAGACGCATCCCGCGGCCGCCAGCGCGAGCGGCTGCGTCGCCTTCTTGTGCTTCAGGCGCGCACGGATCTCGGCCAGGATCTCCTTCTGCGGCTTGCGGTGGAGCTGCAGGCGTACCCCGAGCAGGATGGCTCCCGTCGGGAGCGAGAACGTGCGATGCGTGAACCCCGGGGCGGGCTTGAGCTCGCCGATCGTCCCGTCCGCATGCAGGAAGTACACGGCCGACACGAAGTCCCAGATGGCGCCGTCGTGGGTGCCGGCGTTCGTCGCGAGGGCGCCGCCCAGGGTCGCGGGAATGCCGACGAGGCACTCGATCCCGCCCAGTCCGAGCGCGGCGGCCTCGCGGATCATCGCCGACAGCCCGGCGCCGCATCCGATCGTGACCTCCTCGCCGTGAAACTCCATGCGGCCGAGGCATCCCTCGATCTTGAGCACGATCCCGCGATAGCCGCGGTCACGCACGAGCGTGTTGTGCCCGCTCCCGAGCAGCGCGACGGGCAGCTTCTCCTTGTCAGCGAACATCAGCGTCTTGCGCACGTCGTCGACGTCCTGGGGAATGATGAAGATGTCGGCCGGCCCGCCGCACCGGAGCGACGTGTGGAACGCGAGCGGCTCCTTGAAACGCACTTCGCCGCGGATCTCACCCAGCATGCTGGTCTCCTTCTCCGCCCGGGGCCCGCTCGCCGGCCGGGGTCTCACGCGCGGCCAGGCGCTCGCGCACCTGGTCCGCGACCGCGCCGACGTCGCCCGCCCCGAGGGTCAGGATCAAGTCACCGGCCCGGACGGTTCGGAGGAGCGCCTCCACCGCCTCGGCCCGGTCGCCCACGTATCGGACATCCCGGCCGGTGCGCGCGGCGATCCCCTCGGCCAGGGCACGGGCCGTGACCCCCGGGATCGGCGGCTCGCCCGCCGGGTAGATGTCGGTCAGGATCAGGACGTCGGCGTCGTCGAACGCCGTCAGGAACTCCTCGTGCAGGTGGAAGCTCCGCGTGTAGCGATGCGGCTGGAACACGACCACGCGCCGCCGCGCGAAGCCCTGGCGCGCGGCCGCCAGGGTCGCCCGGATCTCGGCCGGGTGGTGACCGTAGTCGTCGACCACCAGGATCCCGCCCACCTCACCCTTGACCTGGAACCGCCGCTGGACGCCCGTGAAGCCGGCGAGCGCCCGCTGCACGGCGGCGAACGGCACCTCCAGATCGAGCCCGACCGCGGTGGCCGCCAGCGCGTTGGCCACGTTGTGGAGCCCCGGCACCTGGAGCCGGAGCTCGCCGAGCGAGTCCCCGCGCTGGAGCACCTCGAAGCGCGCGGTCAGCTCGTTCAGACGCACCGAGGCCGCGACCAGGTCGGCCGGCGCGCCGAGGCCGTAGGTGATGACGCGCTTCTCGACGCGCGGGAGGATCGCCTGGATCTCCGGCTGGTCGGCGCAGAGGACGGCCGCCCCGTAGAACGGCACCTTGCTCACGAACGACAGGAACGCCTCCCGGATCGCGGTCAGGTCCCGGTAGTAGTCGAGGTGCTCGGCGTCGATCGTCGTCACCACGGCAATGGTCGGCGTGAGCCGGAGGAACGAGCCGTCGGACTCGTCGGCCTCCGCCACCAGGAAGTCGCCCTGACCGAGCCGCGCGTTGGCCCCCAAGGCCGTCACCCGCCCCCCCACCACCAGCGTCGGATCGAACCCGGCCTCGGCCAGGACGGCCCCGACCATCGAGGTCGTGGTGGTCTTCCCGTGGGTCCCCGCGATGGCGATCCCGTGCTTGACCCGCATCAGCTCGGCGAGCATCTCCGCCCGCGGGATGACCGGGACACCGCGCTGGCGCGCGGCCTGGAGCTCGGGGTTGTCGCGGGCGACCGCCGACGAGTAGACGACCACGTGGGCGCCCTCGATGTGCCCCGCGGCATGGCCCACGTGGACCTTGGCGCCCAGCCGCTCGAGCCGCTCCACGGCCTCGCCGCGCCGCGCGTCCGAGCCGGTCACGCGGAAGCCGAGCGTCAGGATCACCTCGGCGAGACCGCTCATGCCGACGCCGCCGATGCCCACGAAGTGCACCTGCTGGTAGCGCTTGAAGACCCGTGTCCCGGTCATCGCCGGGAGACCTCGGCCCGCTGCGAGACGTTCAACAGCAGGCCGACCGCCGCCATCGCCACCAGCAGCGACGAGCCGCCGGACGACACGAACGGCAGCGGCAGCCCCTTCGTCGGGAACAGTCCGACCACCACGCCCAGGTTCACGGCGGCCTGGGTGGCGAGAAGCGCCGTGACCCCGAACGCGAGGAGGGCGCCGAACGGGTCGGCGACCCGGAGCCCGATGCGGATGCCGCGCCAGAGCAGGAGCCCGAAGAGGCCGACCGTCAGGACGGCGCCGACGAATCCGAGCTCCTCGCCAAGGATGGCGAAGATGAAGTCGGTGTGGGGCTCGGGAAGATAGAAGAGCTTCTGCTTCGACTCTCCGAGTCCCCGCCCGAGGAGCCCGCCACCGCCGAGCGCAAGATACGACTGGATGATCTGGAATCCCGCCCCGCGGGGGTCGGCCCAGGGATCGAGGAACGTGAGCACCCGGCGCAGCCGGTAGCTCGCCGTGAACACCGCCACGACGGCGACGGGAACGGCCAGCGAGCCGATCAGTCCCAGGTGGGCGATCCGGGCGCCCGCGACGAAGAGCATGCAGAGCACCACGCCCACGAGGGCGACCGCCGACCCCAGGTCCGGCTGCACGAGCACCAGGGCAGCCACGCCGCCGGTCACCAGCAGCGGCGGCAGGACGCCGCGCCAGAGGTTGCCAATGACCGAATGGCGCCGGGCCAGGAAGTCCGCCAGGTACACGACCAGGACCAGCTTCGCCAGCTCCGTCGGCTGCACCGAGATCGGTCCCCAGCGGAGCCACCGCCGCGTGCCGTTGATCGACTGGCCGAACGGCGGGATCAGTACCAGGACCAGCAGGACGAACGCCAGCGCGAGGAGCGGGGTGACGAGCGGCCGCCACCGGCGGTAGTCGACGGCCATCACGCCCCACATGACGCCGAGCCCCAGCACGGCCCAGAAGAGCTGCTTCTTCAGGAAGAAGTGGGCGTCGCCGAAGCGATCGGTGGCGAGGATCGCGCTGGCCGAGTACACCATCACCACGCCCAGCCCCAAGAGGGCGAGGACCAGCAGGAACAGCCAGTAGTCGGGGCTCACCTTGCGCGGCATGGTCAGGGCTCCGGGAGGGCCCGGACCTCCTGGACGAACACGTCTCCACGGTGCTCGTAGTCTCGGAAGAGATCGAAGGACGCGCAGGCCGGCGAGAGGAGGACGACGTCGCCGGGCGCGGCGAGCTGCGCGGCACGCCGCACCGCCTCGCCCATCGACTCCGCCTCCTCGACGTGCGTCACCGGCCGGAGCGCCGGGCCCATGGTGGCGCGCCCCTCACCGATCAGGACCGCGCCCTTCACCCGCCCGCGCGCCGCGGCCGCCAGCGCGTCGAAGCGCTGCCCCTTGTCGCGGCCGCCGGCGATCAGCACGATCGGCTCGCCGAAGGCCGCCAGGGCCTTCAGCGTGGCGTCGACGTTGGTGCCCTTCGAGTCGTTGTAGTACGCGACTCCGGCCCGGTCCCGCACCCACTGGAGCCGATGCGCCACCGCCCGGAAGTCTCGGATCGCGGCTCGCAGGCGGTCGGGCGGGACACCGAGGACCCCGGCGCACGCCGTCGCGGCGAGGACGTTCTCGAGGTTGTGGGCGCCGCGGAGCGCGATCTCGGTGACCGGGCACACCGGGCGGTCCTCCGCGTCGAGGCGCAGCGTCACCCAACCGTCCCGCACCCACGCGCCTCGTGACACCGGCCCGCGCCGGCTGAACCAGAGGAGCTGCGCCCGGACGTCGGGCGCCAGGGCCGCCGCGCCGGGGTCGTCGAGGTTCAGGACGCCCCAGTCCCGCGGGCCCTGGGCGTGGAAGATCCGCGCCTTTGCCGCCGCGTAGGCGGCGAGGCTTCCGTGCCGGTCGAGGTGGTCGGGCGTCACGTTCAGCACCGCCGCCACGTGCGGGCGGAAGGCGTCCACCGTCTCCAGCTGGAAGCTCGAGACCTCCGCGACGACCCAGCCGTCTTCCGCGAACGTCAGCGCGTCGGCGGCGAGCGGTCGCCCGATGTTGCCGCCCACCAGGACCGGCCGCCCCGACTCAGCGAGCAGCGCCCCGGTCAAGGCGGTCGTCGTGGTCTTGCCGTTGGTGCCCGTGATCGCCACGAACTCGGCCGTCATCGTCCGGAAGGCCAGCTCGAGCTCGCCGAGGATCGGCACGCCCCGCGCCCGGGCGCTCGCGAGGGCGGGGTGGTCCGCCGTCACGCCTGGACTCACCACGACGAGGTCGGCCGTCTCGAAGGCGGCGGGCGGGTGCCCCCCCAGGACGAGCGCCACCCCATCCTCGGAAAGGGCTCGCGCCTCCGCTCCGACGGCGTCCGGCCCGCGGAGGTCGGTGCCCGTCACGCGCGCTCCGAGCCGGCGGAGGAGGCGGCATGCCGCGACGCCGCTCCGGGCCAGCCCCACGACCGTCACGGAGCGCCCGGCGAGCGCCCGCCGCCAGGATCCGCCGCGGGCGGCCTGGAGGAGCACCGGCTCGATCCGCTCGGGCGTCATCGTCGTCATCGGAGCTTGAGCGTGGTGAGCGCCAGGAGCGCCATGAGGAGGGCCAGGATCCAGAACCGGATCACGACCTTGCTCTCGGGCCAGCCCATCAGCTCGAAGTGATGGTGGAGCGGCGCCATCCGGAAGATGCGCCGGCCGGTCAAGCGGAAGGACGCCACCTGCAGGATGACGGACGCCGCCTCGACCACGAAGAGGCCGCCGATGAACGGCAGCAGCAGCTCCGACTTCGAGAGGATGGCCAGGGTGCCGATGGCCCCGCCCAGGGCGAGCGACCCCGCGTCGCCCATGAAGACCTCGGCGGGGTGGGCGTTGAACCAGAGGAACCCGATGCTGGCGCCCATGAGCGCGCCGCAAAATACCGTGAGCTCGCCGGCGCCCTTGACCTTGAAGATGTAGAGATACTCGGAGAGGCGGGCATGGCCGGCGAGATAGGCCAGCACGCCGAGCGCGAGAGCGGCCACGATGACCGGCCCCATCGCGAGCCCGTCGAGCCCGTCCGTCAGGTTGACCGCGTTCGAGGCGCCGACGACGATCAGCGCGACGAACAGGATGTAGGTCAGGCCGAGGTCGGGAACCCAGTCCTTGACGAAGGGCACCGAGAGCTGGCTCGTCACGCCCTCGGCCGGAACGGCGTGCAGGTAGACGCCGAGCGCCAGCCCGACGAGGAGCTGCGCGCCGAACTTCTCGCGGATCTTGAGCGGCCGCCGGGTGCGGAGCTTCAGCCAGTCGTCGTAGGCGCCGATGGTGGCGAGCGCGACCGTCACCAGCAGGACGATCCACACCAGGCGGTTCCCGAGATTCCCCCAGAGCAGCACGGACGCCACCAGCGAGCCCACGATCAGGAGCCCGCCCATCGTCGGCGTGCCGGCCTTGGCCCGGTGCCGCGCGGGGCCGTCCTCGCGGATGGTTTCGCCGATCTGACGCTTGCGGAGCGTCCGGATCATCCAGGGCCCGAGACACAGCGACAGGATCAGGGCCGTCACGAGCGCCATCGCCGTCCGGAACGTGATGTACCGGAACACGTTGAAGACGATGTGGTACTTGGCGAGGCCCGCGAGCGCGGTCAGCACCGCGGCGTCTCCGCCGCCGGGGCGAGCCCGGTCAGGAGCGCGGCGGCCGCGCGCTCCATCCGCATCCCGCGCGAGCCCTTCACCAGCACTCGGTCCCCCCGGACGAGACGCGGGAGCGCGTGCGCCGCGGCGCCTTCGGGGCTGGCGAACGTCGCGATCTCGGGGCAGCCGGCCGCCCGGGCCGACTCCGCCGCCAGCCGCATCGCCGGCCCGACGGCCAGGAACCCGGCGACGGGCAGGGCGGCCACCCAGTGTCCGACGTCGCGGTGGGCCGACTCGGTCTGAGACCCGAGCTCCAGCATGTCACCGAGAATCACCCACCGCCGGCCCGAGCCGGTCCCCTCCCGGAGCGCGTCCAGCGCCGCCCGCACCGACGAGGGGTTCGCGTTGTACGTGTCGTCGAGGATCCGGACGCCGCCGGCCTCGCGCCAGACCAGGCGCCCCTTGACCGGCGTCGCCAGCGCCAGCGCGGCGGCCGCCTCGTCGAGCGGGATCCCCAGCGCCAGGCCGACGGCCGCGGCGGCTGCCGCATGCCACGCGTTGTGCCGGCCGGCCAGCGGGAGCCGGACCTCGACCCCGGCCGGCCCGGCGGTCAGCCGGAACGCGAGCCCGCCGTTGGCCAGCGCCACATCGCCCAGCCGGACGTCCGCGGCGTCGGCTTGGCCGTACGTCATGACCGGCCCCCGGGCCCGGGCGGCCAGCCCCATCACGAGCGGATCGTCGGCGTTCAGGACGACGACCCCATCGGGAGGAATCGCCTCGACCAGCTCACCCTTCGCCTTCTGCACGCCTTCGATCGATCCGACCCCTTCGAGATGCGCCGGCGCGATCGTCGTCACGACGCCCACGGTCGGCAGGCAGAGCTGGCTGAGCGCGGCGATCTCGCCGAACGCGTTCATGCCGAGCTCGAGCACCGCCGCCTCGTGCTCGGGCTCCAAGGCAAGGAGCGTCAACGGCACGCCCCATTGGTTGTTGTAGCTGCCCATGGGCTTGAGCACCCGGCGGCGGGCGGAGAGCACCGTGGCGACCAGCTCCTTGGTCGTGGTCTTGCCGTTCGAGCCCGTGATCGCGACCACCGGGATGGTGAAGCGACGTCGGTGGGCCAGCCCGAGCCGCTGGAGCGCCGCCGTCGTGTCGTCCACGAGGACGACCGGGAAGTCGCCCTCCGCGCCCAGCCCGGGCGGGATACGCGTCGTCACGGCGCAGGCCGCGCCCCGCAGCCGGGCGTGGCCCACGAACGCATGACCGTCCTGGTGCGCGCCGCGGATCGCGAAGAACGCGTCGCCGGGACGACACGTCCGGCTGTCGATGGACACTCCCGTCACCAGCGTGTCCAGCCGTCCGCCCACGAGCGCGCCTTGGGTGCCGCGGACCAGCTCCGCCAGGGTCAGGCGCGGCACGGGGTGCCTCCGCCCGGCGCACCGGGGCGCCCCGCGAGGAACTCGCGGGCCACGAGCCGGTCGTCGAAGGGCGAGACCTTGGCGCCGACGATCTGGTAGGTCTCGTGGCCCTTCCCGGCGATGACGATCGTGTCCCCGCGTCGCGCCCATTCGACCGCGTCGTGGATCGCCTGGCGACGGTCGGGACACCGCGCATAGCCCGCCGGCGGCGCCGGCGCGACGCCGGCCGCGATCTCTTCGACGATGGCGGCGGGATCCTCGGAGCGCGGGTTGTCCGAGGTCAGCCAGACCCGATCGGCCAGCGTCGCGGCGATCCGGCCCATCAGGGGGCGCTTGCCGCGGTCACGATCGCCTCCCGCGCCGAACACGACCCCGAGTCGGCCCGGCGTGAGACGCCGCGCCGTTTCGAGCACGCGCTGGAGAGCGTCCGGGGTGTGGGCGTAGTCGACCACGACCAGGAAGTCCTGCCCGGCCTCGACGCGCTCGAACCGTCCCGGCACCCGAGTCACCGAGCCGAGCGCGGACGCGATGACGTCCGCGCCGAGTCCCAGGGCGACGCCCGTCCCCACCGCCCCCAGCAGGTTCATCACGTTGTGCTCGCCGATGAGCGGCGAGACCACGTGGACCGGCCCCACCGGACTGTCGGCCAGGAGCCGGATGCCCTCGAGGCCCGACTCGAAGTGGCGCGGCCGCACCGCGTGGCCCGCCCCCAGCCCGAAGGTCAGGACCCGCCCCGGAAGCGACCGCGCCCACGCCGCCCCGACCCGATCGTCCGCGTTGAGGACCGCGGTGGCCTTCGGCTTCCGCCCGGCGGCGAGGAGCTCGGAGAACAACCGACCCTTCGCCTCGGCGTAGGCGTCCATCGTCCCGTGGAAGTCGAGGTGGTCCTGCGTCAGGTTCGTGAAGACCGCCACGTCGAAGGCCACTCCATCGACCCGGTGCAGCGCGAGGGCGTGGGACGAGACCTCCATCGCGACCCCGCCCACTCCGGCGGCGACCATCTCGGCGAGCAGCCCCTGGAGCTCGATCGCCTCGGGGGTGGTTTGGCCGGCGTCCCGCGCGTTCCCGCGCACGACGTACTGGATCGTGCCGATGACCCCCGTCTCGAGGCCGTTCGCGCGGAGGAGGGCCTCGCAGAGGTACGACGTCGTCGTCTTGCCGTTCGTCCCGGTGATCCCCACGACCGTGAGGGCGCGCGAGGGATGGCCATAGTAGGCGCCGGCCAGTCTCGGCAGCGCGCGCCGGGTGTCCGGCACCAGGATGCGCCCGACCGCCTGCCCCGGCAAGGGATCCGGGGGCTCCGCCACGACGGCCCGCGCGCCCCGCTCGACGGCCTGCGGGATGAAGCGGCGCCCGTCGGCGCGAAGGCCGCGGACCGCCACGAAGCAGCTCCCCGCCGTCACGCGGCGCGAGTCGTCCGTCAGTCCGCGCACCGTCCCCGGCAGGGAACCGTGGACCTCTCGCTCGGGCACCGCGTCGAGCAGCGTCTCGAGCGCGACCTCGCGGAGCGCGGCGTCGGGCGCCATCACGACTCCATCCGGGCGGCCGGAGGCAGGAGCTCCAGCCGGCACGACGCGCCGGGCGCCAGGAGCGTCCCCGGGGCGGGTGTCTGCCGCACGACGACTCCGCGTCCCGCCACCGCGACGTCGACGTCGAGCGCACCCAGGAGCGCGAGCGCCTGGCGCAGGCTCTTGCCCGCGAGATCCGGCATCACCGCCTCCGCGTCGGACGGGATGCCCGCGCCCGGCTCGGCCGGCGCGTCCCGCTCGGCCTCCCGGGCCGGGCCCCGCACGATCTGGATGGCCGGGACCGCTTCGGTCGGCGGCACGTCCAGGTGGCGCAGGATCGGCCCCGCGACGGCGGCGAAGATCGGCGCCGCCGCCTCGGACCCCCACACCACCGTCTTCGGCTCGTCGAGGAGCGCCAGGACCACGAGGCGCGGAGCATTGGACGGGACGAAGCCGATGAACGAGAGCACGCCCGGCTTACGGGAATAGACGTGCGTGACGGGATCCGGCTTCTGCGCGGTCCCGGTCTTGCCGGCGACGGGGTAGCCCGGGACGCTCGCCTTCTGGCCGGTGCCCTCGGCCACCACGGACGTCAGGATGTCGGACAGCGTGGCCGCCGTCTCGGGCGAGATCACCTGGCGGACCGCCTGCGGCTCCGTCCGCCGGACCTGCCGGCCGTTGCGGTCCAGGTACGCCCGGACGACGTGAGGCTTCATGAGCCGGCCGCCGTTGGCGATGGCGCCGAAGGCGGCGAGCATCTGGACCCCCGTCACCGACACTTCCTGCCCGATCGAGATGCTCGCCAGGGAGAGGCCCGACCAGCGCGCCGGTTGCCGGAGCTGCCCGCGGCTTTCCCCGGGCAGACCCGACCCCGTCAGGCTGCCGAAGCCGAACCCGGTAATGTGCCGATAGTAGCGCTCGCGGCCGAGCTGGAGCCCCACCTTGATGGCGCCCACGTTCGAGGAGTTCTGCAGCACCTGCTGGAACGTGAGCCACCCGTACTTCTTCCAGTCGTGGATCGTCTTGTTGGCGATGGTGATCACGCCCTGCTCGCCGTAGAAGCGGTCGCCCGGCCGGACGACCTTTTCCTCGAGCGCCGCCGCGGCGAGGATGGCCTTGAACGTCGAGCCCGGCTCGAAGGGGTCCGTCACCGCGCGGTTCCGCCACTGCTCCGCGGTGGCGAGATGATACGCGTTCGGATTGAAGGTCGGGCGCATCGCCATCGCCAGGATCTCGCCCGTCCGGGGATCCATGACGAGGACCATGCCGCCCTTGGCGCCGGTCGTCCGCCAGGCCGCGTCCAGCTCGCGCTCGGCGAGATACTGGATGGTTGCATCCAGCGTCAGGACGAGCCCGCTTCCCGGGGTCGGCGTCTTGAGGATCGTCGGCTGCCCCGTCACGTCGCGCCCCAGCGCGTCGCGCTCCACGAGCGCCAGCCCGGCCTCGCCGGCCAGCGTCTTGTCGTGGGCGAGCTCGACGCCCTCCAGGCCGCGGTCGTCCCGGCCGACGAAGCCCAGCACGTGGGACGCCAGCTCCCGGCTCGGGTAGAAGCGCAGCGACTCCGGCACCGTGCCGATCCCCGGCAGGCGGCGCGCTCGAACGGCCTCGGCTTCGGCCGGCGGGATCTTCACTTTCACCCAGACGAACGGGCGGTCGCTGGCCAAACGCTGCTCGATGTCGCGCGGCCGCTCTCCGAGGAGCGGCCCCAAGGCCGCCGCGACGGCGGCGCGGTCCCCGACCCGGGCCGGCAAGGCGTACACGGACTCGACCGCCGCGCTCACCGCCAGGGCGTACCCGTTGCGGTCGAGGATCGGCCCCCGCTCCGGACGGAGCGGAATGGTCTTCGAGTACTGGCGCTCGGCGAGACGGCCGAGCTCGTCGTGACGGAGGATCTGGAGATAGCCCAGCCGGACGACGATCGCGGTGAAGGTGAAGAGGAGACAGCCAGTGAGAACGAGCGCGCGGCTCCGGTATCGGGACGCGGGCTCCGTCATGGTCTCCGGACAGGGGCGGGCGCGGATGCCGGCCGCCGCCGACAGAGCCGCGGGTCCCGCCCGTCCGGTCGCGCGCCGGCGGTCACCGCCGTGTCACCGTGGCCGGCCGAGAGCCGGTCGTCCCCGGGGGACCGGCCGCGACGGCGGGCTGTCCGGTACGCGTCATGCGGGGCTCAGGGTCGCCCCGTCGTCTGGAAGTCCTCCGGGGCCGCGGCCCGAAGCGCCGCGCTGCGCGCGACGGCGTCCGGGGCGACGTACTCTCTCGCCAGGCGGATCTGGTCCGGGCCGGGCGGCATGAGGCCGAGCCGCCGGGCGGCGCTGTCCACGCGGGCGAAGGCGCGGAGGGAGGCGAGCTCGAGCTGGAGCTTGCGGTTCTGCTCCTCCAGCCGGGCGCGAGTGCCCCGGAGCGCCTCGGTCTCGTACGAGACGCGGACGCGCTGCACCTGGAGCCACACGTAGCCGAGCACTCCGCCCACGAGCAACGAGCCGAGACACACCATTCCGGCCATGGCCCGAAGGCGGTGGCGATCACGCTCGCGAACGACCGTGGTGGACTGGTCCGGGATCAACCGCGTCATGGTTCCGAACCTCGCTCAAGCACCCGGAACCGCGCGCTCCGCGCCCGGGGGTTGGAATGCACCTCGTCGTCGGCGGGACGCACGGGCTTCCGCGTCAGCGCCCGCCAGCCGCTGTCCGCGAGCCGGCGGAAGGCGCGCTTGACGAGCCGGTCCTCGAGAGAATGGAACGCGATCACGCCGAACCGCCCACCGTGCGCCAGGATCTCGGCGCCCTGCGGGAGCGCCGTCTCGAGGCCGCCGAGCTCGTCGTTGACCGCGATCCGGAGCGCCTGGAAGGTGCGCGTCGCGGGGTGAATGCGTCGCCGTCGTCGATGCGGGGGGATCGCGGACGCCACCACGTCGGCCAGCTGGCGCGTCGTGCGGATGGGGGCGCGTCCCCGGGCCTCGACGAGCCGACGCGCGATCCGCCGCGCCGCCGGCTCCTCGCCGTACTCGCGCAGGATCCGGGCCAGCTCCGGCTCCGACGTGCGCATCACGAGCTCGGCGGCGGTCAGCTCTTGCCGGCGGTCGAACCGCATGTCGAGCCCCTCGTCCGTCTGGAACGAGAACCCTCGACCGCTCTGCTCGAGCTGGTAGGAGGAGAGGCCGAGGTCGAGGAGGACGGCGTGGGCCGGCGCGGCGCCGCATGCGCGCGCCTCGGCGCCGATACGCCGGAAGTCGGCGTGGCGCAGGACGCAGCGGGCGCCGAACGGCGCGAGGCGGCGGGCGGCGAGCGCGAGGGTCTCGGCGTCACGATCGAGGCCGAGCAGCCGGCTGTCCGAGGCCCGCGCGAGCAGCGCCTCGGCGTGTCCCCCGAGACCCACCGTGCCGTCGACGATCCACGTGCCGGGCGGCACCGGCGTGAGCCATTGCATCACCTCGTCGAGCATCACCGGGACGTGACGTGCCTCGGCGTGGGCCGGCGCGGCGCTCATGCCCTGTGCTCGGACAGCTTGCGCGTCATCTCATCGTAACCGCCGCGCAACGACTGGCGGTGGTCGATCCACCGCTCGCGGCTCCAGATCTCGAACGACTCCAGCGCCCCGGCGATCACGACGTCTTTCCTGAGACCCGCGAAATCGCGCAGCTCCGGTGGCACCAGCGTGCGTCCCGCGCGGTCGACGGGACATTCCTTCGCGCTCGCCACGATCAGGCGGACGACGCTGCGCCGCTCGGGCAGGAACGGCGACTGCTGGCGCAGGCTCTCCTCCAGCTTCTCCCACTCGTCGAGCGGGTACGCCGACACGCAGTGGTCGCCTTCGCTGAGAACGAGCGTCGTGACCGTGCGCGCCGCCAGCTCCTCGCGATAGCGCGCGGGAATGCTCAGGCGCCCTTTCGGGTCGATCGTGTGGTCGTACCTGCCGCGAAACACCTACCGGCGCCCTCCGCCCCCCGGGCCCGGGCCCTGCGGCCCGCCCACCGACACGTCGGAAATACGCTTCAACCTGGTCTTTTACGGTCTTTCATCCCACTTCAGCCCACTGAACGGGGATACTAGCGGGGTGCGCGAGAGGCTGTCAAGGGGAAAAATGCTGTTCGAAAAAGAGAAAAACGCGGCTTGGCGGGGACCCACCCGTGGGGCCCGAACTCCCCTAGGTGTACCGCAGGTAGAGCCTTCGCACCTCGCCGGTGCGCTCGGCCGCCGTGGCGGCCAGACGAGCGGCCAAGGCCTTCAGGGGAGGGTCCGGCGCCAGGGTCCCCAGGTCTCCGGCGAGGCGCCCGAGACCCCGTTCGTGCTGGAACGCCTCACCCAGGATGACGCCCCATGCCGGAGGCGCGGAGGGGGGAGGCCCCGGCAGGGCGGCCGCCCCGGGGGTCCCCAGCGTGCGCGCCACGGACGCGATCTCGGCGCGTTGAGCCTCCGCCCCGCGGCCGAGTCGCTCCAGGGCCTGGCGCAGGGGCCCGGTCGCGAGGCTCGCGGCCCCCTCGTAGCGCACGGCGCTCTCCGCGAGGCCTCTGGCGAGGCGCCCGGCCAGGTCCGCGAGCACCAGGCGCCTGGCGTCGGTCGCCAGCGCCGGCCTGACGGCGGGGTCGGCTCCGGCCACCGTCATCGTGCCCGGCCAGGACGGACCACGGGGGGCGGCCCTCAGCCGCCTCGGAGGCGGGGATCGAGGGTGTCGCGGAGCGCGTCGCCGAGGAGGTTCGACCCGAACACCGCGAGGCTGATGGCGAGCCCCGGGAAGAGCACCAGATGGGGCGCCTTCTGCGCGTACTCGGCCGCCGAGACCGAGAGCATGCGTCCCCACGACGGGTAGGGCTCCGGGACGCCGAGTCCCAGGAACGAGAGGGCGGCCTCGACCAGGATCGCGCTCCCGAGCTGCGCCGTGCAGAGCACGATGAAAGGCCCGACCGTGTTCGGCAGGATGTGATGGAACGCGATCCGGAGGTGCTGGAGGCCCAGCGCGCGCGCCGCCTCCACGTACTGCATCTCCCGGATCGAGAGCACGCTCGAGCGGACGATCCGCGCGGCGCGCGGGATGATCGGGATCGAGATCGCCACGATCACGTTCTGGACGGAGGGGCCCAGCGAGGCCGACATCACCAGCGCCAGCACGAGCAGCGGCAGGCCCTGCAGGATGTCCAGCACGCGCTGGGTGACGAGGTCAGTCTTGCCGCCCACGTACCCGGAGAGGAGGCCGATGATCCCGCCGAGGACGGACCCAATGAGGGTCGACGTGACCCCCACGATCAGGGAGATGCGCGCGCCGTGCACGATCCGCGAGTAGATGTCGCGCCCCAGGTGGTCGGTGCCGAGCCAGTGGGCC
>JBIOVM010000059.1:0-17603 GCA_044867785.1 Candidatus Rokuibacteriota bacterium | reverse complement strand
CCGCCCCCCCCCGCCTTGGGTCAGTGCCCGAGCGTCTTCGCGGCCGCCTGCAGCATCGACCCCGCCTCGGGCTTGATGGCGGAGACGTTCGGGGCGCCGCCCGCGATGGCGAAGACGTTGACCGCGGGCTCGCCGGTCGCCTTGAGCGTGTACTGGTAGCCCCTCGGGAGGAACACCTGCTCTCCCTCGCGGACCGTGGTCTCCCCGGAGTCGCCACGGCCGTCGGTCCACGCCACCCGGATGCTGCCCTTGGCGACGTAGAAGGCCTCCTCGGCCTTGCCCTGCCAGGTCATGTCGGCCATGTCGGGGGCGTGGTGACACACGCCCATGCGGAGCATCTCGGTGCCCACGGTCTCCTGGCACACGTTGTAGACCGTGCCCATGCCCTTCGCCAGCTCGACGGGCGGAATCGCCGTCTTTCCGATCTTCACGACCTTGCTCATGGTTCCGCTCTTTCCTCCCTGTTTCAGGATCAGGCCTTCCGGGGTTGGCGGTCCGGCCAGAGGAGCCCCCCGATCGCCCAGTTCTCCCGCTTGACCTCGTCGATGATCACGTGCACGCCTTCCGGCGTGTTGCCCGTGACCCGCGCTACCACGTCGGTGATTTCCTTGACGAGCTGCCGCTTCTGATCCATCGATCGCCCGTCGTACATCTCGATCCGCACCACCGGCATGCACCGCCTCCTTTCGCCCCTCGGGCATCCCCGAGGCGCCGACCGTGCCCGCACGTCGCCCGCCAGCCGGGCTCCTACCCGAGGTGGCTCCGCAGCCGCGGGTTGAGCGCGACGTTCAGGCCGTCCCCCAGGATGTTCAGCAGCAGCACCAGCACGAAGATCGCGGCCCCCGGAAACGCCGGCACCCACCAGGCGCTCGTGGCGTACTCGAGCCCGCTCGTCAGCATCTGACCCAGGCTCACCACGTTGGGATCGCCCACGCCCAGGAAGCTGAGCGAGGCCTCGGTCAAGATCCCCGAAGAGGCCAGCAGGGCGACCATCGCGATGACCGGCGGCAGCGTGTTCGGGAGGATCTCGCGGAACACGAGCTTGGCGTCGCCGACCCCCAGCGCGCACGCGGCGAGCACGAATGCCTCGTCGCGCAGCGCCAGCACCTCGGCCCGGACGATGCGGGCGATCTGCGGCCACGTCGTCACGCCGAGGAGGACCACCACGAACAGCAATCGACCCCCGAAGATGAAGGCGATCGACAGGACCAGGAAAAAGGTCGGCACGATCAGCAATGCGTCGGCCGCCCGCATGATCAGATGGTCGACCCAGCCTCCGTAGTAGCCCGCCACCGCGCCCAGCGTGACGCCGATCGACATCCCGAGGAGCGCGACGGCCGTGCCGACCACCAGCGAGGTGTTCACGCCGTGCAGGGTCCGGCCCAGGATGTCCCGCCCCAGGTAGTCGGTGCCGAGCGGGTGGCGGCGCGACGGCCCATCGAGTACGTCCGCGGAGATGACCTCGCGCTCGATCCCGAGCACGGCCACGGCGGTGGGCGTCATCACGACGATCACGGCGAGTGCGCACAGCGCGGCGCGCGCGCCCCGGTGGCGTCGGAAGACGCGCCAGAAGTCGGCGAGCCCATGGAGCCGGTCTTCGGCCCAGCTCCACCCGGTGGCAAGGATCTCAGCCATACCGGATGCGGGGGTCAAGGACCACGTAGAGAAGGTCCACGACCAGGTTGGCCAGCACGACCGCGGTCCCGATGACGATGAAGACGCCCAGCACGACCGGGTAGTCATGCTGGATGATCGCGTTGAAGGTGAGCCGGCCCATGCCGGGCCACGCGAAGACGACCTCGGTCATGACGGCGCCCGCGAACATGGTGCCGAGGTGAAGCCCCAGGATCGTGAGGACGGGGCGGGCGGCGTTGCGGAGGGCGTGCCAGTACACCACCTGACCCTCCGGAAGCCCCTTCATGCGCGCCGTCACGAGATACGGCTTCCGCGACTCCTCCAGCATGGAGGCGCGCGTGAGCCGCGCGAATGCGGCCAGGTACCACCAGACGAGCACGCCCAGCGGCATCACCATGTGGGTCGCGACGTCCAGGACGTGCGCCAGGCCCTGGGTGCCGGCCCCCAGCGTGTACATGCCCTGGGTCGGGAGCCAGCGCAGGGTGCTCGCGAAAACGACGATGAAGATGATGCCGAGCCAAAACGGCGGGGTCGAGAAGCCCATCATCGAAACCGCGCCGATCACGTAGTCCCGCCACGTGTTCAGCCGGCGCGACGCCTCGATGCCGAGCAGGATGCCGATCGCGGCGGCGAGGATCAGGCTGGGGACCATGAGCAGGAGCGTGTTGGGGATGAAGCGCACGAGCATGGCGCCGACCGGCTGCTGGTTCACGTGCGAGAAGCCGAGGTCGCCCCGAAGGAGGTTCCCCACGTACCGCCCGAACTGCTGCCAGAGGGGCCGGTCCAGACCCCACTGGCGCCGGATGCCATCCAGGGTCTCGGGCGTCACGTGCTGGGCCCCGTAGAGGTAGAGCACCGGGTCGCCCGGGGCGAGCTTCATCACGAAGAAGGCAAGCGTGATGACGAGCAGGACGAGGACCGCGCTCTGGGCCAGTCGCCCCACGACGTAGCGCCACAGCGACATCGGCAGCGACCGGGGGCGCTAGGTGTGACGCGGCCGACGGCCGCATCGAGGCCGCCGGCCCTCCGCTCCGCCGGGCGCGGTCGCGCCGGCTCGCCTCACGCGTTCAGCCAGACGCCCTCCAGCGAGGTCAGCGTGCCGGTGAGCCCGTCGATGCTCTGCAGCCCCTCGACACGCCGATGCAGCATGTCGACCCCGACCGAGCTGTAGAGGGGGATGACGGCCGTCTCCTCGAACGCGATCCGCTGGGCCTCCAGGTACATGCCCTTGCGCTTCTCCTGGACGGCCGTGGCACGGGCGTTCTCGATCAGCTCGGTCGCGCGCGGGTTGTTCCACTGGGCGTAGTTCGCGCCGCCCGTCTTGATGTTGCGCCCGCTGAGGTAGTCCATCACGTACGCGGGATCCACCTGGCGGGACAGGAAGACGCTCCAGATGCAGCCGGCCGTGTCGCGGTCCTGCCGGATGCGGGCGATGTACGTCGCCCACGTGTAGCTCTTGATGCTCGCCTCGATCCCGATCGGCGCCAGCATCGCCTTCAGCGCCTCGGACAGCTTCACCCGGAACCCCTCCGTGGCCAGGATCGTCACGGGGAAGCGGGTCCCGCCTTTCCGGGGGAATCCCGCCTCGTCCAGGAGCTGGTTGGCCTTCGCCGGGTTGAACTCCGACTTGATCGTCGGGTCGTGCGCCCACCGGAGCGCGGGCAGGTTCCCGATGTAGGAGTCCTGAACGCGGCCGAAGCCCTGGAGGAGCGCCTTGACGATGAGCTCCTTGTTGATGGCGTGCGCGATGGCCCGGCGCACCTTGGGATTGTCGAAGGGCGGCGCCGCGCAGTTCATCCAGAGATTCTGGTTGAAGTTCTGGACGAACTCCTGGAACACGATGTTCGGCGGCTTGGCATCGACCAGCTGGCGGACCTGGGCGTAGGGGAGGCCGCCCGGCATCCCCTGGGAGAGGACCGCGTCGAGCTCGCCGTTCTTGAAGGCCTCGATGCCCGTCGCGGCGTCGGACACCACCTTGAAGACGACCTGGTCGACGTACGGCTTGCCCTTCCGGAAGTAGCCCCGGTTCGCCTCGAAGACGAGGTGGCTCGATCGCTGCCACTCCTTGAGCTTGAACGGACCGGTGCCGACCGGCATGGCGAGCGCCGGGTTCTTCCGGAAGTCGGTCCCCGCCCACACGTGCTTGGGCAGGATCCCGACGGCCGAGATGCCTGGCATCATCAGCACGTTGGGCCCGTCGAACCGGAGGGTGACCGTGTGCTTGTCGGGGGTCTCCACGGCCTTCAGGTTGGCCACGTAGACGTTGAGCGGGGAGGCGACCTTCGTGTCGGCCATGCTCTCGTAGGTGAAGCGGACGTCTTCGGCGGTGCATTCCTTGCCGTCGTGGAAGGTCACCCCCGGCGTCAGGCGGAACGTGAACATATCCGCCGAATCGGAGACCGTCCAGCTCCGGGCGAGCCCCGGAACCAGCTCGCCCGTCGGCCCGTAGTCGGTCAGGCCGTTGTAGACCATCCGCTGGGTCTCCGGCCAGTTCGTCCCCTCGAGGGCGGGGTTGAATCCCACCGCCGGCTCGATCTGGAGCAGCCGGAGCGTGCCGCCGCGCTTGGGCTCGGCGGCTTGGGCCCGCCGCTGGCCGGCGGTGACCGCCGCCGCGGCGGTGCCGGCAGCGAAGCGGAGAAACGCGCGTCGATCGACGATGCCGTGTCTCATGTGATGCCTCCGTCGGTGTGCGCGGAGTCGGTGCCCTCGGAGCGCCGCGGACGTCCACGTCGCCGTCCGCCGTCTGTTCGACTGTGCTTCAGTTTCTTAAGTAGCGACATATTCGCCGCGCGCGCCTGGACGTGTCAAGAGGGCGAGCGAAGCACTCAGAAGGAGGGTGGCGTGATCACCCACAGCACCACGGTCTTCGCCCGCCGGCTGGGGTTCCGGAACCCGTGGAGTCGCGTGGAGCTGAAGTAGAAGCTGTCCCCCTTGCGCAGCCGGAAGACCTGGCTCTCGACCTGAAGCTCCAGCATCCCCGACAGCACGAGCCCGAACTCTTCCCCGGCGTGGTCGTACGCGCCCCGCGAGCCGCCCTGCGGCGCGATCGTCACGCAGAGTGGCTCCATCCGCTTCCCGCTCTGGCGCGTGACCAGGAGCTCCTTCCCGACGTGGGGGTTCGTGATGGGCAGCCGCCGGCGCTCCTGTCGCCGGAGGACGATCTGGTTGCCGTCGGAGCGGTCGTCGTCCGCGAAGAGCTCGACGATCGACACGCCGTACCCGGCGGCGATGCGCTTGAGGGACGCGAGCGAGGGGGACGCGCGCCCCGTCTCGACCTGGGACAGGTAGGCCTCGCTGCACCCCGCCTTCTGCGCGACCTCCCGCAGCGTCCGCTCCTGCCCCCGTCTGAGCTGCCGCAGCCGGCGCCCCAGCTCCGTCATGCCGGTGATGATGCGAGGGGGCGGGAACGTCTGTCAACCTGCGGGACGCGCGCGGCACTCCGGCCGAGAGGCTCGCGAGATCGGCGAGCCGCTGCCGCCGGAGCGCGCTCGTCCGACCGCGATTCCTATCGGCCCAAGGAGGCACGTCGGTAGCTTGGTCCGGTTTCGCACGACTCAGGTTGCGAAGGCGGGTCAGGCTGGGGTCGCGATCTGCTAGAGTCTCCGTGTGAGACCGGGCTCCGCGCGAGGCGATCGCGTCGTCGGAGCGGTCCTCGTGTGTTTCGGCCTCGGCCTTCTCGCGCTCACCTTCGGCTTGCCGGCGGCCACGGCCGCGGACCCGGTCGGCCCCCGGGGCTTTCCCGGCCTCTTGGGCCTCGTGATCCTGGCGTGCGGGGTGGCTCTCGCGCTCGTGCCGCGAGCGGAGCCGGACGCCGCGGAGCGCGGGGCGCTGGCGCCGCGCCCTCTGCTGGGGGCGATCGCACTGACCGCCCTCTACCTCGCGATTCTCGAGCCGGTCGGGTACCTCCTCGCGACGCCGCCGTACCTGGCGGGGCTCCTCCTCGTGCAGGGCCGCGTGCCCGCCCGCACGTTGCTCCTGACGGCGCTCGGCGTCCCTGCCGTCCTGTACGCGCTCTTCGCGGTGGCGATGCGGGTGCCGCTGCCCATGGGCCCGCTCGAGCCGCTCCTGAGAGGCTTCTGACCGATGGACTGGGGATCGCTGGCCGCCGGCTTCGGGGTGGCGATCCGCCCGGACAGCCTCGTGGCGATGCTGATCGGTCTCGCCTGGGGCATGATCGGGGGCGCGCTGCCGGGCGTGAGCGGACCGTTCTCCATGGCGGTGCTGCTTCCGTTCACCTACGGGATGGACACCGGCCTCGCGCTCATGCTGCTGGCAGGCGTGTGGACCGGCGCCAACTACGGCGGGTCGATTCCGTCGATCCTCATCCGGGTGCCCGGCGCGCCGTCCAGCGCCGCCTGCATTCCCGACGGCTACGCCCTCACCCTCCAGGGGCACGGCGCCAAGGCGCTCGGCGTGTCCCTCATCTGCGGCTGCGTCGGCGGGCTGCTGAGCGTGCTCGTCCTGATGCTGCTCCTCGTTCCCCTCGGCTCCGCGGTGCTGGCCTTCGGCTCGCCGGAGATCTTCGCCACCACGCTGTTCGGGCTCACGGTGATGTCGAGCCTGGCCGGCCCGAGCGTCGCGAAGGGCGTGGCGGCGGGCGCCTTCGGCCTGCTCCTGACGACGGTCGGCCTGGACCAGATCGCGGGCTCCCCGCGCTTCACGTTCGGGCGGATCGAGCTCCTCGGCGGGTTCGACCTGAGCGCGGTGCTGGTGGGCTTCTTCGGCATCGGCGAGATGCTCTACCAGCTGGCCTACCCGGCGACCGCTCCCGAGCTGGTGGACCGGAGGGTCGGAACCTCGTTGCCCACGCTCAGGGAGCTGCGCGGGCTCTGGCGCGCCACGATGGTGGGCAGCGTGGTCGGCATGATCATCGGCATGATCCCCGGGGCGGGCGGCCCCGTCTCGTCGTTCGTCGCCTACGGAGAGGCCCGGCGCTGGTCGAAGCGCCCGGAGCTCTTCGGCAAGGGCTCGATGGAGGGGGTGGCGGCGCCCGAGACGGCCAACAACTCGGACCAGGGCACGGCGCTGGTGCCGACGCTGCTCTTCGGCGTGCCGGGATCGGCCTCGGCCGCGGTCGTGCTGGCCGCGCTGATCCTCCACGGCGTCCGGCCGGGCCCCTTCCTGATGCAGCAGCGCGCGGACCTCCTGTGGACCTTCTTCGCCGCGCTGATCCTGGTCAACACGGTCCTCATGGTGCCGGTGGGGATCGCGCTCCAGCGCCTCTGCATGCGTGCCGTGATCGTGCCGCCGCCGGTGCTGGTGGCCGGCGTCCTGGCCCTGTCCACGCTCGGGGCCTATGCTGGTAACCTGAGCTTGGCGGAGGCGTCCCACGCGCTCGTGTTCGGCGTGGTGGGCTGTCTCATGCAGCGCTTCGGCTTCCCGATCCCGGCGGTCGTGCTCGGCATGGTGCTGGGGTTCACGATGGAGGGAGAGTTCCGCCGGTCGTTGATGATGTCGTTCGGTAGCCCGACGATCTTCCTCTCTCGCCCCATCGCCGCCGTGCTGGTGGGGCTGACGGCCCTCATCCTGCTGAGGCCGGTCATCGCGCGAGTCTGGGCGCCCGGACGGCCCGGGGCCCGGATGTGAAAGGAGAGCCCGTCATGCGTCGTGCGCTTCTGCTGTTCTCGCTCCTCGGTGCGGTCGCGCTCGCCGTCCTCCTGGCCGGAGTCTCCGACGGGCCGGCGCAGGAGACCTTCCCGTCTCGGCCCATCACGTTCGTCGTCGGCTTTGCGCCCGGCGGCGGCGCCGATGTCCTGGGCCGAGCCCTGGCGGACGCGTCGAAGACCACGTTGCCGCGCCCGCTGGTCGTCGAGAACCGACCGGGGGCCGGCGGGACCAACGCGGCCGCCTACGCGATGGGTCGTCCGCCGGACGGGTACACCATCCTCTTCGGCCACGCGGGCTCGACCATCCTGACGCCCACCATCGGCAACACGCCGAACCTCAAGTGGGACGCCTTCGAGCCGGTCGCGCGCATCCAGGGCGAGGAGGAGTTCCTCTTCCTCCGGCCCGGTAGCCAGTGGAAGACGATCGACGAGGTCGCCGCCTTCGCGAAGCAGAATCCCGGGAAGTTCCGGGTGGGCGGCTCGGCGGTCGGCGGGATCGACAGCTTCGTCATCCTCACGTGGGAGAAGGTGGCCGGGATCGACGTCACGTACGTGCCGTTCGAGGGCGGCGGGCCCGCCACGCTCTCCTTCCTCGGCGGCAACGTGGACATGCTCGTCGGCAACGTCTCGGACAGCGTGGCCAACCTGGAAGCCAAGCGGATGTTCCCGGTGGCGGTGGCCAGCGAGAAGCGGAGCCCGATCTATCCCGACGTCCCCACCCTCAAGGAGAAGGGATGGGACGTGGTGCTGGCGCAGTGGCGCGGCGTCCTCGCGCCGAAGGGCACGCCGCCGGACCGGATCAAGACCCTGGCCGACGCCTTCCAGAAGGCGCTCGCGACCGACAGCTGGAAGGCGTTCCGGGAGCGCACGCAGTCGGTCGACCTGTTCCTGGGGCCGGCCGAGTTCCGCGCCTTCCTGGCCGCCGAGGAGGCCCGCTTCGTCCCGCTCATCGACGAGCTCGGGCTCCGCAAGAAGTAAAAACCGGGGTCAGGCCCAGACTTTGACGTCTGATCCCCGGGCGGCGCGGAAAGTCCAAAGTCAGGGCCTGACCCCGTGTTTGACACTCGGTTGACACTCGGGGGGTGGCGGTGTAGGAACCAGGGCACCCCCGTGACCCCGAGAGCAGGAGGACTGCGTGATCGAGCTCGCCCACCGGCCGGTCCCGAGGGCCTGGCCATGAAGCCGGAGCAGATCGGCTACGCGGCCTCCTCGGGTCCCGTCGAGCGGTACTTCCCCATCGCGCGGCGCCAGGAGGTGTCCTGGCTCGAGTTCTCGTGCCAGAACCCGGTGAACTTCCCCCAGACCTTCGACCGCGCGCGGATCCGCCGCGTCCGGTCGCTCGTCGAGCGATCGGGGATCCGCTGCGGGCTCCACTCCGCGTCCTTCGTCAACACCGCGGAGATCATGCCCACCGTGCGAAAAGCCGCCCTCGACCACCTGCGGGAGTACGTCGACCTCACCGCCGCGCTCGGCTGCGAGTACCTGGTGGTCCACTGCGGCTTCCATTTCAGCGCGTATCTCGACACCGTGCGCGCCGCGCTCTACGAGACGATGGCCCGCGCGGTCGCGTACGGGGAGCGGCGCCGCGTCCCGCTCGTCATCGAGAACATGAATCAGCTGCCGGGGGACTCCGAGTTCCAGTACCTGGGGGTGCGGATCGACGAGTTCCACCGGCTCTTCGAGCGGATCCCGTCGCCGTACCTGGGGCTCGCCCTCGACGTGGCGCACTGCGAGCTCCTGCCCGGGGGCACCCCGCCGTTCGTCCGCGCCTTCCCGGATCGCATCCACTCCGCCCAGCTCTCGGACAACCGCGGGCGGGTCGACGAGCACATGACGATCGGGGAGGGCACGATCGACTTCCGCCGGGTGCTCGGCGCGCTCCGGCGGATGCGCTTCGCCGGACCGCTGATCATCGAGCTGTTCGACGTGCCGAAGAAGCTCGTGAGCCACCGCCGCCTGCTCGCGCTCCTGGCGGAGAACGGCGGGCCCCGTCCGGCGCCGAAGGCGGCGCGGCGGGCCCGAGGCGCTCCGCGGCGGCGCGCGCGCGCGACGAGGTCCTGATCGACCCTCTAGCACAAGGAGGCCGAGCAATGCCCCGTATCAAGGCGCTGATCCTCCTGGTTCCGATCGCCATCCTCGTCGCCCTCGCCGCCGCGCCGGGGGACGCTCAGCAGAAGGCCGAGCTGGTCTTCTCGGCGGGCCCGACGGGTGGGACGTGGACGCCCATGGCCGCCGCCACCGCCGAGGCCATCAAGCGGAAGTTCCCCGAGGTCGAGGTGCTGGTGGAGCCCGGTGCCGCGCTCGTCAACATGGAGAAGATGCGGAACGACAAGGCGGACCTCGCCTGGTCCATGACCACCGTGGTCGCCGACGCCCGCATGGGCGCCAACAGCTGGAAGGGCAAGCAGACCGACAAGCCGATGTTCGTGGCGAACTACTACCCCAACGTCTGGCAGCTGGCGGTGACCCAGGACAGCGGGGTCAAGACGTTCAAGGACCTCAAGGGGAAGGCCGTCGGCCTGCCGCCACGGGGCAACACGAGCCTGGCGGAAGGGTGGGAGTGGCTGGCGAAGATCAACGGCATGAAGCTCGACGATCTCGGCACCAAGAGCTACGGCTCCTTGACCGAGAACGCCGAGGCCATCCGGAACCGGCAGGCGGTGGGCATGGGCTGGTTCACCACGGTGCCGGCTTCGTTCATGCTGGACCTCGGCACCTCCTTGAAGCTGCGCATGGTCCCCGTGTCCGACGAGGAGTTCAAGGGCTTGAAGGCGCTCAACCCCGGCTTCGTCCAGCACGTCATCCCGAAGGCCACGTACGGCCAGTACGGGATCGAGGAGGACGTGAAGACCTTCCAGGCGCCGACGATCCTCATCGCGAACGCGAAGGCGCCGGCCGACGTGATCTACAAGGTCGCCAAGGCGGTGGTGGAGAGCCGCGAGGACTTCGCGCGGGTCACGGCCGCGATGAAGGGCGTCACCGCGAAAGACATGGCCCAGAACCACGGGCTGCCCATGCACCCGGGGGCGGAGCGCTACTACCGCGAGGCCGGACTGCTGAAGTAACCGCGAGGCGTGCGCAAGCTCACCGGCTACGCGGCCGCGGTCGTCGGCGTGGTGGGGGGCGTGATGTCCCTCTACCACGTCTACGCCCGGCTCACCCCGGCGGCGCCGGACACGCTCGTCCTCCGGATGATCGCGCTGTCGTTTTGTCTCGCGCTGGCCTTCCTGCTGTTTCCCCGGCACGCGACCGCCCCCCTCGACGAGGAGAGCACGCAGCTCAGAGACGCGGGCGAGGGTGCGCCCGCGCCGTCCACGGTTCCCTGGAGCGATCTCGGCCTGGCCGCCTTGTCGGTGGCCGTGATGGCCTACTTCTTCGTCCACTACGAGTACGTCACCACGCGGTTTCCGACGGCCCACCCCTTGAGCCCCTCCGACATGATCGTGGGCACCGTCCTCGTCCTGCTCGTGCTCGAGGCCACCCGGCGGACGCTCGGCGCGGCCCTGCCGGTGCTGTGCCTGGCCTTCGTCGTCTACGGGCTCGCCGGGCCGTGGATGCCGGGCCCGCTGCGCCACAAGGGGCTCACGTACGAGATCCTGATCGACCAGACGGTGTTCACGACGGAGGGACTCTTCGGCATCCCGCTGGGCGTCGCCGCATCCTACGTCATCCTCTTCATCATCTTCGGCGCCTTCCTCGAGAAGTCCGGGGCCGGCCAGTTCTTCATGCACCTCGCCAATGCGGTCGCCGGCGCGCAGCGCGGGGGCCCCGGCAAGGTGTCGGTGGTGTCGTCCAGCCTCTTCGGCACGATCTCGGGCTCGGCCGTCGCCAACGTCATGGTGGACGGCTGGCTCACGATTCCCATGATGAAGCGCACCGGGTTCAAGCCCGAGGCGGCCGCCGCGATCGAGGCGACGGCGTCGACCGGAGGCCAGATCATGCCGCCGGTCATGGGCGCCGCGTCGTTCGTGATGGCGGAGTTCCTCGGCGTCCCGTACTGGCACGTCATGGTCGCCGCGGCCATCCCTGCGCTGTTCTACTACGGCGCCCTGTTCGCGGCGATCCACTTCAACGCGTGCCGGGCCGGCCTCCGGGGCCTGCCGCGCGAGGAGCTCCCGCGGCTCGGTGACGTGCTCTGGCGCCAGGGACATCTGCTGGCACCGGTGGTGGCGATCTTCCTGCTGTTGCTGCAGGGCTTCACCGCGACCTACGCGGCGCTGGTGGCCACCCTCGTCGTCGTCTACGCGTGGCTGCTCGGGCGCTGGGTGTGGCCGCTCGTGGTCGCGGGCGCCGCGCTGTGGGTCGCCGGTGCCGGAGTCGGGCTCTGGATCGCCCTGGCCGCCGCCGGCCTGGGCGGCGCCTTGGTCCGCCCGGGCGGCCCGCGAGCCGTCCTGGATCTCCTGCGGCGCGACGGGCCGCGGGCGCTCCGAGACGGGGCCTTCCAGACGGTGCCGGTGGCGATGGCGACCGCGGCGGCGGGCATCATGATCGGGATCATCCTGCAGACCGGGCTCGCCATCCGGTTCACCAGCTTCCTCGTCGACTTCGCGGGCGGCTCCCTGATGATCGCGCTGGTGATCACCATGATCGCCGCCGTCATCCTCGGCACCGCGCTGCCGACGACGCCGGCGTACATCATGCTCGCGGCGCTCCTGATCCCCGCCCTGATCAAGCTCGACGTGCCGCCGCTGGCCGCCCACATGTTCGCCTTTTACTTCGGCTGCCTGAGCGCGGTGACGCCGCCGGAGTGCCTGGCGGTCTACGCGGCCGCCTCCATCGCCCGGTGCAGCGTCTGGCGCGCCGGCTGGCAGGCGGTGAAGTTCGCGGCGGCCGGCTTCGTCGTGCCGTACTTCTTCATCTACTACCCGGCGCTCCTGTTCCAGGGGCCCTGGGGCGCGATCGCCCAGGCGGTGGTGACCGGCGGGATCGGGGTCGTCGCGCTGGCCGCCGGCCTCGAGGGCTACCTCCTGCGCACCGCGACGTGGCTCGAGCGTGGCCTCTTGCTCGCGGCCGCGCTGCTGCTCATCGACCCGCAGCTGGTGACCGACCTTCTCGGCCTCTTGCTGCTGGCGACGGCCCTGGCGGCGCAGAAGCTCCGCCGGCCGGACCGGGCCGTCGCGCGAGCGGTCTCGTGAGCCGCGCCCAGCACGTCGCCCTCACGCTGATCGCCGCGGCCCTGGTCGCGGGGACGATCGCCTACGGCGTGCTGCGGCTCTACGCCTTCTGACGTACGCCGTCGGTCTACCCGGCGCGGAGGGCGACGGTGACCGGGAGCCGGGCCGCGCGCACGGCGGGCAGGAGCCCGCCGGCGAGCCCGATGCCGAGCGCCCACGCGAACCCCTGGGTCAGGAGCCCGGGCGTCACGCGGAAGTCGAAGGCCACCTGCGAGAACGTGTTGAAGTTGAGCGTGGACAGGGAGAACCCGTCGCAGTAGAGGTAGGCGAGCGCGCCGCCCGCCGCGCCACCGACGATCGCCAGGACGACCGCCTCGATCATCACCGAGACGACCACCGGCAGGGCGCCGAAGCCGATGGCCCGCAGCGTGGCGATCTCCACCTGGCGGCTGGCGATCGCCGAGTACATGCAGTTGAGCGCGCCGAAGGTCGCGCCGATCGCCATGAACCCGGCCACCGTGTACCCCAGCACGTTGATGAGGGTGGAAAGCACGGCGGCCTGCTTCGCGTAGTACTCCGGCTCCGGCAAGGCCGTGATCGAGAAGCGCGGATCGCGGCCGATCGAGTCGCGGAAGGCCCGGAGCCCCGCGCGCGAGCCGTCGGCGAGCCGGGCGGTGACCGACTGGAATCCCTCGCGCCGGAAGGCGGACATGGTGACCTCGGCGTCGCTCCAGATCTCGGACTCGTGCACGTCGCCGTTGCTCGCGAAGTGGCCGACGACCGTCCAGTCGCTGTCCCGGAAGCCGATGCGGGACCCGACGGCGAGCCCGGCGAACTCGCGCGCCGCTTTCCGGCCCACGATCACCTCGCGGAGGCCGCGCTGGAACGGTCGCCCCTCGACGATCCGGACCTCGTCCCGCACGTCGAAGGCGGCCGGCTGGATGCCGCGGAACGGCACGTTGTTCGGCTCCGTCTCGCCCCGGCGCGGCAGGTCGACCATCACCACCAGCTCGGCCGATGCGAGCGGCCGGCCCGAGGGATCGCGGGCGACGCCGGGGAGCGTCGCGAGCAGCGTGGCGGCGTCCCGCGGCACGCCGCTCGAGAGCTCGGCGTCGGAACCGGCCCGGAGGAGGATGACCCGGTCGGGGCGTCCGGTGCTGGCGAGCGTGTAGCGGAAGCCCTCCGACATCGCCAGGACGGACACGAGCACGCCGACGACGCCCGCGATCCCGACGACGACGACCAGCGAGGTTCCGAGGCGCTGCGGCAGCGTGCGCAGGTTGAGCAGCGTGATCCCGGCGATCTGGTGGAGCGCCTGCATCGTCGTGGGTCAGCGGTGCCCGGCGAGCGCGTCGACGATCCGGAGCCGCCTGGCCCTGAGCGCGGGAGGCAGCCCGACGGCGAGCGCCAGCGCCAGAACGATGCCGGTGCCGGCGATCCAGGTGCCGGCCGTCACGTAGAGGGGTGGGAAGCGCGAGCCGATCGCGCGATTCAGCACCGGCAACGCGCCGGCCGCCACCAGCATGCCGAGCGCGCCGGCCAGGGCGAGGAGCAGGAGGGCCTCCGCCAGCACCAGCGCCGTGACCTTCCCGTCGGAGAAGCCGAGCGTTTTCAGGATCGCCAGCTCGGGAATGCGCTCGCGGACCGACTGGGCCATCGTGTTGCCGGTCATGATGAGGATGGTGAAGAACACCGCGGCGAGGATGCGGGTGACGAGCGCTCCGAGGTCGCCGATCTGCTTGGCGAACCCCACGGCGAACTCCTTCTCCGGCTGCGTCTTGGTCTCGTCGGGCGAGTTCTGGAAGCGCCGGTCGATGTCGGCCGCGATGGCCCGGGCGCGCGACGAGTCGTCGATGCGCACGACGTACCAGCCGGTGCGCCCCTTGCCGAGGCGCCGGGCCTCGTCGAAGTGCGCGACGTTGATGAGGACGACGTCGGTGTTGGCGCGCACGGCCGGATCCTCGGCGTCGATCGTGCCGACCAGGTCGAACTCCCAGGCCAGGCTGCCGTCCGCCCGGGGGTGGATCTCCGAGCTGATCGGGAGCTTCTGCCCGACCTTCCAGCCGTAGCGCTGGACCAGGCGCACGCCGGCGACGGCGCCGGCGCGCGTGCGCGCGAACGCCTCCAGCTCGGCGGGCGCGATCAGGAACTCCGGGTACATGTCGAGGTAGCGGCCGGGATCGACGGCGAACACGGGGAAGGCGTTGCTCTCGTTCTGGTACTTCGCGCCGAACCACTCCGCGTGGGCGACGCCCACCACCCCCGGCACCTGCTCGATCTGGCGGAGGTGGGCGAGCGGGAGGAGCTCGATGATGGAGTAGCGGGCGATCGTCAGGAGGCGCTTGGCGTCGGCGCTGTCGGCGCCCGACTCGAACGCGGTGGTCACCGCCTGCATCAGCCCGAACAGCAGGAACGCGACGAACACTGAGAGCAAGGTCAGCACCGTCCGCGTCTTCTTGCGGAACAGCCCGGCCCAGAGGAGTGGCAGGTAGCCCATGGGGTCACGCCTTGACGTGCCCGGATCGCTTGGAAACCAAAGTCAGGGTCTGACCCCGGAGTTTGAAAGTCTGACCCCGAGGGTGCCTTTGTCGAGGAGGAGGCGGCGGCGGGCGTACTCGGCGGCCTTCGGATCGTGCGTGACCATCACGATCGTCTTGCCGTGGTCCCGGTTCAGCATCTGCAGCAGCGTGAGGATCTCGGCGGCCGTCGCGCGGTCGAGATCCCCGGTCGGCTCGTCGCAGATCAGGAGCGTCGGGTCGGACACGATCGCGCGGGCGATCGCCACCCGCTGCTCCTGTCCCCCCGAGAGCTCCTTCGGCTTGTGGCCCGCGCGGTCCGCGAGGCCGACGAGGGTCAGCGCGATGCCGGCCCGCCGCCGTCGCTCGTCCGCCGACAGGCTCGTGAGCAGCAGGGGCAGCTCGACGTTCCGCTGGGCCGTGAGCACCGGCATCAGGTTGTAGAACTGGAAGACGAAGCCGACGTGGGCCGCCCGCCACCGGGTCAGCTCGCGGCTCGACAGCCGGTCGATGCGCTGGCCACCGACGACGATCTGGCCCCCGGACGGCGTGTCGAGCCCCCCGATCAGGTTGAGCAGGGTGGTCTTGCCCGACCCCGAGGGGCCCATCAGCGCCAGGAAGTCGCCGGCCGGGATGTCGAGGTCGACGCCATGCAGGACCTCGACCCGCTCGCGACCGCGCTGGTACGTCTTGGTGACGCCGCGGACCTCGACCAGGGTCATCGTGAGCGGGGCGCGCGTCCGCCCGGGCCCTGGCCTCGCTACCCGCCCTCGGTGAGCCGGACCGCGGCGCCGTCCCTGAGCGTGTCCGGCGGGGACACCACCACGCGATCCCCCGGACGCAGGCCGCTCAGCACCTGGCGGTCGGCACCGAACGTCGGGCCCGGAGCCACCCGCCGCCGCTCCACCTTGCCGTCCGCGTAGACGAAGACGACGCCGTGGTCCCCGTCCGAGCGCACCGCCTCCGCCGGCACCAGGACGCCGGCGCGCGACGGCGCTCCCGCGTCCGCGGCCGGCGGCCGATCGAGGAACGCCACGCGCACGCCCATGTCGGGGACGACGCGCGCGTCGCGCTGCTCGAGGGCGATCCGCACCTTCACCGTAGCCTTGCTGCGGTCCGCCGTCGGGATGATGGCGATCACCTCGGCGGGCAGCCTCGAGTCGGGATAGGCGTTGAGCGACGCCTCCACGGGCTGCCCCGGCTTGACCCGGTTGATGAACGCTTCGTTCACGTCCACCTGGATCTCGAGCGATTCCATGTCGACGATGGTGCCGATGCCGGTCCGCGTGAAGCCGCCGCCGGCCGAGAGCGGCGAGACCATCTCGCCCGGCTGGGCGGCCTTGGCGACGACCATCCCGCCGAAGGGCGCGCGCACCACGGTGTTGTCGAGCTGCACCTCCGAGACGGCGACACCTTCCTGAGCGACCCGGATCGCCTCGCCGGCGGCGGCCAGCTTGGCCCGCAGCGTGTCGCGCTGGGCCTGCGCGGCCTCGAGCGCCTGCGCGGTGTTCACCTCGGCCACGGCCACCGCTTCCTGGGCCATCCGGACCTGCTCCGCGCCCGCGGCCAGCCGTGCGCGCAGGGCGTCACGCTGCGCCCGCGCGACGTCCAAGGCCTGCGCGGCGATCAGCTGCCGCTCGAAGAGCTCCCGCTGGCGCTCGTATTCCCTATCGGCCTGCTCGATCTGAGCGCGCACCTCGGCCAGCTGCGCCTGGGCGGCCGCCAGCTGGGCCCGGGCGGTCGCGAGCGGAGACCGACGCTCGAAGAGCTCCCGCTGCCGCGCCTGGTCCCGCTCGGCCTGCTCCAGCTGGGTGCGGATCTCCGCGACCTGCGAGCGAGCGGCCGCCAGCTGGGCGCGGCTGAGCGCGAGCTGGGCCTTCGCCTCCGTGTCGTCGAGGCGGGCGAGCACGGCGCCTTCCTCGACCCGCATGCCTTCCTCGATCAGGACGGCGACGACCTTCCCGGTGATCTTCGCCGAGACGGTCGCCTGGCGCCGCGCGGTCACGTAGCCGCTGGCGTCGAGGATGGAGCCGCTCTCCGCCCCATGGCTCGCCGGGCGCGCCATCGCCGTGCGCACGGCGGGCGGCGCCGCGCGGGCGAGGACGAACCAGACCAGCCCGCCTCCGAGCACGAGCAGGACCGCCCCGGCGAGCGCGAGCGCGCGGGTTCGCGAGCGCGGGGCCGGTGCGTCCCGGTCGATGCGGAGCTGCTTCAGAAGGTCCGACGTGTCCACGGCTTCGGGCTCTCGAGGCACGACGCCTCTCAGTGTGCCACATGCTCGTCGGCGGGCAGCGTGGCCGGCCGTGCCCCATCGAGGTCGCTCCCGTGAGCCGGCCGTCCGCTCGAGGGGGTCGACCGCCGGCTCGCCGGCGACGCCGGCGCGAGCCCACCGACGCGCCGATGGCGGACGGCGGTCACAGGAGTATCCCGCCGGTGAATGTCTCGTGTGATCTCGTCCGGACGGGGACGCCGGGACGGAACATGCGATCGACCATCGCCGCTCATCGCCGATAGCGTGCTGAACGGGACGTGTCGTGCCGACCACAGGTTCACCGGGACGGTACGCGCGCAGAACGGAAGCGGGTCTGCGTGCACCTTCGAGCTCTCCGTCCTGAGCGGTGGAGACGAGCTAACCGGGACCGAGACGTGCGACGGTGAGATCGTCGTGACCGGACAAGTCTTCGGGACGTCACGGTTCTGACGACCGGGCCGCGCCGGGGCGTCGGGCCCCG
>JBIOVM010000058.1:0-31946 GCA_044867785.1 Candidatus Rokuibacteriota bacterium | reverse complement strand
GTGTTCTCCACGCAGGCGAAGAACCCGACGCAGGCGCCGTTCCCAACGGCACCCGCGTTGCTCTGGCAGGCGCTGTCCCCGACGCAGGCGTTGTTCTTGATATTGCCCGTGTTGCCGGTGCAGGCGTCAAAAGACTCGCCGACGCAGGAGCCCTTGCCCACGTGCTGCGCGAAGGCGGGGGCACTGGCAAGGAGAAGAGACAAGGCGGCCGTCACGACGAGAACGAGAGCGCTCATGCTGGGTCCTCCTATCGGGTTCTAGCCGCATGAGGACGCTGGGCAGCCGGGGGAATTGGTTGAACGCGGCTAGTCTAGTTGCCGGGTATCTCGGGACCTCGGTGGTGTCGCCGGGCGTGGGCGTGTTACATCTGCGCCAAGCCCCTCTACCTAATCAGTTAGCTCATCCCCGGGACGTAGGCGTCCCGCCCGCGCTGGTAGGTCGGCTGCCGCTGGGCCGGGTTGCGGTTCACCAGGGGCCGGAGGTAGAGCGGGCTGCGGAGGCTCCGGACTTCATGCTCGACGGTGAAGAGCACGCGGCCGGAGTCGGGTTCGACGATGTCCTGGAAGCGGTACTGGTACCAGTTGCTCTCTTCCGTGATGAGCCCGCGCTCGAGCAGCCAGTGGTGGGGGCCCGAGAAGTTCGCGATGTAGATCTGGATGTGATGGCCGTCGTAGGGCGGGATCGCGGCGTCCGTTTCCCGGAAGACGAGCTCCTGGTGGGCCCCGACCGTGACCCGGGCCGCAGGACCGCCGCCGTTCCGGCCGAGCACGGTCGGTGCGCCGAGCGCCTCCCGGTAGAACCGGGCGATGCCCTCGGCCGCGCCGGGCTCGACGGCGAACTCGACGTACGGCATGCCGAGCGTCAGGCCGCCGAAGGCAGGCCCGGGCGGATGGCACCGGATCACGTTGCCCCAGGGCGACACCACACGGATGTGCTTGTCCTCCACGCTGAAGGCGAACTTCGTTCCCCCGAGGTGGCGCTGGACCATCGTCAGGCGGCCGGGCAGCTCGTCGAAGTCGGGGATGACCAGACCGACGTCGCCCCGCACGACCTGCGGCGAGCCCGTGGGCAGGTGGAACTGCTGCTGCCCGATGTTGACCCACATGTTCTCGAGTCCCGTCATCAGATAGGGGTCCCGGGTGAGCCCGAGTCCCACGACGTAGAAGAGCGTGGCGAGCTGCTGGTCGGGGACCTTCACGTTGACGTGCTCGAGCGCCACGATGTTGCCGACGTCCTGGGTCGTCCGGTCGTACCGGTCGTCCGCCATGGCTCCTCCCCGAGTGCGGCTGCCGTCGTTGGCCAGCTTAGCGCGGATCGCCCGGCGGGGACAACGGGCCGTGCCCGTTCGGCCGTTGCCTCGGGCGTTCCGGCGCCGACCGCTTCCGAGCCTGTCGGCCGCTCTGGAGCGGCCGACGCCGTCCGGAGGCCCCATCGTCGCTCCGGCGGGCCCGTGTGCTAGATTGCCCGACACCGGAGGGTCAGTCCATGAGGTGCGGTCGGCGGGCGCTCGTCGCGACGGCCGCGTGAGAGACGCCACGCCGTCGCCGAGGCACGGAGGATCGTGATGGCCGCTCAGCGAATCCCGGGGTTCTGCGCCCTGTGCCGCTCGCGCTGCGGATGCATCTCCGTCGTGGCCGACGGCCGGCTGGTGGCCGTCGAGCCCGATCCGCGTCATCCGACCGGCCAGAGCCTCTGCGTGAAGGGGCGAGCGGCGCCCGATCTCGTGTACGCCGAGGACCGGCTCCTCCATCCCATGCGACGGACGCGGCCCAAAGGCGACCCCGACCCCGGCTGGGTCCGGATCTCGTGGGACGAGGCGCTCGACTGGACCGCGGACCGCATGCGCGAGGCCGCCGGTCGCGAGGGGCCCGAGTCCGTCGCGTTCGCGGTGACCACGCCGTCGGGGACGGCCGTCTCCGACGGATTTCCCTGGATCGAGCGGCTGATCCGGCTCTTCGGCAGTCCGAACACGATCTGGGCCGAGGAGCTGTGCGCGTGGCACCGGGACTACGCGACGGCGTTCACGTTCGGGCACGACATCGGCACGCCCGACTTCGCGCGCACGGACTGTCTTCTGCTCTGGGGGCACAATCCCTCGACGTCGTTCCTTGCGCAGGCGACGGCGGTCGCCGAGGCCCGGGCGCGGGGAGCGGCGCTGGTCGTCGTCGATCCGCGGCGCGCGGGCTTCGCCAAGCGAGCGGACCAGTGGCTTCGCGTCCGCCCGGGAACGGACGGCGCGCTGGCGCTGGGGCTGGCCGGTGTCATGCTGGCCGAGGGCTGGTACGACCGGGCCTTCATCCGCGACTGGAGCACGGGCCCCTTTCTCGTCCGTGACGACACCGGCCGCTTCCTCACCGGAGCCGACCTGGGCGACGGCGGCCCCGCTACCGCCCACGTGGCGTGGGACCGGGCGGGGGCGCGCCCGGTCGGCTACGATTCCCGTTCCGCCCAGTTCTCGGCGCCGATCGGGGAGCCGATGCTGTTCGGGTCGGCGACCTGCGCGACGGCGCAAGGGCCTGTCCGCTGCCGCCCGGCGTTCGAGCGCTACGCCGAGCTCTGTCGGGCGTACCCTCCGACGCGCGTCGAGCGGATCACCGGGGTCCCGGCGCGGCAGATCGTGGAGACGGCGCGACTGCTCTGGGAGCGGCGTCCCGTGGCCTACTTCCACTGGACCGGTCTCGAGCAGCACACCAACGCCACGCAGACGGTCCGCGCGATCTCGCTCCTGTACGCCCTGACGGGCTCTGTCGACGCCCCCGGCGGGAACCTCCGGGTCAGCAGACCCGCCGTCAACGACCTGGGGGGGCGCGCGCTCGTCCCCGCGGCCGACCGGGCGAAGGTGCTCGGCTTCGCCGATCGCCCATTCGGTCCCGGCCGTCACGGCTGGGTGACCGCCGGCGACGTGTACCGCGCGATCGTCACCGGCACGCCGTACCCGATCCGCGGCCTCATCGGTTTCGGTGGGAACATGCTCCTCTCGCAGCCCGGCGCCGACGTGGGCCGCGCCGCGCTCGGACAGCTCGACTTCGTCGTCTGCGCGGACCTGTTCCTGACGCCCACCGCGGCCCTGGCGGACGTCGTCCTGCCGGTGGCGTCGGCATGGGAGCGGGAAGGGCTCCGCGTCGGGTTCGGCCCGACGCTCGAGGGGGAAGGGCTGATCCAGCTCCGCGCGCCCGTGGTGCCGCCCCGGGGCGAGGCGCGCTCGGACATCTGGATCGTCTGCGAGCTCGCCAAGCGCCTGGGGCTCGGGGCGGAGTTCTTCGGGGGAGACCAGGATGCGGGGCACCGCTTCGTCCTGGCTCCGTCGGGGGTCACGCTGGAGTCCCTGCGGGCCCATCCGGAAGGCGTGCGCGTTCCGCTTGAGACGCGATACCGAAAGTACGCGGAGCGAACGCCCGCCGGCCCCGCGGGCTTCCCGACTCCTACCCGGCGCGTGGAGATCTACGCGCAGGCGTTCCTAGAGCACGGTCAGGCGCCGCTTCCCGAGTACCTGGAGCCCGCGACCAGCCCGGTGAGCCGGCCGGACCTCGCCGCGCGCTATCCGCTCGTCCTGACGTCCGCCAAGACCGTCGAGTTCTGTCACAGCCAGCACCGAAGCCTGCCCCGGCTGCGCCGGCACAGCCGCGATCCCGTCGTGGAGCTCCACCCGGCGGCGGCCGAGTCCCGTGGCATCGGCTCGGGGGACTGGGTCGTCGTCGAGACTCCTCGCGGGACCATGCGCGGGCGCGCCCGGCTCAACTCGAGCCTGGCCGTCGAGGTCGTGTGCGCGCAGTTCGGCTGGTGGCAAGCGTGCGAGCCGCTCGGGCTCCCGGGCTACGACGTCGTGGGGGAGGGCAGCGCCAACTACAACGCCCTGATCGGCACCGACGTGGTCGATCCGATCAGCGGCACGTCTCCCTTGCGGTCCCATCTGTGCGAGGTGCGCAAGCCGGGCTCGTGACCGACGGCTCGATCAGCTGATCGCACCGGCCGGCTTGGCCGAGACCCGCGGCCGCACCTGTTCGCCCAGCCACCGCATCCCGCGCAGGATGCCGTCCTGGGGCATGCTTGGCCAGCCCACCCGGAAGATGAACGTGTTGGTCCCGGTCTCGTCCGCACAGCGCTGGAGCTCGTCGGCGCATCGGATCGGATCGCCGAGGTTGCCCGCTCGGAGACGATCTACGCGGTCAGGAAGCTGCGGACCAGACGGGCGACCGGCTCCGGCCGATCCAGGTGCGGCGCGTGGCCGGCGCGGTCCACCACCTCCACCCGCGCGCCGGCGATGTGCCGGGCGAACTCCACCGCGTACACGGGCGGGACGATCCGGTCCTCCTGGCCCCACACCACGAGGGTGGGGGCCTGGATCCGGTGGATCCGCTTCTTGAGCCCCTTGTCCGGGATCGGCCAGAGGAACTTGCCGGTGGCGCCCATCGCCCACTGGAGGGCGACTCGCGCCATCACCTGCGCCTCCGGGTCCTCGGGGACCGGGAACATCCGACGCGCGGCCTCGCCGTCGCCGTCGCCGAAGACGTGGCCCGCGAGGTCGCCGTGGGGCATGAGCATCCAGTTGGGAATCGGGGCGTCGTCGCGCCAGAGACCCAACGCATCGATCAGCACCAGGCGGCTCGCCCGGTGCGGGTGGGCGGCCGCGACCTCGCAGGCCACCATCCCGCCGAACGAGTGGCCCACGAAGGCCGCGCTTGCGAGCCCGAGCTGCTCCAGCAGCTCGTCGTGGCAGAGCGTCAGATCCCACACGCCATCGAGATGGTAGATGTCGTCGGGCCGCCCGGGGCTGGTGCCGGGGTGCTCGGGCGCGTACACGGTGAAGCTCCGGGCCAGCTCGTCCAGAAACGGGTCCCAGGCGAGACCCCACGGCCCGTGGAAGAAGACCACCGCGGGGCCGCGCCCCTTCGACAGCACCCGGATCTGGACCCGATCTCCCCAGACGGAGACGGTCCGCGCGTCCGGCGTCGTCACGCGGTCGCGTGAGCCGCGGGTCTCGGCACGACGCCGCGCAGGCTCTGGGGCCACCAGTGGTTCACCCAGCCCTCGTCGTCCCAGATGCCCCGAAGGAACGGGAGAACCTCTCGGGCGAGCAGCGTGATGTTCTTCAGCGTGAGCTCGTGCGGCATGGAGCCGATCTGCACCAGCAGCATCAGGTTGCCCACGCGCAGGCTGCGGACGACCTCTTCCTCGAGACGCTGCCGGACGGTGGCCGGGCACCCGGCGATGACGTAGCCGCGCTCCACGAACTCCCGGTAGCGGAGATCCTTCGGGTTCTCCTGCCGGCGCACGGGGTTGCGCGCGGCGGCGAGCAGGCTCCGGTAGTCCTGGTTTCCCGGCGGCGAGAACCACGGACCCGGGACGTGCAGGCACTTGTGGTAGAAGTACTCGACGTGCCGCGCGTACTCCTCTTCGGCGCGGGCGTCCGTCTCGGAGACGGCGACCAGCTGGAGGAACCCGGCGCGATAGGGATTCGCGTCGCGTCCTTTCCCCGCTGCCACGTCCCAGTAGCCGTCCATCATCGTCTTGGCCGGGCGGGCCCCCGAGTAGCTGAGGAAGCAGTAGCAGACGTCGTTGTCGACGGCGAAGTCGAAGGTGCTGACGCTCCCCGACCCCGGGACCCACACCGGGGGATGCGGCTCCTGGATGGGGCGTGGCCAGAGATTGACGTTGGCCAGCTGATAGTAGCGGCCGTTCCACGCGAACAGCTCTCGGGCCTGCCACGCCTTCAGGACCAGCGCGAACGCCTCGCGGTACCGCTCCCGCTGCTCCATCGGCGTGATGCCGTAGCAGAGGTTCACGTCCATCGGGCTGCCGAGCGGCATGCCGGCCACCAGCCGCCCGCCGCTGATGCAGTCCAGCATCGCGTATTCCTCGGCGACGCGGATCGGCGGGTTCGACGTGGGGAGGGTGGAGCCCATCTGGACGATGGCGACGTCCATGCCCTGCGTGAGCTTGGCCAGGGCGCTGCCCATGAGGTTCGGGCTCGGCATGAAGCCGTAGGCGTTCTGGTGGTGCTCGTTCGTGCAGAGCCCGTCGAAGCCGGAGCGGGCTGCGAAGAGCAGCTCGTCCAGCGTCCAGTTGTAGTATTGGCCCACCCGGCGGGCATCGGCGAGCTCCCACCAGGGCGGCGTGACCCAGACGGACTCGTAGCGCTGCTCGAAGTCGGCGGGCAGCTCGCGGTGCGGCATCAGGTGGAACGCGCTGATCTTCATCTCGCTCCTCGCTGAAGTGGTCTCCAACGTACGCGGCGCATCTCGCGCGTGTCAATCCGGCCCGTTGCGACCGCCGTGCCCTGGATCGAAGGGAGGCTGGCTCCGGTTGGCGCGCCGTCGCGTTCGCTTGGGAGGACCGGACCAGGGCGCTCGGCTTGACGGCGGCCAGGACCGCGGGACAATACGGCCATGAGGCTGGCGGCGGCACTTCTCCTCGCGGCGACCCTCGTCGGGCTCGCAAGCGCCCAGTCCGCCGGGGGGCTGGATGGCGCGATCGAGCGCCACCGGCAGAGCTTGGAGACCCAGCAGGGCGAGACCCGGCGCGAGGCCGAGCGTCAGGGACGGAGCGTCCAGCAGCAGCAAGAGCAGAACCTGCAGTTCCAGCTCCTGCTGCGCAACCAGCAGCCCATCACGCAGCCCTCCCGGCCGGGGTGCACTCAGGTCGGCGGCAGGGTCTTCTGCCAGTAGGCGACCGCCGCGCGGCCGGACGCATCCGGGCCATCCCCTGGACGGCCGACGCAGGCCGGGCCGGCAAGTAGCTCCGTCGGGAGGATCGGTGGTTCGAGGCGCCTTTTCAGAGGCGGCGCTCGATCGTCACCAGCCTAGGTGTCGAGCAGGGACTCGCAGAACAGCTCCTTCGACGTGAGGCGGCGCGGCGCCAGACCCTGGCGGAACGAGTAGCCCGCGAGGGTCTCGACGGACTTCCGCGTCCTCGCGACTCCGTACGGGAAGGGGTCGTCGCCCATGAGCGCCCGGGTCTCCTCTGCCTCCGCCACCAGCCACGGCAGGACGTACGGGAGCACCGCGGTGTCCGAGAGCCGCTCGTAGGCGAGCCGCTTGGACTCGGCGAAGGCCTCGTACAGGGAGCGGGGCAGCCAGGGGTGCTGGTGGACCAGCTCCTCCTTGAGCACGACCGTGTGCATGATGGGGAAGATACCGGTCCTCTCGTAGTAGGCGCGCTCCACGCGGCGGAAATCGGGGAACAGCCGGCGCACCGGCGCCGCTCCACCGGCGCCTGCCGGCCGGCGAGCTCCGATGAAGGCGTCGAGCGCTCCATCGCGGAGCATCTGGCCGAGCGTGCGGCTACCGGAAACCACCTGGTGGGGGAGGCCCGGCGGCAGCGCCACGTCTACCTCCTTCACGGCCGCTCCCTCGCCGCCCTCGAACCAGTTAAGATCGCCGGGCGCGACGCCGTACTCGTCCTCCAGGATGCCGCGGACCCACACCGCGGCCGTCATGTGATACTTCGGGACGCCGACGCGCTTGCCGACGAGGTCCCGCGGCTCCTGGATTCCCGCGCCGTCGCGAACCCAGATCGCCGAGTGCCGGAAGGCGAACGAGGGGAACACCGGGATGGCGACGAACGGCTCGCCGCGGCCACGCAAGATCGTGTAGGTGGACAGCGAGAACTCCGCGACGTCGAAGTCGCGGCGCCGGGCCATCCGGTAGAACATCTCCTCGGGCTCGAGCGGCACGACGCGGAGCTCCACGCCGCGCGGCTCGACGGCGCCGGTCCGGAGCGGGAGAGTGCGGTCGTAGTCGCCGCAGGCGAGCGTGAGCGTGAGCCGGCTCATGATCGGGTTGACGGTCCCGGGTTCGTAACCTAGCATGCCTTCCGGGTCGGTGAAACCCGCGACCGCATGGGCCCGGACGACACCGGACGCGGACGCGCGGCCTGCACCGCCAAGCCTGGGGAGCTTCGTCGATCGCCGACTTCCTCCACGCCGGCCTGACCGGGCTCGTGCAGGTCTTCACGTGGCCCTCGTTCGGCCTCATGCTGATCGGGGTCGCCATCGGGTTCGTGGTCGGGCTCCTCCCCGGCCTGGGCGGGCCGACCACGCTGGCCCTCATGCTGCCCTTCGTCCTCAAGATGACGCCGGTGGAGGCGTTCGCCTTCCTCCTCGGCATGCTGGCCGTCACGCACACGACCGGCGACATCACCTCCATCCTGTTTGGGATTCCCGGAGAGCCGACCTCCGCCGCCACCATCGTGGACGGTCACGCCATGGCCAAGCGTGGCGAGGCCGGACGGGCGCTGGGAGCGGCGATGATGAGCTCGCTCATCGGCGCCGTGTTCGGCGCGCTGGTCCTCGGACTCGCCATACCCGTGGTGCGTCCGCTCGTGCTGGCGCTCGGCTCGCCCGAGTTCTTCATGCTGGCGGTGCTCGGGATCACGTTCGTCGCCGCGCTGAGCGGCCAGGCGCTCCTGCCGGGGCTGATCTCCGGCGGTCTCGGGCTGTGGCTGGCCACGATCGGGATGGATCCGATCTCCGGGACCCAGCGGTACACGTTCGGCCAGCTCTTCCTCTGGGACGGCATCGGGCTCATCCCGGTCACGATCGGGTTCTACGCGATCCCCGAACTGGTGGACCTGGCCGTCAAGCGCTCGAGCATCGCGCAGGTGGACGTGAGCCGGGTGGGGGACGTGTGGCACGGCGTCCGCGACACCTTCCGCCACTGGCTGCTGGTGCTGCGCTGCAGCGCCGTGGGCACCTTCGTGTCGGTGATCCCGGGTCTGGGGGCGGCGACCACGCAGTGGGTGGCCTACGCTCACGCGGTCCAGAGCTCGCCGGACCGGAGCCGCTTCGGGAAGGGCGCGGTCGAGGGGGTCCTCGGCCCCGGCGCCGCGAACAACTCGACGCTGGGCGGGAGCCTGGTCACCACGGTGGCGTTCGGCGTGCCCGCGAGCGTCAGCACCGCCATCCTGATGGGCGCGTTCTTCATCCAGGGACTGGTCCCGGGGCCGGCGATGCTGGCGCCGGCCCCGCGCGGCCACCTGGCCGTGACGCTGGCGATGGTGTGGACCATCGTCGTGTCCAACGTGATCGCCGTGGCGACGTGTCTCGCCTTCATGGGACGGCTCGCCCGCATCACGCAGATCCGCGGCACCCTGCTCGTTCCCGCCATTCTGACCCTCGTGTACGTCGGCGCCTTCGCGGAGAAGAACGTCTTCCAGGACCTCGGCATCGTCCTCGTGTTCGGCGTCCTGGGCCTGTGCATGGCGCGGTTCGGCTGGCCACGGCCGCCGCTCCTCCTCGGCCTGGTCCTCGGGCCGCTGGCCGAGAACCGGCTGTTCCTGGCGATGGGCAGCTACGGTTTGGCCTGGCTGCTCCGACCGGGCGTGCTGGTGCTGCTCGCTCTCGTCGTGGTCGGGCTCTCGGTGCCGATTCTGCGGAGCCGCCGCTCCCGGATGCCGCCGGCGCCCGACGCCGAGAGCGCTCCCGCGCGCGATCGCCGCCTCGACGGCCGGGCGGCGTTCAGCCTGGCCATCGTAGGCGTGCTCGTCTGGGCGTTCTGGCAGAGCAGGGGATTCGCGATGCGCGCCGGGCTCTTCCCGTGGGCGCTGCTCGTCCCGGCGCTCGGGCTCGCGATCGCCCAGCTAGCCCGCGATCTCGCCGGGGGTCGACCGGCGGGCGACCCCGACGACGTCGGAGCGCCTCAGGCGGACGGCGGGCGCCGAACCGCGGAGATCGCCGCGTGGATCGTGGGCATGTTCGCCGCGATCTGGCTGGTCGGCTTCCCGCTGGCCACCCTCCTGACGACCTTTCTCTACCTCAGGCTTGGCGCCCGCGAGCCGTGGATCCTGAGCCTGGCGCTGAGCGTCGGCGGGTTCCTGTTCGTCGACGGGCTCTTCGCGCGGTTGCTCGGCGTACCTTTCCCGCCGGGGCGGCTGTTCGAATGGTTCGGCTACGGCTAGCGCCGGGCGTCCCCGGAGAGGAGACGAGTCGATGTCGGAAGACCTTGCGCTCGACAGCGCGCTGAACGACCTCGTCATCGCGAACCGGATCCTCGCCAACGAGGGCGTGATCGACGCCTTCGGGCACGTGAGCGTCCGGCATCCGGCGCGAGCCGACCGCTATCTGTTGGCGCGCTCCCGGAGCCCCGAGCTGGTCGAGCGCGGCGACCTCATGGAGTTCGACCTCGACAACCGACCCATCGACCAGCGCGACCGCACGATGTACTCCGAGCGGCCCATCCACGGGTCCATCTACCGCCTGCGCGCCGACGTGGCGTCGGTGTGCCACAACCATGCCCGGTCGCTCGTCCCGTTCGGCGTGACCGGGGTCTCCATCCGCCCGATCTGGCACATCGCGGGCTCTATCGGCGCCGAGGTCCCGATCTGGGACGTCCGCGCGGAGTTCGGCGACACGGACCTTCTCGTCACCACCGCCGCCATGGGCGACTCGCTCGCCCGGAAGCTCGGGCCCCACCGCGCGTGCCTCATGCGGGGTCACGGCGCCGTCGTGGCGACCCACGACCTGAAGGCGACCGTGTTCGTCTCGATCTACCTCATGGTCAACGCCGCCCTCGTCAAGGAGGCGCGCGAGCTGGGGGCCGTGACCTACCTGAGTGAGGGGGAGATCCGCCATACCGAGCAGATGAATTTCCGGGCGCGGTCGCAGAACCGGGCCTGGGAGTACTGGGCCCGCCGGGCCGGCTTCACGACCACCGTCAACGATTGACGCCCGGATGGGGCGGGATCGGCGGCCGCCGGCGGCGCGCGCGGCCTACTCGATCACCTGGTCCGCTCTCAGCAAGAGCGCCGGTGGGATCGCCGGGCCGAGGGCCTTCGCCGTCCTCGCATTGAGGAACAGCTCGAACCGGGTCGGCTGCTCGACGGGCAGATCCGCCGGCTTCGCGCCCCTGAGGATCCGGTCCACGTAGGTCGCCGCGCGTCGGAACAGCTCGTCGAAGCTCGGCGCGTAGGACATGAGGCCCCCGGCCTGGACGAAGAGCCGCTCCTCGTAGATGCTCGGGAGTCGGTGCCGGAGGGCGAAGTCCGCGATCAGCTGCCGGTGTTTGAAGTTGACGGGATTCCCGACGGCCATCAGCGCCTGCGCGCGGCCCGATATCGCGCCGGCGAAGGCGGGCGGGTAATCGTCGGGCGTGCGCACGTGGAACTGGAGGATCTCGATGCCGGCCGCCGACGCCGCCGCCACGAGATCCCGGAGCCCGACCGGCTCGACCGGGCTGTCTGGATTCCAGAGATAGGCTACTCGCGAGATCCTCGGTGCGATCTCCTTGAGGAGCTCGATGCGCTTGCCGGCCAGCTCCGGGGCGACGTTGCTGAGCCCGGTGACGTTGCGCCCGGCCGGGCGAGGCTCTCCACGAGGCCGATCCGCTCCGGGTACGCGGACACGGCGATGACGACCGGGATCGAGCCGGTCGCCTGCTTCGCCGCGCGGACCGCCTGGGTGCCCGAGGCGACGATGACGTCCGGCTTCAGCCGGACGAGCTCCATGGCGAGGCCCGGGAGCCGGTCGGTCAGGCCTTCGGACCAGCGCGACTCGATGGTGACGTTGCGGCCCTCGACGTATCCGAGCTCCCGGAGTGCCTCGCGGAACGCCTGCCAGGGCGCGCTCTCCTCGTTGCCGAGGAGGCCGATGCGGTGCGACGTTCCGGCCGGCTGAGCGTGAACCACCGCAGTCCCGAGGAGGGTGCCCAGGGCCAGGGCCAGAAGCGCTATCGTCCCGAGGGGCTCTCGAACTGGTCCCTGGCGGCCTCCACGCGGCCGCCGCCCGCGACGCGATACGCCCGCCCGAATCATCCGGCGCCGCGGCTCAGTTCTGCAGGATGGCCTTGAGCTTGGCGACGAGACCCGCGTCGAGGGTGAAGAGCTCCGCGACCATCCGCGCCAGCTCTTCCCCCGTCACGGGCCCGATCGTGAGCTTCGCCTTCTCGGCTTCCGCCAGGAAGGCGCCGTCCTTCAGCGTGTCCTGGAAGGCTCGGCGCAGCACCTGAACCCGGTCCTTCGGGGTGCCCGGCGGCAGGACGAAGGGCCGGGCGAAGGAGGCGGCGTTCTGGACGCCCACCGCGATCAGCCGGCGCGCCTCGTCGGTCTTGGCCAGGTCGATCGCCAGGGGAACCTTGGGCAAGTCCGGGAAGGGCCGCGCCGTCACCTGCAGGACGGGGATCACGTCGCCGGCCTCGAGCCCATTGCGCCAGGTCGCTCGCATCGACTCCCATGACCAGCAGGCCCCCGCGACCTCCCCGCCCTCCGCGGCCAGGCGGATCTCCGCCGTGCCCTTGTAGCCGGAGACCAGCTGGATCGGCAGTCCGAGCGTCGCCTTGAGGATGCGGGCCGTGTTCTCGGGCGAGGTGCCCGGCGCGATGCTGCCGATCTTGACGGGGATGGGCGAGGCCATCCACTTCTCCACGGTCGTGATCCCGCTCGCCTTGGTCAAAGCGCACGCCACGTCCTCCGTGACGGCGGCGCCGATGAACTCGAACTTCCGGGCATCGAACTCGATCCCAGGCTGGCCGAGGACCTGGCCCATCATGAGCGGCCCGTTGAACTTGGCCACGGTGAGCCCGTCGGGCTTGGCCACCTTGTAGATGTGATTCGCCGCGATGAGACTCCCGGCCCCGGGCATGTTCTCGACGACGAGGGTAGGATTCCCCGGGACGTGCTTGCCCATGTGGCGCGCGATCACCCGGGCGTAGGTGTCGAACCCGCCTCCCGGAGCGAGGCCCACGATGATGCGGATCGTCTTGCCCTCGTAGAAGGACTGGGCGGCCGCGGGGCGGCCCGTGCCGGCCAGAATCAGGACGACGAGCACGATCAGGACCGCGAAGAGCCGTCTCGGCATCGGAGGCCTCCCCTCGTGATCGGGGTGCCGCCAGGATAGCGCACTTCCGCGCGTCGCGAGGGAAGGCGCGGCGGCGCCGGCAGCTTGACAACGGTCGGCATCCGGGGCAGGTTCGCCCTGGGTGTGAGCCTCTATCAAGTCCAGAAGCTTCTCTTCCAGGTCAACCGCGATCCGCAGGTCCGCGGCCGCTTCATGACCGACCGGCAGGCGCTGGTGGCGGAGTACGCGCTCACCGAGCAGGAGCGGCGCGCGGTCCTCGAAGCGGACTTCCACGCCCTCTACGGGATGGGGGTGCACTCGCTGCTCCTGGCGCCGCTGGCCGCCACCCTGGGTCTGGCCTTCCCCGAGTACCTGGCGACCATCCGCGGAGTCACGCGGTGAGCCTCGTCGGCGCCTTCGCGGCAAGCCATGCGCCAGGGATGACCGGCCGGCCGACACAACCGCCCCCCGAGCAGTCGCGGCCCGTCTTCGACGGCTACGCCGATCTCAAGCGGCGCCTGGAAGCCGCGCGTCCGGACGTGCTCGTCGTCGTCTCCCCGGAGCACTGGGCCAACTTCTTCCTCGACCACATGCCGTCGTTCTGCATCGGTCTTGCCGACGAGTACTCGGGGCCGACCGACGAGGAGTTCGTCCGAATACCTCGTCGGCCGGTGCGCGGCCATGCCCGCCTCGGTCGCGAGCTCGCGCTCGGCCTTGCGGAGGACGTGGACCTGTCGTCGTCACAGGAGCTGGCGTTCGACCACGGGGTCATGGTGCCGCTACACCTCCTCGGTGTGGACCTGCCGGTGATCCCGATCATCGTAAACTGCCTCGCGGGGATCCCGGCGCCCCTGCACCGGTGCCACGCGCTCGGCATGGCGCTGCGCCGAACGGTGGACCGATGGCCGGAGCGCGTGGCCGTGCTCGGCACCGGCGGGCTCTCGCACTGGCCGGCGATGGCGGAATCCGGGCGTATCGGGACCGATTTCGACCGGCGCTTCCTCGAGGCGTTCCTCGGCGGTCGCATCGACACGTTCCTGCGGTATCCCTCGGAGAGGTTGGAGGTGGAGGCCGGACCGGGGGGCCACGAGATCCGCACCTGGATCGCCGTGGCCGGCAGCGCCGGCGACGGGTGCGGGTCGCTCCTCGCCTACCAGCCGGTCCCGGCCTGGTCCACCGGCTGCGCCGTCGCGGCGCTCGAGCCTCGCTAGAGCCTGCGCGGCCCGAGCGGATCGGCAGCTCTGATGGGCCCCTTCGGCGTCGGGCAGGCGGTCCGGCGATTCGAGGATCCCCGCCTGCTCTGCGGCGGGGGACGGTTTCAGGGAGACGTCGGGCTTCCCGGTCAGACCCATGCCGTCGTGCTGCGGTCGACGCACGCGCATGCGCGCATCAGCGCGGTCGACGCGTCGGCGGCGCTCCGGGCGCCCGGCGTCCTCGCGGTCTTCACGGGACACGACCTGGCCGAAGCGGGGCTCGGCACGACGCGCACGACGCTGCCCAGGTCCCGCCCCGACGGCGCATCGATGTTCGCTCCCGTTCAGCCGGTGCTCGCGCGCGACCGGGTCCGGTACGCCGGCGATCCCGTCGCGTTCCTGGTCGCGGAGTCGCTGCCGCAGGCGGAGGACGCCGCCGAGCTGGTGCGGATCGAGTACGAGCCGCTTCCGTCGGTCACGGCGACCCTCGAGGCGGCCCGGCCCGGAAGCCTCGCGGTGTGGCCCGACTGCCCCGACAACATCTCGAACGTCTTCGAGACCGGCGACCGGGCGGCCACCGACGCCGCTTTCGAGTGGGCGGCTCACGTCGTGCGCCGCCGCTACGTCGTCTCCCGCGTGCACGCCCAGTACATGGAACCTCGCGGCGCGCTCGGCGTCTACGACGCGGGCGAGGACCGCTACACGCTCTTCGCCGACGTCCAGTATCCCCACCGCGTGCGCACGGTGCTGGCCTCGGCGATCTTCCGGATTCCCGAGAACCGGCTCCGGGTGATCGCGGGGGACATCGGCGGCGCGTTCGGAACGAAGGGATGGCAGTACCCCGAGCACCGGCTGGTGCTGTGGGCCGCCCGGAAGCTCGGGCGACCGGTCCGATGGGCCTGCGAGCGCCGGGAGGCGCTGTTCGCGGACGAGCATGCGCGGGACACGGTGAGCGACGCCGAGCTGGCGCTCGACGCGGGGGGCCGGTTCCTCGGGCTCCGCGTCCGGACGATCGCGAACGTGGGCGCGTACGTCTCGTCGGACCGGAACCTCCTGGCCACCTTCATGAACGTCTCGACGCTGGTGGGCGTGTACACGATCCCGGCGGCGTACGTCCACGTCACCTGCGTCCTGGCGAACGTGAGCTCGACGGCGCCGTATCGGGGCGCGGGCCGGCCCGAGTCGACCTACGTGATCGAGCGGCTCGTCGACGACGCGGCTCGCGAGCTCGGCCGGGACCGGGTCGAGCTGCGCCGGATCAATCTCATCCCCGCCTCGGCGATGCCGTACCGCTCCGCCCTTCGCGCGACCTACGACAGCGGGCGCTTCGAGCAGAGCATGGACAAGGCCCTCGACCTTGCCGACGTGGCGGGATTCCCGGCCCGGCGCGACGCCTCGCGCCGCCGAGGGCGAGTGCGCGGGCTGGCCGTCGTCAACGCGATCGAGCGCGCGGCGTCGCCTCTGCCGGAGTTCGCGGAGATCCGGTTCGACCCGGGTGGGGGCGCCACGGTGCTCATGGGCACCAAGAACCAAGGGCAGGGGCACGAGACCACGTTCAAGCAGATCCTCCACGAGCGACTCGGGCTGGCGCCCGACACCGTCCGGTACGTCGACGGGGACACGGACCGCGTGGCGTTCGGCACGGGGACGATGGGATCCCGCTCCACGGTGGTCGGAGGCTCGGCCCTCTGGCTCGCGGCGGACAAGGTGATCGCGAAGGCCAAGCGGATCGCCGCGCACCTGCTGGAAGCCGCCGAGGCGGACCTCGTCTTCGCGGACGGGCGGTTTCGGGTGGCGGGCACCGACCGCGGCGTGACGATCGCCGAGGTCGCCCGCGCGGCGTTTCAGCCCGCTCAGCTCCCGGCTGGGCTCGAGCCCGGCCTCTACGAGACGGGCACCTTTGCGCCGGCGCAGGACACGTGGCCGAACGGCTGCCACGTCTGCGAGGTGGAGGTCGATCCCGAGACCGGCGCGGTCGTGCTCACCCGCTATGTGGTGGTCGACGACGTCGGGACCATCGTCAACCCGCTGACGCTCGCCGGCCAGATCCACGGGGGGGTCGCGCAGGGCGTGGGACAGGCGCTCATGGAGGAGGTCGTCTACGACAGCGAGTCCGGGCAGCTCCTGACCGCGTCGTTCATGGAGTACGCGATCCCGCGCGCCGACACGCTGCCGGACATGGTCATCGGGAGCAACCCGGTGCCGACCGCGCTCAACCCCCTCGGGGCCAAAGGCGCCGGGGAGGCCGGCACCGTCGGCGCGCTGCCCGCGGTGATGAACGCCGTCGTCGATGCGCTCGTCCCACTAGGTGTGCGGCACCTCGACATGCCGGCGACCCCCGAGCGCGTCTGGCGCGCCATCCAGGAGGCGACGAGGCCATCCTGATCCTGGCGCTGCTCCCGACCGTCCGGCACGGCTTCTGCACCCGCTTGGGATTCAACCGTCGGGCGTCCATCGCCGAGGTCCGGGATGCGCGGTCGGCATTCCTTGACAATGCCGAAGGCAGCCACTTATCGTGTGGCCGGAATTGGCTTTTTTCATCTAATCCTGGGAGGCTCGTCTGCCGATGCGAGGTGAACTGAGGAAGGACCCGGCGACCGGACAGTGGGTACTGGTCCGGCCACGAGCACGTAACAATGGGGATTCCGACCCGGGCGCTTGTCCATTCTGCCCCGGCAACGAGCACCTCACGCCCCCCGAGATCGCCGCCTACCGTCCCCCGGGTGGCGCCGGCTGGGAGGTGCGCGTCTTCCCGGAGCGGGATCCCTACTTCGTCATCGAGGAGCACCTCGTCCGCGAGGGAATCGGGATGTTCGACCGGATCTCGACGCGCGGAGCCAGCGAGATCCTCGTGGAGAGCCCGGACCACCACATGCGGCTCGAGAACGCCGATGAGACGCAGATCGAGCGCATCCTCTGGATGTACCGAGATCGGGTGAAGGATCTCAAGCGTGATCTGAAGATCCGGAACGTCGTGATCACCCGGCGGTGCGGGAAGCCCGGGTCCCGCATCCAACATCCCTATTCACGCATCCTGGCGGCGCCGATCGTCTTCGACGACCTCCGCCGGGAGCTGACGCAGGCGCGCGAGTACTACGGGTACAAGCGCCGATGCGTGTTCTGCGACACGATCCGGGAGGGCATCGCCACCAGGGACCGACTGATCCAGGACACACCGCACTTCGCCGCGTTCGTGCCCTACGCGGCCCGGGTGCCGTTCGAGGTCCGGATCCTGCCCCGCCGCCATGCTGCCGGGTTCGAGGACATCACCTCGGACGAGGTCGCGGATCTCGCGCGAGTGCTGAAGCGGCTGGCCGGGGTGCTGGGGAAGGCGATCGGGGAGCCTTCCTACGAGATCACGTTGCACACCTCGCCGAACCTCGCGATCAAGATCGTGCAGGGCGAGTGGGACACGATCGAGCGCGACTACCACTGGCATCTCGAGCTGCTCGTGCAGCCGGAGCGCGCGACGGCCGTCTCGGGCATCGCCGTGACGGACATGCTGCCCGAGGAAGCGGCGCGGATCCTCCGGGAGGCGGGCCCCAGCGGCTCGTAGGGCTCCAGGCGACCGAGGCGTCAGGATTCGGACACATGCTCCTCAGGACGCCTTCGTCCCACGACCTAGCGGCCCAAGACTCTAGCCCGGGGTAAGTCCAAACCATTCCGGCGGTTCTTTGCCTTGACACCCTCTGACCGGCGTGTCATCTTCAAGTCCGACCGAATTGGTCGGCGACCGGAGGAGTCGGTGTTAAGGTTCAGCAAGAAGGCCGACTACGGGCTGATGGCGGTGCATTACATCGCCTTCCACCAGCCCGACGGCGTCGTCAACGCGAAGCGGATCGCCGAGGACCTGGGAATCCCGAGCGAGCTTTTGGCGAAGATCCTTCAGCGCCTGGCGAAGCGGAAGCTGATCGCCAGCGTGAACGGTCCCAAGGGGGGCTACGTCCTCGCGCGCGCGCCCGGCCAGATCCGGGTCAGCGAGGTGCTGAGGGCGATCGAGGGTCCCCTGGGCCTGGTGAACTGCTATCGGACGATGCAGTGCGCCCAGCTCGAGCGCTGCAACATCCGGCGCCCGGTGCTGGCGATCCAGACCGGCATCGAGCGGTTCTTGGAGACCATGACCCTGGAGTCGATGAATGCCCTGAACGAGCCGCCGGTCGCTGCGCCGGGGCTCGTGGCGACGCGGCACTGAGGAGACGGCGCTCATGGCGGTGAAGTTCCCGATCTTCATGGACAGCAATTCGACGACCCCGGTGGACCCGCGGGTGCTCGAGGCGATGATCCCGTACTTCACGGAGCGGTTCGGACATCCGGGAAGCCGCAACCACTCGTTCGGGTGGGAGGCGGAAGCGGGGATGGAGCGGGCCCGCGAGCAGCTGGCCCGCCTGATCGGCGCCCGGGACCCGAAGGAGCTCGTGTGGACCTCGGGCGGGACCGAGGCGGACAACCTGGCCATCAAGGGCGTCGTCGAGATGTACCGGGAGAAGGGCGACCACATCGTCACGGCGATGACGGAGCAGCGCGCCGTTCTCGACCCCTGCCGGCGGCTGGAGAAGCAGGGGATGGCGCGGGTGACCTATCTGCCGGTCGACGCGATGGGCGTGGTCGATCCCGACGCCCTCCGCGAGGCCATCACCGACCGGACGATCCTCGTGTCGATCATGCTCGCGAACAACGAGATCGGAACCATCCAGGCGATTGCCGAGCTGAGCAAGATCGCGAAGGAGCGAGGCGTCCTCTTCCACACGGATGCCACGGAGGCCGTCGGCAAGATCCCGGTCGACGTCGAGAAGATGGGCATCGACCTGCTGTCGTGCACGGCGCACAAGATCTACGGCCCCAAGGGCATCGGCGCGCTGTACGTGCGCCGGCGGAACCCGCGGGTGCGGCTCGCTCCGATGATCGACGGCGGCGGCCACGAGCGTGGCTCTCGCTCCGGAACGGTCCCGGTGCCCCTGGCGGTGGGCTTCGGCCGCGCGGCGGAGATCTGCCGCGAGGTGATGCCGGAAGAGGCGCCCCGGCTGGCCAGGATGCGCGACCGGCTCCAGGACCGGATCCTCTCCTCGGTGGACGAGGCGTACCTGAACGGGCACCCGGAGCGGCGGCTCCCGCACACCCTGAACATCTCCTTCGCGTACGTCGAGGGCGAATCGATCCTGATGGGCCTCAACAAGGAAGTCGCCCTGTCGTCGGGGTCCGCCTGCACCTCGTCGACCCTCGAGCCGTCGTATGTCATCCAGGCGCTCGGTGTGGGAGCGGACCTCGCGCATTCATCCATCCGATACGGCCTGCACCGGTTCACGACGGAAGAGGAAGTCGATTTCGTGGCCGGCAAGACGATCGATGTCGTGAAGCGGCTTCGCGAGATGTCGCCACTCTACGAGCTGGCGAAGGAAGGCGTGGACATCAAGTCCATCCAGTGGAAGGCTGAGTAAAAGGAGACGCCGCCCATGGCCTACAGCGACAAGGTGATCGACCACTACAGCAATCCCCGGAACGTCGGGTCCTTCGGCAAGGACACGCCGGGCCTGGGGACCGGGCTCGTCGGCGCCCCCGAGTGCGGCGACGTGATGAAGCTGCAGATCAAGGTCAACCTGGACACCGGCGTCATCGAGGACGCCAAGTTCAAGACCTTCGGCTGCGGCTCCGCCATCGCCAGCTCGAGCCTCGCCACCGAGTGGCTGAAGGGGAAGAGCGTCGACGACGCCCTGAAGATCAAGAACACGGACATCGTCAACGAGCTGAAGCTGCCGCCGGTCAAGATCCACTGCTCGGTGCTGGCCGAGGACGCGATCAAGGCGGCGATCAAGGACTTCCAGGAGAAGTGGGCCGAGAAGCAGGCCCTGGCGGGTCAGGCCGAGCGGTAGCCGGGCGAGGAGGACGGACGACCATGGCCGTGTCGATCACCCCGGTGGCGGTCAACCGGGTCAAGGAGCTCATGACGTCCCAGAAGCTCGACAATGCCTTCCTGCGCATGGGCGTGCGGGGCGGCGGCTGCTCGGGCATGACCTACGACCTCCAGTTCGACAACGAGCTGCGGAAGCATGACAAGCAGTTCGAGGTCGACGGAGTCAAGGTGGTCGTGGACGTGAAGAGTTACCTCTACCTGAACGGCACGACGCTGGACTTCGTCACCCAGGGACTGACCGGCGGCTTCACATTCGTCAATCCAAACGCGAAGTCGAGCTGCGGCTGCGGCACGTCGTTCACGGCCTGATCGGTACCGGGCGCGGGGCGAGCGGCATCCCGACCTGAGTCGAGGCGGAGCGGACAGGGATTCTGACCGGGCCTCCGCGGAGGCCCGGTCGGCGTTTAGAGGGTTCACGGGTGGGTGAGGTGAGCGAGCAGAACGGATCGAAGTGCTGGAGCTGCGGCGGCGGCGCCTCCCCGGGGGACGTCTGCCCCGAGTGCGGTCGCCTCCAGGCCTTCGCGACGGGCGCGGATCACTGGACGGTGCTGGGTCTCGAGCGCCGGCTGGCGCTCGACCGGGCGGATCTCGGGCGGCGATTCCATGCGCTCAACCGGCGTCTCCATCCGGACTACTTCCGCCTGCGCTCGCCGGAAGAGCAGGCCATCAGCCTGGAGGCCTCGGCCGCCGTGAACGCGGCGTACCGCGCGCTGCGCGATCCGGTGAGCCGGGTGGAGTATCTCCTGGAGCTCGAGGGCATGGGGCTGGGCGCCGCGGGGCAGGCCAAGCCGCCGGCCGATCTGTTCGAGGAGATCCTGGAGCTGCAGGAAGCCCGGATGGAGCTGCCGGCGGCCGGTCCCGAGGAGGCGCCCGCCCTGCGCGCCCGCCTGGAGAGCGCGCGAGCCGAGATGGCGTCCCGTCGAAGCGGAGCCGAGGCGGAGCTGGTCGCCCGCTTCCCCGAGTGGGACCAGGGCGACGCCGCGACGCGTCGGCGCCTGCTCGGGGCGATGCGGGACAGCCTCGCGACCCGAGCCTATCTGCGGACGGTCCTCCGCGACCTCGACGCCGCGCTCTCCGTCCCAAGCGATGGAGGGCAGACGGACCTATGACGGATCTGACCATCGGCGTGTCCCCGGGGGCGCGGCCGCGGACATCCACGGAAGGCGAGGGGACCGTCGGGTCCCGGGCGGCGGAGCTGGTCGTGGGGATCGACCTCGGGACGACCAACAGTCTGGTCGCGTACATGGACCGGGGGGCGCCCCGCGTGATCCGTGACGACGAGGGCCGCGGGCTCGTGCCGTCGGTGGTCGCGTTCGGAGCGGCGGGGTCCGTGGTCGGCGACGCCGCCCGGCGGATGCTCGTCCGCAACGCCGAGCGCGCCGTCTACTCGGTCAAGCGCTTCATGGGCAAGGGCTTCGAGGACGTTCGGGAGGAGCTGCGCTACTTCCCGTTCCACGTCACGCCCAGTCAGGAGATCGTCCGGATCCGGATCGGCGACCGCGAGCTCACGCCGCCCGAGATCTCGGCCCTCATCCTGCGGGATCTCCGCGTGCGGGCCGAGCGGCACCTCGGGCGGTCCGTGGAGAAGGCGGTCATCACCGTTCCGGCCTACTTCAACGACGCCCAGCGGCAGGCGACGAAGGACGCCGGACGTATCGCCGGCCTCGACGTGCTGCGGATCGTGAACGAGCCGACGGCGGCGTGCCTGGCCTACGGCCTCCAGCGGCGGAAAGAGGGCGTGATCGCCGTTTACGACCTGGGCGGCGGGACGTTCGACATCTCGATCCTGAGGGTGAAGGACGGCGTCTTCGAGGTTCTCTCGACCAACGGCGACACCCACCTCGGCGGAGACGACTTCGACCGAGCGCTGGTCGATCTGGTGGTGGACGAGCTCCGGGCGCGGCACGGCGTCGACGTCGCGGCCGAGGCCGAGACCGTGCAGGAGATCCGCCTCGGGGTCGAGGCGGCGCGCGTCCTCCTCTCGACCGAAGAGCGGACGGTCCTCGCGCTGCCCCTGCCGCAGCACGGCCTGACGTATCGGCGGGAGCTCATCCGGGCCGAGCTGGAGGCCGCCATCGCCCCCATCGTGAGCCGGACGCTCGGGCCCTGCCGGTCGGCCATCGCCGACTCGGGCCTGGGCGCCGAGGAGATCGACGAGGTGGTGCTCGTGGGAGGCGCCACCCGGACGCCGCTCGTGCGGCGGAACGTGCAGGAGCTTTTCGGCCGGACGCCCCACTCGGAGCTGAACCCCGACGAGGTGGTGGCGCTGGGGGCGGCGGTCCAGGCCGACATCCTCGCCGGCGGGACCACCCACATGCTGCTTCTCGACGTCACCCCGCTGTCGCTGGGGATCGAGACCCTCGGCGGCGCGGTGAGCGTCCTGATCCCGCGCAACACGACGGTTCCCACCTCGGCCAACGAGTCGTTCACGACCTCGGTCGACGGGCAGTCGGTCGTGGACATGCACGTGGTCCAGGGGGAGCGGGACCTGGCGAAGGACAACCGGAGCCTGGCGCGGTTCGACCTTCGGGGGATCCCGCCCATGCCGGCGGGCCTGCCGCGAATCGAGGTGACCTTCCTGATCGACGCGAACGGCATCCTGAGCGTGACGGCCAAGGAGGTCCGGAGCGGGACCCAGGCGTCCGTCGAGGTGCGGCCGACCTACGGGCTGAGCGAGGACGAGGTCGAACGGATGATCGACGAGTCGCTCGAGCACGCCGAGGCCGACGTCCGGGCGCGGGCGTTGATCGACGCGCGGAACGAGGCCGACACCGTGCTGCGGGCCACCGAGAAGGCGCTGGTGCAGGGGACGGAGCTGCTCGATCCCCGGGAGGCGTCGCGAATCCGCGCAGCCGTCGACGCTCTCGCCGGCGCCAGGCAGGGCGAGGACCCCGCGGCCATCCGGGAGGCGACGGCGCGCGTCAACGAGGCGACCCAGCGGCTCGCCGAGCAGCTGATGGATTCCGCCCTCCGGGACACGCTGCGCGAGCGGCGGGTGGTCGACCTGCCGGCGGGCGAGGGGCGCTGACCGATGGCCCGCTACCGCGTCACCTTCAAGTCGGCGAACGTCACGGTCGAGGTGGACGACAAGGACTTCCCCTACGGTGACCACGGAAGGCCCGGCTCGCTGCTCGACATCGCGCTGCACCACAGGATCCGGATGGAGCACAACTGCGGCGGCAACTGCGCGTGCACGACCTGCCACGTGGTGGTCCGGGAGGGCGAGGAGAGCCTCTCCCCCATGGAGTCGGACGAGGAGGATCGGCTCGACACGGCGCAGGGGTTGACCCTCCGCTCCCGGCTCGGCTGCCAGGCGGTCGTGCAGGGAGACGTCGTCGTGGACATCATCGACTGACGCGCGAGGAGACCATGGGACTCACCTGGCATGACGCCGAGGACATCGCGCTCGCGCTGTCGGAGCGCCACCCCGAGACGGACCCCCTGACGGTGCGCTTCACCGACCTGCACCGCTGGGTCACCGACCTGCCGGGGTTCTCCGACGACCCGAAGGGCTCGACCGAGGGGAAGCTCGAAGCGATCCAGATGGCCTGGCTCGAGGAGTACCGCGCGAGTCGGGACGAGCGGAGCGGAGGCGAGCTACCAGGTGACGACTGAGTCGGCGGCGAAGATGAGGTCCAGGAGCTCCGACGACCCGATCGCCCGCGGGCCCGCTGCCGGCGAGGCGACGTCGTGATCGCCCGACGACAGTCGGTAGATCTCGGCCGAGAGCGGCTCGGCGAGCCCGAGCGCGTCCTGCATGAGCACGACCGAGACCCGGACCTCGGGATCGGCCGTCTGGATGCGGATCGCGTCGAGGGCGGCCAGGTTGGCCGGGTCCTTGACGAGATGGAGGACGTGAGGCATGGCCGCTCAGAACACGAGTGTCCGGCGGCTTCCGGCCAGGAGCGCCGCCAGATCGGCCCGGTCGATCGGCGCCACCTCGAGCCCCGTCGGATTCCAGCCGGGGCTCGTCCGCATGGCGCTCCGCTCGACGTGAAACCGCTGACCCAGCTTCTTGAGCGTCGCCAGGTGCTTCACCAGGTCTTCCCCGTCCACGTAGTCCTCGACGTCGGCGTCCAGCACCTTGGCCCCGGCGCCCAGGAGGGCGATGGCGACGGCGTTCTCGCCGGCCAGGATGCCGAGCGCGATGCGCACCGCCTCGTTGGCGCGGTGGGAGGTCTCGGGATCCACGGATACCAGGACGAGGACGGGCGGCTCGGTGTCGGGCGTCATGCGGGGCCGGCGCGGCTCGCGAGCCGGTCAGTTGAGCGCGACGAAGCGCTCCGTGCCGTTGATCAGATCGGTGAGCACGACGAGACCGCAGTACGTCGCCTTGTCGGTGATCGGCAGGCGCCGACGCTGACAGCCGTAGGCGCAGACGAACAGCTTCGCGCCGCGACGGCCGAGCTCGAGAATCCGGTCGTCGTCGATGTTCCGGACGCCGTCGTCCACCATGTAGAGGTACAGGTCGACGCCGCGGTCGAGGGCGGCCCTGGCGAGCCCGAGCCCGGTCTCCAGGTTGGGGTGCTGCGGGTTCGTGGAGAGGAGCATCCCGAGCTTGCGGCCGCGCAGATCCCGGCTCGCGACCACTTCGCTCATCGCGCGCTAACGCTAGCATCCGGCCAATACGCTGTCAACGCGCGGAGACCCTCGCGGGTGTCCGGGCGCGAGCGTGCCGGCCGCGTCACGAGGTGAGGAACGCCATGCGCCGAGTCTATCTCGATCACAACGCCTCGACGCCGGTCCATCCCGACGTTCTGGCCGCGATGCTCCCGTACTTCTCGGAGCGCTTCGGCAACGCCTCGAGCATCCATGGTTTCGGGCGAGAGGCACGCGACGCCATCGATGTCGCGCGGGAGTCCATCGCCGGATTCCTGGAGGTCTCGCCGGAGGAGGTCGTGTTCACGTCCGGCGGCACCGAGTCCGACAACCTGGCCGTCAAGGGCGTCGCGGGCGCCCGGCCGGGGGGGCACGTCATCACGACCCAGGTCGAGCATCACGCCGTGCTCCGCACCTGCCAGGCGCTGGAGAAGGCCGGGCACCCGGTGACGTACCTTCCGGTGGACGGGGATGGGCTGGTCGACCCGGACGACGTGCGCCGCGCGCTTCGCGCCGACACGATCCTGATCTCCATCCAGTCGGCGAACAGCGAGATCGGCACGGTGATGGCCACCGCCGAGATCGGGCGCATCGCGCTGGAGCGCGGGATCCCGTTCCACGTCGACGGCGTCCAGACGTTCGGCAAGCTGCCGTTGTCCGTCCGGGACGCCGGCGTCACGCTCCTGTCGATGTCCTCGCACAAGATCTACGGCCCCAAGGGCATCGGGGCGCTGTACATCCGGAAGGGCACGCGCATGGTCTCCATCCAGCACGGCGGCGACCACGAGCGCCGACGCCGGGCCGGGACGGAGAACGTGCCGGCCATCGTCGGCTTCGGCAAGGCGGTCGAGCTTCGCGCGCGCGACATGGCGGAGGAAGCGGGACGCGTCGCGGCGCTGCGCGACCGGCTCTGGGAAGGCGTGCGGCAGGCGGTGCCGGACGTCAAGCTCAACGGCCATCCCTCGCGGCGGCTGCCCGGCACGCTCAACATGAGCTTCCGGGGCCTCGAGGCCGAGTCCCTCATCCTGGCGCTCGACCTCAAGGGCATCGGGGTCTCCGCCGGCTCGGCGTGCACGTCGGGCAGCCTCGAGCCGTCCTACGTGATCACTGCCATGGGGGTCCCACCCGAGTGGTCGCTGGGCGCCGTTCGCACGTCGCTCGGCGGGGGGACGACGCGGGAGGACGTGGACTACGTGCTCGAGGTCCTGCCGGCCGCCGTCAACCGGATCCGGACCCTGTCGCCGGCCGGGGCGGCCTGACGGAGCCGGAGGCGCGAGAGGAGGGAGCAAGCCATGCTCGAGGCGATCCGACGGGACGTGGCGGCGGCACTGGAGCGTGACCCCGCGGCCCGGAGCCGGCTGGAGGTCCTGCTCTGCTACCCCGGCGTCCACGCGCTGGCCTTCCATCGTCTGGCGCACCGCCTCTGGCGCGGCGGATGGGTCGTTCCCGCGCGTCTCGTGTCGCACCTCTCCCGGTTCCTCACGGGCATCGAGATTCACCCGGCGGCGCGGATGGGAGACGGCGTCTTCATCGACCACGGGATGGGCGTCGTCATCGGCGAGACCGCCGAGGTGGGGGACGACGTCACTCTCTACCAGGGCGTCACGCTGGGAGGCACGAGCCTCAAGCGCGAGAAGCGGCATCCCACGATCGAGCGCAGCGCGGTGGTGGGCACCGGTGCGGCGGTGATGGGCGCCCTGCGGGTGGGCGAGGGCGCCCGCATCGGAGCGGGCTCGGTCGTCGTAGCCGACGTGCCGCCGAACTCGGTCGTCGTGGGCGTGCCCGGCAAGGTGATCTACCGGGACGGCAAGCGCGTCGCGCCCCACGTGGACCTGGAGCACGCCGACCTGCCCGATCCGGTGACGAAGGCGGTCGAGCAGATGTTGGACCGGATCCACGCGCTCGAGTCCGAGGTCCAGGCGCTCCGCCGGGCCCTGGACCAGACGGTCGAGCCCGACCGCCGCTCGTGAGCCGTCCGCGCCGGCCGGGCCCCCGGTCCGCGCCGTCCGGAGGCTGTCCGCCGACATGGCGCAAGCCACGGACGAGCCGCCCCGGCCGGACCTGATCCCCGGTCTCGGCGCGCCGTCGCGCGCGATCGGGACCCCCCGCATCATCCTGCACGTCGACATGGACGCTTTCTACGCGTCCGTCGAGCAGCGCGATCGACCCGAGCTCCGCGGACGCCCCGTGGTGGTCGGCGCCGACCCGCGCGGCCGCGGGGTCGTGGCGGCCGCCTCTTACGAGGCGAGGCGCTTCGGCATCCACTCGGCGATGCCGATCGGCCGCGCCTACCGGCTGTGCCCGGCGGCCGCGTTCCTGCCGGTCGACATGGACAAGTACGCGCGGGAATCCGAGCGCATCATGGCGATCCTCGCGGTGTTCACGCCGCTTGTCGAGCCCTTGTCCCTGGACGAGGCGTTCCTGGACGTCGGCGCCTCGCAGGCGCTCCATGGCTCCGGGCTCGAGATCGCCCGAAAGATCCGGGCGCGCATCCGGAGCGAGGTGGGCCTGACCGCCTCGGCCGGGGTCGCGCCGAACAAGTTTCTCGCCAAGATCGCGTCGGATCTCGAGAAGCCCGACGGCCTGGTCGAGGTCCGGCCCGGCGAGGAGGCGGCGTTCCTCCGCGACCTCCCGCTGCGCCGGCTCTGGGGGGTGGGGCCATCGGCCGAGCGCGAGCTGGCGGGGATGGGGATCCGGGTCATCGGCGACCTGGTCCGCCTGGGCCGCAGCCGGCTCGAGGCGCGCCTCGGCGCGTCGGGCGCCCACCTGTGGGAGCTGGCCCAGGGGATCGACGACCGGCCCGTCGTCCCGTGGCACGATCCCAAGTCGATCGGCGCGGAGGAGACGTTCGACCACGACACGCGGGACGTCGCCCGGATCCGGGCCACGCTCCTGGGCCAGGCCGACCGGGTGGCGACCGAGCTCCGGGCGGCGGGTCTCCGGGGCCGCACCGTGACGCTGAAGCTCCGGTTCTCGGACTTCCGGACCCTCACCCGGCGGGCGACCGACGAGGCGCCCACGTCGGACGGCGGCGAGATCTTCCGCCGGGCGTGGCTCGCCTTCTCGAGGATCCCGCGCTCGCAGGCGGTCCGGCTGGTCGGCCTGTCCGTGTCGGGGTTCGTCGCGGCCGACGACCCGCGTCAGCTGCCGCTGTTCGGGCGGCCGGACCGCACCGACCGGATCGGGCGGCTGACCGACGAGGTCCGGACACGCTTCGGGCCGACAGCGCTGGTCCGAGGCAGCCTCCTCGACCCGGGACGGCGGCGCCGGGGGGGCGAGGAGGCGGAGTGACAGGCCGGGGACCGGCTGCCCTATAATCCCTCCAGCGGACCGCTCGTCTCTCGACCACCCTCAGCGAGGAGAGCCTCCATGATTGCGAAGCTCGTCGCCATCCCGCTCCTGGCCGCGCTCGTCGCGGTGAGCCCGGCGCTCGCACAGACGAAGGTGCCGGGGGTCACCGATACCGAGGTCGTCATCGGCATCACGACGCCCCTTTCGGGGCCGGCGGCCGCGTGGGGAACCACGGGCCTCGCCGCCGAGGCGTGGGCCAAGCACGTCAACGACCAGGGTGGGGTCCACGGGCGCAAGCTTCGGATCGTGATGAAGGACGACGGCTACGTTCCCGGGCGGGCCGTGGCCAACGTCACCGACATGAAGGACAGCGCGTTCGCGATCGTGGGACTCCTCGGCAGCGCGGTGATGAATGCGAGCAAGGACATCGTCGCCGAGGCGAAGATCCCCACGATCTATCCGTTCGGCGACCCGCAGATCTGGGCGAAGCTTCCCAAGGACAAGCAGCGGTACGTGTTCGCCGTCTACACGAACTACGTCGATGAGGGCGAGTTCATCGTCCAGCAGGCGGCCAAGATCGCCAACGCGAGGAAGATCGCGATCTTCTACCAGAACGACGACTTCGGGAAAGGCTACGTCGAGGGCGTCAAGCGCGCCGTCCAGGCGCTCGGCGGCAAGGTCACGCTGGCCGCCGAGGTGCCGCACGAGGTCCAGGACCGGGAGCTCAGCACGCACGCGCTGAAGCTGCGGGACTCCGGGGCCGATGTCGTGATCCCGGTGGGCACCGTGCCGGCCGGGGCGAACCTCATCAAGGAGATGGCCAAGGTCGGCTACAAGCCTCAGATCTTCGCCCCGTTCCCGTACGGCGACCACCAAGTCATGTACCGGCTGCTGGGGGAGCTGTGGGAGGGCGTCTACTACAACGGAAACATCCCGTCGCCGACCGATCCCGAGTCGTTGAAGGTCGTCCAGGCGATGATCAAGCAGGACGAGAAGCTCAAGGGCCGGGAGAGCTTCGCCCTGGCCGGCGGGATCGCCATGGCGACCGCGGTGGAGGGACTGAAGCGCGCGGGGCGGAACCTGACCCGCGAGGGGTACGTCGAGGCCATGGAAGGTATCCGGGGCTGGGTGCCCGAGGGGCTCAAGTGGGCGCCGATCACGTTCGGGCCGGGCCGGCATCACGGGCTCAACACCGTCCGCCTTTACCGGGCCAACAAGGCGGCCGACCAGTCCTTCGCGCCGGTCACGGAGTTCCAGACCTTCCCGCCGCTGTTCTGAGACTCGCGCACACCCCGGGGGCGGGAGCCCCCGGGGCCGCGCCGCATGGAGACGCTCCTGGAGGTGCGCGGGCTGTCGCTGAGCTTCGGCGGCATCCGGGCGCTCGCCGGCGTGGACGTCTCCCTCGTCGCGGGAGAGACCCTGGCCGTCATCGGCCCCAACGGGTCCGGCAAGACGTCGCTCTTCAACTGCATCACCGGCATCTACCGGCCGGACGCCGGCGCCATCACCCTCGCCGGCGAGAGCCTGCTCGGCCGCACCCCGGACGGCGTGACGCGGCGGGGCGTGGCCCGCACCTTCCAGAATCTGCGGCTGTTCCACAACATGTCCGTGCTGGACAACCTGCTCCTCGGGCGGCATCTCCACTTCCGGCGCCGGCTGGCCGCGGCGATCCTGCGCCGCCGCGGGGAGGAGATCCGCCATCGACGGAGATGCGAGGAGCTGATCGAGTTCCTGGACCTCCAGCCGTACCGGAAGAGCCGCGTCGCGGACTGCTCCTACGGCGTCCAGAAGCGTGTGGAGCTCGCCCGCGCCCTCGCCACCGAGCCGCGGCTCCTCCTGCTCGACGAGCCGGTGGCGGGGCTGACCGCCGAGGAGAAGGAAGAGTTCGCGTACTGGGTGCACGAGCTGCGCGGCCGGCTCGGGCTCAGCGTGCTGCTGGTGGAGCACGACCTGCGGGTGGCGTCGCGCCTGGCCGGGCGGATGGTGGCGCTCGACCACGGAGTGAAGATCGCGGAGGGCACGCCGGCCGAGGTCCAGCGCGCCCCCGAGGTGATCCGGGCCTACCTCGGTGACTGACGCGACGGCCGACCGGAACGGCAGCGAGCCGCTCCTCACCGTCTCGAGCGTCGAGACGCTCTACTTCGACCGCATCTACGCCCTCCTCGGCGTGTCGATCGAGGTTCGGGCCGGCGAGGTGTTCGCGGTGCTCGGCCCCAACGGGGCGGGGAAGACCACGCTCCTGCGGACGATCGCCGGCCTGCTGCGAGACCAGCCGAAGAAGGGCGAGATCCGGTTCGGAGGCCGACCGATCGAGCGATGGGCACCGGAGAGGATCGCGAACCTCGGGATCGTGTACGTCCCGGAGGACCGCGGGCTGTTCCGCGAGCTGACGGTCCAGGAGAACCTGCGGCTCGGGCTCTGGGGGCGGCGAGACGATGGCATCGCCGCCGACCTCGAGCTCGTCTACGGCATGTTCCCGATCCTTCGCGAACGCGCCGGCCAGGACGCGGAGACGCTTTCCGGCGGCGAGCAGCAGATGCTGGCGCTGGCCCGGGCCATGCTGCGCCGGCCGCGCCTGCTCATGCTGGACGAGCCGTCGCTCGGCCTGGCGCCCCAGGTCGCCCGAGCCGTGTTCGAGGCGCTGGCCGCGATCAGCGGACGCGGCACCACGATCCTCCTGGTGGAGCAGAACGCGCGGCTCGCGCTCCGGATCGCGCGGCACGCGGCCATCCTCGAGGCGGGCCGGGTCGTGCTCCAGGGCGAGGCGGCGGTGCTGGCGGAAAACCCAGATGTCCGGGAGGTGTATCTCGGGGTGGGTGGCGCCGACGCCGGCTCGCCCAAGGGCTGGCGGCTTTATCGCAAGCGGAGGCGATGGTGATGGAGACGATCACGCCGGCGGCGCGCACCCTCCCCGAGCTGTTCTTCGACCAGGCGCGGCGGCAGGGGCCGGCGCTCGCCCTGCGGCACAAGGTCTACGGCATCTGGCAGCGTGTCTCGTGGGCGGAGTACGGGGACGCGGTGGAGCGGGTGGCCAGCTCCCTCCTGGCGGGGGGTCTCGCCCCCGGCGACCGAGTGGCCATCCTGGGCGACAACCGCCCGGAGTGGCTCTACTGCCACCTGGGGACCATGGCGGCCGGCGGCGCCTCGTGCGGGATCTACGCGACCTCGTCGCCGGACCAGATCCGGTACCTCCTTCAGCACTCGGAGGCGCGGTGCCTGTTCGTGGAGAACGAGGAGCAGCTCGAGAAGGTGCTCACCGTGGTCGGCGACACGGCCGTCACGCGGGTGGTCGTCTGGGACGTGAAGGGCCTGTGGGGGTTCGCCGACGATCGGGTGACGTTCTTCGAGGACTTCCTGAAGCAAGGGCAGGCCTTTTTGGAGGCGGAGCCCGGCCGGCTCGACCGGGCGCGGGCGGGGCTCGCGCCGGACGATGTCGCGATGATCATCTACACGTCGGGCACGACGGGGCCGCCGAAGGGCGCGATGCTGTCGCACCGGAACATCCTGTGGGAGATCGAGTCCCTGACGCGGTCGGTGCCGCTCCGGCCGGGTGACGAGGTCGTCTCCTACCTGCCGTTCGCGCACATCTTCGAGAACTTCACCTCGGTCTTCTGGCCGGTCCGGCTCGGGATCGTCGTCAGCTTCGCCGAGAGCGTCGACACGCTCTTCCAGAACCTCCGCGAGGTCTCGCCGACCTACTTCGCGGGACCGCCGAGGATCTGGGAAAAGCTCGCCTCGACCCTCGACCTGCGCATGGCCGACTCGACACCGCTCAAGCGCTGGCTCTACCGGCTGGCGGTGGCGATCGGGAGGCGGCACGCTCGCGCGCGCCGGACGGGGGGCGTCGGTCTCGGCCTGGCGCTGGCCTACCGGGTGGCCCACGCGGTCGTCCTCTATCCGTTGAAGCGCCGCCTGGGCCTGGAGCGCACGCGGATCGCGGTGTCCGCGGCGGCGCCGGCGGCGCCGGAGCTGTTCGAGTTCTACCACGCGCTCGGGGTGCCGCTCTTCGAGGTGTACGGGCAGACCGAGTCCAGCGGCGTCATCACGGCCGGCCGTCCCGGTCGCGACCGCGTGGGCACCGTGGGCGAGCCGATTCCCGGGGTCGAGGTCCGGCTCGCCGAGGACGGCGAGATCCTGACGCGCGGTCCCCACGTCTTCCTGGGCTACTTTCGCGACCCGGACCTCACGG
>JBIOVM010000057.1:0-21309 GCA_044867785.1 Candidatus Rokuibacteriota bacterium | reverse complement strand
TGAGGTCCATCACGCCTGACTCTCCCAGAACGATGAGGTCGTAGCCCGGCCGGCCGGCCTCCGGTCCCGACTCGCCGAAGCCCGAGATCGAGCAGTAGACGAGCCGCGGATTCAGCGCGTGAACGGCCTCCCAGCCGAAGCCGAGCCGCGCGAGCGTTCCGGGCCGGAAGTTCTCGAGCAGCACGTCCGCGCTGGCGAGGAGCTTCCGGAGGACCGTCTTCCCCGCCTCCGCCTTGAGGTCGAGCGTGAGGCTCTTCTTCCCGCGGTTGACGCTCATGAAGTAGGTCGACTCGCCGCCCGCGAAGGCCGGCCAGGCGCGCGTGTCGTCGCCCTTTCCCGGCTCCTCGACCTTGATCACCTCGGCACCCATGTCGGCGAGCAGCATCGTCGCGTAAGGGCCCGCGAGCACGCGGGACAGGTCGATGACGCGGACGCCGTCCAGCGGCCTCATGGTGTCCTCCGGAAGAGCCGCTTGGCGGCGCTCTTCGCGAACGCGGAGAGCCGGCCGGTCGCGGTCTCGGCGCGACGGCGCCAGAAGAGCGCCGCGCGCTCGGCGAGGCTCAGGGTGGAGAAGTAGTAGATGTCGTCCACCGCCTCGATCGACACCCGCGACCCGGGACGGAGCCCCTTCGTGTCGGTGCCGTGGCAGAAGAACCGGGCGCCGCCGGGCAGCGCGACCAGGGCCAGATGGAGCGGCGACGCGAACCCCGTCGGCGGAGAGTAGAGCGTGGTGAAGGACACGACCTCTCCGCGCGCCGGCAGCGTCGTGATCGCCATCGGCGCCCCCTCGTCGGGGCAGAAGCGCGCCGGCGGAGCGCAGGTCCGCCCGCACCGGGGGCAGCGCGACGCCGGGATGAGCGCGTCCGGCGCCGCCGCGCGGTCCGGGAGACTCGGGGCCGGGCGGGGCTCGTCGCCCGATCGGGCGGCCGGGATCGACGGGGCCGGGCGGGCCTCGTCGGACGAGCTCCGGTCGGGAACGGCCTGCGGCCTCACGCCGCCTCCAGGAGAGTCACCCAGTTCGACGTCGCGAGGCCCCCTATCGACTGGGCCAGCCCGACGCGCGCCGACAGCTGGCGTCCCGCCGCTTGCCCGGTGAGCTGCCAGTAGAGCTCCACCACCTGGGCGAGGCCGGTCCCGCCCAGCGGGTGGCCCCGCGCCTTGAGCCCGCCCGACGGGTTGACCGGCAGCCGGCCGTCGAGGGCCGTCTCGCCGTGGGCCACCATGCGGGCCGCCTTCCCCGGGGGCGCAAGCCCGGTGTCCTCCATCGAGATCAGCTCGAACGGCGCGAAGGCGTCGTGGAGCTCTGCCACGTCGACCCGCTCCGGACCGAAGCCCGCCATCCGGAACGCCTCCCGCGCGGCTTCCCGCGTCGCGTGAAACCCGGTGAAGTCGTCGCGGTACCGGAGCGCCAGGTAGTCAGCGCCCTGGCCGATGCCGGCGATGCGGACCGGAGCGGGATCGCCCCGCACGACCACGGCCGCCGCGCCGTCGGAGATCGGGCAGCAGTGGTAGAGGCGCAGCGGATCCGCCACGAGCCGGCTCTCGAGGACCGCCTCGAGGGTCACCGTCTCCCGGAAGTGCGCGAGCGGGTTCCGGGCGGCGTTCGCGTGGTTCTTCACGGCGACGAGCGAGATGTCGCGCAGCGTGGCGCCGGTGCGCGCCATCCAGGCCCGCGTGACGATTCCCGCCAGCGCCGGCATGGTCGCCCCGTACGACCGCTCGTAGGGATCGATCGACCGCCCGATCAGCTCGGATACCCGAGGCGTCGGGAGGTGAGTCATCTTCTCCCCGCCGACGACCAGCACGCTGCGGTGGAGGCGCGCGGCCACCGCGGCGTACGCCGCGAAGAGCGCGGCGGCGCCCGACGAGGTCGCGGTCTCCGCACGGAGGCTCGGCACTCGCGCGAGCCCGAGATAGGTCCCGACGTGGGAGGCGAAGTTCCCCTCGCCGACGAACTCCTCGGGGTTCATCGCGGCGACGACCAGGGCGTCGGGCCGGTCCACGCCGGCGGCCGCGAGGGCCCCGTGCCCGGCCTCGGCCATGAGGTCGAGCAGCGACTCCTCCCGCCGCCCGATCCGGGTCATGGCCGCTCCCGCGATGTAGACCTCGCTCACTGCCTCCCCCGGAGGTGAGTCCGCACCACGTGAGTCCGTAACCGTCCTAAAACCAGCGTACCATCGAGCCAGCCGTTGCCGGCACCCACGCGTCGCCCCCGGTCCCGACGGAGGCGGGAGCGGCAGGCGGGCGCCGCGCCGCCCCTATTCCGGCCGAAGCCCCCCATCTATCATGGCGTCCGGAGAAACCATGGGTCTGGCTTCGCTCTTGGTCGCGTGCGCCGGCGCCGCCTGGCTGTCGCTCCTCTGGTGGCGGATCGAGGCCGACCGATGGATCGGGCACTATTGCCCGGACGGGTACTGCGAGTACGCCGACCGGCTCCGCGCCGTGCTGTTCGGGGGCGGCCCGGCCGCTCGACGCGAGCTGGCCGAGTTCGTGGCCACCTACATGCACGCGCACAACCCCCTCGCCCCGTTGCTCCAGGTGCCGCTCTCCGCCGTGACCCCGCATCCGACGGTGGCCTACGTCCTGGTGAGCGCCGGAGCGAGCGTGCTCGCCTGCCTCGCGTTGCGGCGGCTCTTGGCCGGCAGCGGATACTCGCCGTGGCTGGTGGCGCTTCTCCCCGCCGCGCTCGCGACGCACGTGCTCACGGTGCGGGCCTTCGCCCGGCCGCAGACCGACGCCCTCGGCCTGCTGGCGACGGTGGCGGCCCTGTGGGCCCTCGAGCGCGAGCACGAGCGCTCCACGCCGGGCCGCGCGCTCCTCCTCTTCACCGCACAGTTCGCTGGGCTCTTTGCGCGGATCTCGTTGATCCCCATGCTCGGGATGCCCGTCCTCGCCGCCCTGGCCGCTCCCGGACCGTGGGGAGACCGCATCCGCCGGGCTCTCCGGAGCGGCGTGCTCTTCGGCCTCCTGCCGGGCCTCCTCTACCTCGCGTTGCACACTGCGCTCGGCACGCTTCACCTGGACCTCGTCTGGGCGTTCGCCCAGACCGAGGACTTCGTCTCGGACCATACGTGGCGTCGCGGACTGTCGAGCGTCACCATGGCCGTGCAAGGCTACGGGGTCATCCTGGTCGCCGGCGCGTCCGCCGCCCTCTGGCGACAGTCGCGGGTTCGGATCCATCTCCTCTGGATCGGCCTCTATCTCGCGTTCCTCGGCCTCGGGGGCAGCGTGCTCCAGCCGCGCTACTTCGTGGCGATCGTCCCGAGCGTGCTGCTGGCCGCGGCGCCGGCCCTCGCCGAGCTCGAGCGGCGCCGCCCATGGAACGCGCGGGCCGTCGTGGTCCTGTTCATCGTCGCGAACGTGCTCTACGTCACGCCGGTGACCTACGACGTCCGGGCGGCGGCGCGGCTCCTCCACCACGACCTCCTGGCCGGTCTCGCCCCGCCGCCGCTTCCGGTCGGGTTCGCCGCGGTGCCCGCCGGACAGCTGAAGCTGACCGCGGCCGAGGCGGCCGACCAGGTTCGCCTGGCGGCCGACAACAACCTCGAGACGGGATGGGTGACCCCCAGGGCGCAGAGAATCGGCAGCTACGTCGAGCTGGATCTCGGTCACGTGCGACGACTCGGCGGGCTCGCGCTCTGGTCCACGCTCGACGAGTACCCGCGTGCCTACGCGGTCGAGGTCGCCCTCGACGGCGAGCCGTGGCAGCGGGTGGCCGAGGATCGTGGCCAGCGCGGCTACGGGGGCTTCGTGCTGCCCGTGCCGAGGCTCGTCGTGTCGCTCCCCGATGTCCCCGCCCGACGCGTGCGGGTCGTCCTCACGGGCCAGCATCGCGCCCGGTGGGCCATTCAGGAGGTCGCCGTCTACGCGCGATCCGACTGACCGGGGCCCCTCGCCCATGGAGGGCGCCCGCTTGACGGAGCAACCGCGACTCCGTACCGTGAGCGCAAACGAGCTCGCGGCTGACGAGCAGGAGCGTCCGTCACCCGGAACGATTCACGATGGTGGAGGAGAGGCTTCCATGGCCGATGGCGTAGCGTTCATCGACGGCGAGTACGTGGCGGCGCACGAGGCGCGGATCCCGCTCTTCGATCTCGGGTTCACACGCGGCGACGCGGTGTACGACACGGTGTCCGTGTGGAAGGGCCGCTTCTTCCGGCTCGACGACCACGTCGCGCGCTTTCTCCGCTCGTGCGCGGGTGCCCGGCTCACCTGCCCCCACTCCCCCGAGGAGCTCAAGCGCATCCTGGCGGAATGCGTCCACCGCGCGGGGCTGGAGGACGCCTACGTCCAGATGATCGTCACGCGGGGCGAGTTCGCCTCGATGACGAAGCGCGACCCGCGGCTCTGCCGGAACCGCTTCGTCGGATTCGCGCTCCCCTACATCTGGATCATCCAGCCCGAGCAGCAGGAGGTCGGCATCGACCTGGCGCTGGTCGACAATCGCCGGACGCCCGAGGAAGCCATCGACCCCCGGGTGAAGAACTTCAACTGGATGGACCTGCAGCGCGGGCTCTTCGAGGCGCTCGACCGGGGCGCCGACATGGCGGTCCTCTGCACGACCGGCGGGCACCTGGCGGAAGGCCCGGGCTTCAACCTGTTCGTCGTCCAGGACGGGACGGTGTCGACGCCGCGCCGGAACGTCCTCGAGGGGATCACGCGCCAGACGGTCCTCGACCTCGCGCGGGAGCTGGGCGTGCCGGCTCGGCAGGCCGATCTTCCGCCGGAGGCGCTGAGGACGGCGGACGAGGCCTTCCTCTCGTCGACGGCGGGCGGGATCATGCCGGTCACTCGGGTCGACGGGCGACCGCTCGGCGCGGGCCGGCCGGGACCCATCACGACGCGTTTCCGGAAGCTCTACTGGGAGCGGCGCGAGGCGGGCTGGCTCGGGACGCCGGTCAAGGACCTGCTCGCGTCCCCGCGCTGATCCGACCCCGAACCCGGGCGGGCTGGCGCCCGGCCGCGTCAGTCCAGGATCTGGTCCGTGATGTACTTGTGGATGGTGGTGTAGTAGGTCCGGAAGAAGAGCATGCTCGGCGTCCGGTACTCCGTCAGGGTCGGGACGTCGTAGTCCGTCCGCTCGAGCTCCATCGTGCCGCGGTCGTTGTCGTAGAAGAGCGTGGCGGGGATCTGCCGCACGCCGTACCGCTGCCGGAGGCGGTCCAGCGTGGGCTTGTCGGCGGAGGCCGCGTCGCTCGCCCGATACCCGTAGAAGCCGATCTTGTCGCCGAAGTCCTGGGCGAGATAGCGCGCCAGCGTCGCCAGGTTGCGGGACTTCTCGTCCCGGTCGGCGTAGAAGATGACGATGACGGGCCGCGGGCTGCCCTGGACCTTCTCGCGGTAGTCGGCATCGGTGATGTCGGCGAACGCGGTCCCCCGCAGGATGGCGCCCACCGGCTGCTGGGCCAGGCGGCGCACCTCGGTCATGTCGAACGTGACCGCGTGGACCAGCGTGGCGACCGCGAGGCACGACGCGACGAGCAGCCAGCGGCCGCCCGAAGGCCGAGCGTGGCCCGCTCGGATCCGCGCGGGTCGCGACGAGGGGCGCCGGCCGGGCGTGGCCACCCGCATCGCGCTACCCGCCTCCCTCTCCGTCCTCGCGGAGGCGCCGCCGCAGCTCGCGCACTTCTTCGGGGGTCGCCTCCTCGCGCGAGCGCTGACGGCGATCTTCGATGATCTCGATGCCGCTCTCGTGACCCATGAGGGCCCGGAGCTGGTCGATCAGCTCCGGGTGGCCGCGCGCGACGATGAAGGTCGCCTGGGAGTGCTCGCGATCGGCCCCCGGGTCGGCCGCGCGCGCCGACGCGTCACCGCCCGAGGCCGGCCCCGAGAGCGACTCGCCCAGCGCGTCCACCGCGTCGCCGCAGACGCCGCAGGTGACCCTCAGCCACGGATGGGTGCAGCGCTGACCGGGATCCGCCACTCGCGGCCTCCTCGCGCGGCGGTCGCGCCGCGCTCCGGACCGGCTCCCCCGTCACGTCCCGGCCTCGGACGACGCCGTCCGATCCGCGGCCGCCGTCGTCACGGGAATCCCACGGCTGGCGCGAGTCTAGGGACCGCCTCCGGAGGTGTCAAGGTTTCAGCGACAGGTTTCTGCAGCGGCCGCGGCGTGGCGCGCTCGTCAGGGCACCGTGATACCGCGTCGGGCCAGCTCCGACTCCAAGTGGAGCGGCCGGGTGCCGACGGGCTTGCCCTCCGGGACCGTCCAGAAGATCTCGAACTCGAGGCCGTCGGGGTCCTTGGCGTAGAGCGACAGGCTCACGCCGTGGTCCGACTGGCCGACCAGCGCGCCCGTCTCGGCCAGGCGCCGCCGGGCGCGCCAGAGGTCGGTGAGCTCGCCCACCTCCCACGCGGAGTGGTACATGCGCGCGACGCGCTCGTCGGGCGGCCGCACGCCTTGCTGCTCGAAGAGCCCGAGGTGATGGTCGTCGGGCGTACCGGGGATCTTCATGAACGCGGCGTTGGGATACCGAACCGTCACCTCGAAACCGAGCACGTCGCGGTAGAACCGCACGCTGCGCTCGACGTCCGACACGAAGAGGACCAGGTGCTGCAGCCGCCGGAGGCCGATGCCGTCAGTCATCACTCGCTCTCCCCACCGGGTATGTCGCGCGCAGCATCACTGCGTCGCGGCCGAGCTGTCCGAGGCTGGGACGCCCGATGAGCGCGAGCGTGCGGTCGATCTCCTTCGAGAGGATCTCGATCGCCAGCTCCACGCCGCGCTCGCCGAGGGCGGCCACGCCGTAGTTGAACGCCTTGCCGATCATGCAGGCCCGCGCGCCCAGCGCGACGGCCTTCACCACGTCCGAGCCGCGGCGGACGCCGCCGTCCAGGATCACCTCGGCCCGCCCCTCGACGGCGTCGACGATCTCCGGGAGCACGTCGATGGGCGCCGGCGCGTGGTCGAGCTGCCGGCCGCCGTGGTTCGACACGATGATCGCCTCGACTCCGCGGTCGACCGCCAGGCGCGCGTCCTCGGCCGACATGATGCCCTTGAGCGCGATCGGCCCGGGCCAGAGGGAGCGGTACCAGTCGACGTCGGCCCAGCTGATGGCCGCGCTGAACTGCTTGGTGGTGAACGCCGCCAGGGAGATCGCGTCGTGCTCCACGCCGGGCATCCCGACGAAGTTCCCGAAGGTCGGCCGGGGATGGGTGAGGAAGCCGCGGAGCCAGGACGGGCGGCGGAGCGTGTCGAGGACGTTCCGCACCGTGATCCGCGGCGGGAGCACGAGCCCGCTCCGCACGTCGCGCTCCCGCTGGCCCAGCACCGGCGTGTCGACGGTCACCACCAGCGCGCGGTAGCCGGCTGCCTTCGCCCGCTCGATCAACATGCGCACGATCTCGCGGTCGCGCCAGACGTAGAGCTGGTACCAGATGGGCCCGGTCGCGGCCTCCGCGATCTCCTCCATGGGGCAGATCGACATGGTGCTGGCCGTGAAGATGACGCCCTTCCGCCCGGCCGCCCGCGCGGCCACCGCCTCGCCTCGCGGCCAGAACATCCCGGTGAAGCCGGTCGGCGCCAGGACGAGGGGCGACTGGACCGGAATGCCGAGGACGGTGGTCGACTGGTCGCGGCGGCTCACGTCCACCAGCGCCCGGGGCCGGAACCGGTAGCGACCGAACGCCGCCGAGTTCGCGTGCATGGTGACCTCGTCCTCGGCGCCGCCGTCGATGTAGTCGAAGAGCGGCCGAGGCAGCCGGCGGCGCGCCGCCGTCCGGAGGTCCTCGATGGTGACGATCATGTGATCAGCTTACCGTGCCGGCCGGGATCGGATGGCGGGGCGCCGCACCCCTTCTGGCGTCCGGCGAGGCCCCGGGACTACCCGCGCCGCCGCGTCTTCCGGGCGGACTTGCGCTTCGGAGCACGGGTCGGACGCTTCGCCCTCGCGGCCCTGGACGTCCTGGCCCGGGCCTTCAGCAGGCCCCGGATGTACGACGCTTCCCCGGCGTGCTGGTGGCAATCCGCCAGGATGCTGAGGAGCCGGACGCCGACCGTCGGCCGCGGCGTGTACCACGGCTCGTCGAGCTCGCGGTCGAGATCGGCGGGCGAGATCCGCTCGAGGTACTGCTTCGTCCGCTGCGTGACCGCGCGAAGGTAGTCCAGCTGCACTTTCGCGCTCGGCGACCGGAACGCCTTGACCTGCGCCGCGGTGTGGCCGTAGCCCGAGTCCTCGTGGTCCGGCGGGCGGTTGAATTTCCGGTGCCAGCCGTCGCGCGTCCAGAGGTCCTGCGAGGTGTCGCCCATCAGGTCGGCGATCTGACCGTCCTGGACGCGCGTGAGGTGCCACACCGTCCAGCCGAGGGGGTTCGCACCGGGCCCCGGTGGCCGGTCGAGGTCCGCGGCGGCGACGCCCGCCAGCGCCTCCTCCGCCAGGTCCGGCAGGCGCTCGAAACCGTCGACGATCAGCTCTCTCCACTCCACGGTGTCCCCCCTCCGCCGCCGCCTCGCGGCGCGCCGCTCTCTCGGATGGCGCGAGTGTAGGAACCGCGTCCGCGCGGTGTCAAGGCATGACCCCCGCGCAGGTAACGGCGTCGGGTTGACAGGCCCCGGACCCCGCGCTACGGTCGGCCCACGCCAGGCCCTCGCCGCCAACACCAAGTGGAGGACGCCTCGATGAAGCGACTCGGACTCGTCGTCCTGCTGGCCTCGCTCACCCTCGTCCTCGGCGCCGGCCGCGCTTTCGCCGCCGACTACGTGATCAAGCTCGGCCACGTCATCGCGCCCAGCGAGGCCATCCACCAGGCCTTCGAGCGCATGGGCCAGCGCGTGAAAGAGCGCACGAAGGGCCGCGTCGAGATCCAGGTGTACCCGAACTCCCAGCTCGGCTCGAACAAGGACACCTACGAGCAGGCGCGCATGGGCGCGCCGGTCATGGTGCACATCGACCCGGGGTACGCCTCGGAGCTGGGCGACACGGACATCGCGATCCTCGGCGGGCCCTTCCTCTACGACAGCTGGGACCAGGCGAAGAAGATCATCGCCTCGCCGCTCGTCCAGAAGATCAACGACAACCTCCGCACCAAGGGCAACCTCCGCATCCTGTCCTGGGGGTACTACTTCGGCTCGCGACACGTCATCAGCGACAAGGGCTATCCGAGCCCGGCCGAGATCAAGGGCAAGAAGGTCCGGGTGCCGCCGAACCCGATGTGGGTGGAGACCTTCAAGTCGATGGGCGCCGTTCCCACCCCGCTCCAGTGGTCGGAGGTCTACTCGGGCCTCTCGCAGGGCGTCGTGGACGCCGCCGAGGCGCCGCTGTCGACCCTCTACGGCTCGAAGCTCTACGAGGTGAAGAAGGTGGTGACCCTGACCGGGCACTTCAAGGCCGTCACCGGCGTCGGGATCGGCGAGGGCTTCTTCCAGTCGCTCCCGAAGGACATCCAGCAGATCCTCCAGGAAGAGGCGGAAGAGGGCGGGCGCTGGGTCTCCCCCATCACCATCCAGAAAGAGGACGAGTACAAGCAGACCCTCACCAAGGCGGGCGTGACCTTCGTCCAGGCGGACACCGAGGCGTACCGCCGCGCCACCGCGGCCACCTACGGCGCCTTCCCCAAGTGGACGCCCGGGCTCTACGACCGGGTGCGCGAGGTCCTGAAGTAGCTCCCCGCGGATGACGGAGTCCGCCCGGGGCGCGACGGAGCCGGCCGGACCCGGCTCCCCGCGCCCCGGTCTCTTCTGGATCGTCCTCGACCGCCTCGAGGAGCTGCTCGGCGGCGCCGCCTTCGTCGGCATGACGGTGATCGTCTTCGTCAACGTCGTGTCGCGCTACGTCTTCAACGACCCGATCCCGGGCGCCGACGAGCTGGCGACCCTCTGCTTCACGTGGGCCGTCTTCGTCGGCGCCGCTGCCGGCGTTCGCCAGCGCCTCCACATCGGGATCGAGTTCGTCGTCAACTGGTTCCCGTCTCGTACCCGGGCGGCGCTCGGCCTGCTGGTGGTCGCGCTCATGGCGTTCTTCGCGGGGCTGATCGGGTTCTACGGCACGAAGCTGATGCTGGCCGGCAACTTCAAGCTGACGCCCGTGCTCCAGTGGCCCTACACGTGGATCTACCTCGCGGTCCCGGTGGGCGCGGCGCTGATGCTCCTGCGCCTCGTGCCGATCGGGGTCGAGCACCTCGCCCGGCTGCGCGGCGCCCCGGTCGCGGAGCTCCACCGCGGGGCATCGCCGCTCACATGATGACGCTCCTGTTCGTGGCGATGGGCGGGCTCCTGGTCATCGGCGTGCCGATCGCCTTCACCCTCGGCCTGGCGAGCGCGGTCTTCTACCTGACGGCGCCCGGAATCTCGCCGGCGTTCCTCGTCCAGCGCATGGTGGCGTCGACGGAGTCGTTCCCGCTCCTCGCGGTGCCGTTCTTCATCTTCGCCGGCGCGGTGATGACCCGGGGCGGCATCAGCCACCGCATCCTCGGGCTCGCCGACTCGCTGGTCGGCCACCGGATCGGCGGACTGGCCCAGGTGAACGTGCTCAACAGCGTCTTCATCGGCGGGATGTCGGGCTCCGGCAACGCCGACGCCGCGATCGACGCCAAGACCCTGGTCCCGATCATGGTGCAGAAGGGCTACTCGAAGCCCTTCGCGGCGGCGGTGACGGCGGCCTCCGGCGTGATCGCCCCGATCATCCCGCCCGGCATCGGGCTCCTGATCTACGGGTTCATCGCCGACGTCTCGGTGGGGCGCCTCTTCATCGGCGGCATCGTGCCGGGCCTGATGCTGGCGCTGGGCCTCATGATCGCCGTTCACTACGTCTCCGTGCGCCGGGGCTACGGCCGCCAGCGCACGCGCCGGGCCCCCCTTTCCGAGGTGCTCTACCACGCCCGTCAGGCGTCGTGGGCCCTGTTCCTGCCGGTGCTGATCCTCGGGGGGCTCCGGGGCGGCGCCTTCACACCGACCGAGGCGGGCGCGGTCGCCGCGATGTACGCGGTCCTCGTCGGCGCGTTCATCTACCGGGAGATCTCGCTCGCCGACCTCCGGCCGATCGTCGCGGAATCGCTGGCGGCCACCGCGGTGGTCATGCTGATCATCGGCGCGGCCAGCGCCCTCATGTGGGCGCTGACGTGGGAGCGGGTCCCGCTGCTGATGACCCAGGCCCTCTTCTCGATCTCGAGCAACCCGTACGTCCTGCTCTTCCTCGTGAACGTGCTCCTGATGATCCTGGGCTGCTTGATGGAGGGAACGGCGCTCCTGATCATCCTGACGCCGATCCTGGCGCCCGTCTTCACCAGGCTCGGCGTCGATCCGGTCCACCTCGGCCTGGTGGTCGTCCTGAACCTGACGATCGGCGCGGTGACGCCCCCGGTCGGGACGATCCTCTACACGGTGTGCGCGATCCTCAACCTGACCGTCGAGGAGCTGACCCGCGAGCTCGGTCCGTTCCTGCTGGCGCTGGTCGTCGTGCTGTTCGTGGTCACGTACGTCCCGCCGACCGTCATCTGGCTGCCGAACCTCGTGATGGGCAAGTGACCGCGGAGCGTCGGGGGCCGATCGCGACGCGCGACGTCGTCGCCGCGCGGCCGGGGCCCCGCTAGTGCGCTCTCCCGAGATCGAGGACCGCCCGACCGATGTGCGCGCCTGGCTCGAGCGCGCGCTCCGCCGACGGGCGCCGGGTCATCCGGGCCCGATCGACGACGCGACCCCGCTCACCGAGGACGGGCTGTGCCTCGACTCGCTGACGCTCATGGACCTCCTGACCGAGATCGAGGCGACGTTCGGCCTCGTCCTCGGCGAGGAGGAGATCACGCCGGCCAATCTCGGGACGGCGGGCAGGCTCCGGCAGTTCCTGGAGGGGCGGTGTCGCGCGGGCGGCGTCGGCCCTCACTCCGCCGCCCGCGAGCGCGCCCAGTAGGTGGACGAGGGGTAGCGGCGCGCATACGTCCCGTACGCGTCCGCGAAGCTCCGGACGGCGCGCGGGATCGCGGTCCCCCAGTCGGCAAGCGACAGCGGCGCCCCGATCTCGGCCCGGAGCCTGGCCGGCCCGTCGACGAGCGGCACGAAGAACGGCAGGATCGGGCAGGCCGCCGCGCGCGCGAGCGCGAACGCGCCGAGGCTGACGTCGAGGTGGCGATCCAGGAACGGCACCCGGGCCGTCGCGCCTTGCCCCCCGTCGGCCAGCAGGATGCACGCGTGGTTCCGCCCGAGGGCCGCGCGGGCCCGGCGAAGCGCGCGGACCCGGGCCCACGACTCCGTGCCGAGCGCGACGCCCTCCGTCCGCAGGCCCAGCTGCCGGAGCGTGAGCCACGGTGTGCCGGTGGCGTCCAGCGCCGCGCGGATCGCGGGCGGGAAGCCGAAGTGGCCGGTGACCAGCACGACGCCCCGCCCCTGCCCGAGGGCGGACGCCAGGTGCGCCTGGCCGTGGACCTCCACGATCGTCTCGGAGCCTCGGGCGAGCGAGAGCGGGCGCACCTCGTCGAGCCAGTTGAGCATCTTGAGGGTGAACCGGTCCTCGATCGTGCGGCGATCCGCGGGCGCCGGGACGGCGGTGGCGCTCCGCGCGCCGCGGAAGAGCGGCAGCCGCCGCGTGCGGACGGCGAGCTGCGCGTAGCACCGCGCCGCCCGCTCGACCACGCGCACGCTCGGAGCCACGGGGAGCGCGGCGATGCCGGCTCGCATCGCCGTCTCGATCCACACGGACGAGGGTCGCATCGAGATCCCATGCTACCCCTCCTGGCTCGCCGGAGCGGTGGTGTATCGTGGGGGACGATGCGCTCGCCCCGCCGGATCGTCGACTTCGTCGGCATGTGGGCGGACCGTCAGCCGGAGCGCGTCTGCCTGACCTTCCACCCGCGCGTCGACTCAGCCGCTCCGGTGACGTACGGGGACCTCTGGACGGAGGCGCTGGCCTGGGCGCGGGTGCTCGGTGCGCTCGGCCTCGACCCCGGAGCGCCGGTCGTGGTCCTCGCCCGCACGTCGCGGGCCTTCGTCTCGATGTTCCTCGGATTGCAGCAGGCGGGGCTCCTCGCCGTGCCCTGCCCGCCTCCGGAGCCGCTCGAGAACGGCCGCAGCACGCGGGAGCGGGTCTCCCACATCCTCGACGGGTGCCGAGCCTCCGTCGTGCTCGACCCGGAGCCGGGCGCCGGCGCCCAGGATCTCCGTGCGGATCTCACGGGTCGAGGCGTGCGCGTCCTCGATCCGACGTGGATCGGCGAGGCGGCCGGCAGCGCCGCGCCTCCGGCCGGGGCATCGCCCTTCGCGTACTGCCAGTTCACGTCCGGGAGCGGCGGCCGGGCGAAGGGCGTGCGCCTCACCCACGAGAATCTCCTGGCCTTCATGCGAGCGCGCACCCGGGCCTACGGCCTGGGCGCGAGCGACGTCGGGGTCAGCTGGCTGCCGTTCTTCCACGACATGGGCCTGATCGGCTACGTGCTCCATCCGCTCGTCGACGGCGTGCCCGTGCACCTCATGTCCACCGCGGCCTTCCTCGCGCGCCCGAGCGCCTGGCTGGGGCTGATCACGCGCGCGCGCGGGACCTTCTCGGTCGCGCCGAACTCGGCCTACGGCCTCTGCGCGCGCCGGGTGTCGGACGCCGAGCTGCCCGCGCTCGATCTTTCGGGATGGCGGATGGCTCTCAACGGCTCCGAGCGCGTGACCCGCGACGTCGTCGACGCGTTCGTCGACCGGTTCGCCGCCGTCGGCTTCCGGGCGGCGGCCATGCTGCCCGCCTACGGGCTGGCCGAGAACACGCTGACCGCGTGCTCCCGGCTCCCCGGTGAGGGCGCGCGCTTCGAAGAGGTGGCCCGGGACGCGCTCGAGCGCGACGGGGTGGCGCGTCTCGCCCGGGACGGCGAGGAGCCCCAGACGATGGTCTCCGTGGGGCGGCCGCTCGGCGAGCAGGAGATCGCGATCGCCGGCACCGACGGCGCCCGGCTCCCCCCGCGCCACGTGGGCGAGGTCCTGCTCCGGGGACCTTCGGTCATGCACTCCTATCTGCCCGGGACGCAGGGCGACGCCTCGCTCCGGGGGGACGGCTGGCTCGCCACGGGGGACCTCGGCTACCTGGCCGACGGCGAGCTGTTCCTCGTCGGCCGCAAGAAGGACCTCATCATCCGCGCCGGGCGCAACTACTATCCCGAGGACCTGGAGACGGCCGCCGGCCGGGTTCCCGGCGTCCGGGCGGGACGGATCGCGGCGTTCTCGGTGTCGGGCCCGGAGCACGAGCGGGTCGTCCTGGCCGCCGAGACGCGCGCCGACTGGGACCGCGATGCGGCGGCGCTGCGGGACCAGGTGGGGCGCGCGGTGTTCTCCGCGGTGCGCTTCCAGCCGGACGAGATCGTGCTCCTCGCGCCGAACGCGCTCCCGCTCACCAGCAGCGGCAAGATCATGCGCCCGGAAGCGCGGCGCCTCTACGACGCGGGTGGCTGGCCGCCGGCGGATCGCCCGTAGCGCGCGGATATTGCTCCGCAAGCTACCCCTCGGGGCGCGGGTGTTCCACTTCGTGGGAGGTGGCAACCGCGGCTGGGGCGGCGCCGACCGGGACGCCCGAGCGGCGTCACGTCGTGGAGGTCTCATTGACCAAGGGCGCCTGCCCGTCGAACAGACGGCGCGGTTCGAGCTCGTCGGGAATCTCAGGACAGCCAAGGCGCTCGGGCTCACCATCCTGCCGACGGTGCTGACACAGACGGAGGAGATCCTGCAGTAGCGCAGGACGCGGCGACCTCGCCGGTCACTCCGCCGCCGCGTGGGCCGGCGCCGCGGTTTCGGCCAAGCCGACGCGGACCGGCGGCGGCCCGGCCAGGCCGAGGTCGCGGATCAGGCGCGCGAGGTAGGTCCGCTGGAGCCCGAGGAGGCGCGCGGCGCGCGTGCGGTTCCCGTTCGTGCGCCGGAGGGTCGAGGCGAGCAAGCCGCGCTTGAACTCCTCCACCGCCGCGTGGTACGTGCGAGCTGTCTCGCGCGCGGCGCCGTCGGCCAGCCCGGTCTCTCGGATCTCCGCGGGCAGGTCCCGCGCCGTCACCTCCGGCCCGTCGGCGAGGACCGCCGCGCGCTCGATGACGTTCTCCAGCTCGCGCACGTTCCCCGGCCACGCATAGCGGCGCAGGCACGCGAGCGCCTCGGGCGTGAGACCCTTCAGCTCGCGCTTGAGCTCCCGGCGGTAGCGCTCCAGGAAGTGCTGGGCGAGCGCCGGGATGTCCCCCGCCCGCTCGCGGAGCGGCGGCAGGGTCACGCTCAGGACGTTCAGCCGGTAGAAGAGGTCCAGCCGGAAGAGGCCGTCCCGGACCGCGGCCCGCAGGTCGCGGTTCGTGGCGGCGACGAAGCGGACGTCCGTGCGGATCGGCCGCGTCCCGCCGACCCGCTCGAACGTCTGGTCCTGCAGGACCCGGAGCAGCTTCGCCTGGAGCGCGGGGCGGATGTCGCCGATCTCGTCGAGGAAGACGGTCCCGCCATGCGCGACCTCGAGCTTGCCCCGCTTCTGCTGATGCGCGCCGGTGAAGGCGCCCTTCTCGTGGCCGAAGAGCTCGGACTCGAGCAGCTCCTCGGAGAGGGCGACGCAGTTGACCACCACGAAGGGCTGGTCGCGGCGGTCGCCCCACTGGTGGATCGCGCGGGCGATGACCTCCTTGCCGGTCCCGCTCTCGCCCAGGAGCAGCATCGTGGCGCCGCTCGGCGCGGCGCGGCGGACGACGTCCAGCACCTCGGCCATCTGCGGGCTGTCCCCGACGATCGCGGCGTAGCGATCGCCCAGCTCCGACGACAGCAGCGCGTTCGCGTCGCGCAGCACCTGGCGCTCGAGCGCCTTGCCGAGCACGATCTCCAGGTGGCGCGCGTCCACCGGCTTGGTGACGAAGTCGTAGGCGCCCTTCTTCATCGCCTCCACGGCGCGGGCGATCGTCCCGTGCCCGGTGATGACGACCACGACGACGTCCGGCCACTCCCGCCGGATCGTCTCCAGCACGGCCATGCCGTCCATGCCCGGCAGGATGAGGTCTAGCAGCACGATCGCCGGCGCCTCCTCGCGGCAGAGCCGGAGCGCCTCCGGGCCGCGCCCCGCGACCGTCACCTGGAAGCCCTGCGAGCGGAGCCGGTCGCCCAGCGCCTCGCAGAAGTCCGGATCGTCGTCCACCAGCAGGATCTTCGAGCCGTGGGCGGATTGGGCCATGGCCGTCCTCAGTCGCGGTCGAACGCCTGCGCGGTCAAGCGCAGGAGCTCGCCGGGGTCGAAGGGCTTCAGCATGAACTCGTCCGCGCCCTGGGCGCGGCAGGCCTCGCGGAGCGGACGGTTCGGGGAGCCGGTCAGCACGATCACGCGCGCCGCGGGGGCGGCCTGCCGGATCGCCGGCAGGGCCTCGAAGCCGCCGAGCCGCGGCATCTTGAGGTCGAGGATGACGCAGGCCGGCTGCGCCTCGCGCACGCGGTCGAGCGCCTCGACGCCGTCCCGGGCGGTGATGACCCGGTACCCGGCCGCGACGAGCCGGTCGGAAACGATCTGGAGGAGGTCCGCCTCGTCGTCGACCACCAGCACGAGGCGCTCGCCGGTCCGAGTAATCATCCGGCCGTCGGTGCCCGGAGCCGCTCCCGTCACGCCGGCGCTCCGGCGGGCACCGAGGCAGCCGGCAGCAGCAGCACGAACATCGCGCCGCCCGAGGGGGCCTCGTCCGCCCAGATCCGTCCCCCGTGCAGCTCGACCAGGTGGCGCGCGATCGTCAGGCCGAGGCCGGTGCCGGGCAGCCGCTCGCCCTCGACGCGGCCGACCTGATGGAACTTGTCGAACACGCGCTCGCGCTCGGCGACCGGGATGCCGGGGCCGGTATCTCGCACCTCCAGGCGCACCCGCTCGGTATCTTCCCCGCGCGCCGTCACCGTCACCTGGCCGCTCGGTGGGCTCCACTTGATCGCGTTGGCGAGCAGGTTCGTCAGAACCTGGTGCACCTTGTCCGGATCCGCCCACAGGGACGGGCACCCGGACACGTCGGTCGCCAGGAGCACCCGGCGCTCCGCCGCGACGTGCCGGAGGCCGTCGACCGCGTCGCCGACGACGTCCGCGACGGCCAGGACCTGGGGCAGGAGCTCGATCCGGCCGGACTCGATACGCGTCAGGTCGAGCAGGTCCGACACCATGCGGGACAGCCGGTCGGCGTTGTCGCGGACCCGGCCGAGGTAGTGCTGCGGCTTGTCGGCCATCGGCCCCGCCACGCCGTCCAGGAGGTTGTCGACGTAGCCCTTGATCGCCGCGAGCGGGCTCCGGAGCTCGTGCGACACGTTGCCGAGGAAGTCCGACTTGAGCTGGTCCAGCTCGCGCAAGCGCATGTGGGAGGACTCGAGCTCGCGGTACGTCGCCTCCAGCTCCGCCGTCCGCTCGCGCACCTTCGCCTCGAGATGGGCCGCCGACTCTTGAAGGCGACGGTACAGGTGCGCGTTCTGGACCACCACCGCGACCTGGGCGGCAAAGACGGTGACCAGCCGCACGTCGTTCTCGGACAGCCCGCCCGGCTTGTTGGCGATCGAGATCTTCCCGACGAAGCGGCCCTCGTGGAGGAGCGGGAACTCGCTCAGGTTGTAGACCCCGAACGGGCGGAGGAAGGCCCGCTGCTCCTCGTTGAACTCCGCCGGCCGCTTGTTGACCATCGGCCCCCGGTAGCGGAAGTTCCAGGCGGGCCGGAGCGCGTCGGCGGGATACCGGACCTTCTTGAGCAGCTCGTCCGCGACGTTATGGCCCGGCCACTGGCAGACGAACTCGCGCGTCTCCGGCTCGTAGAGCGAGATGACGCACTTCTCGCAGCCGATCAGCTCCGCCAGCCGCCGGGTGAGGCGCCCGTACGTCTCGCGGATGTCGGTCATCGCCTCGAAGGCCCGGGAGACCTCCTCCAGGCCCTCGAGCTCCCGGTAGCTGCGCCGGGGCCGCAGGAGACGACGGACGCCCCGGAGGACGGCGCTCACGGACATCAGGCGGGACCCGGGTCCCGACCGGATCCGAAGGGTGACCACCGCGTCGCCTGGCCCGGCGGGGCGTATCCAAACGCACGAGGGGCGTCACCTCGCGGTGACGCCCCTCGCTGCGCTTCCGGCCGGCCGGGCTGGCGGCCGCTAGTTCTTGGTGGCCGGCTTGGCCTCCGGGTGGTCCTTGAACCAGTCCTTGTTGATGGCAATGTACTGCTTCCACTGGTCGGGCGTCTCGTCCTCGGCGAAGATCGCCTTGACCGGGCACACCGGCTCGCAGGCGCCGCAGTCGATGCACTCCTCGGGGTGGATGTACAGCATCTGCTCCCCCTCGTAGATGCAGTCAACCGGGCAGACCTCCACGCAGGCCTTGTCCTTCACGCCGATGCACGGCTCGGCAATGATGTACGGCATCGAGTCCTCCCCCGAGGTGGCGTTCGGAGCGTCGGTGGCGTTCCGCGATCCGTGGACGCGGAACAACCGCGCGCCGGACCGAGCATCTTCTACTATGCACCGAACCCCGTGTCAAGCAAGCCCCACGGGTGCAACTGCTCGGTCCGACTGCCCTTTGCCTCCCCCGGCGGCTCGGTGCCGCCCATCGTCGGCGTCCCTCGGGCTCCCCTGCGCGATGTCCTTCGCGACGCCGACGCGTATCCGGAAGTGCAACGCGAGTGCCACGAAACGGCCCACCGCGATTCCAAGCGGATACGGTGATTCCGGTCCGCGCGGCGCCTCGAACTGCACATTTTCCTGTGCACCACTGCACTGTTTCGAGGGCACCCCATCTGGACCGGGATCTCCTGAGAAGGAAGCCTCAAATTCATGAGTCAGCAACGCGCCTCTTTTTTCCTGTCCGGACGCCATGCCGCGCGTCACGAGGCTTGACGATCGCTACTTCCTGCGACTCTCCGGGAGGCGGTCACCGACGACACACGGGTCTACGCCGGTGCACAGAAAACAGGGCACCGGTTCGAGGACCCGATGCGAGCCCCCACCTCGTTCATTGCACCGAAGCGCACGCCGAGCCGTGGCTTTTGTAGTCCGCCGCCACGGGCCGCCAATCTGGCCAGGTTCTTGCGTACCGGACCGCCTCGACCGTCATGTGACGCCAGCTGCGTGGGTTCGAGCATCCGACGTCTGCCGTCTCGGCGCGCGGCCGCCGACACGGCCGGCACCGCGAGATCTGGGGAAGGAGGAGTCACATGCGCCAGCGACGCGTCCCGGGCCTCCAGACCACTGTTTTCGGGCTGCTCATGGCTCTCCTCTTGAGCCCGTTGGCGTCGGCTCGTGCGGAGACGGTCGTCATGGCCGTGCGCGAATACGCCCGTACCACCGGCCAGCCCGACGTCTTCACCGCAACCGTCCCCGCCTGTCGGCCGGATCGCGCGTTCCGCCTCCGGCTTACGAACGGACCTCGCGGCCTCACCCGCGTCAGCAGCCTGTCCGTCGCCCTCAACGGGAACGAAGTCATCTCGCCTGCTCAGATCAATCAGCAGGTCGCGCAGATCGAGCGAGCCGTCGGTCTCCAGGAACAGAACAGCCTGAGAGTGACCCTCGCAGGCACGCCGCTCGGCACCGTCGCCCTGTCCATCGTCAGCGACTCCGGCTGTGGGCCGACGATCTTCGCTCCGACGCTGGGTGCCACGGTCCCCGCGGGCCCGTTGCTGGTCCGCGGCTCCACCGAGTCGAATGGCGAAGTCGGGATCACGGTCAACGGCGTCCCGGCTCTCGTGGACGGCACTGGATTCGTGGCGATTGTCCAGGCGCATCCGGAGCTGACGGAGCTCGTGGTGGTTGCGACGACGCTCGATGGCAGCCGTGCAGAGACCCGCCAAGCCCTCGCGGTCAGCGACTTCCCGGAAGCGGCGGTGTTCCTCCAGATCGCTCCGAGCGGCGGGCCATCGCCTCTGCACGTCACGTTCGCCATGGTCAGCCGAATCCCCGTCGCGCGAATCGCGCTCGATTTGACGGGTGACGGCGCGGTGGCCTTCGAGGGGGACACGCTCGATGGCCAGACCTTCGCCTATCCGACCCCGGGCGTCTATGTCCCGACGGTCACGGTCACCGACGACCAGGGAGTGGCGCACACGGCTCGAGGGCTCGTCCACGTGCTCGACGTCGCGGCCCTGGACTCACAGCTTCAGGCCCGGTGGCACGCCATGAAGGACGCCCTCCGCCAAGGCGACCTCACTCGGGCACTCGATACCATGACCCTGGACGCGCGAGACCCTTATCGTGACCTCCTGACGGCCCTGACAATCCCCTTGTCCCAGATCGACGAGGCCCTCACCGATCCGACGCTAGTCGAGCTCGACGAAAACCGCGCGGAGTATCAGATGGTCCGGATGGACAATGGGGAAGCGACATCGTACTTCGTCCTGTTCGTGCGGGACGTCGACGGCGTCTGGCGGCTCAAGTTCTTCTGAGCGCCACGGGGAGGGCACCCACATGGCCATCCGATCCGGTAAGCGCATGCGCCTCCGCTCGAGGCGCCGGTCCTGCCAGAGGAAAGGCGCGACGCGGCACTGGGGAGTCTCGGCGGCTGGCTCCCGAACTCCCGCGAGCTCCCGGCGACTAATCGGTCACCGGGCTCCTGCCGGGGTCCTTCTCCTGGTTCTGGCCAGTCTCGTCGTGGTGTCGGCCAGCCATGCCGCGTGCCCGCCGTTGGAGGCCGACAACACGTGGATGGGTGTCCTGGCCCGATGGCGGCAGCAAGGACTCCCACCCTCCCAGGTTCAGGCCTTCGTCCGGCAAGGCGTGGTTCCGCGCTACCCCGTGACGCTGTTTCCGCCCAGCGGGCCGGCGCCTCTTGCGGTCGGGGTGATCTGGCCGGCAGGCCGCCACCCGGGTGTCCGGCAGGTGGAGGTCGACTTCGACGGCGATGGGGTGATCGACCTCGCCGACGCCCGTGACGAAGCCCTCGGTCACGTCTACCAGACGGCTCGGACCTACGCGGCAACGATCCGTCTCCACGAATCCGACAGCCAGCTCGTCACGTATGCCGCACCCGTCGCCGTCCTGACGCCGGCGGCGTTCGACGCCGAGCTCCAGGACCGGTGGGCGAGCCTCAAGACGGCGCTGCAGCGAGGCGACCTCCTGGAGGCGCTCGAGTGTGTCCACAGCGGTTTTCGCCGACGTCACGAAGGTCGCTTCCGAGATCTACTGCGCGGCCCCGTCGAGGCGCAGCTTCCCCCGATCCGCTTCGTCGAGTTCTTCGTCGCCGAGGCGCGCTATCGGAGCCTGCAACCGACCTTCGGCAAGACCAAACCGCGCGACGTGCGCTTCCAGCCGGACTTCCTCGACGGGGTCTGGCGCCTGACGTCCATCTTCACGGAGGTAGAGCCGTGACGAGGAGATGGCGAATCCTCCTGCCTGGATTGCTCGGTCTCGCCGTCCTGCTCCTGGGAACGCGGCCAGCCGGGGCCGCGGGCCCCTGGCGCGGCCAGG
>JBIOVM010000056.1:0-12241 GCA_044867785.1 Candidatus Rokuibacteriota bacterium | reverse complement strand
CGTGCGGATCACCCACCCGGACCGGGTGGTCTACCCCGATCAGGGCGTGACGAAGGGCGCCCTGGCGCGCTACTACCACGCGGTGGCCGAGCACCTCCTGCCTCACGTGCGCGGCCGGCCGGCGGTCCTGGTTCGCTGTCCTGACGGCCTCGCTCAGGCGTGCTTCTACCAGAAGCACGCCGGCCCCTGGGCCCCCACCTCGCTGCGCCGCGTACGGATCGCCGAGAAGACGAAGACCCGCGAGTATCTCGTCGTCGACGACGTCGCCGGGCTCGTGGGGCTCATCCAAATGGGCGTCCTGGAGGTCCACACCTGGAACGCTCAGGCCGAGCGCCTGGAGACGCCCGACCGGGTGGTGTTCGATCTCGACCCCGGGCCCGACGTTCCCTGGCGGGCGGTCGTCGCCGCGGCCCGGCTCGTGCGCGCGACGCTCGAGGCCTCCGGGCTCAGGAGCTTCGTCAAGACGACCGGCGGCAAGGGCCTGCACGTCGTCGCCCCGATCGACCCCGGGCCGGGCTGGTCCTCATGCCTCGACTTCACGGCGCAGCTGACCGAGATTCTCGTCAGAGAGACGCCGCGAGCCCTGACGGCGACCATGGCCAAGTCCGCGCGGAGAGGAAAGATCTTCGTCGACTACCTTCGGAACCAGCGCGGCGCCACGTCGGTGGCGGCGTTCTCGACCCGGGCTCGCCCGGGCGCGCCCATCTCGATGCCGCTCGCGTGGGAGGAGCTGGGGTCGATTCGCGCCTCCGACCAGTTCAAGATCACGAACGTCTCGCGGAGGCTCACCCGTCTCGCGACCGACCCCTGGGCGGACTACGCGACGGTCAGGCAGGCCCTTCCCGTCTCATCGGGGCGTCGAACGTAGCGTCGCGGAGGATACCCGGCAGGGGCGCCAGGCGCGGGGGCCGGGACCCCCGGCGGGATGCGCCCGAGAGCGGCCGGTACTCGAGCTCGCGCCCTTCCCGCACGCACCGCAGGAGGAGGCCGCCTCGGCTCATGTCGCCGCGCCCCACGAAGTCCGCCGGGAACAGCAGCCGATCGCCGAAGATCTCGGTCAGCACGTCCACGTACTTGTTGCTCGCCACGCTGCCGAGCAAGACCACCTCCCACGCGCCGAGCCTTTCCAGGCTCTCGCGCATGGACAGCGCGTCGCGCATCAGCGGATCGCGATAGCGTCGGTCGGCGGACGCGATGTCGACCTTCGCGTACCGGAGCAGGTGCGGCACGCCGACCCGGCGGCTCGGGGACTGGAGGCCCTCGCACGGCGTGATCACGTGGACGCCGTCCACACCGGGCGTCGGGCGCGCGAACGACGACGCGTACGCCAGCTTGCCGCGGAAGTACAGCCCGCTCAGGAAGCTGAAGACCTCGCCCAGCGGCGCTCCCTCGGGAGCCCGCACGCGCCGGGCCAGGTCGAAGCTCGCCTGGGGCCGGAGCACCAGACGGGCCCGCTCGCCGCCGCAGTGCGCAGGAGACAGGAGGAACACGCGGGCGCTCATCTCTCGCGGTGTTGACGGCATCGGCACGTGATCATGTCGCCACGGCCGAGATCATCCGATCCACGTCGTCCGCCGGGCCTGCGCGCGCCTTCCGATCGGCGCGCCGGCGACTTCCCCGTTCAACTCGATTGACGTGTTCGGCATGCGATGACTCTCGCGTGGCCCGTCACCGTTTCACGGTAGCACGATGCGAGCGCCCCGAGCAGCGAAGCGCCGGAAGATTCTGTCGGGTGAGCGGGCGGTGCCTGTCCATGCCGGGTCGGTCGGGCCGGCAGTAGAACGGGATCCCGAGCCGCAGCCCGTCGTCCAGGTCGGCGCACTCGGCTCGGGGCAGGCGCGCACAGGAAGCCGAAGACCGCGCCAGCGGCGCCGGGCGGGGCGCGCACGCGCCAGGCCGGATCGAAGCTCGCCCGCGGCCCCAGCACGAGCCGGCCTGCGCGCCGCCGCGATGCGCGGGTCCAGACTCGCGCCCTCACGTCACCGGTAGAGGCGACCGAGGCGGCTCACCCACGCCGGCCGCGGGCCCGCCGCGGACCGCGACGGTCGGACGCGACGCGCGTCTCTCGGGCCGCCCGGGCGTCAGCTCCGGCGGCGGGCTGCCAGCCCTCGTAGAGGGGATGCGCGCGCCCGATCGGGAGCTCCACCGGACAGCGCGTTCGCGCCGACTCGTAAAGCGCGGTGATCAGCTCCAGCGCCGCCCGCCCGTCGGCCACCGTGACGGGCAGCGCAATACCCGCGAGGAGCGCTCGGTGGAACCGCGCGAACTGCCCCGCGAAGCCCTCGGGCTCCGGCCGAAACCTCGCCAGCGCGCGCTGGATGCGCACGTCGATGTCCGGCGTGTCGCCGGTAAAGGCCCAGGGATCGTGCGTGCTCCGGTACGGCTCCGTGTTGCTCTCGGCGCTCAGGTTGGCGAAGCAGAACCGATGCCGGCTGATCTCCCGCGCCGAGCCGGTCGTCACCGACAGCGTGCACAGGGAGCCGTCCCTCATCTCGAGCGAGGCGGTGGCGCAATCCTCGGTCTCGATCGCATTGACCCGCGTCGTCAGGCTGGCGTACACGCGCCGCGCAGGCCCGAGAAGGTAGTACACCAGGTCGTGAGCGTGGATCGCGAGGTTCACGAGAGGCCCCCCGAGCTCGGTCGCCCACCGGCCGCGCCAGGGCACCGCGTAGTACGGCGGCCGGCGCCGCCATGCCGTCTCCACGGTGGTCAGGTAGGCCGCGCCCGTGATCCCCCGCTCGAGGAGCAGCTTGAGCTTTTGCGCTCCGTGACCGAAGCGGTACTGGAAGACCGGCATGACCCGTCGGCCGGACCGCTTCTCGGCCTCGGCCACGCGATCGGCGTCGCGGAGCGATCCGGCCAGCGGCTTCTCGCAGATCACGTGCCGGCCGGCCTCGAGCGCCTGGATCGTCTGCGCCGCGTGCAGGTACGGCGGCGTGCAGATGTCCACGACGTCCAGCCCGTCCTCCGCGCAGAGCTCGGCCAGCTCCGCCACAACGCGCGGGATCCCGTACGTCGCGGCGGCGGCGCTCGCGCGGTCGCGGTCGACGTCGCAGACGGCTACGACCTCGAACAGCTCAGGGAGGCTCTGGTAGGCCTCGATGTGCGCCCGGCCGATTCCGGTGCCGACCACTCCGACTCCGAGTCGACGGGGCGGCCGACGCCGCGGCGGGCCCGCCGCGCGGCCGGGAGCCCGGGACGCGCCGCTCACGCCAGCCTCACGGCCCGCGCCTGTGCCTCCAGCACGAGCTGGCAGGCCAAGAAGCAGTGCGCCTGCGGCATCGCCGTCTCGGTCCGATCCAGGATGTCGGCCACCAGAAGGCGTCCGTACGGGAGATCGGCTCCCTCCGCGTCGACGCGATGCATGCCCGCCCCGTCCACGACAAACAGGTGGTCGCCGCCCGGACGGCCGGCGATGTCCACGTACTTCCGCAACTCGATGTACCCCTCGGTGCCCAGGATGACGAGGCGGCCATCTCCCCACGTGGGAAGCCCGTCGGGCGTATACCAGTCCACTCGCGCGTAGCCAGTGCCCCCGTTGCCGCGCAGCATCATGGCGCCGAAGTCCTCCAGCTCCGGCCACTGCGGGAACTTCCAGTTCGCCACCTCGGCGGCCACCACCTCCGCCGTGGTCGAGCCCGTGAAGAAGAGGAACTGATCGGCCTGGTGCGAAGCGATGTCGATGAGGATGCCGCCATACCGGGCACGCTCGAAGAACCACGCGGGCCGGCGCGTCGCGTCGATCCGATGCGGGCCGAGCCCCATCGTGTGGACGACCCTCCCGATCGCTCCGGCCGCAACCAGCTCTCCCGCGCGTACGGTGGCCGCATTCTCGAATCGCTCGCTGAAGCACACCGAGTAGATACGTCCGGTCTCGGCCTGCACTCGCCGGGCCGCCGCCAGCTGCTCGAGCGTGGTGAAGGCCGGTTTGTCGCTCATGAAGTCTTTCCCGTGGCGCATGACCTCCACGCCGAGCGGGCCGCGGTCGGCCGGGATCGCGGCGCTCACCACGAGCTGGATGCGTGGATCCTCGAGGATCTCGCGCCGGTCGGCGGCGCGCCGGACCCCGGGGTATCGCCGACTGAACTCGGCGGCCAGGTCCTCCTCCGGCGCGTGGAGCGACACGAGTTCGGCGCCCGCCCGCAGCAGGAGATCCGTCTGGCCGTAGATGTGGCCGTGGTTCACGCCGATCACCGAAAACCGGACGGCCGCTGGCATGTCGGACCCGTGTCGGACGGTTCGCCGGGAGGGCCCGCCCTAGCCCTTCATGCCGGTCGTGCTGATGTACACGTGGTGCGTGGAGTCGATCGTCGTGACGATGACCGTGTCCGGGCGCGTCTCGTTGACCATCCAGTCGAATTCTTCGGCCGCGTACGCCGGGCGGGGCGCCAGCCCCGCCATCCGCTCCAGCCGCCGGTTGTGCCACGCCATGCGCTGCCGGCTCGAATCGCACAGTCCGACCAGCTCGGCGGCGGCCTCGTACGGACCAGCGATGGCGTCCAGGTACATCGCCGCCCGCGCCCCCGCGCCGACCAGCGCGTAGCGTCGACGGACGCTCAAATCGCCGGAGCCTTCGGCATGAGGGCCCAGAGAATCACGTAGACGATGATCCCCGGGAACCCGGCGGAGAGCACGGAGACCAGGACGTAGACGATTCGCACGACCGTCGGGTCCCAGCCGAGCCATTCGGCGATCCCGCCGCACACGCCGGCGATCATCTTGTGCTTCCGCGATCGATGAAGAGGCACGGCGGCGCTCCTCCCGGCGGCTCTGACGCGATGGCCGTCAAGGGCCACGGTAGCACGGCTCCCCCGAGGCGTCGGTGGGGAAGCGATCGCCGGTTCTTGCTGGGCAAATCGCACCGGACGTAGACTCGCCTGGTGACGCGACGGCCAGGACTGGCGACTCTCCGAGTCGGTGCCCTTCCTCGGGTTCCGGCTCTTCTTCGCGGTCGCGATGTCGATCACCGCGGTGCCCGTCCTCGGACGCATCTGGATGGAGCTCGGCCTCTCCCACACGCGGCTGGCCGCGCTCACGATCGGGGCGGCGGCCGTCGACGACGTGTCCGGCTGGATGATTCTCGGCGCGATCTCGCTGGCCATCCGGGGCACCTTCAGCGCAAGCTGGGTGGCTCCCCGCCTCGTCGGGCTCGCTGCGTACGTGGCCCTCGTCTTCTTGGTTCTCCGCCGACCGCTCCGTGGAATGATCGCGCGTCATCTCGCGCGACACGGGGAGCTCCAGTCGGCCGCCGTCCCCTACGTCGTCGTGCTCCTCTTCGTGTCGGCCGCGGTGACGAGCAACCTCGGAGTCTTCGCGATCATCGGCGGCTTCCTCATCGGCGTGGCGCTGCACGAGGACCGCCGCTTCGTCGAACAGTGGAGGCATCGCATCTCGCCGATCGTCTGGGGGTTCTTCCTGCCGCTCTTCTTCGCCTACACGGGTCTGCGCACCGACGTCGGGACGGTTCACAGCCGGTCGGGGCTGACCACGCTGCTCCTCGTCCTGGCCGTCGCCTGCCTCGGGAAGTTCGGCGGAACCTACCTCGTCGCTCGGCTCGCTGGAGAGTCGCGGCGCGACGCTCTCACGATCGGGGTCTGCATGAACACGCGCGGCCTCATGGAGCTGATCGTGCTGAACATTGGCAAGGACCTGGGACTGTTGCCGACGGACGTCTTCTCCATGCTGGTGACCATGGCGCTCGTGACCACCTTCATGGCCACGCCGCTCATCCGCCGACTGATGCACGGCCACGAGCTGGCCGCCGCGCAGGCGGGAGCCTCCGCGGGCGCGACGAACTAGGGCATCCGGCCGCCGGCCCGGTCGCACGCGCGGCCGAACGCGGCTCAGCAAGGACCTCCTGGCTAGTGCGCGAGCCGCCGATGGGTGCCGAGGAGGTCCATCCCGAAGTCACCGACCGGGTCGCGCCACACGGTGTGGACGTGGTTGGCGTCCCGCGTGGTGTTGTCGTACTCCACCAGGAGCCGGTGCCCCTGGATGCGGTAATAGTGAGGCCGCCGGGGCTCCGCGCTCCCCGCCCAGGCCAAGTGGAGCGCCGGGAACGACGCGCCGGTGAGCTTGGCCATCTCCCGCTCCGCGACCTCGTCCGGGAGCCGTCCCACGTAGGTCCGCAACAGCGCCTCGAGGAGCTCGTGCTGCGACCGGGTCATCGCCGAGGCCGCCAGGCCCTTCGGCACGGTCGTGAAGCGGAGCGCGTCCACCTCGCGAGCGGTCAGGCCGACCTTGGCCTCCTCCGAGTCCTGAAACGACTCGAGGCGCGTGAGCAGTTCGCCCGTCCACTCGTTGCGCCAGACTCGCGCCAGCCGGAGGGGGCCGTCGCCGTCCGCCAGGACCGAGCGGTTGGCGCCGACGAGGTCGATCGGCGGCACCGGCGAGAGAAGGGCCGCCCGGCGCTGCTCCGCGTCGAGGGAGCCCAGCAGCTCGAATGCGAGATCGGCGCACGCCGCCAGCGGGCGCAGCTCGTGGGGCCCGAGCAGCGGCGACGCCGCGGGATCCGCGCCCAGGAAGCACGGCGTGAAGGCGCGGAGCTCGCCTCCGATCACCGTGTGATGCACCGAGACGTGATGGCCGCCGAACCGCCAGGACCAGGTCTCGGACCCCGGCACTCCGAAGATCCGCAGGTAGTAGCGGGCCGGATCCCGGCCGCGCTCGTAACCGAAGGACGCGCGCCAGGCCTCGAGCTCGTCGAGGACGTTCTCGAGCCCCATGATCGTCGCGGCGGTCACGAACCCGGGCCGGCTCAAGCCGGTCGCCAAGAGGCGCATCGCTCGCTGCTGCTGTGCGGGGCGCATCTCGCCCAGCGTGAGCCCCCCGTGGTCCGTCGGCGTGTAGAACCAGCGCAGGCGCTCCGCGTCCGACGGGAAGGGCCACGCGGCCAACCTGCGCTCGTCCGGGGACAGGCTATCGAGCAGCGCCCGGGCCGCGTCGGTCATGCGGTCGACGAGGCTCTTGGCGCCGCTCACCGGCCGGGCCCCCGAAGGCCGAAGATCAGCTCCGGATCGCCGGGCACCCACGTGCCGTCGACCTGTGACCGGCGGCCGATCCGTCGAGTGCGCTCGAGGAGCTGGGCGCCCAACGCCACCTGCGACCGCTCCCACCGGGCCAGGGCGGCCGGCACGTCGGCCGTCTCCGCGAGGGCCTCGGCCAGCGCCCAGGCGTCGGCGGCCGCCTTCGCCGTCCCCGCCGCCGCGTGGGGCCTCACCACGAACGCGGCGTCGCCGAGCAGGCAAATGCGCCCGAACGCCATGCGCGGCACCTCGATGTCGTAGATCGCCTGGACGAACGGCTGCGCGACGGCGCCGACGACCCGGGCGACCGGCGGCGGCAGTCGGGCCCGGGCGACCGCCTGCATCTCGGCCACGTGCGACTCACCGACGGCGCCCGGCGGCACCGAGAGCTCTCGCCGCTGCCCCGAATTGTCGGTGAGCAGCTCGTCCAGGTCGCCGCCCGCGTGGTAATTGCGGTACCAGACGAAGTTGACGAGCCGCTCGGTCGGCTCGACCGAGCCGCTCGGACCGGGAATCGGGTACACGAGGATGTGGCTGTTCGCGTAGACGTAATAGGTGATGGCGTCGTCGAACACCGCCCGGGTGCTCGCGTCCAGCTCCGCCTCGGGCACGAGGCCCCGCCACGCCACGTAGCCGGCGTACGACGGCGCGACGTCCGGGAGCAGCCGCGCTCGCGCCGTCGAGCCGACCCCGTCGGCGCAGACGAGCAGGTCGACCCGACGGGCCGGCCGGCCGGCCAGGTCCACCGCGACCGCTCCGTCCCGCTCGGCCCATCCGATCATCTCGTGGCCGAGGTGATAGCGCGACCGTCGGAAGCATCGCATGAGCTCCCGGTACACCGTCGTCCACGAGCTGAACCGGTAGCCGTGCCGTCCCTCGTACACGCACGCGCCGCGCCGGTCCAGATACCGGATGTGGGAGGTCGCGACGCTGATGCGGTCGAGGTCCACGCCGGCTCGCTCCACGAGGTACCGAGCGCTCTCTGGCAGGAAGCCGATCCCCGCGCCGCGCTGCACCAGCTCCGACGGTGAGCGCTCGTAGACGTCGACCTCGATGCCGAGGTCTTGCAGGAGCAGCGCTGCGCTCAGGCCGCCGAGCGAGCCGCCGACAACGGCCGCCCGCATGCCCGCGGCGTGATCAGGGCTTCCCGAACGTGGCAACCTTGTCGACGGAGCACTCGAAGAGCAGCCGCCGCTCCTTGCGCGACGGGTCACGCAGGCCGTAAGGCGGCGGCTGCTTCGTGTACTTGGTCCAGATCTTGTCGACCTGGGCGGTCACACGCGCCCCTTCCCGCGGGTCGTCCTCCGAGACCTCGCGCTTCACGGTGCACTTGAGGCTCACCCAGTGGTACGGATTGGCCGGGTTCATCAGGAGGACCGTGAGCCGGGGATTGGCCCGGATCCACTGCACCTTCTTCCGATGAGACGCGACGTTCACGAGGACCGTCGACCCGCTGTAGTCGAACCACATGGGCGTGAGATTCGGGCGTCCGTCGCCGCCCTGCACGGCGAACACCGCGGTGACCGGCTCGTCCAGCAGCCGCTTGTAGATCGGATCGAGGTCCTCCAGCGAGCTGATCCGCTCGTGCGAGCCGACGGAGAACTGGTTCGGCTGGAGCCCGCCGGCCACGTCGATGAAGCGTGCCACCTGAATCGCCATTGGCGCCTCCCCTGTCGAGTGAACGATGCGATGCGCCACGTTACCACCGAAGACTTGGCCTCGAAAGATCGCGCCGGACCGTGTCGGTGCGTCTCGCGCGCGCCCCGCCGCCGAGCGCGGCGCCGGATCTCGCCCTCCCGAAGGTGGAGCACCTCACCGGCTCCGACACATGAAGCCGCCGGCCTGCACGGGCCTGGAGCCCCGCAGGCAGACGGGGTCGCTCGGACTCCCCATGCGCCCCGAGGTTCACCACGCCGGAGTCTTCCGCGCAAGGGCTGCCCCATCGGCGCCGGCCGCCGCACGACGTCCATTGCGATCCGTGGAGTGGTGCACTAGCCTCACCGGTAGCCGTGCGCAAGACGACGTCCACGCCCGGAACGCGCCATGCACCCGTCCGCTTGCCCACGGACGTCGACACGGTGGTGCTCCGCGACGGCGAGCGGGAGGTGCGCCTGACTCACCTCCGGAAGGTCTTCTGGCGGGGCCTCGGCCTCACGAAGCGTGACCTCCTGCAGTACTACGCGGACGTGGCGCCCGTCCTCCTGCCGCACCTCGCGGATCGCGCGATGGTGATGAAGCGCTATCCGAATGGGGCCGACCAGCCGTTCTTCTTCATGAAGCGGGTGCCGAATCCGCATCCGCCCTGGCTCACCTTGTGTCCGATCGAGCACGAGTCGGGCTCCGTGATCGACTTCCCCGTGGTCCAGGACGTCCTGTCGCTCCTGTGGATCGTCAACCTGGGCTGCATCGATCTGAACCAGTGGTACGCACGCTGCGACGACGTGGACCGGCCGGACTACGTGCACTTCGACCTCGACCCCGTGACCGGGACGACGTCCGTCCCGTTCGCCCGCGTCCGGGAGGCCGCGATCGTCGTGCGTGACGGGCTGGCGGCCCTGGACATGCCCGCCTACGTCAAGACGACGGGCTCGCGCGGGGTCCACGTCTACGTGCCGATCGTTCGCGGCCCGACGCAGAAGGACGTCTGGACCTTCTCGAAGCGCTTCGCCCAGGCTCTCGCCGCCGCGCGGCCGACGCTCTTGACGGCCGAGTACAGGCTCTCCAAGCGGCCACCCGGACGAGTCCTCGTCGACTACAACCAGAACGCCTGGGGACGCACGCTGGCATCGACCTACTCGGTACGCCCGCATCCGAAAGCCCTGGTCTCGACGCCGGTCACCTGGGAAGAGCTCGGGCGGGGTGTCTCCCTCGACGACTTCCACATCCGGAACGTCCCGGCGCGCGTGCGCGAGCGTGGCGACCTGTGGAAGCCGATGCTGGCGCAGAAGGGCCGGGTGAGGCTGGAGGCGCTGTCGTAGAGGCAGGGCGACGCGCTGCGCCCGGGCCTTCAGCTCACCCGCAGCGCCGACATCACGGCCTGCGCCGTCATCAGGTCGAGGTGTCCCCCACCCGCATTCTTGTACAGCGTGATGTCGTCGCGCTGGCGGCGGCCCGGCACCGTCCCCCCGACGAGGTCGTAGAGGTCGCCGAGCACGTCCTCCGCGCGGATCACGCCGTTGGCGATCGGCTGCAGGATGTCGCCCACCCCGTCGAAAGCCGACTCACGCCGATCCACGAAGATGCGTGCCCGCCGCACCGCGTCGTCATCGGCCTCGCGCGTGTCGCGGGTATACCCACCGACCAGGTCGAGGTGCGTGCCGGGCTGTAACCAGGCCCCCTTGATCAAGGGCGTGTGCGTCCGCGTCGCCGAGGTGATCACCTGGGCCTGCCGGACGGCCGCCTCGAGGTCCGGGACGAACCTCGCCTCGACTCCTTCCCCGCGCACGCGGGTCGCGAGAGCCTCGCCACGCTCCCGTGTCCGGTTCCAGATCAGCACCTCCGAGATCGACGGTCGGGCGTGCCGGTGGGCGCGGATCAGCCAGGGCGCCATCGCGCCGGACCCGACCATCGTGAGCGTGCGTGGCCTGTCGGGCGCCAGGAGCCGCGCGCCGAGCGCCGAGTCGGCCGCGGTCTTCCACCACGTGACGGCCGTCCCGTCGAGCACGGCCACCGGGCGCCCGTTCCGGCCGTCGAAGAGGACGTACAGGGCTTGCACCGCCGGCAGCCGGGGCTGCTCGACCGACGAAGGAGCGGCAAGGTTGTCCGGAAAGCTCGTATAGATCTTGCTGCCGAGGGCGTGGCCTCGATCGACGGCGGACCGGACGACGTAGTAGGCCTTCTCGCTCCCCATGCTGAGGTCACGCGTCTCCATGCGGGGGCGGCGGTGCCCCGCCTCCATGACCGCGACCACCGCCGGAAACGTCAGGACTCGATGGATCTCCTCGGCGCTGACGTAGCGCACGGCACCTCCGCGGGCGACGCTTCGAACGATCTGACCGGCAGGCCGCCCGCTCGATGACGCCTCGAGTGGGTCGCTATGCCGGGCGGGCGGCGCCCGCGGCCCCGACGCGCTCGACGCCGGCGAACGCGCTCAGCGTGAGCCAGGTCGGGAATGCGCGCACGAGCGAGGGCGGCCCGTCGAGCCGGATCAGACCGGCACGAACGGTCTCGGCCAGCCGCACGTCACCCATCCAGACACGTGTCAGAGCCCGGAGGTCGGCGCTGACCACGACGTCGACCGGAAAGCCGGGGTCCCTGAGGCAGAGGTCGACCTCGCGCCGCTCGAGCACGAGCCACCACGTTCTCGGACAACGCACGGTCTCCGGCACCCCGCGGAAGTCGAAGCGCACGACGACCCGCTCCGGGGGCAGCGCTTCCAGGTTCACGCGCCGGTGGATGTCCCACATGAGCAGGCCCGGGTCAAGGTCACCGCGGTCGACCTGTGCACGGGCCCACCGTTGACCCCACTCGCCGAGGCACTCGATGAACGGCCGCAACTCCTCACCCGCCGCGGTGAGGTGGTATTCGCGCCCGCGGCCACGCGGCCTGGCCACGCTCCGCACGATGCCGGCGTCCTCGAGCTGCTCGAGACGTCCGGCGAGAAGCGTGCGCGACATCAGGGGCACACCCCGGTGGAGCTCACTGAAGCGACGGCTTCCGCAGAGCAGCTCGCGGAGGACGAGCGGGGTCCATCGCTCGGCGACGATCTCGGCCGCCTTGGCGACCGGGCAGAACTGGCCGTACCCCTTCATCTGGCTCCAGGGTAGTGAACGGCGAAGGGCCGTCGCAAGTCCATTTTTTGTGCTTTACCGCCCGGCCGGCCGGCGCCATCGTGCTGGTCACCAGGAGGTGCCTCATGGTTACTCGATCGACTCTCGAGACCGAGCGTCACGACGCCACCGCTCTCGACGATGCGGCCCTCGACGACCTGGCGCAACACTTCCGAGGAGAGCTCATCCGTCCCGGGGACGCGCAGTACGACGCCGCCCGGGCGATCTGGAACGGCGCGATCGATCGTCATCCCGGTCTCGTCGCGCGCTGCACCGGGACCGCCGACGTCCGGGCCGCCGTCCGTTTCGCGCACGAGCGGGATCTTCTCGTCGCCGTGCGAGGCGGCGGCCACAACGTCGCCGGCACCGCGGTGTGTGACGGCGGGCTCGTGATCGACCTCTCACCGATGAAGGGCCTGTGGGTCGACCCGGCGGGGCGAACGGCGC
>JBIOVM010000055.1:0-10086 GCA_044867785.1 Candidatus Rokuibacteriota bacterium | reverse complement strand
AGAAGCGGTACTTGGCGAGCGTCAGGCGGTTCAGGCGGAGCGTGGCCGTGGCCTCGACGCGGGCCCCGCCGCCCGGTTTGCAGGCGGCGGGGCAGTCCGCGTCACGAGAGAGCGCCGGTCCTTAGCTGCTAGTCGGTGCCGTACAGGCCGGCCTTCTTCAGGAGCTCGTCGCTCTGCGCGGCCATGTCCTTCATGACCTTGGCGATGCCCGCCGGGTTGTCGAGGAGCGACTTGTCGGCGTAGGCGGTGACGAGGCGGTCCGCCATCCGGCTCTCGATCTCGTCCCAGATCGGGAGCGGGGGCTCGGCGTAGATCTGACGGGCCTTGTCCCAGACGACGAAGGCCTTGTACTGCGGCGTCTCCTTGATGAGCGGTGCCCAGTCCACATCCTGGCGCAAGGAGAGCCACCCGACCTCCTTCGTCAGCTTGAGCGCCATCGGCGGGCTCACGAGGAACTGGGCGAAGTCCCAGGCGGCCTCCTGGTTCTTGCCCTTGGAGACGTAGATGCTCCACGGCTGAGTCATGCCGCCCCAGCGCTTGGGCCCCCGGGGAATGGGCGCGGTCATGTACTCGACCTTCGGGCCCTTCTCCTTGAGGGTGCCGATGACGTCCGACTCGCGCATGTGCATCGCCGCCTGCTCGCTGACGAAGGCGTTGGTGTCGCGGGGCAGCTTCTGGTCGTCGACCTTGTACTTGTGGACGGCGTCGATGTAGTACTTCATGGCCGCGCGCCCGGCGTCGTTGTCGTAGTTGTTGTGCCACTTGCCCGACTTGCTCTGGATGAGCGGGTCCCCGCCCATGGCGTAGAGCACGTACCAGAACTTCTCGGCGACGCCCGAGCCCTGGCCCACGAGGCGCAGCGTGATGCCCGCGCGCGTCGGGTTGCCGGCCGCGTCCCGCTTCGTGAGCTTCTGCGCGTACGTCATGAGCTCGTCGAAGGTGGCCGGGGGCTTGTTGGGGTCGAGTCCGGCCTCCTTGAACATCTTCGTGTTGTAGAAGAGCGCCGGCTTCGAGCCCTCCAGGAACGGGACGCCGTAGACCTGTCCCTTCCAGGTGTTGTACTCGATGGTGACCGGGTGGAAGGCGTTGCTCTTCAGGAGCGACATCACCTTCGGGGGGTCCGGTGGCAGAAGATTCGCGTCGATCAGTGTGAGCGCGATGTTGCGCGAGACGTCGAACAGGTCGGGGCCCGTGTTCGTGGGGATTGCGGCGGCGATCTTTTGCTCCATCCCGCGGAGCTCGCTCGAGAGCGTCTCGAGCTTGAAGCCGGGGTTCTTCTTCGCGTACTCCTCGCCGGCCTTCTTGTAGAACTGCTCGATCTCGGGGAATCCCGTCCAGATGCTGAGCGTCACCGGCGCGGCGACGCTGATGCGCGGACGCAGCGCGGTCACGCTGGCCGCGCCGGCCAGCCCGGCGCCGGTGCTCTTGAGGAACGATCGCCGGGAGATGCCCGAGGCGGTCTGCTGGGGTTTGGTCGACCGGCTGCGCTGTTTCACTCTTGGCCCTCCCGACTCGTCGTTGTGGACACGCGTCCCGTCCGCCCGTCCGGGCGACGTCGGTGTCGAGAGGCTCGCTCGGCCGGAAGGGGACGCACCGCGGAATGTAGTCCGCGCAGGTGGAGGTGTCAATGCGCCGGCCGCGCGCCGGGGACGGTCGCCGTCGCTTCCAGGTGCTAGAATAGCGGCGCTTCAGGGTTTATCCCGACATCCACACCGGAGGAGTTCGTCATGCTCTTGCGCAACAAGGTCGCGGTCGTCACCGGCTCGGGGCGGGGCATCGGTCGAGGCATCGCGCTCCGATTCGCTCGAGAGGGGGCGCGCGTGGTCGTCAACGACAGGGACGACGACGTGGCCGCGCGGACCGCGAAGGAGATCCGAGAGGCGGGCGGCACGTGTCTCGCGGTCGCGGGCGACGTCAGCGTGGAGGCCGAGGTCACGCGCCTCTTCGACGAGACGCTCCGGGCGTTCGGCACGCTGGACGTCCTCGTCAACAACGCCCAGATGTTCGTGGACAAGGGCGAGAGCGGCCCGTTCCTGAAGATGACCAGCGCGGGGTGGGACGCCTACGCGCGCGCGAACATGGGGATCCTCTTCTACTGCACGCACCAGGCGGCCCGGATCATGGCCCGGCGCGGCGTGCGGGGCAGCATCATCAACATCAGCAGCAACGGCGCGAACCGCGTGCACCGGAACCTGATCGCCTACGACTCGGTGAAGGGCGCCATCGACACGTTCACCCGCGCGGTGGCCGTCGACCTCGCGCCGTGGGGCATCCGGGTGAACGCGCTCCGCCCCGGGATGATCGCCGTCGACTACTGGGAGGGGCTGTCCGCCGAGGAGAAGGCCCGCCGGATCCAGGCGATCCCGATCGGTCGCGAGGGCCGGCCCGCCGACATCGCCTGGGCCGCCGTGTTCCTGGCGGCGGACGACGCGGGGTTCGTCACCGGCCAGAACTTCGAGGTCGACGGCGGGATGCTCACGCCGGGGCGGTCGGCGCAGGCCGAGCTGGGCGCCGTCAACACTCCGGAGAGCATCGGCGAGTTCTGACGGTCCCGCCATCCCCCGGATCGCCGGGGGGCAGGAGAGAGGCGGACATTGACGCGAGCGGAGCTGGCCGCGGTGATGCCCCTCGCTGCGAAGGCGCCGGACGCGGTCGTCGGCGCCCTCGACGCCGCGATGCGCCGCTTCGAGATCAGTACGCCCGCCCGGATGGCGGCGTTCTGCGCCCAGCTCGCGCACGAATCCGGGCAGCTCCAGCGCTGGACCGAGAACCTCGGCTACCGGTGGGAGCGCCTGCGGCAGGTCTTCCCGAAATACTTCCCATCGGACGCCGAGGCCCGGCCGTTCGATCGGAAGCCCGAGCGCATCGCGAACCGTGTCTACGCAGGCCGCATGGGGAACGGGCCGGAGGCGAGCGGCGACGGCTGGCGCTATCGGGGCCGCGGGCCCATCCAGCTCACCGGGAAGGACAACTACCGCGCGTGCGGGCAGGGCATCGGCGTCGACCTCGTCGAGGACCCGGACCGCTTGGCGACGCCGGAGCCGGGATGCCTCGCCGCGGCGTGGTTCTGGGCACGGAACGGCCTCAACGCGCTGGCGGACGCCGGGGACTTCGTCACGATCACTCGACGGATCAACGGCGGCCTGAACGGCCTCGCCGAACGGCGGGACTTCTGGGAGCGGGCGAAGGCGGCCTTCGGCGTGCCCGGGGTCGAGACCGCGGAGGTGGGAGCGCCGGCCGGCGCCCGTCGGCCAGTCTCGCGGCCCAAGCGGGCGCGGCCGGGCCGCCGCCGGCGGACCACGGCAAAGCGCAGGCCGCCCGCGACGCGACGCCGCCGGTCGGCGAAGCGCACCCGGCGCCCGGCGCGCGCCGTCGCGCGCCCCGGCCGCCCCGCGAGGCGACGACGCCCGCCGCCCAGCCGTCGCCGCCGGCGCTCCTGACGCGCGGCCCGGAGCCTAGAAGCCCCGGAGAGACCGGATCCGCACGGGTAGGGTTGCGGGTCCCGACCGGTCGAGAATCCGCGCGAGCGTCCGCTCGATCCCGTCGATCCAGTTGTCGAAGCAGCCGTGCACCGAGCGGATGCTGAAGGCCGGGAGCTCCTCGATCACGCGCTGCTCCTCCAGCACCGTGGCCCCGCCCGAGATCCCGAGCCAGGCCTTGCGCCAGAACGCGACGTCCGCATTCGGCTTGCCCGGCGACGGCGATCGGAAGATGCCTTCCTTGTCGAGCCGGGGATTCCAGGTCGCCTCCATGCCGAGGATCGGCGTCTTGTGGGCGGGCTCGAGCGCCCGGGAGACGAGATAGAGGAGCGACTTGCCGTAGGGCCCCACCGTGTCGTCCAGCTCGTTCGCGTTCGACAGGACGTCGAACGCGACGCGCCGCGGGTCGATGACCTTGTTCTGGGCGGCCGGGAGGTAGTACCGGTTCGCGAACGCCACGGTGCACGCCGGCGCGTAGAGCGACACGGTGCGGGCCGCGAGGCGCTGGCTGGCGAGCGAGGGCAGGAAGGCGCCGAGCATGACGGCGCCCGCCGAGTGCCCGACCAGGTGGATCTCGAGGCCCGGATAGTCCGCGGCGAGCCGGCCCAGGCAGCGGGCCAGCGTGACCATCGCGCCATCGCCGTCCGACGCCGCCACGGCGTTCTGCTTCATCTGGTTCCAGACGGGACGCGCCGGGACGACCGCCGTCGCCTCGATCAGGTAGTCGCGGGCCTCGGAGACGGTGTCGACCAGCGAGCGTGACTTCCGGTCCTGCGCCTGTCCGACCAGCTCGCCGATGAGGTCGCCGATGATGCTCTCGATCGTGTCGGCCACCCCGGATTGCCACGCGACGAACAGCGGGTAGATCCCGTTCTGCTCGAACCAGGGGCCCATCACCTGGGCGCGGTCGAGGCCGGCGGCGAGGTCGTTCAGGCCCCCGTGCGCGTAGACGACGAGGCGCCGCTTGCCGTGCCGCGGCGTCTTGAGCCACGCCTTCGGCAGCCGATAGCACAGGCGCTCGAGGGCGGCGGCCGCGTCCGCGTCCTCGAGCGTGACGTGATCGGGGAGGCCGTCGTTACCGAGGATGACGGTATGGCTCACCGCGGTCGGGGTGTCCCACGCGCCCGGCCGGGGCGCCGTCGCCACCGCGGCCGCCGTCGCCCCGTTGACGAGCCCGGCGCTGAGATGCGCGGCGGCGGGCGAGACCGTGCGCAGGCTGGCCAGCGTGATCGCGGGCGCGTGCGCCTCGATGGGCGCCCCAATCACCGCGACCCAGGCGTCGTTCCCGTTGGCGAGCCAGTCGTCGTAGGTGACCCGGGCGAACCCGTGGAAGCCCCAGCTCTCACCCCACGAGTTCTGCAGGACGAAGCCTTGCGCGTCGTAGCCGACGAGGGCGAACGCGTGACCGCCGACCGACTCGGCGCCGGCCTTCCACGGGATCGTCGGGATCGCGGTCTTCGTGCTGGCGATGCCGTCCCAGCCGCGGTGCACGTCGGACGACACGTACACGGCGCCAACCTCGTTCACCGCCGCCTGGAGGTCGGTGATCGAATCCTTCATGACCCGGTAGTAGGCGCCGAGCGGCCGCTGGGGGGCGTCAGCGGTCCACTGGGGATCCGGCGGGAGGAACCGGACGAACCCGTCCGGATCGCGGTAGGGCCACAGCGCGTCGGCGCAGACGCCGTGGTGGAACCAGCCCTTCATGGCGCCGCGGCAGCTCGACCCGTCGTAGTCCTCCCCGGGCCACTCGTCGTACTTCCGCGCCAGGTGATAGATCATCCGCGTGCTCACGGTCGGGGACGGCGCCGCTTTCGCGTGCACGGACTGGCGGAACAAGAGGTAGTTGATGACCGCGGCCAGTCCGAAGCCGGTGCAGGCGCCCTCCTCGCCCTGGTCGAGGATCAGGCCCGCCTTCGAGTATCGCGGCAGGTACGTCTTGATCCAGTCGGGAGGCGGGAATTGCGGAGGGAGCGAGACGAGAGGCGGCTGGTAGATGCGATCGCGCAGGTCCGGTCGATCGGGCCGGGCGTCGAGGGTGACCGTGCGCTTCGACGTCTTGAGGATCTTGGTCGCCATGCCTGCCTCCCATTGCCGCGGGCGGTTCGGGCTACGCGCCCGGTGGGCGACCGTCGACGGGCGGGGACGCCGCCGTGCGGTCCACTGGCGCGCGGGCACCCTGCGAGTCTAGTCCGCCGGCCGCGCGGTGTCAGATGGTCTGCGGCCCGGGCACGCCCCCCCTGCTAGCATCGGGGCATGGTGAGCCGGGCGGGCGTGATCGGCTGGGCGGCCGGCGTCCTGTCGACGCTCCTGGGCGCGCTCGCTTTCGGCGCGGTGCTCTGTCTCTGGTTTCCGGCCGTCCTGACGACGCCCGCGCTGCGGGACGTCTACCCGATGGGCCTCGTGCGCGCCACCATCAACTGGACCCTCGGGATCGCCTTCGTGCTGGGCGTTCTGAGCGTGCTCCTGAAGCGCCGGAAGGCGCTCGGCTTGACCGGGGCGGGCTTGGCCACGCTCGGCACCGTGCTGGGCGGATCCCAGGTGGCGGTCGCGGGCCCGGTCGCGCGTTCCAACCACGTCGGGCTCGACTGGTTTCTCCTCGACCTGTTCCTGCTCTCGGCGATCTTCGTGCCGCTTGAGATCCTCTTCGGCCGGCTGCGCGAGCAGCCCATCTTCCGGCCGGGCTGGCGCACCGATCTCTGGCACTTCGGCGTGAGCCACCTGCTCGTCCAGGTGACCGTGCTGCTCACCATGGCCCCGGCCGCCTTGTTCTTCCGCTGGGCGACGGCGCCGGAGCTCCAGGCCTTCGTGGCGCGCCAGCCGTACGCGCTCCAGTTCGTCGGCGTGCTGGTCGTTGCCGATCTCACCCAGTACACCGTGCACCGCCTGTTTCACGAGCTCCCGTGGCTCTGGCGCTTCCATCAGATCCACCACTCGAGCCGCCACATGGATTGGCTGGCGGGCTCCCGCCTCCATCTGGTCGACATCGTCGTCACGCGCGGCCTCACCTTCGTGCCGATCTACGTGCTCGGCTTCGCCGCCCCGCCGACCTACGCATACCTCCTGTTCGTCTCGTTCCAGGCGGTGATGATCCACGCGAACGTGGGCTGGCGCTTCGGCCTCCTGCGCTACCTCCTGGCGACGCCGCAGTACCACCACTGGCACCACAGCGCGGACGTGATCGACGTGAACTTCGCGGTGCACCTCCCCGTCATCGATTGGCTGTTCGGCACCTTCCACCTGCCGGACGGCCGTTGGCCGGCGACGTACGGGATCCGGGGAGACCCGGTGCCCGACGGCTACTGGGCCCAGCAGCTCGCCCTGCCGTTCCGTCGTTCCTCGGCCCCGGGGTAGGGCGGCGGAAGCGGCCGAGGCTCGCGTGAGCTCGCATGCTGGCGGCCGCGACCTCGGCGCAGAGCGCCGAGCCATGGCTCGGCTCGCGCGGGACCTTCCCGCCGCGCTGCGGCACCCGCTGACCGTGCCCGAGGCCCGCGAGATCCTGGCGCGGCGGCTCGCGGCGCGCCCCTGCGCGTTCCTCGCGCTGATGCGAGATGCCGTCTACGGCCATGCGCCGAGCGCGTACCGGCAGATCCTCCGCCACGTGGGCTGCGAGTATGCCGACGTCGAGCGTCTGGTCCGGCAGCTGGACGTGGAGGGGACGCTCCGACGACTCCTCGACGCGGGCGTCTACCTCACCGTCGATGAATCCAAGGGCCGCCGGCCCATTCTTCGGGGGAGCCTGTCGCTCCAAGCGGACCCCGCGGCGCTCGCGAATCCGCTGGCGAGGGGCCATGTTCCCGTCAGCAGCAGCGGGAGTCGCGGTGCCGGCAGCACCGTCCTGATGGACCTCGCCTGCATCCGCGACCATGGCGTGAACACGGCCCTGGCCCTGGAGGCGTTCGGGGGGACGGAGTGGGTCAAGGGCGTGTGGGGCGTGCCCGGGGGCGCGGCCCTCTACCGAATCCTGAAGCTCAGCAGCTTCGGGCGTCCCGTGACGCGATGGTTCACCCAGGTGGATCTAGCGGCGCCCGGGCTCGAACCGCGATACCGATGGAGCCATCGCCTCGTCCGCTGGGTGAGCATCGCGGCGGGCATGCCGCTGCCGGAGCCCGAGCACGCGCCGCTCGACGACCCCTTGCCGGTCGCCCGCTGGATGGCCGACGTCGTCCGGCAGGGCGACACACCCTGGATCCGCACCCTGCCCAGTTCTGCCGTGCGAGCCTGCCGGGCCGCGGTGGACGCGGGCATCGACCTGACCGGTGCCCACTTCACAGTCTCCGGCGAGCCCGTGAGCGCCGCCAAGGTCGAGGCGATCCGCCGTAGCGGAGCGCGGGTGACGCCGCGATACGGCTCGATGGAGACCGGTCCCATCGGGTATGGCTGCCTGGCCCCCGAGGCGCCGGACGACGTCCACCTCTTCCACGACATGCACGCGGTCGTGCAGCCGCCCGGGGATCCCGGACTCTTCGTGACCTCCCTCGGTCGCTTCACGCCCCTGGTGATGCTGAACCTCTCGCTGGGAGATCAGGCCACGGTCAGTCGGCGCGCGTGCGGCTGCCCCCTGGAGGAGCGAGGGTGGGCCACCCATCTCCAGGCGATCGTGAGCCGCGAGAAGCTCACCGCGGCCGGGATGACCTTCTACGATTCGGATGTGATCCGCGTGCTGGAGACGGTGCTGCCGGCTCGATTCGGGGGCGGTCCGACCGACTACCAGCTGGTCGAGGAGGAGACGGAGAGCGGCGATCCGCGAATCCGCCTGCTCGTGCACCCCGCCGTGGGCCCGATCGATCCGTCGACCGTGGCCGAGACCTTCCTGTCGGCCATCGGGGCGGGCGGCGGGGCCGAGCGAGTCATGGGCGCCGTCTGGCGGGATGCGCGCCTCTTGCGGATCGACCGGTGTCCGCCGCTCACGGGCGCGTCCGGCAAGATACTGCACATCCACGTCGCTCACGGCGCCGCCCGCTGACGCATCCGCGGCATGCGCAGCGCGGCTCGCCTCGCCGGCTCCAGCCGGGAGAAGCTGCGCCACTTCGTCCCGCGAGGGCCCGGTGATTGACCGCTTTCGGCGGCCACGCTAGCCTGAACGAAACACTGAAGGTGCCGACACCCGCGGCGCCGGGCCGATCGGGATTCCCCGGCACCGCCCGAGCATCGCTTCCGGAAGGAGATCGCGCATGAGCACCGCCACGGTCGCGTCCGCGACGCCCCGCCTCACCCCCGCCGAGCGCGCGGCCTATGCGCGAGACGGTATCGTGATCCCCGAGGCGCGGTTGTCGGCCGAGGCGGTCGGCCGGCTGCGCGAGGCGCTCGACCGGCTGCTCGCCGACAATCCCGATCGGCGGCCCGAGCAGCTGGTGAACGCTCACCTCCGCAAGGGACCCGAGGGGGTTCGCGGGAACGACGTCTTCTTCGACATGGCCCGCGACCCGGCGATCGTGGATCTCGTGGCCGCGCTGACCGGGCCGGACGTGATCCTGTGGGGGTGCCAGGTGTTCTGCAAGCCGGGCGGCGACGGCATGGAGGTGCCCTGGCACCAGGACGGCCACTACTGGCCCATCCGGCCCCTGGCCACGACGACGGCGTGGATCGCGATCGACGACTCCACGACCGAGAACGGGTGCATGCGCGTCATCCCCGGCTCGCACGCGCGCGGCCTGCTCCCGCACGCCAAGGCGCCGCGGGACCGTGTCGTGCTGGATCTCGAGGTCGACCCGGCCGTCTACGACGAGTCGACCGCCCGCGACGTCGTGCTCGAGGCGGGTCAGCTCTCCCTCCACGACGTCCACCTGATTCACGGCTCGCGCCCGAACCGCTCGCCGCGCCGCCGCGCCGGGCTCGCCATCCGCTACATGCCTGCCACCTCGCACTTCGATCGCACGATCCCGCCGATGACGAGCTACGGGCCGGCCGTCATCGACTTCTCGACGCGCCCGATCTGGCTCGTCGGCGGCACGGACCGCGCCGGCAACGACTTCGCCGTCGGCCACGCCGACTGACGATCCGGCCGGCGGCGGCCTCATGGCGCCGGAGGGCCCGACCGCGGCGGCGCCCTCTGTCCGGCGCTCGTCGGACCGTGGTAGCCTGGGTCACCCGATTCGCCCTGACGTGCACTCCCGCGCCAGAGGAGGTACGCAGATGAGGAAAGGCCCGCGCCTCGCGCTGACACTCCTGCTGATCGCGCTCGCCGTTCTGGGCCTGGCCGCCGGCCCGGCCGCCGCCCAGGGCCAGACGATCAAGATCGGCCTCCTGTTCGACCACACCGGCCCCTTCTCCGCCGCCGGCTCGCTGAACTGCTGGCGCGGCGCCAAGATGATGATCGACCTGATCAACGAAAAGGGCGGGATCCTCGGCAAGTACAAGATCGTCCAGGTCGACGGCGACAGCCAGTCGAAGACCGAGGCCGCGATCAACGAGACCGAGCGGCTCCTGAACGTCGAGAAGGTGGACATCCTCGCCGGCCTGTACTCGAGCGCGCACGCCGTGCCCGTCGCCGAGAAGGTCGACAAGCAGAAGAAGTTCCTCTGGATCACGACGGCCATCTCCGATGCCGTGGTGAAGGACCGGAACCTCGAGTACACGTTCCGGCCCCAGGCGAACAGCAGCCTCTTCG
>JBIOVM010000054.1:0-59018 GCA_044867785.1 Candidatus Rokuibacteriota bacterium | reverse complement strand
GGGGGCGAGCCTGTTCATCGGGGTCATCGTGGTCGTGGTGAACTTGGTGACCGACCTCCTCTACGCCGCGGTCGATCCGCGGATCAAGTACGACTGATGGGCGCGACGACCCTCGACGCCGTCGCGGCGCCGGCCGCCCGCGGCCAGAGCCCCGCCGCCGCGGCGTGGCGCCGCCTCCTCGCGAGCCCGGTCGCGCGGGCCGGTCTCGTGATCGTGTGCGTATTCGTGCTGGTGGCCGTCTTGACCCCGCTCCTTCACCACTACGACCCTAGGACCGACTCGAGCCTCGCCGACCGGCTCCGGCCTCCCAGCGCCGACCACCCGTTCGGCACCGACTCCCTCGGGCGCGACAACCTGGTGCGCGTGCTCCATGCCGCGCGGGTCTCGCTCGGGCTCGGCGTCAGCTCGGTCGTCGTCGCCGCGGTGGCCGGGTCGCTCCTGGGACTGATCGCCGGCTACGCCGGCCGCCGGGTCGACCTCGTGCTGATGTTCTGCATGGACATCCTGCTGGCGTTCCCGTCGACGCTGCTCGCCATCGCGATCGTCGCGATGATCGGGCCGGGGCTCCGGAACTCGCTCCTCGCCATCAGCACGGTGGCGATCCCGATCTACGCGCGGATCGCCCGGGGCGCGGTCCTCGAGCTCCGAGAGCACGAGTTCGTGACCGCGGCGCGGGGGCTCGGCGGGAGCGCGTCCCGGGTGCTCCTCCGCCACATCTTCCCGAACGCGCTGCCACCCCTCATCGTGCAGACCACGCTGGCGGTGGCGTTCGCGATCCTCGAGGCGGCGGCGCTCGGGTTCCTCGGGCTGGGCGCCCAGCCCCCCACGCCCGAATGGGGCGCGATGCTGGCGGACTCGTACAAGTACTTCGCGAGCGGCGCCTGGTGGGTGTTCGTCTTCCCGGGCGCGGCGATCATGCTGTCGGTCCTGGGGTTCAACCTGGTCGGCGACGGTCTCCGCGATGCCCTGGACCCCCGGCTCCGATCCGACTAGCGCCGCTCGATCCCGGCGTCCGTTCCTCACCGCTCGCTGGACCCCGTGTACCCGCCCGAACGATCGGGGCGGCGTAGCCGACGCCGCCGAGCGCCGGTATAGTAAGCGGCGACCCACCGCGCCGCCGTCGGCGCGGTTCGCGCTTCGAGGAGGACGGAAGGATGTGGGACGAGCCGCTGTTGCTGGGAACCCGGTCGTTTCGATCGCGGCTCGTGCTCGGGGCGGGGCGCCTTCCCTCGACGGAGATCATGGGTCGGAGCCTCGAGGCGTCCGGCGTCGAGCTGGTGAGCCTCGGAGTGCGAGGATTGGATCTGGCGAGCGGCGAGGGATCGCTCCTCGCGTCGATCGATCAGGGCCGCTTCACGCTGGTCGCCACGACTACCGGATGCCGGACGGCCGACGAGGCCGTGCGCACGGCCTACCTCGCGCGGGAGGCCGGCCTCGGGGATTTCGTCCGGGTGGACGTCGTCGGCGACGAGCGCACCGAGATGCCGGACGTCGCGGCGGTCACCGAGGCGACGCGGACGCTCGCGCGGGACGGGTTCGTCGCCCTCGCGGTGATGGGGGAAGACCCGGTGACCGCCCGGCGCCTGGCGGAGGCCGGCGCCGCCGCGGTCCTCGTCCTCGCGGCGCCTCCCGGCTCCGGGCTCGGGATCCGCAATCCCTATGGGATTCGCCTCGTGCTCGACACGGCGACCGTACCGGTGATCGTGGCCGGCGGCATCGGGACGGCCTCGGATGCGGCGCTGGCGATGGAGCTGGGCTGCCACGGCGTCATGGTGGACTCGGCCATCGCCGACGCGCGAGATCCGGAGGTGATGGCGGAGGCGATGCGCCACGCGGTCGAGGCGGGCCGCGCCGCTTTCAAGGCCGGCCGCATGGCTCGGCGCCTTCACCGGAGCGCCTTCGGATCGCCCGAGTGAGGAAGTCCGAGACGGTTCCGGCAGGCCGGACCGCTTGACCCGCCCGGACGCCGTCGTCGTCGGCGCGGGAGCCGTCGGCGCCGCTTGCGCCTACGAGCTGGCGCGGGCCGGCCTTCGCGTCGTCGTCGTCGAGCGTGCGAAGCCAGGGGCCGAGGCGTCGGGCGCGTCGGCCGGGATCCTCTCGGTCCCCGATCCCTCGCGGCGGGACGAGCTGGCCGCTCTCGCCCGGCTCAGCCGGGACCTCTACGACCCGCTGGTCGAGGCGCTTCGCGAGGAAGCGGACATCGACGTCGGCCTGGGCCGCACGGGTCATCTGCATCTCTGCCTGACCGAGGCGGAAGTCCGCGGGGCGCGGCTAAGAGCCGGCGGGCGGGGGAAGGAGTCCGAGCGGGCCTCGTTCGTGACCGCCGACGAGCTGCGACGGCTCGAGCCCGCCGCCACCCCGGCGGCGCTCGGCGCGCTCCACCTTCCGCGTAGCTCGTGGGTCGACAACGGCGAGCTCGTGCGCGCCTTGGTCCGGGCCGGCGAGCGTCGGGGAGTGCAGTATCTCCTCGGCCGGGCCGCGAACGCGGTGCACCGGACCGGTGAACGCGTGACCGGCGTGCAGGTCGGCCCGGAATCTGTCCCGGCGGGCCTGGTGGTCCTGGCCGCGGGAGCGTGGACGGGCGCGATCGGGGGCCTGCCGGCCGCGCTCCGGGTGCGGTCCGTCAAGGGACAGATCCTCGCGTTCGCCAACACGCCGGCCGTCGTGCGCCACGTGGTGTTCCGCGGCGACGTGTACCTGGTGCCGCGCCTGTCCGGCGAGTGCCTCTTAGGAGCGACCGTCGAGGACGGCGTGAGCGACAGGGACGTAACCTTCGAGGGCCTGCGATGGCTCCTCGATGAAGCGCTCCGGACGGCGCCCGGTCTCGGGGGGCTCCGCTTCCTCCGCGCGTGGGCCGGCCTCCGGCCGGCGACGGGGGACGGCTTGCCGGCGGTCGGGCCGTGGCCCGGCGTCTCCGGTCTCCTCGTCGCGACCGGCCACTACCGGAACGGCATCCTGATGACGCCCGTCACGGCCCGGATCGTTCGCGAGTACGCGGTGGAGGGGCGCTCGTCGCTGGAGGCGGCGGCCGCGCTCTTGCCGGACCGACTCCTGGATCGGCGGTGATACGATGCACCGTGGACAGCATGCGGCCCCCGCCGTATCACCCCACGCGGTCTGGCTGAGCGCGAGTCAAGATCGTCTCGACCCACTGGGGTACCGCTGACGTCTACGCCTTGATCGTGTCGGCATGAACAAGATGTCGAAGTCACGAGAGGGCCTGACGATGGAGGGCCTGGCGCCTGTGGCCCACTGTCACGCGCGAGGCGCTGCGGCAACCATCGAACTCAGAGGTCTCGCTTTCTGAAGAGATGACGCGGCGTGAGGCGATCTTCGTACTTGTCGCGCTGGGGCTGGGTCTCAGTTCGCTGGATGGCCTGGCGCAGGAACGGCGCCGTGACCGCCCGGCACGCATCGCGATCCTCGACGACGCGCCCGAGGCCGTCCGCGCTCGCTACTGGATGGTCTTCCGGAAGCGACTGACGGAGCTGGGCTACACGGAAGGCAAGGATCTTCTCGTCGAGACGCGCTCGGCAGGGGGCGATCTCGACCGCCTTCCGGCGCTTGCCGCGGAGGTGACGGCGCTGAACCCGGACGTGATCGTCGCCGTGACCACGACCGCGGCGCTTGCCGCGAAGAGGGCGACATCACGACTTCCGATCGTGGCCCTGGGGCCGGCGGACCCGGTCAAGTCGGGGCTCGTCGCCAGCCTTGCCCATCCGGGGGGAAACGTCACGGGCGTTTCCCCCAACCAGGCCGAGATCGTCGGCAAGTGGCTCGAGCTGCTGGGCGACATCGCGCCGCGAGCGAAGTCTCTCGTTTACCTGACCGATCGCGGCAATCCCGGTGAAATGCTGGTGTTTCGCGAGATCGAGCAACGCGCGCAGCGGCTCGGCGTGAAGGTGCGGGCGCTGGATGGCGTGAGCCGAAGCACCGTCGAGCAGGCCTTCGCGGACATCGAGCGCACCCGCGTGGACGGACTCATCGTCGCCACCACGTCATCGGTGCTCGCGCAGCGGGGGCAGATCGTGGACGCTGCGGCGCGACTGCGGCTCCCTGCGATCTATGCGCGCCAGGAGTACGCGGAGGTGGGCGGCTTGCTCTCCTATGCCACCAACCTCGAGGCAGTGTTCCGGCGCGGGGCCGAACACGTGGATCGGATCCTCCAGGGCGCCCAGCCGGCCGAACTGCCGTTCGAGATGTCGTCGACGTTCAGGCTGATCCTGAACATGAAGACGGCAAGAGCTCTCGGCGTGAGGATCCCGCAAACCCTGCTCCTCCGGGCGGACGAGATCATCGAGTAGTAGCGCGCGGAGTACGCGGGACGCCGGGCCCGCGCCGTGGGCGGCAAGCCGTGCGACCAGCTGACCGCGCACATCGCCTGCGAGGCCCTCGCCAGGGCCGGGCTCCGCTTCCCGCCGGCACAGGTGCGCGTCGCCGCGCGTGACGAGCGGTGGGTCGTCCACCGTCCCGGGCAGCGTCTGGTATGGTTCGGCGCCTCGGCCGAGGGCATCGGGCGCCTGGACAGGGAACGCCGGGTGCTGCGCCTCGCGAGGCGCGCTGCACCTTCGGCGTCCCACGCGTACTCGTCATTTTCAGAATCTCGGGATCGATTCCGACTCCCACACGGTGCATGGATTCTTCGACGACGGGGCGGAATGGGCCGATCGTCACGATGACTTCCGTTGTTTCGTGTTCGGCCGGGATCGCCGGGATGTGTTGCAGGCCGCCCTGTCGGTCTACGCGCCGTTCGTCGGGCGCACGATACGGCGCGAGCGGGTTCTCCTCTACAACGCGGCGTGCGCCGTCACGTTCCTGGCCTTCCGGGCTGGGTACGCGCCCGGGTCAGCGCTGGTACGGGAGAACCCTGGAGGCGCATCCGCGCTGGTCGAGGGACGCGATTGCCAGGATACGCGGCTCCTGGAGCGGCGATGCTCCGCGGTGATACGATGCCTCCGTGTACGGGACGCCGCCCGCGCCGTATCCGCGACGCGTCGTCTGCCTGAGCTCCGAGACGACCGAGATCGCCTTCGCACTCGGAGCGGGGGACCGCGTCGTCGGCGTGCCCGGTACTGCGCGGCGTCCGCCGGAGGCCCGAGACCGGCCGAAGGTCGGTGGGTTCACCACCTTCCGTCTCGACAAGATCCTCGATCTCGCGCCGGATCTCGTGCTCGCCTTCTCGGACCTCCAGGCCGACGTGGTGCGCGACCTCGTCCGCGCGGGCGTTCCCGTCCTGGCCCTGAACCAGCGGAGCCTCGCCGAGATCTTCCAGGCGATCCTCGTGATCGGCGGCGTGCTGGGGCGCCACGAGGCCGCACGCGGCCTCGTCGGTGACCTCCAGGACGAGATCCGCCAGGTCCGCGAGTTCTCCAGCGTCTGGCCGGATCGGCCGCGCGTGTACTTCGAGGAGTGGGGCGAGCCGCCGATCGCGGGGATCCGGTGGGTGTCGGAGCTGATCGAGATCGCCGGCGGCCAGGACGTCTTTCCTGAGCTTCGCGAGCGGAAGGACGCGCGCGGCCGCGTCGTCGATCCGGGCGAGGTGGTCCGGCGAGACCCGGAGATCATCGTCGCCTCGTGGTGCGGGAAGCCGGTGGATCTCGACGCGATCCGGGGCCGTCCCGGCTGGCAGGGGATCGCCGCAGTCCGGACGGGACGGGTCCATGCTCTTCCCTCCGGGGACGTGCTCTCCCCGGGCCCGTCGGTCGTGCGGGGGCTTCGGGCGCTCCACGACGTCGTCCAGGCGTGCGTGGCCGGCGCCGAACCCGCCGAGATCCAAATTTCAACGGACGACTCCGATGATGGTCAATAAGTGACTGTAGAGACAGGGTATTCAGTCAGACACTCGGGTGCGTGGTAGCATGAGGATGCTCGCAGTAGCCCCGTCACCCTCGATCCCGGAGAGCCCATGACGACAAGCAGCCCGCCCGCCCGCCCCGAGCGCTTCTTCGCCGACCGCTACGGCCTGACCCAGCCGCGCCTGGAAGGGCTCGTGGGGTCGGCGGCCAGCCGGGTCGACTACGCCGACGTGTTCGTGGAGTACCAGGTGGCCGAGGAGCTGGTCCTCGAGGACGGCGTCGTCAAGCGCGCCTCGCGAACCATCACTCAGGGGGCGGGGATTCGCGCCCAGGCCGGCGTGCGGACGGGGTACGCGTACACCGACGACCTGGACATCCGGCACCTCGAGGTCGCGGCGCGCCAGGCGCAGGCCATCGCCGAGCATCCCGGGGAGTCCGGCCCGGTGTCGGTGCAGGGCAGTCCCCGGCCCCACGATCTCTACCGTCTCCCGCTCGCGCCGGTCGAGGCGGACCTCACGGCCAAGGTCGAGCTGCTCGGCCGCGTGGATCGTGAGGCCCGGGCCCACGATCCTCGCGTCAGGCAGGTCATCGCGACGCTCGCCTCCCTGGAGCAGACGATCCTCATCGCGACCTCGGCCAATTGGCAGCTCGCCGACGTCCGGCCGCTCACCCGGCTCAACGTGACCGTGGTCGTCGAGGAGAGCGGGCGCCGCGAGATCGGCACGTTCGGCGGCGGCGGCCGGGTCGCCTTCGACTTCTTCCTCGAGGGCGAGCGCTGGGCGCGGTTCGCGCGCGAGGCGGCGCGACAGGCCATCGTGAAGCTCGGCGCCGTGGCGGCGCCCGCCGGCTCGATGACGGTCGTCCTCGGGCCCGGATGGCCGGGGATTCTCCTCCACGAGGCCATCGGCCACGGGCTGGAGGGCGACTTCAACCGAAAGGGCACGTCGGCGTTCACCGGGCGACTCGGGGAGCGCGTGGCCTCCGACCTCGTGACGGTGGTCGACGACGGGACACTGCCCAACCGGCGCGGCTCGCTGAACGTCGACGACGAGGGCACGCCGACCAGCCGGAACGTCCTCATCGACAAGGGCATCCTCCGCGGGTACATGCAGGACCGCCTGAACGCCAGGCTGCTCGGCACCGGGCTCACCGGCAACGGCCGCCGCGAGTCCTTCCAGCATCCGCCGATGCCGCGCATGACGAACACCTTCATGCTCGCCGGGGAGGAAGCCCCCGAGGACATCGTGCGCTCGGTGTCCCGCGGCCTGTATGCCGTGGCCTTCGGCGGGGGCCAGGTCGACATCACCAGCGGGAAGTTCGTGTTCTCGGCGAGCGAGGCCTATCTGATCGAGGACGGTCGCATCACCGCCCCGGTGAAAGGCGCGACCCTGATCGGGTCGGGGCCCGAGGCGCTCACCCGCGTCACCCGCGTCGGTCACGACCTGGCCCTCGACGAGGGCATCGGGACCTGCGGGAAGGACGGTCAGTCGGTGCCGGTGGGAGTCGGTCTCCCGACCATCCGCATCGACGGGATCACCGTCGGCGGGACCGAGGTCTAACGGCGTGGCCGGCCACGTCGCGACGGCGGTCGTGGGAGCGGAGATGCTCGGTCGGCTCGAGGATCTCCTGCGCCGCGCCCGCGCCCGGGGCGCGGTGGAAGCCGACGCCTTCATGGTCGAGGAGGAGCTCCAGACCGTGCAGGTGCGCCTCGGCGCCGTCGAGTCCCTGAAGCACGCCCACGAGAACCGGTGCTCGCTCCGGATCTTCACCGGGTCCGGCTCGGCGTCGGCCACCACCTCGGACCTCTCCCCGGCCGCCCTCGCGCGGCTCGTCGACGAGAGCGTGCGTCTGGCCGAGGTGAGCCGCCGCGACGAGCACTCCGGGCTGCCCGCTCCGGGCTCCTTGGCGCGGGACGTGCCGGACCTGGACCTGTGGGACGCCGAGGGCCACGCGATGCCGGTCGAGGACAAGATCGAGTGGGCGCGCCGGGCCGAGGCCGCGGCCCTCGAGGTCGACCCACGCGTCCGCAACTCCGAAGGCGCCGAGTTCTACGACCGTCAGGGCCGGGTGGCGTACGCGTCGACCGGCGGCTTCGCCGGCGGGTTCCGGGTCTCGTCCTTTGCCCTGTCGGTGACGCCCGTGGCCTCCGACGAGGGCGACATGGAGCGCGACTACTGGTACACGGCGGCCCGGCACCTGAAGGACCTGGAGCAGCCCGAGGAGGTCGGGCGCGAGGCCGCGCGCCGGGCCGTGCGTCGGCTGGGAGGCCGCAAGGGCGAGACCGTGGAGGTGCCCGTCGTCTTCGATCCGGAGACGGCGGCGAGCCTGATCCGCGGTTTCGCGGTGGCCGCCTCCGGACCGAGCCTCTACCGTGGGACCTCCTTCCTGATCGGCCGGCGCGGACAGGCCGTCGCGTCGCCGCGCGTGACCATCGTGGACGACCCCTTGATGCGCCACGGCCTGGGATCGCGCCCCTTCGACGGCGAAGGGCTGGCGAGCCGCCGGACCATCCTGGTGGACGAGGGCATCCTCACGAGCTTCCTTCTCGACACCTACAGCGCGCGGCGACTCGGGCTCGAGGCCACCGGCCACGCCGCCCGCGAGGGCGGCGGCGGGGTCACGGTGGGCTACACGAACCTCTACCTCGAGCCCGGCCCCTGGGCCCCGGAAGAGATCCTGCGCTCCGTCGACCGCGGGCTCTACGTGACGGAGTTGATCGGCTTCGGCGTGAACTACGCGACGGGCGACTACTCGCGGGGAGCCGTGGGGTTCTGGATCGAGGGCGGTGAGCTGACCTACCCGATCGAGGAGATCACGATCGCGGGCAACCTCCGCCAGATGCTCCAGGACGTCGAGATGGTCGGGCGCGACCTCGGCTTCCGCGACCAGACGGCCGCGCCCACCCTCAAGATCGCCCGCCTGACGGTCGCCGGCCAGTAGGCCCCCTAGGCCGATGGGCCACGCTCCCCGGTAGCGGGCCTTCCGAGGACCGAGGGGTGTCGGAGCCCCGGCTCCCGGCCAGCTGGATGCCACCGGGAATAGACCGGCTCGCGTCCTCGTATTAGCAGCAGGTACGGGCAGCCTCGTGGACGACGCGGTCCGATATCAGGAGCTGGCCCTCAAGTACTTGGATTCCCTGTATAGCTACGGCCGTCTGCTGACCAGAGACGACTCGGAGGCGGAAGATCTCCTCCAAGAGACGCTGCTCCGGGGGTTCCGCCATCGCGCCACCCTGGACCCGGCCCTCAATCCCAAGGCGTGGCTCTTCAAGATCATGCGGAACGCGCACATCGACCGCTGCCGGGGCCGCTCGGCGCGACCCGCGGAGGTGTCGCTCGGGAACGGGGAGGGCCCGGAGCCGGACGGGTCCGAGGATCCCCAGCCCCACCTCCTGGATCCGGAGGAGATCCTCCTGCGGCGGCTGGCGATCGCCGAGGTAAGGTCCGCCATCCGGCGGCTCCCGCCGGTCCTGCGGGAGGCCGTCGAGCTGCGGGACATCGAGGGACTCTCGTACCGGGAGATCGCCACCGTCATCGGCCGACCGATCGGAACGGTGATGTCCCGGCTGGCCCGGGGGCGGAACCTCCTGCGCGAGGCCCTCCAGTCTCACCATCACCCCATTCCACCGGAGCGCTCCCGTGGCGTGTGAGATCCCTCTCGGCGAGTACCTGGACGGCGAGCTCGCGGCGGATGCCCGTCGCTTGCTGGAAGTCCATCTCACGGACTGTGCGGAGTGCCGCCGGCGAGTGGACCTGGAGCGCGCCTTCAAGGAGATCTACACGACCCCGCTTCGGCCCGAGGAGGCCCCGCCGGACGTCCGGCGCCGAATGACCGCGCTGCTGACCGGCCTGGCGGACTCGGGCCGGGTCGCGGCGCCGGGCGGACGGCGGCGCGCGGTGGCGGCCGCGGCCACGGCGGCCCTGATCGCCATCGGCGTGGCGGTCGGGATGCTGATCGGCGGGGGCGAGCGCGCCGCGGCGGCGTCCCTGGTCCGGCTGGCGGACGCCTCGGTCGAGCAGCACCAGAAGCTGGCGCGCGGGATCCTGCCGCTGGACATCACGCACGTCTCGCCGAAGGAGGCCGAGCGCTGGTTCGGGCAGAAGCTCGACTTCAACGTCCGGCTGCCAGATCTCAAGCGCGAGCAGCTCACCTTCCTGGGGGGACGGCTCTCGCACCTGGACGGGTTCGACGTGGCCGCCCTCGAGTTCCGGGTGGACGACCAGCACGTCTCCCTGTTCATCATGCCGGCCGAGCAGTACCAGAAGCTCGGCCTCCGGGACGAGCCCCGGTTCAAGATGGTGAACCGCAGCGGCTACGACGTCATCGTGTGGTCGAGCCACGGCGTGGCCTACACGCTGGTCTCGGAGATCGGGGGCCGCTCCTGCGCCGTCTGCCACACGCCCGAGGAGAAGCTCGACGTGACACTGAAGCCCGAGGTTCATCCCGCCCGGTGAAGCCGCGCCGGCGCCGGGCCGGCCGCCCTCGACGCACGGGAGAGAGACCCATGAGACGCTCGATTCGCTGGCTCACGCCGCTCTCCGCGCTGGCTCTTCTCGGCGGGAGCGGCGCATTCCCGGTGGTCCCGGCCGTCGACGCCTACGAGGCGGTCCAGGTGGCCGACGGCGGCACGATCCAGGGCAAGGTCGCCTTCCCCGGAAGCCCGCCGCCCAAGAAGAAGGTGATCCCCACCAAGGACAAGGAAGCCTGCGGGAGCGCGCCCCGCGACGTGGACCAGATCGTCCTGGGCGCCGACAAGGCCGTCCAGGAGGCCGTCGTCTACCTCCAGAAGGTGGACAAGGGGAAGGCCTGGGAGAAGCCGGTGAAGACGCCGGAGATCAACAACGTGAAGTGCGACTTCCAGCCGCACATCCAGGTCATGCCGGTCGGAGACCTCGACATCGTCAACTCCGACCCCGTCCTCCACAACACGCACGGCTTCCTCGACAAGCTGACCGTCTTCAACGTGGCCCTGCCGAACAAGGACCAGCGCATCAAGCGCCCACTCCGGAAGCCGGGCCTGGTGCGCGTCGAGTGCGACGCCCACGGCTGGATGCTCGGCTGGATCTTCGTGGCCGAGAATCCCTACTACGCGGTGACCGGCAAGGACGGGTCGTTCACGATCAAGGACGTGCCGCCGGGCTCGTACACGCTGGTGGCCTGGCAGGAGTTCACGGGACCGGTCGAGATCCCGGTCACCGTGAAAGCCAAGGAGGTGGTGTCGGTTCCGGTCGAGCTGAAGAAGAAGTAGCCGCGAGCGCGCGATCCCGCGATCCGAAGTTCGGAAAGGAGGCGGCTCCTGTGGAACTCCATGATCAAGTCGACCGGCTGCGAGCCCGGTCCATGAGAGCGTGGTGGCGCAAGGTCGGGCGGTCGAGCGACCTGGCGCGAACCCGCCGCGAGATGCATGCGGAGCTGAACCGGCCCGACGAGCGCCCGGCCCCCGATGTCCAGATCAGCCGGCGGATGTTCGTCCACCGGTCCGTCCTGGCCGGGGCGGCCGGGGCGGCGACCTACGGATGGTTCCCTCTGATCCACACCCTCGACTTCGCGTACGGGCAACAAGCGCCGTTCCGGTTCGCCTGGGTCTCCGACAACCACCTCTACCCGAAGGACGTCAACACCCGCTTCGTCGAGAAGACCGTCCGGGCGTTCCAGGAAGTCCAGGCCATGAGCCCCGCGGCCGACTTCATGATCCACGGCGGGGACCTGGCCCAGCTCGGCGACCCCGTCGAGCTGGACCTCGGCGCGGATCTCCTGAAGGAGGTCAAGATCCGGAAGGTGTTCATCCCGGGCGAGCACGACTGGTACCTCGACATGGGCCAGAAGTGGACCGCCCTCTTCGGCCAGCCCAACTGGACGTTCGACCACAAGGGTGTCCGGTTCGTGGGGCTCGACACGGTCACGCGGGGACCCGACTACTGGACCGCCAAGAAGATGACGCCCAAGGAGCGGATGGGCCACATGGCGACGCTCGACGGCTCGGTCGCCGGGGCGTGGGCGGGGATCGGCCGCGACCAGATGGAGTGGCTGAACCGGACTCTCTCCAACTGGCCGAAGGACAACCCGATCGTCATTTTCAGCCACAACCCGCTCTACGAGTACTACCCGCCCTGGAACTTCTGGGTCCGCGACTGGCGCGAGGTCCACGAGGTGTTGAAGCCGTACAACAGCGTGACCAACGTGCACGGCCACACCCACCAGGTGCTCTACAACGAGGTCGGCAAGATGCGGTCCATCGGCATGCTCGCGACCTCCTGGCCATGGCCCTACGCCCCCGAGGGGGTGCCGACCCTCACGAAGTGCATGGTGCGGGGCGACCCCGGCGACCACTTCGACGCGGTGGGCTGGTCCCAGCTGTCGGTGGGGAACCGCGTCGAGAACGAGTACATGCTGTGGCGGAAGAAGGACAACACCTTCGCCGACACCGCCGTGGATTCGGGTTGCGGGGACAACGGCAACCAGGTCCTCCGCCCGCGCATGGCCGACCAGGAGTGGGTGTACCTCGGGGGTTACAAGTGACCCGCCCGGAAGGGTCGAAAGGGGGAGGCCCGATGAGGCGACGCCCGTCTTTCGCGTGGTTCGGCCTGTGCCTGGGGCTCGGTCTCGCGGTGGGACTCCTGGCCGGCACCGACAGGGCCCTGGCCCACAAGGAGAAGCACACGCCGGAGCAGCTCAAAGCGTTCGAGGAAGTCTTCATGGAGCAGGTCAAGATCGGCGACCTGCTCTTCCACGGGGACGGCGCGACCGAGAAGCAGCTGGGGGTGACGCTGTCCAAGACGGCCATGGCGTGCGCCATGTGTCATCCGTTCGCGTCGGACACGCACCCCCACGAGTTCCCGAAGTTCCAGGAGCAGATGAACGCCTTCGCCACGCTCCGTGACATGATCAACTGGTGCATCGAGAAGCCGAACGAGGGCGTCAAGCTCGACGAGACCGGCCCGGCGATGAAGGCCCTCGAGGCCTACATCTACTGGTCGAACAAGAACTCGAAGCTCGATCCCGGCCGGCACTGAGCGCGTTTCCGGCCTTCGCCCGATGAGGGAGCGGGTGTCCCCCCGGCCGGTGAGCCTGTCCAGGCGGGCCTTTCTCGGCCTGGCCTCGGCGGCCGGGGGGATCGCGATCGCGGCCGGCCACCCCGGAGCGGCGCCGAGGCGCCACCCCGCGGAGGACTGGGACGCGCTCTCCGCGTTCGAGCGGCTGCACTTTCCGAAAGTCCGGCTCCCGGTCATGACGGCCAACGGGGACCGGGTGCCGATCGCGATCGAGATGGGCCACCCGATGGAGCCCGGGCACCACATCACCCGTGTGACCGTGGTGAACGAGCGGGACCCGGTGCCGCTCAAGGGTGGCTTCGAGCTGACCCCGGCCAGCGGGCTCGCCCATCTCGCCTTCCAGGCCCGGCTCGACGAGGGCGCGTCGGACGTCGCGGTCACCGCCGAGTGCAGCGTCCACGGCGCCTGGACCACCAGCGCCTCCGTCCGCGTCGCGGACGGGGCGGGCGGGTGCTCCGACCCCGCGTCGCCCCGGTCGCGGCCGGGCGACAATGCCATCCTCCCGCCGCGCCTGCGCCTGCCGGGCCTCGTCCGGACGGGGCGGGTGCGCGCCGACGAGGTGCTGGAAGCGCAGCTCCTCATGCGCCATCCGAACCGCACCGGCCTCGGGCGGCGGGACGGGAGGTTCGTCGCCGAGTCGGAGCCGTTCCACCTCCGTGAGATGGAGGTCTTCTACCGGGACGAGCGCGTGAGCCGGTTCCTGTTCACTTCCGCCCTGAGCGACGATCCCCTGATCACCTTCCGCGTGCGCGCCGGGCAGGGGGGCGTGCTCCGGACGGTCCTCGGGAACACGCGCGGCCAGCGCTTCGAGGCCCAGGCGCGCGTCGAGGTATCCTGACCGGGATGCCTCCGCTCGCTCCGGAGTCCGCCGTCGTGCGCTCGAACGACGAGCTGATGGACGTCCGCCTGATCCGGGGCTGGCTCCTCTGGGGCTTCTTCTGGCTCATGTTCGCGCCGACCATCGGCGTGCTGATCTCCACGAAGTTCAACTATCCCGAGTTCCTGGGGACGTGGGCGTGGTCGACCTTCGGCCGGCTCCGCCCGGTGCACGTGAACGGCGTGATCTTCGGCGCCTTCTCGACGCTGTTCTTGGGCCTCACGTACTACATCACCCCGCGTCTCTGCGGCATCCCCGTGTGGAACGGCCGCTGGGCGTATCCCATTCTCTGGATCTGGAACCTCAACCTGGCCGCCACCTTCACCGCCGTCGCGGTGTTCGGCGGGAACCGAGGCTGGGAAGCGGGGGAGATGCCGATCGCCAACGTGGTCGTCATCACCGCGATCATCTTCGCAGTCACCGTCCAGATCCTCATGACGATCGCGCGCCGGCGAGAGACCCCCCTCTACGTCAGCCTCTGGTACCTGATCGGCGCCCTCGTCTGGACGAGCATCAACATGGTCCTCCTGATCGTCGGACCGTACGGCACGGTGCCCGGCATCAACAACGCCGCCCTCCACGGCCTCTACATCCACTACGTGGTCGGGCTCTGGATCACGCCGGCCGGCTACGTCCTCATCTACTTCTTCCTGCCGGCGTCCATCCGGGCGCCGATCTACAGCCACAAGCTCTCACTGATCGGTTTCTGGTCGCTCGCCTTCTTCTACCCGTTCGTCGGCATCCACCACTATCTCTTCAGCCCCATCGCCGACTGGGCGGAGACGATCGCGATCGTGTCGTCCATGATGCTGATCATCCCGGTCTGGACCGTGCTCCAGAACTTCTTCGGCACCATGATGGGCCACTGGCAGGGCTTCGGGCGCAACCTGCCGGCCAAGTTCCTCATCATGGGGTCGATCATGTACCTCATCGGGTGCTTCCAGGGCTCGACCGAGGCGCTCCGGTCGATCCAGGAGCCGACACACTTCACGGACTTCGTGGTCTCCCACTCCCACCTCACGGTCTTCGGGACGTTCGTGGTGTGGGCGATCGCCGGCGCCGTGTACGTCTGGCCGCGGCTTTGGGGCCGGGAGCTCTGGAGCTTCCGCCTCGGCAACTGGAGCTTCTGGCTCATCACGATCGGCATCTCCACGATGGGCCTGGTCCTCACCGCCCAGGGGCTCCAACAGGGCTTCATGCTGATGGCGCGGGCCGAGTGGGTCGACACGGTGGTCACGATGAAGCCCTTCTGGCTGGTGCGCACCCTGTCCGGGATCTCCATGGATCTAGGGATCTCGCTCCTGGTCTACAACTTCATGCGGACGGCGCTCGAGGCCGGACCCGCGACCGAGCCCGGGCTCCGGGCGCCGGGCGGGATCCCAGCGCGAGCCTGAGGTGAAGGTCTACGTCCTCGGCGCCGGCTTCGTGTGCATCTCGCTGGCGATCTTCATCCAGGGCATCCTGCCGATCGTGATCCCCGAATCCCGGGAGACCCGGGCGACGCGGGCGGTCCGCACCGAGCTCGGCGACGTCAAGTGGGTCTGGTACGAGTCGTCGCCCTACACGCCGCTCGAGCAGCTCGGGCGGACGGTCTACCAGCGGGAGGGGTGCTGGTACTGCCACAGCCAGTACGTCCGGCCGGTGGCCGGCGAGGACATGCGCTGGGGTCCGGTCTCCCAGGTGGGCGAGTACGCGCACGACTGGCCGCACCTCCTGTCGACCCGCCGGATCGGCCCCGACCTCACGCGGGTGGGGCTCAAGTACGGGGACGCCTGGCACTTCGCGCACCACTGGGTGCCGACGGAGGTCGTCCCGGACTCGATCATGCCCTCCTTCCGCTGGCTCTACCGGACGGCGGCGGCGGCCGTCGTCGAGAAGGACGGAGAGGTGGCCCTGGCCGACAGCCCCGCCCTCCGGGGGCTCTTCACGGGCAAGACCGAGCGGAAGCTCCTGCTCCGTCCGAGCCCGGCGGGGCTCGCCTTCTCGCGGGAGACGGACGGGACGCCGGTCCTCGACGTGAAGAACCTCCCGGAGCCCTACGACAAGGCCGACGCCTGGAAGGGCAAGACCCTCACCGTGATCGTGCCGACCGAGGAGCTGCGTGGGCTGGTCGCCTACATCCAGAAGCTCGGGACCAACCGGGGGGCGTGGCGGGACGTCTTCGAGCCCCAGACCCTGTCGGCGAGCGTGATGGAGATCCCGCGCACCCGGGAGCAGGAGGAGCGAGGCCGGGAGGTCTACCAGCGCCGCTGCGTCGGGTGTCACGGCCCGAACGGCGACGGGAACGGCCCGGCGGCGACGTTCCTCGACCCGAGGCCGCGCGACTTCCGGCTGGGCGTGTTCAAGTTCCGCACGACGCCGTCGGGCTCCCTGCCGACCGACGGTGACCTCTACCGGACCCTCGCGCGGGGGCTCCGGTTCACCGCCATGCCCACGTGGCACGAGCTGCCCGAGAAGGACCGGTTGTCGGTGATCAGCTTCATCAAGACGTTCTCCAAGCGCTGGACGGAGGAGAAGCCGGAGCCGCCGATCCCGATCGGGACGCCCCCGAAGGCCACGCCCGAGCTGCTCGCCCTGGGCAAGGAGCTGTACACCAAGGCCAAGTGCTTCCAGTGTCACGGCGACGGCGGGAAGGGGGACGGCCCGTCGGCGGACGAGCTCACCGACGACTGGGGATTCCAGATACTGCCCATCGACTTCACCCGCGGGCAGTTCAAGGGCGGATCGGACGTCCGCGACGTCTTCCGGACGATGACGGCTGGGCTCGACGGGACGCCCATGCCCTCGTTCGCGGATTCGATGAACGAGGCCGAGCGGTGGGCGATCAGCTACTACGTCCTGTCCTTCTCCGCCTTCAACGATCCGCTGACCGGCGAGAAGCTCAAGCTCGATCCTGCGATCCGCGCGCGGCTGAACGACGTCGGCCCCGAGGCGTACGCGAGCTCCCGGCTGGCGCTCGACCCGTCGGCGCCGGACGAGGGCGGACCGAAGGCCCTGGTGCGGTTCCACAAGGGCCTGAGCGGGGAGGGACGCTGATGCGGGAGCTGGTGGCGCTCCTGGCCGGCGAGTTCGCGGTGTCGGTGCTCATGGGGCTCGCCGCCCTGTGCCTGTTCCTCTGGGCGGCCATGTCGGGCCTCTTGAGGGACGTCGAGGCGGTGAAGTACCAGGTGCTGAGAAGCGAGGGGATCGACGATGACGGATCACGGTGAGCGACCCGATCGGGACGAGGTGATCGCGGCGCACGCGCGCCGACGCGGCCACATCGAGGACTTCGGGGGCGGGGAGGTCCGCGCCTATCACGGCATCGTGAACCGCTGGCTCCTGATCGTCTACGCCATCCTCGCCGTCTGGGGCGTGTATTACCTGGTCCGGTACTGGGGCGGGCTCGGGCCGGGGCTGGCGCGATGATCGCCGTGCGGCTGCTCCTGGCGCTCGCGCTCCTGAACCTGCTGATCCTGTTCGGCGACGCTCTCTACAACGTCTTCGGCGGCTTCGCCCCGCTGCTCCGGTAGGCTCCCGTCATGTCGGGGATCGAGAAGCTGGCCTTCGGGCTCTTCCTCGCCGGCACCGTCGCGTTCTTCGCCTGGGTCGCGATCCTCGCGATCCGGAAGTAGCCGCCCGCTAGGCTCGTCCGGGCCGGAGCGCCTGCTCGATCTCGTCCAGGTGTTCGCGCCGGTGCTCGGCGCGCCGCCAGTTGAGAAACGGACCGGCCCGGGCATTCGCCTCGATGATCGCGTCGCTGACCGCGGCGACGCGCCGGTCGACCGTGTCGGCGACCGCCACCGCGAGGTCGGCCGCGACCCGCGGCGGGAGGGCCAGGCAGAGGGGCTTCGCCGCGTCGTTGACCCAGTCGACGTCGCGCGCCTCTTCCAGCGGTGGTCGCCACGAGGGGCCCTTCCGTTCCCACTCGTCGAGCAGCACGACGACGCGCTGGTCCCAGAGCGCGACGTGCGCGAGGACGCCGGCCACCGTCCAGCCGGCGTCCATCGGGCGCCCGAGGTCCCGGTCGCTGAGCCGGTGAACCAGGGCGCGCAGGCGCTCCCGCTCGGCATCGTTCTCCGCCACGTACGAGCGATCGACCGTCATCGGCGCACCTCCGGTTCGGTGTGGGCTCGCGTCCAGGTTACCGCGGTCCGGCACGGCTCGTCCCCGGGGGCCCGCGACGTCCGATCGGATCCCGCGGCGCCTCGGTCGCTTGACCCTCGCTTCGGCCGCGTGCTATCACCGCCCGCGTGGCGTTCCGATGGCCGCGGATCGGCCGGCCGCACGAGGCCTGGCCGGGCATCACGATCGCCGGGATCGTGATCCTGGCGGCGGCGGTCGTGGCCGACGCTTTCAGCGATCCGCCTCGGGGCGGCCCGCGTCTCTACGTGGGCCTCACGCTCGGCGGCGCCGTCATCGTGCTGGGCTACGTGCTGCGCCGCCTGGAGCGGCGTCACGAGGGGGACCGGAATGCGCCATGACCTCCTGCTCGTCGGCGGCCACGTGCTCGACCCCGCCGCGGGGGTGGACGGCCGCCGCGACGTCGCGTTCGCCTCCGGCCGCGTGGCGGCGGTCGACACCACGATCCCGCGCGAGACCGCCCGGGAAGTGGTCGACGTGTCCGGGTCGTACGTCGCCCCTGGCCTGATCGACCTCCACGCGCACGCCTTCATCGCCGGCCACGATCTGGGAATCGAGACCGACGCCGTGTGCCGCTCCACCGGGGTGACCACCCTCTGCGACGCGGGGAGCACCGGCGCGGCGAACTTCGCGGGGCTCCGCGAGTACGTGATGGCCCGGGCCGACACCCGTGTGCTCGGGTTCCTCCACATCGCCGCGATCGGGCTCTCGCACCTCGCGATCGGGGAGCACTGCTACCTCGAGTACTCGGATCCCGACCTGGCGGCCGGCGTCGCCCGCGACCACCGGGACGTCGTGCTCGGCGTGAAGGTACGGATCCAGACCGAGGTGGTGGCCCAGCACGGCCTCGAGCCGCTGCGCCGGGGGCTCCGGGCCGCCGAGGCGGCCGGCGTCCCGGTGATCGTGCACGTCAACAACCCGCCCGTGGAGTACGGCGAGGTGCTGGCCCTGCTCCGGCCCGGGGACATCGTGAGCCACTTTCTCCACGGCCGCGGCTCGGGGATCCTCGACGCCGGAGGTCGGGTGAAGGACGCCGTCCGGGCCGCCCGCCGACGCGGTATCGTTTTCGACGTCGCGCACGGCCGGAACCACGTCAACTTCCCGGTGACCCGACTGGCCCTCGACGAGGGATTCCCGCCCGACACGATCTCGTCGGACCTCACGCGCCCCGGCCGGGCCGGCGTCGTCCGCGACCTCCCGACGACGCTGTCGAAGTTCCTGAGCCTCGGGATGCCGCTCGCCGACGTCGTCCGCGCCGCGACGGCGACGCCGGCCAGGGCGATCGGACGCGGTGGGGAGCTCGGGTCGCTTGCCCCCGGGGCGGCGGGAGATGCCGCCGTCTTCGCCGTCGACGAAGGGCGGTTCGCCTACCAGGACGCCGACGGCAACACGCTGGAAGGCGCGAAGCGCTGGACGCCGCGACTCACGGTCCGGGCCGGTCGCGTCTGGTGGCGGCGCGGGCCGTAGCCCGACCGGCGGCGCCCCGCCTGGCTCGACTTCAGCCGCGAGCGAGCCAGAGGAGGAGAGCGCCGAGCGCGATCCGGTAGGCCACGAACACGAGCAGGGTCCGTCGCCTGAGGTACGTCACCAGGAAGCGGATCGCCGCCAGCCCCGCGATGAACGAGGTGCCCACGCCGAGCGCGAGCACGCCAAGGTCGTGACCGCTCACGCCGACGTGGGCGAGGGCTCTGGTCTCGAGGAGTCCGGCCGCGATCGTCACCGGGAGCCCGAGGAAGAACGCGAAGCGGGCCGCGGTCGACCGGTCGAGGCCGGTGAAGAGCCCGGCCGAGATCGTGATCCCCGATCTCGAGGTGCCGGGCACGAGGGCCAGCGCTTGGGCCAGGCCCACCACGAGCGCCCGGCCGAGCCCGACCTCGCGCAGATCGCCCACCGGGGCGTTCCGGGCCGCGTGGCGGTCCGCCCACCAGAGGACGAGCGCCCACACGATCGTCGACACGGCGACCACCGTCGTGGAGCGGAGGCGCGTCTCGATCGCGTCCTGGAAGACGAGGCCCGCGACGCCCGTGGGTATCGACGCCAGCGCCACCGCCACCGCCAGGCGGCGGTCGTCCGGTCGCCCGGCGAGGATGCCGGCCGCGAGGCTGCGGATCTCTCCGCCGAAGTAGATGAGGAGCGCGAGCACCGTTCCCAGGTGCACCGCGGCGTCGAACGCGAGACCCTGGTCGGGCCAGCCGAAGAGAGCCGGGACGAGGATCAGGTGTCCCGAGGACGAGACGGGCAGGAACTCGGTGGCCCCCTGGACCAGACCGAGAACGATCGCCTGGAGGGCCGTCATCGGCGACCGGGGCGGTCCCGGCCGCTACCCGACGACGTCCTCGCCGCCGTCGACCCCGAGGACGTTGCCCGTCATCCAGTAGGTGGACGAGTGCGAAAAGGCGACGATCGCCCGGGCGACGTCCTCGGTCGTCGTGAGCCGCCCGCCGGGGTTGCGGGCGAGCGCGCCCGCCTTGATGCGGTCGGAGCCGGGGATCTTCTGGAGCGCCGGCGTGTCGGTGACGCCCGCGCGGACGGCGTTGACCGCGATGCCCCGCGGCGCGAGCTCCATCGCGAGCTGGCGGACGTGGGACTCGAGGGCGGCCTTCGCCCCCGAGACCGGCCCGTAGTTCGGCAAGACGCGCGTGCCGCCGCCGCTGGTCATGGCGAAGACGCGGCCGCCGGCGCCCATGAGGCCCCGGGCCACGACGTCCTGGGTCCAGTAGACGAGGCTGTGGGCCATGACGTCGAGCGTCATGTCCATCTGGTCCTTGGTCACGGCCTCCTTCGGCACGTCGGCGACGAAGGGCCGGAGCGTTCCGAACGCCAGGGAGTGAAGGAGCACCTTCAGGCGATCGCGCTGGCCCCGGGCCTCCAGCTCACGCTCGACCGCGTCGAGCACCTCGGCCCGCCGCTCCGGGTCCGCAGCGTTCACGTTGAAGAAGAGCGCGTCGCCGCCGTGCCGCCGGATCTCGCCGGCGATCCGCTCGGCGTTCGGGAGCGTGGCCTTCCGGTCGAGGTGCACGCCGACGACGGACATGCCGGCGCCCGCCAGGGCGATGGCGGTGGCCTCCCCGAACCCCGAGGAGGCGCCCAGGATCAGGGCCCAGCCGGACAGACGGATCGGGGGATCTTCCGGACCGTGGGTCATTCGCAGCCTCCGCGCGGCGCGGGAGTCGCCGTCGCCGCGATCATTCTAGCGCACGCGGGTCATCGCGCACAGTCGCTGCGTCTCGCCCGTGCGCGGGCGCCGGCGTTGAGCGCGGTCGGCCGCCGTGCTACGCTCCGCAATGGTCGCGCGCATGACGCGGCCGCGGCTCTCGCCACTCGATCGAGGAGGATCCGTGAGCACTCCCAAGAGCGACATTGCGCGCGCGGCCGACGTCGTCGCCGGCGAGCTGGAGGACCTGTCTCGCAAGATCCACGACAACCCCGAGCTCGGCTACCAGGAGGTCAAGGCCTGCGGGTGGCTGAGCGGGTTCCTGGAGGGGAAGGGCTTTCACGTCGAGCGGGGCGTGGGCGGCGTCCCCACCGCGTTCCGGGCCACGCTCGCGGGCGCCGGCGAGGGTCCGACGATCGCCATCATGTGCGAGTACGACGCGCTCCCGACCATCGGGCACGCCTGCGGGCACAACATCATCGCGACGGCCGGGGCCGGAGCGGGCGCCGCGCTCGCGGCCGTGCGGTCCCGGCTTCCCGCGGGCCGGGTGCAGGTGATCGGCACGCCCGCCGAGGAGGGCGGGGGCGGGAAGGTGAAGTTGCTGAAGGCGGGCGCGTTCGAGGGCGTGGACTGCGCGATGATGATCCACGGCTTCGACCGGACCCTCCTCCACCAGGATCTCCTCGGCATCGTCCGGGTCGACTTCGAGTACGCGGGGAAGGCGGCTCACGCCGCGGCCGATCCTTGGGTCGGGATCAATGCCCTCGACGCCTGCATCCAGACGTTCAACGCCGTCAGCATGCTGCGACAGCAGGTGCGGCCGGACTGCCGGATCCACGGGATCATCGCCAACGGCGGGGCGGCGGCGAACATCATCCCCGAGTACGCGAAGGCGACGTTCTACGTCCGGGCGCCCAAGATCGACACCATGTGGGAGCTCTACCGCCGCGTGGTGGCCTGCGCCGAAGGCGCCGCGCGCGCGACCGGCGCCACGCTGACGGTCACCCAGAACGAGATGGTCTACGAGCCGCTCAAGCGGAACCAGACCCTCCTCGACCTCTTCGCCGCGAACATGCGCGTAGCCGGGCTCGTCGAGGGCGAGCCCATCCCGGACCGGCTGGGCTCCTCCGACGTCGGAAACGTGAGCCAGGTGCTGCCGACCATCCAGCCGATGGTCGCGATCGCTCCGACCGGGATGGCGATCCACTCTCGAGAGTTCGTCGACGCGGCGGTGAAGCCGCTCGCCCACGCCGGCATGCTCGCCGCCGCCAAGACGATGGCGATGACGACGTACGACCTCCTGGCGGATCCCGGGCGAGTGCGCGCGGCCAAGGAGGAGTTCGCCCGCGGCTGACGCGCGGGACGCACCGGGTCGACGATGGCGAAGACGGCCGGGATCGTCCTCATCGGCAACGAGATCCTCTCCGGCAAGGTCGTGGACCAGAACGCCGTCTACCTCTGCCGGGAGTTCCGGCAGCTCGGCGTCGACGTCCGGAAGATCGCCGTCGTCCCCGACGAGGTCGAGCTGATCGCGGGGGAGGTCGCCGAGTTCTCCCGGGCCTACGACTGGGTGTCCACCTCCGGCGGCGTGGGGCCGACGCACGACGACGTCACGATCGAGGGGGTGGCGCGCGCCTTCGGGCGGCGCGTGATCCGTGACCCGGGTCTCGTCCTCGCGCTGGAGCAGGTCTATCAAGGGCGCCTGAACGAGGCGCGGCTCAAGATGGCCGAGGTGCCGGAGGGCGCCGAGCTCCTGGCCTCCGACAACCTGGTCGTCCCGGTCGTGGTGGTCCGGAACGTCCACGTCTTCCCGGGAGTTCCCGAGATCTTCCGCAGGAAGTTCGACGCGATCAAGGAGCGCTTCCGCGAGCGTCCCTATCTCCTCCGGATCGTCTTCTTCCGGGTCGGGGAGGGGACGCTCGCCGAGCACATCAACGCGATGCTCAGTAGCTTCCCCGAGCTCCTGTGCGGGTCGTACCCGGAGTTCACGAACCCGGAATACAAGGTGCGCGTGACCCTCGAGTCGAAGGAGCCGGGCTACCTCGACGCGGCTCTGCAGGATCTGCTCGGGCGCCTGCCCGCCGACACGGTCGTCCGCGTGCAGTAGCGAGCCCGGCGCGTCAGCGGCCGGGGAGGTGGCTCTCCAGGAACTCGGTCCACGCCCGCCAGTACGTCTCGCCTCCGGCATCGAGGAGGTCGTTGTGCCGCCCGCCCGGGATGGTGGCGAACGCCTTGGGCTCGCGGGCGGCCTCGAAGACCGTGCGCCCCTGCCGATAGGGCACCACCTCGTCGGCGTCGCCGTGGAAGACGAGGACGGGCGAGCGCACCCGCCCCACCGTGCCCAGGGCGTCGTACCGGGTGCGGAAGAGCCAGCCCGCACCCGGCAGGGTGGCGTTGGCCATGGCCTGGACGGATGCGAACGGCGCCTCCAGGACCAGGGCCGCCGGCGGGTCCTCCACGGCGAGCGCGACCGCGATCGCGGCTCCGAGCGACGCGCCGAGATAGACGACCGGCTCCGCGTCCCGCGCGCGAAGCCACGCGCGCATGGCGCGGGCGTCGGCGTAGGTCCCGGGCTCGTCCGGCGCGCCCGCGCTGCGGCCGTAGCCGCGGTAGTCGAAGATCAGGATCGACAGGCCGAGGCGGTCGTGGAGCGCCCGCAGTTTCGGAATCCGGTGGGAGATGTTCCCCGCGTTGCCGTGGCAGTAGAGCAGGGTCGCGCGCCGCGGACCCCGGAGGTGCCACCCGTGGATCCGGACGCCGTCGGCGGTCGAGACCTCGACGTCGTCGAACACGAGGCCGACCGTGGCCGGAGTGCCATCGAGCCGCGCCGAGGGATGGTAGATGAGCCCGCGCTCGAGCGCCGTGCCGCAGCCCGAGAGCAGCGCGAGGGCGGAGGCGAGGACGGACGTCACGAGGTGCACCGGTCCTCTCAGGCGGCCTCCGGCGGGGAGCCCCGGGGCGCCAGGATGTGCGAGGCGTGGTGGTGCACCATCAGCCAGTGCCCGTCGCTGCGCTCGAACACGTTGGTCGCCAGGATCGCCGTGACGCCCAGGGTTCCGCGCGCCTCGGAGAAGATGTTCTCCGTGCAGTGCACCCACCCGAGGTTCCCGCGCAGCTCCGCACGAACGTCGGTGATGGTGAAGCGCATCTCGGAGGTGCTCTCGAAGATGGCCGCCCAGGAGCGTCGCACGTCGGCCCACCCGTGGAGACGGCTCCAGCCCGGGTGCACGCAGGCGACGTGGTCGCCGTGCATCCACACCCGGTCCATCTCAGCGAGATCGAGGCTCTCGAACGCGCGGTAGAAGCGCTCGTTCGCCGCCCGGACGGCGGCCCGGTCGTCGCCGTGCGGCCCGTCGGTCACGGACGCGCTCCCCTCAGGGCTCGCGCGCGCCGCCAGCGTCCTCCGGCAGGACGCGCACGACGATCCGGTCGCCCTCGACCTTGACGCTGAGGGGCCAGAGCGCCGCGCCGCCGCACGGGCCGCCCGCGCACCGCCCGCCGTCCGGCTCGAACAGCGCCCCGTGCGTGCTGCAGATCAAGAGGCGACCGTCGTCCGTGAAGAACTCGTTCGGCCACCAGTCGAGCGGAGTCCCGGCGTGCGCGCACCGATTGACGTACGCTCGGTAGCGGCCCTCGAAGTTGACGACGAAGCCCTCGACCCGCGAGCCGCGCCACTCCACCGGGAACTTGGCGGAGGTCCCGGGCGGGATCTCCGCCGCAGGAATCGACCACTCCGGCGGGGCGCTCACGCGCCCTATGATACAGTGAGTTACGTGACGACGACCGAGGCGGCGGTCGAAGTCCGTGACCTCAGCAAGACGTTTCGCACCGGGTGGCCCCGTCGTCGGGTGCAGCCCGCGCTCCGGGGCGTCTCGTTCACGGTCCCGCGCGGGGCGATATTCGGCGTGCTCGGTCCCAACGGCGCCGGCAAGACCACCTTGCTCTCGATCCTGGCGACCCTGCTCACGCCGGACACTGGGCAGGCGCGGGTGCTCGGCCTCGACGTGACCGCGGACGCCCACCGCGTGCGCGAGCGCATCAACCTGTCGTCGGGGAGCGCGTCGTTCCTGTGGAGCCTCACCCCCGGCGAGGTCCTCGACGTCACCGCGCGGAGCTACGGGCTGGGCGGGGCCCTCCGGCGGACGCGGGTCGCCGCGCTGCTCGAGCAGTTCGAGCTGACGGCGCACCGCGGCGTCCCGTACAACGAGCTGTCGACGGGGCTCAAGCAGCGCCTGGCCCTGGCCAAGGCCTTCGTGAACGATCCCGAGCTGCTGATCCTCGACGAGCCCACCGTGGGCCTGGACCCCGACATCTCGGCCCGCATCCGCGAGCAGATCGCCGCGCTTCGCCGCATGCGCCGCGTGACGATCCTCCTGTCCACCCACTACATGAAGGAAGCCGAGCAGCTCTGCGACGACGTCGTCTTTCTTCGCCAGGGCGAGATCCTCGCCCGGGGCGATCCCGGCACGCTCAAGCGCGAGATCCTGCTCGGCGACCGCGTCGAGCTGGCCGTCGAGGGCGAGGGCTGGGAGGGACTCAAGGACCTCCCGGGAGTGCTGGCCTGCGTCGTGGAGGACGGGCGCGTCCGGGCGGTCGTCGACGACGCGCGCAAGCGCCTGCCCGAGGTGCTCCGCCACCTCGGGGAGCGCGGCGTCCCGGTAACGGACGTGACCGTCACCGAGCCGACCCTCGAGTCGGTGTTCATCGAGCTCGCGCGATGATGGACGGAGCCGCGCGCCGTCGAATCGTTCCCCGCAACGCGAGGATCGTCCGGTGAGCCCACAGGCCGTAGGCCGTCCGATCGACTCCAGCGGAGGGCGGATGGCCCGGTGAGCATGACCGTCGTCGCCGGCCAGCCGGCGGTCGCCCGCTCCCCGCTCACGGGCGAGCTGATCAAGGTCTCCGCGTTCTTCCTCCGCAACTGGCGGATGACGCGCCGCAACGTGTTCACGGTCTTCGAGATCGTCTTCTGGCCGGTCGTGAACCTCCTGTCCGTGGGCCTCTTGACGACGTTCCTCGGGGCGGCTCCGGAGACGGTGATCTTCGTGCTGGTCGGGACGTTCGCGCTCTCGACCGTGCAGGTCTGCCAGCTGGACGTGGCGTATGCCGTCCTGTTCGACATGTGGGCGAAGAGCGTGAAGCACCAGCTGGTCGCGCCGATCCGGCCGTGGCACCTCGTGCTGGGGTCCTGGCTGATGGGCCTCGTGCGCGGGACCGCCGTGTTCGCCCTGCAGGCGGCGGTGAGCCACTGGGCGTTCGGTGTCAACGTCCTCGCCCACGGGCCGGGCCCCGCCGTGGCGCTCCTCGCCGGGCTCCTCCTCTCCGCGGCCGGGGTCGGGCTCCTGGTGTCGACGCTCCTCATGCTCTTCGGCCTCCGGGCCGAGGTCTCGGCGTGGTCGGGCGTGAGCCTGGTGCTCCTGGTTTGCGGAGTGTACTACCCGGTCTCTCTCCTGCCGGCGCCGCTTCAGGCGGTCGCGGCCGGGGTGCCGCTCACGCACTTCCTGGAGGCGTTCCGGGCGCACCTCGGCTACGCACCGCTCTTCACGGCGCCGCTCCTGCGCGGATATGGACTCACCGCCGTCTACCTCGTCGGCGGCTACGCGCTCTTTGCGTGGTCGATCCAGCGGGCCCGGAGGACCGGGATGCTGCTGAAGCTGTCGGACTGATGAGCCGCAGGGGGGCGCTCCTGACGGCTGCCTGGCTCGGGGTGCTGTTCGGGCTCGCGAGCGGCGGTGCGACACCGCCCGCCGGGGCCGAGGGATTCCGTCGCTACTCGGGCCACGTCATGGACGTCGACATCGGCCGCGGCATCCTCGTGGTCGAGGAGCTCGGCCGCCGCGGGGTGGCGATTCGCCACGAGGTCCGTGTCGAGCCCGAGACGCCCGTGGTCGCGGCGAGCCGGCTGCGGCTCGGCGACATGCGTGGCCAGAACGCCTTCGGTGAGCTGGCCGTGGCACTGGTGGACGTCCTGGTGGGCGACTTCGTCGTCGTGGAGGGCGTCGACCTCGACGGGCGGACGGTGGCCAGCCGCGTCACGATCGTCGAAACCCGCCGCGCCCCCGCCGGTCGTCCGCCTTCGAACTGAAGGCCCGGCTCCGATGCGGGGCACCGAGCGACCCGCCCCGGCGTGCCGGCCGGCCGCTCAGGGGAGGAACACCGCGATCCCCAGGTGCCCCGCGATCGCGTTCACTCCGGTGTTGGGCGTGTCGAGATCCGCGTTCGAGACGTGGAAGAGCCGCACGCCGATGGTCACGGCCTTGCGCTCTACCACGTAGGCGACGCCGGCCCCCGCCTCGAGGACGAACGTGAAGTTCGAGTCGATCTCGGGGACGTTCAGGCTGGTTCCGCCGGCGCCGGCGGTGGCCTCGACGTAGGGGACCCACCGGCTGCCGCGCAGCACGTGATAGCGCGCGGCGAGCTTGAGGCCGACCCCCAGCGTGCGGGCCGGGTACGTGTAGTGCTGGAACCATCCTTCCAGCCCGAGCTCGACGGTGCCGCGGAGCCAGTCGGGCCCGAACGGATCGAACGGCAGGAGCGAGACCCGCGGCGACAGGCTGAAGAAGGCGACGTCCGAGCGCTCATCTCGCCCCAGCGCCTGGGATCCCGCGCCCACGTCCAGCCCCACGATCCAGGCGCCGCGTCCGAACAGAGCCTCGAGGTCGTCGGCCGCGGCCGGCGGAGCGGCTCCGGCGATCAGGGCGCCGACCAGCGCGGTGACCGCCCGCGCGCGGCTCGATCGCCGCCGAGGGCGCGCCCCGAGCGCCGCGGCCCGACTCCGGAGCGGCCGGATGGACCCGGGGATCCTTCGGTCCCGACCGTGGAGCGGCAGGGAGGGAGTCATCCGTCCCATCATGCTCCCGCGGCCGAGTCCGTCGCGAGGCGATCTCGCCGGGTCGGAGATCCTTCGGGCGGCCTGGCGCGGCGCGAGGCTACAGCGTGTCGACGAAGCCGGCGATCTCGTCGACCTGGAGGGCGGCGACCGCGATCGACGGCGCGTGCACGACCTCGTCGCCGCCCCACACCGTGGTCGCCTTCGTGTCCCGTGTCACTCCGAGGACGCCCTCCAGCACGCTCGTGATGTTGTCGCTGATCCGCACGACGTTCGCTTTGAGAGGGGCGGCGATCCGGCCGTCCCGGATCAGGTAGGAGTCGCCGACCACGGTACAGGTGAAGTCGCCGGCCTGGAGCCCGTTGATCGGGTAGGTGTACCAGATGCGTCCGACGTAGAGGCCGTCACCGACGCGCCGGCAGAGGTCCTCGAAGGAGATCCCGTCGCGGCCCTCGACGAAGACGTTCGTCGCCGCCGTGCCGGGCGTCGTCCCGAAGCTCCGGCCCCCGCCGGCCGCAAAGCGGAAGCCGTTTCGGGGCACGAGCCCGGTGGCCGCTTCGGCGGGCTCGACTCCCAGCTTCACTCGCGCATGCGGGTCCCGGAGCAGTCGCTGCGCGTCGTACCAGTTGGTGAGGAGCCCCGTCAAGACGCCGTCGACGATGAGATCCGTCCGGCCGGTGGGTAGCCCCTCGCACGTGATGCCCTTCGAGCCCGTGAACCCGGGCAGGGCGCCGTGATCGTAGATCGACAGCGCCGGGGCGGCCACGCGCCGGCCGAAGCGGCCCAGGAAAGACGAGGTCGAGGCGTAGAAGCTCCCGGCGTGAAGCGCGGGCAGGATCAGGTTGTTGAGGAGGTCCGTCACGGGCTGCGGCCCCAGGACGACCCGGTAGCGACCCGTGGGGATCCGCTCGCCGCCCATGGCCCGGATGGCCGCGTGGGCCGCCTCCACGCCGGCCTCGTCGGTGAAGTCGTCGAGCCGGATCCCGGTGGACCAGCCCGAGCCCTTCGCGTCCATGGACTCCACCATCGCGGTCGTCGCGGCCGTGATGAGCGTGGACTCGTCGGTCTGCACCTCCGGGAGGTGGGTCGAGCAGACCGCGACGCGCTCCTGCACGATGGTGACGTCGCCGCCCAGGAGGAGGCCGAGCCGGCGGAGACCCTCGTCGCTCCCGGCGAGCTCGGCGAGGCGCGAGGAGGCGGTGAAGGTGGCGAGCGCGCCCGTCACGACCCTCCAGCCCACGGCGACGAGATCCTCGTCGTCGAGCTCCAGCAACCGGGGATCGTGGTAGGCCTGGAGCGCCCGCCGCTCCGGGCCGGCCCTGGGGAGCGAGACGAAGGCCGGGTCGCGCACCGCGCCCTCGCGCGCCTTGGCCAGCGCGCGCCGGACGCCGACGAGCGAGAGATCCGACGGCTCCGACCCGAAGCCCAGGAGGGGGCCGTCCGCTCCGCGGAAGACGACCTGGAGGCCGATGCCGTGGGACCGGGAGGACTTGGGCTCTTCGACCCCGTTCGATGGAACGTGTGAGGCGTAGGAGAGCCGGGTGAGGAGCTGACCGTTGGCCGCCGCGAAGACCTCGCTCTCGAGGATGTCGGGCACCGTGTCGAGGAACGCCAGCGCCTCGCGCGCGGCGCGGGCGAGGTCCGCCGTCGCCGGCATCAGCTCCCGCCGGTCAGCCGGGCGCGGCTCCGCATCGTCGGGCCGCCGTTGCCGAGCCGCTTGGACTGCATGGGCTGTCCCTTGCCGCAGTTCGGGATCGGATAGAGCCGGAGGTCGGCGCCGACCGCGTCGATGCTCATCAGGTAGTCGCGCGAGTCGGCGGTGATCCCGCCGTCCCGGTAGAGGCGACCCAGCTCGCCGTTCCTGATCTCGTAGACGCGCCGGGCCGAGATCCGGAAATTCTCCCGGCTCTCGGCGATGGACGGGATGCGGTGCCCGACGAGGTAGTAGCCCTTCTCGACGTCCGCGACGATGCGCCGGGGATCGTCGGCACCGGCGGCGAAAACCGTGTTGGACATTCGGATGAGCGGCACGAGCGAGGCCTCCGACGCCTTGTAGTGGCCGTTCGGCTCGGCGCTCAGGACCGCGGCGGTCTGCCGGCTGTTCATGAAGCCGCGAAAGACGCCGCGATCGATGTGGACGACCCGACGCGCGGGCGTCCCGTCGTGATCGTAGGCGTAGTGGCCGTAGCCGGGAAGCGAGGGATCCGAGTACGCGGACACGAGCGACGAGGCGACCGGCCGACCCACCTGGGTGTCGTCCGGGCCCCCCAGGAGCCACGAGCGGCCCGCATACGCCATCTCCATCTTGAGCCCGCGGTCGAGCTCCGAGGGATGGCCGACGATCTCGTGAGCGACCAGCGCGTTGTAGTGCGGATCGGTGACGACCACGACGTCCCGGTCGGTCGAGGGGAGCGGCGGGGCGGTCGCCAGCTCCACCGCCTCGCGGGCGAGGGCGAGCGCGAACGTCCGGAAGTCGGGCAGCTGCATGAGCGGCTCGTGGACCCCCTCGGTCATGATCTCCCAGCCGCGCTGGTGCCCGATGACGTCGTAGATCTCCTGGCTCGACTCCGTCGTGGTCCCGACGACGTAGGCCATCCCCTGGGTCAGCGCGAAGGCCTGGTCGATCAGCGCGCCCTCGGTCGACGCGAACAACTCCCGGGAGAGCTCCGTGAGGGCGCCGAGGTAGCTGTAGGTCAGCCGCGAATCCAGCGCCCGCACCTCGCGGCCGAGCTCCGTCGTCGTCCGGACGATGTCCCGGAGCGGCGTCACCCGCGGGTCGACGCGGTACACGGCGGGGACGACGTCCCGCGCCACTCGCACCGGGGCCAGCCGCGTGTCGGCGAGGGACCCCCCCAGAGCCGGGAACTTGGCGCGCGCCTCGGCCTTGGCCTCGCCGCTTCGCGCGGCGCGGCGATGCGCGCGCCCGAGGGCGTCCTGCAGGATCTCGCGGAGTCGCGGGACGTCGGCGGCGCCCAGGACGCCCCCGAGATAGCCGGCGCCGACCACGGGGCGGCCTGCCAGCACGCGGACCCCGAAGGCGCAGGCGTAGTCGTCGCTGGCGGCCTTCGGCTCGCCGTTCTCGACGCTCGCCACCTTGGACTCGGTCACCTCGAGCCGGACGTCGGCGTGAACGAGATCGGGAAGGGCGCGGGCCCAGCCCGTGCACAGCTCCGCGATCATCTCCTTCACGCCGTCGATGAGCTCGGTGGTGATCCGCTGGCTCACGGCCGTAGCGTTCAGAAAGGCTCGACGAGGACCCGCTCGCCGGTTTGGACGTCTGCGCGGTCCTCCTCGAGGATGATCAGGCAGTTGGCGGTGACCATGGAGGAGAGGATGCCCGAGCCCTGGGGTCCGGTGGTCGAGACCTCGAAGCCGCGGTCGGTGAACCGGAGCACGCCTCGCTTGAACTCCCGCCGACCCGCCTTCTTCCGCATCGGCTCGGCGGCGGTCGCGGTGACGCACTCCGGCTCGAGCCGGGTCCGCCCGCCGAGCTTCCACAGCGCCGGCCGGACGAAGAGGTGGCAGCACAGCATGGAGGCGACCGGATTGCCCGGTAGCCCGAAGAACTGGGCGCCCGCGATGCGCCCCACGGCGAGCGGCCGGCCCGGCTGCATGGCCACCTGCCAGAAGGCGATCCCCCCGATCTCGCCCAGGACGCTCTTCACGAGGTCGTAGTCGCCCACCGAGACGCCGCCGGAGGTGATCACCACGTCGGCCCCTTCCGCCGCCTGCAGCAGGCTCTCGCGGAGCACCTCGCGGAGATCGGGGACGATGCCGAGATCGATCGGCTCGGCTCCCGCACTCTCGACCAGCGCGCCGATCGAGAACCGGTTGGCGTCGTAGATCTGCCCCGCGCGTCGCGGTCGGCCGGGCTCCGCGACCTCGTCGCCGGTGGAGAGGAGCGCCACGCGCGGTCGCCGGCGGACGCCGATGTCGGCGTAGCCGAGGGACGCGACGAGCCCCAGGTCCTGCGGGCGCAGCACCGATCCCGCCTGGAGCACGACCGAGCCGGCCCGCACGTCCTCGCCCCGGGCCCGGACGTTCGACCCCGGCTCGACGGCTTCGACCTCGACGGCGTTCCCGGCAACCTCGCTGAGCTCTTGGGGCACCACGGTGTCCGCGCCCCGCGGGATCGGCGCGCCGGTCATGATGCGCAGCGTCTCGCCCGGCTCGAGAGGGGCGCCGTAGACCGCGCCCGCCGGGAGGTCGGCGACGACGCGAAGCCGGACCCGGCCGCCGGGGCGGAGGTCGGACGCGCGCACCGCGTACCCGTCGACGGCCGAGTTGTCCGCGGGCGGGACGTCGAAGGGCGCCGGAACGTCACGCGCGAGCACGCGGCCCAGCCCGCGCGCGACCCGAACCGTTTCCTCGGGCATCGTGCCCGCGACGTCCGCGAGGATACGCACTGTGGCGTCCGCGACGGAGATCATGGCGCGCCCGGTATTATACCGGGCGGTTCACCCGAGCGGCGGGGCCCGGGGATGCCGACCGGGCGACCGCGCGTCCTCGAGGGCGCGCGGGCCAGCCGCGCCACGATTCGCCTGCGTGTGACGGGCGATGCGGTCGGGGCGCAACACACACGAGCGAGCCTGCGGGCTCGGAGGGCGGTGAGCATGGTCGAGTTCCGCGAGGTCGCCCGTGGTCTGAGGTTCCCGGAAGGGCCGGTCGCCATGCCCGACGGCAGCGTGCTGGTCGTCGAGATCGAGCGCCGGACCGTGTCCAGGATCGGCCGGGACGGGACGGTCGATGTGGTCGCGCGGCCCGGCGGCGGGCCGAACGGCCTCGCGATCGCCGCGGACGGTGCCGCCTACGTCGCCAACAACGGTGGCTTCGAGTTCGTCGAGGATGAGCACGGGCTCCGGCCGCTCTGGCAGGCGTGGGACTACAGTGGCGGCCGGATCGAGCGGGTCGACCTTGCCACCGGCGAGGTGACCGTGCTCACGCGGGGCACCCACGCGTTTCCGCTCCGGGGCCCGAACGACCTCGTCGTGGATCGCCAGGGTGGGATCTGGTTCACCGACCTCGGCAAGCGCCGCCCCCGCGACATGGACTGGGGCGGTGTCTACTGGCTGTCCCCCGACCGCCGGGTCCTCCGGGAGGTGGCCCACCCCTTCATCACGCCCAACGGCATCGGTCTTTCCCCGGACGAGCGGACGCTCTACGTGGCCGAAACCGAGGGGGCGCGACTCTGGGCGTTCGACATCGTCGGGCCGGGCGAGGTGCGGAAATCCCCGTGGCCGAGCGTCCACGGCGGCCGGCTGCTCTACGCCGCAGGCGGAGTGTTCCAGCGCTACGACAGCTTGGCCGTGGAGGCCTCGGGCAACATCTGCGTGGCGACGCTCGTCCAGGGCGGAGTCACGGTGGTCTCGCCGTCCGGCGATCTGGTCGAGTTCGTTCCGTTGCCGGATCGCATGACCACCAACATCTGCTTCGGCGGTGCGGGGTTGCGCACCGCGTATGTGACCCAGTCGCTCACGGGCACGCTGATCGCCGTCCCGTGGCCGCGCCCCGGCCTGCCGCTCAACTTTCTCGATCGCTGAGCGTCGCCCCGGCGACCGGCGGGAAATCAGGCCGTACCATGGGTTGCGACCACCGGTCGACCCGACGAACCGTGCTATCGTTCGAAGGACAGAGACGAATGACGCGCCGGAAGGTGAGCGTCTCGACATCAGGCACCGCGGTCTGGGCGAGGCGGAACTCGATCCCGAGGCGTTAGGGGGATGACGGAATGACGACGCCCGAGTCCCGCCCGGTCGTCCAGGCGGGCGATTCAGCCCCGAACTTCACGCTGCCGGCGGCGCACGGCGAGGGCATCGTGTCGCTCTCGAGCTACCGCGGCAGGGCGCCGGTGCTGCTGACCCTCCTCCGGGGGCTCTACTGTCCTTTCTGCCGCCGTCACGTCGCCCACCTCGGGGCGCTCGCGCCCAAGTTCGAAGCGGAGGGCGTGGAGCTGGTGGGAGTGGTGGCGACGACGCCCGAGCGGTCGCGACTCTACTTCCGGTTCCGTCCGCCGCGCTTTTCGATGGCCGCGGATCCCGAGCTCTCGACCCATCGCACGTTCGGGCTGCCGAACGCCCCTCTCACGCCGGAGATCGTGGGCGCCGCGCAGGCCGCCGCCGCGCGGGACCTCCGCGCGGCGAACCAGCGGGTCCCCTCCGAGAATCCGTTGGGCGTGCTGCGTGGTCTCGACGGGTACGAATCGACCGAGGTCGACGACGCCGACCTCCAACGGCACCAGGCGCAGCTCTGCGGCCAGTTCCTGATCGACCGCGCGGGGATCGTGCGCTGGAGCAACGTCGAGTGCGCCCGGGGTGGTCCCGGGAGCTTCGGGGAGTTGCCGGCCGACGAGGAGCTGCTCGCGGCCGCCCGGGCGATTCGCTGAGGAGCCTGCCTGCCGCGGCGCCGCGCCGTTTGCTATAGTGGCCGGACCCATGGACGACGCGCGTGAGTGGACCGCGACCGCGCCGCGTCGGGCTACGGACTCGCCCGAGACGACCCAGCCCGGCGACCCGTGGGGCTCGCCGCTCCTCGGCTCCGACGCGCCGGATCCTGGACGACAGGCGTCGCTGCCGGAGGTCCTGCTCGACGCGCCGGCGGGCTTCTGGCGTCGTGCCCTCGGCCTCGCCGTGGACCTCCTGCTGGTCGTCGCCCTCGTGCGAGTCGGCCTGTGGCTCGCGACGGGGTTCGCTGCGCTTGCGCCCGGGCTCCACCTGGTCGCCCAGGCGTTCGGTCTCACGTGGGTCTACTTCGCGCCGCCGGCCTACTTCGTCCTCGGGCACGGCACGGCCGGTCAAACGCTCGGCAAGAGGCTCGTGGGCGCGCGCGTGATCGACGAGGGCGGCGGCCCCATCGGATACGTCCGCGCGCTGGGACGCTGCGTGGCCACGGTGCTGGCGGCGCTGCCGCTCGGGCTGGGCCTCGCCCTCGCCGGCCTGCGCACCGACCGCCGGGGCCTGCACGATTTCCTCGCGGGGACCCGCGTGGTGCGGGTCCGGTGAGACGAGGCCCCGCCCCGGAGGTCGGCGCGTGACGGTCGAGGTCTTGCGCGAGGCCGCGCGCCTCGTCGAGCGCGGCGAGCGCGTGGGACTGGCGACGATCGTCGGGACCCGTGGCTCGACTCCCCAGAAGGTCGGCGCCCGGCTCCTCGCCGGGGCCGGGCATCGGCTCGCCGGGACCCTGGGCGGCGGCGCGGTCGAGGCCGAGGTGGCCCGCGAGGCGGACGCGGCCGCCGCCGGGGCCGCTCCGACGCTTCGCGAATACGTGCTCTCGACCGGCGTGGACGACTGGGGACTGGCGTGCGGGGGCACCATGGTCGTGTTCGTGGAGCCGCTCGATCGCTCCGCGCTGACGTGGATCGGCCCCGCGATCGAGGCGACGGCGGGAGGCGAGCCGGTCGCCGTCGTCACGGTCCTCGACGGGCCGGCGTCCGGTGCGCGTCTCCTCGTGCGCGGCGGCGGCGTCACCGGCTCCGTCTCCGATCCCGCGCTGATCAGCGCCGCCGGCGAGCTGGGGCGGCGCGCGCTGGCGCGGGAAGCGCCCGAGCTGGTCGGGACTCCCGGCTCCCAGCTCCATGCCGAGCCCTTCGGTCCTCCGCCGGCCCTCGTCATCGTCGGGGCGGGCCACGTCGGGAAAGCCCTGGCCGGCCTCGCGCGGTTCCTGGGCGTCGCCGTCACGGTGCTGGACGACCGTCCGGAGTACGCCAGCCGGGAGCGATTCCCGGAGGCGGCGCATATCGTGGCGGCGCCGGTCGCGGAAACGCTCGGGTGGCTGCCGGTCGGATCCGGGACGGCCATCGTGGTCGCGATGCGAAACCAGGATCTCGACTACGAGGCGACCGCGGCCGCGCTGCGGACCCCCGCTCGCTACGTCGGGCTGATCGGAGCCCGGCGGAAGGCCATCCTCATCACCGAGCGTCTGGTGGCGGCCGGCTTCCCGATCGAGCGCGTTCGGGAGCTGCGGGCACCGATCGGGCTCGACGTCGGCGCCCGCTCGCCCGAGGAGATCGCGGTCTCGATCGTCGCGGAGTGGATCATGATCAGGCAGGGAGGCACTGGAAGCGCGCTGCGCCTCGACGAGGAGCTGTTCGAGAAGGCCGCCGGCCGCCGGGCGTCCGCCTAGGCGGGCCGGCGTGCGTCAGGCGTGCGGGTCGCGACGGCGCGTAGCGCGTCGGCCGCCGCGCGAAGCGCGTTGGTAGAGCCCGCGTGTCGGTTGGCAGCTTGCCGCTGGGGCTCCGGAATCGGCTGGCCGAGCTGATCCTGGAGGCCTTCGACTCCGGTGAGGCGTGGGCGACGCTCTCGGCCGTGGGGCGCGCCTTGGACCCGCACGGCGACACGGTCGACCCGACGGACGCCGAGCGCCTCGCCCGGTTGGGCTGGTTCGAGCCGCTCGCCCCGGGTCGGGTGCAGCTCCTCGGGGCTCACCGGGCGCACGCGCGTGCACTGGGCGAGCGGGCACGGCGCGCCGCAGCGGCGGCCCGCGCCGGGGAGGACCAGGGCAGCGAGGAGATGGTGCGGCTCCTTCGCCGGGCGGCGGCGCTCGCGAACCACGGGCTCTTCTTCGAGGTGCACGAGCTGCTCGAGCCGGCCTGGTTCCGTGCGGGGGACCCCGCGCGGACGGCGCTGCAGGGCCTGATCCAGGTCGCGGTGGCGTTCCATCACCTGGAGAACGGGAATCGCGAGGGGGCGCGCTCACTCCTCGCGGAGGGAGTCGCGAAGGTGGCCGGGGGCGTGGGAGCGCTTCCGCTCGACGTGAACGAGTGGCTTCGAGAGCTGCGCGCCGCGCAGGCGGTCCTGGCGACGGGGGCGACGGTCGCGGCCCCGCGCTGGCCGAGCCCGAGTCCGGACGAGGAGACCTGATGGCGCTTCTGCTGAACGAGTCCGAGGTCACGATGCTGCTTCCGATGGCGCTTGCCCTGGAGGCCGTCGAGGAGGCCTTCCGGTGGCAGGGAGAGGGCAAGCTGGCCAACAAGCCCCGCGTCCGCGTGCCGGTGACGGGCGGGCTGCTGCACGTGATGCCCGCGGCCCTGCCCGAAGCCCGGGTCATGGGTCTCAAGGCGTACGCCACCGTCCGCGGCGGCGCCAAGTTCGTGGTGCTGCTCTTCTCGGCGGAGACCGGCTCGCTGCTCGCCGTCGTCGAGGCCGACAAGCTCGGTCAGACGCGGACCGGGGCCGCCTCCGGCGTGGCCACGAAGCATCTCGCCCGGCCGGACGCCGATCGCGTGGGGTGCTACGGCACGGGGTGGCAGGCGCGCTCCCAGCTCGAGGCCGTGTGCGCGGTCCGCCGAGTGCGGGAGGTGCGTGTCTACGGACGCGACCCGTCGCGGCGCGCGCGCTTCGCCGAGGAGATGGGCTCGACGCTCGGCGTGCCCGTCGTGGGGGTCGACCGGCCGGAGATGGCCGCCCGGGAGGCCTCGATCCTCGTCACGATCACCAGCTCGAGAACGCCGGTGCTCGAGGGACGGTGGATCGAGCCCGGCGCCCACGTGAACGCCGCGGGGTCGAACGCGCTCCAGCGGGCGGAGATCGACGTGGAGGCGGTGCGCCGCGCGAGCCTGGTGGTGACGGACTCGCTCGAGCAGGCGCGCCTGGAGTGCGGAGACCTGGTCGCGGCGCTCGAGCAGGGCATGATCCGCTGGGAGGACGTCCACGAGCTGGGCGAGGTCGTCGCCGGCCGGCGCCCGGGGCGGACCCGGCCCGACGAGATCACGCTCTTCGAGTCCCAGGGGGTGGCGATGGAGGACGTGGCCGTCGCGGTGCGAGTGGTCGCCCGGGCGCGCGAGCGCGGCATGGGCACCGAGATCTCGATCTGTCCATGACGACCGGCGGGGCTCATCGGGACGAGTACGACGTCGTCGTGGTGGGCGGGGGGAACGCGGCGCTCTGCGCGGCTCTCGCGGCCGGGGAGTCGGGAGCCCGGGTCCTCCTCGTGGAGAAGGCGCCGCTCCACGAGCGGGGCGGCAACTCGTTCTTCACGGCCGGGGGCTTCCGGTTCACTCATGCAGGCCTCGAGGACCTCCGGCGAGACGTCCTCGTCGACCTCACGGACGAGGAGGCCGGCACCCTCGACGTGCCGCCCTATCCGAGCGAGCAGTTCCTCGACGACCTCATGCGCCTGACGGAAGGCCTGAGCGAGCCCGATCTGGCGGACCTGCTGATCAGCCGATCCCGCCCGACGGTGGTGTGGATGCGGCGCCACGGCGTCCGGTGGATCCTCATGCTGGGGCGCCAGTCCTACCAGGTCGGCGGCAAGCATCGCCTGTGGGGCGGGCTCAACGTCGAGGCGGTGGGTGGCGGGCCGGGACTGGTCCAAGCGCTCTACGCCGGCGCCGAGAAGCTCGGCGTCGAGGTGCGCTACGGCACGAAGGCGACCGGGCTCCTGCTCGATCGGCAGGGCGCGATTCGCGGCCTGGCCTGCCGCGGGACCGAGGGGTTCCTCGAGGTCTCCGCCCGATCGGTGGTGCTGGCCTCGGGCGGCTTCGAGGCGAACCCGGAGTGGCGCACCCGATACCTCGGCCCGGGGTGGGATCTCGCGCGCGTCCGCGGCACCCGGCACAACACCGGGGACGGGATTCGGATGGCCCTCGAGGCGGGCGCGCAGGCGTACGGTAACTGGTCGGGGTGTCATGCCGTCGCCTGGGACGCGGGGTCCCCGCCGTTCGGCGACCGCCGGGTCGGCGACATGTTCCAGAAGCACTCGTACCCCCTGGGCGTCATCGTCAACGTCCGGGGCGAGCGCTTCGTGGACGAGGGCGCCGACTTCCGGAACTACACCTACGCGAAGTACGGCCGCGAGATCCTCCGCCAGCCGCAGCGTCTCGCCTTCCAGATCTTCGATCAGAAGGTCGTGTCGATCCTGCGCGAGGAGTACCGGATCCGGGAGGTGACGAAAGCCGAGGCGGGGACCATCGAGGAGCTCGCCCGGAAGCTCGACATCGATTCCCGGGGGCTCGTGCGGACGATCGACGCCTACAACGCGGCCGTGCAGCCCGGGGAGTTCAATCCGGCGGTGCTGGACGGGAAGGGGACGCGCGATCTGGTCCCGCCGAAGTCGAACTGGGCGCTTGCCCTCGATGCCCCGCCCTTCGTCGGCTACGCGGTCACGTGCGGCATCACCTTCACGTTCGGCGGGCTTCGCGTGACGACGCGCGCGGAGGTCCTCGACACCGACGACCGCCCGATCCCCGGCCTCCACGCGGCCGGTGAGCTGGTGGGCGGCCTTTTCTACGAGAACTATCCGGGCGGCACCGGGCTCATGGCCGGCGCCGTGTTCGGTCGGCTCGCCGGGGAGCAGGCCGCAACGTACGCCGCGCGCCCGCGCTGACGGGCCGGGGAGGGGGAGCATCGTGGAGCTCGGACTGACAGGCAGGGTGGCGCTGGTGACGGGGGGCTCGAAGGGGATCGGCCGGGCGGTCGCCGACGGGCTCGCGGCCGAGGGGTGTCGTCTCGCGCTCGCCGCCCGGGGTGAGGACGCGCTCCGGGAAGCCGCGGAGGCGCTCGGCGCCAAGGGGGCAGAGGTGTTGACCGTCGCCGCCGACCTCGCCGAACCTGATGCGCCGCGGCGAGTCCTGGAAGAGGTGGTGGCCCGCTTCGGCCGGCTCGAGATCCTCGTGAACAACGCGGGCGCGATCCGGGGCGGCGACTTCCTCACGACGCCGGCCGAGCAGTGGGCGGACGACTGGCGGCTGAAGATCCTCGGATACGTCCGGATGGCGCAGGAGGCGATCCCGGCGATGCGGCCCGGGCGATGGGGACGGATCGTCAACGTCATCGGCGCCGCCGCGCGGAACCCCGCGACGACCTACATGGCGGGCGGCATCGCCAACGCGGGGCTGATCAACTTCACGCGCGCGCTCGCCGACCTGGGGGCCCCCGACGGGATCCTCGTGAACGCGGTCAGCCCGGGCGCGACCGCGACCGAGCGATGGGACCGGCTCGCGGCGCAGCAAGCCGCGGCTCAGGGGAAGTCGGTGGAGGCGTTCCGGGCGGACGCGGCGCGCCAGCAGCCGCTCGGACGGATCGGCCGGCCCGAGGACGTGGCCGACCTGGTCGTGTTCCTGGCGTCCGAGCGGGCCAGCTTCATCACCGGCGCGTCGATCACCGTCGACGGAGGGGCGAGCCGGGGCGTGTACCTCTGACGCGGCTCGGGCCGCATTCCAAATCCGCGCCTCGGCCCGGAAACCGCCGCTTGACACCGCTCCCGCGGCCCGAGTACGTTCGTCGCACTCCACGGAGCTTCTCGTGCGCCACTCGTGCAGCGTCCGCCGCGTTGCGTCTCTCCGCGAGCCCGGAGGTGACCTATGCCCGCCAAGCTCTTCGTAGGGAACCTGTCGTACCAGGCCACGGAAGAGGACCTCCGGGAGTTCTTCCAGCAGGCCGGCACCGTCGAGTCGGTGCGGATCGTCACCGACCAGTTCACCGGTCGGCCGCGCGGATTCGGCTTCGTGGAGATGGCGACGCCCGAGGAAGCGGCCCGCGCCGTCGACCAGCTGAACGGCCGCGTGTTCCGGGACCGGAACCTCGTGGTGGACCAGGCTCGCTCCCAGGCCGGTGGCCCGGGCGGTGGTCGCCCTCCGGGCCGAGGGCCGCGCGGCGACGATCGCCGGCCGCCGTTCCGTCGGTAGACGGCGCCTCCGTCCGAACCCGCCCGCTCGCCTGTCACGCGTAGTCTGCCACGTCCGCACTTCCCCAGGCGCTGTCGAGGCTTGGCAGGCGATGTCGCCACCTGTATAGTCCATTCGTGGGCGCTCGCTACGTCGAGACGACCGCCAAGGCGGTCCTCAACCAGGTTCGGGGCATGGGCTTCCAGTGGAGCGTGAACCCGTACCGCGGGTGCGTGCACGGCTGTCACTACTGCTTCGCCCGCCGCTATCACACCTATCTCGACATGAACGCGGGCGAAGACTTTTCCGGCGTGATCTTCGTCAAGGTGAACGCCGTGACCGTGCTGAGGCGCGAACTCGCGCGACGTGGCTGGCGCCGCGAGCTGGTCGCGGTGGGCACTGCGACCGACCCGTACCAGCCGATCGAGGGGAAGTACCGCCTGACGCGTGGGGTCCTCGAGGCGTTGGCGGAAGCGAAGACGCCCGCGAGCATCGTGACCAAGGGTCCCATGGTGGTGCGCGACCGGGACGTGCTGGGAGCCTTGCGGGACCGCGCGGGGGTGACCGTGTGCGTGAGCCTCACGACCCTCGACCGGGAGCTCTGGCGGCGCCTCGAGCCGGCGACTTCGCCTCCGCACCAGCGGCTCCGCGCGGTGGCCGCGCTCGCGGCCGCCGGCATTCAAGTGGGGGTGCTCCTGGCGCCCATCGTGCCGGGGCTCACCACCGACCGCGGCAATCTCGAAGCCGTCGTGCGCGGGGCGGCCGAGCATGGGGCCACCTTCGTCGGCGCCGGAGTGCTCCACCTCGAGCCCGGCGTGCGGGAGCACTTCGACGAGTTCCTGCGCGCCGAGGCGCCGGAGCTGACCCCGCTCTACCGGCGCCTCTACCCCGGCCCGCGGGCTCCCGCGGGGGTGGAGCGGAGTTTGAGCGAGGCGGTGGCCGAGCTTCGCGGGCGCTACGGGCTGGCCGAGCGCCCGGTGGCGCCCCCCGTCGTCCCCGCACCGGTGGCCGAAGCTGGGGAGCGTCGCACCGCGGCCGCCCAGCTAACGCTTCGCCTCTGACCGGGCCCCTCGCTTGGGCTTCGGGCGGGGTCCTGGCGACCGAGGTGCGCGCCGACCCGCCTGAGCCCGGGCGTCCAGTTGGCCTCGGCCGACGGGCATGCGATCGGGCGTGACGCCGAAGCGAACACGGTCGACGATCCCGGTTTCGCCGATGGCGATCGTCGTGGGCCAGCAGCTCACGCCATAGCGCCGGGCAATCTCCCGATCGGGATCGGGCACCGTGGTGAGCGTCAGCCGGTGCTCGCGACAGGCTTCGACCACGCGCTCAGGGTCCTCGCCGTCGTTGATGGCCAGCATCATCGGTGCGTCCGGACCCGCCTGACTCTGCGCGCGCTGCAGGCGGGCCAGCTCGGCCAGGCAGGGTGCCGACCAGGACTTCCAGAAGGTGAGCAAGACCTGGCGGCCGCGAAACCTCCTGAGGGGCAGACGCTCACGCCGGGCGTCCTCGAACAGGACGTCGGGCGCGCGGTCCCCCGGCCGGACCGCGAGACGTTGGAGCCGGCATGCCGGTCGCGCGCCGGAGATCGTGTGCTCGTCGAGCGCCGCAGTCAGGGAGCCGACATCCAGCGGGCCGGCCTGCTGCCAGACGACCTCGCCCTGGCTGTTGATCACGAAGGTCGCGGGCCCGCTCTCGACCGCGAACGTCTTCGTCCATCCCGAGTCGTAGTCCTCGGTGAGGACGACCGACCCCGCGAACTCCCGCCCGGGCGACCCGAGCCGCTCGGTGAAGGCCGCCCTCCGCCCACGGAAGGTCCCGCGCGGCAGCACGAGCACGATCGCGACCGGCGCGTCGCGCCGCCCCCGCTCGCGGATGCCGCGGCCGAGTGCCTCGAGCGGCTTGGCCCATTGCGATCCCGCGAAGTGGACGATCGTGTTCGCTCCCGGGGCCGACCCCGTGTGCGACGAGGTGAAGACCCCGACGTGAGCCACGATGGCGCTCTCGAGCGTGGCCTCGTCGTCGTCGGCCGCTCGCCAGATGGGGGCGGCCAGGGCCAGATCCCACGCGGCGGGCTGGACGACTCGCATCACCGGCCAGACGAGCTGGCAGTGCTCCTCGAACACCGGATACGCGTCGCCGCCGGACGACGGCACCTGTTTGCCCGACACGGAGAGGCACAGACGGCCATCCGGCGGGAGCTTCTCGGGAATCGGCAGGAGGAAGCCGTGACGGTCTTCCACGATCTCGGTTTTCTTCGCACCCTCGAGGATGCTGTTCTCGACGTAGAAGTACGGGTTTTCCTTCTCCCACTTCCACTCGAGTTTCTCGATCGTGCCGGCGGGGATCCACGTCTTGAGGGCCGTGAAGGTGCTCCCATCGGCCGTTTCCCCGAACTGGACGACGACCGGGGCCCGCGCCTTGGTGCTGACGGTGCCCTGCAGCACGACGCCCGCGGGCCGGACCTCGAGCGACGTGTACCGGGCGGTGGCGGAGCCGTCGAAGGCCTTCACGGCCTCGTCGAGCGTGACGCCGCCCGTCAACCCGGCCTGGATCGCTGCCTGCGCCTGCTGGAGGGCCGCGTCGCGGTGCTGGATGATCGCGCTCGTCGCGGGGCCGATGGCCTCGCTGGGCACGTCGCCAAAGATCAACGGGTCACTCGGCGCCTTGATGGACACCGTCTGCGAGGCGGCATGCCACGTCAGCGTCAGCGCCTGCTCGACCGTGAAGCTGTAGTTCGGGAGGACCGACTCGGTCGTGGCGCTGCCCTCGATGACCAGCTTGATCGACCCGGTCTGCCAGACGAGCTTCGCGCTCGATATCGAGACGTCGTAGGTGACGCTGACCTTTTGCGGCCACGGGATCGGGATGATGACGAGCCACGTCGAGAACGTGAAGCTCGGGTGGAGCGCGTAGATCTGGGCCAGGAACGGCTGGAAGAGGCCGTCGACGTACTCCCTCGCGACCGCGACGGCGAAGTGGGCGCCCGGCTTGACGAACGGGCTGGTGACGCCGGCCAGCGCCGAGGCCGGCGGGGCTGGCCCCGAGAGGTTCAGGGGGAGCGCGATGACTTGGGCGGCGCCGCTCCCCAGGGCCTTGAATCGCAGGAACTTGAAGTCCTCCGGGAGAACGACGACCGTCGGCTCGAATCTCGACCGGAGCGCGACCCTGATCTGCTCGGTGATCCTTTGCCGGTCCCCGGAGCTGACCGAGGTCCCCTGGGCGGGCTGGAACACGATCTGGCTGTCGTCGGCCGTGGGCTTGACACTCAGCCAGCGCTTCCCCAAGAAGGCGTGGTGCTGGATCGAGAACCTCGCCCGGATGTCGCCGTGAATCGGCGTCGGCATGACGCGGGTGTTGGGATCCGGCGCGTAGTGAGCGCGGATCGGGAGCCACGCGTCGACGTCCGAGCTGGAGGCCGGGGGGAACGAGACCCGCGGGGTCGACACCTGGACCCAGGCGGTCCCGCGCACGACGGCGGGGGTGGTCGCCGCCGCGGACTGCTGGGCAGCAGCCTGCTGGGCGGCCTGGGACACCCCGAGCGGGGCCTTGGACGACTTCGTGGACCCCCCGCCGTCCTGCACGTCGATGATCCCCGTGCCCCAGAGGGCGAGCTCGGAGAAGAGCTGAACGTCGCCCACGCGGACCGCGAAGCTGTGCGGGAGGCTCGGGGACGCGTCCTGGGAGCCCCCGTTCTGGTGGAGGGTGGCGAGGATCCGGTTCACGGCCTCGACGCGGACCTCCACGACGGCATCGAACTGACCGGTCAGTGCATTCGCCATTGCCCGCCTCCGGTCACGAGATTCCGGTTGCCGAGACCTCGCCCTCAGGTGAGATGGAATCCGGCCTGATCGCGCGAGAGGTGGAAGGGCGGGGCCGGCTCGTCCTCGAGCTTCTCCTTTACGAGAGCGGGTGGGCTGCCCGGCGCCGACGGCGTCGTTCCGGTCACCGTGCAGTTGCAGGTCACCGGCCCGTACTCCGGCAGCGTGAGGAACACGATACCCACCGAGTCCCCTGTCACCAGCTGAGCGCCGCTCAGCGTGACCGACTTCGGCCCCTCGAACACCGAGCCACCTCCCTCGCCCTCCGCCACGGATGCCGTGAACGTGACGACGATGCTGGTGACGTCGCCGTCTCCCAGGCCCGGCCCCCAGCTGAACGGGAGGCTCGTTGCCAGGCCCGAGCGGTCGAGCGGGCACCCGACGAAGGCGAACAGCAGGATGATCGGCAGGACGGCCAGCGGGACGAGCAGGACGAACCAGTCGAGCATGGCCCGGTTCCTCCGTCAGGTGTTGCGGCTGCTGCCAAGCCAGGTGACGATCAGGCCCAGGAGCGCGAGGATGCCCAGCGCGGCGGCGAAGGTCCGCTGCAGGTTCACCGGACCCAGCCGGTCCTGCGCCTCGCGCGCGGGCTGGAGCACGACTCGCGCGAGCGCGTACGCTCCGGCGGCGCCGAGGAAGATGGCGCCCGGAAACGGTCGACGACTCCACAGGCCGACCGCGGCGACCAGGAGAAGGGCAGCCCAGCCGGCCTCCAGGATCTGGATCGGCACGCGCCGGCACCGGATCCCGCGGTGGTCCGGCAGCTCGAGTCCGAGCCACCCGCGCGTCGGCCGGCCTCCGCAGCAGCCGTGGAGCAGGCAGCCCAGCCGGCCGAAGATCAGCCAGATGAGGGTCACGAGCGTCGCCAGGTCCCAGAAGGCGCCGAACGGCAACCCGAGGGCGTGGAGGAGGGGCAGGGAGACCACGACGGCCAGCGGCAGCCCGCCCTGCATCGCGAACCCGCCCTCCGACCTGCGCCAGAGGCGCCGCGGCTCCCTCCGGTACTGGCGCCAGCGGAGAGCCACGAACAGCAGCCTGGCACCCAGCAATCCAGGTATCGAGAGGAGCACCATGGCGATGACCACGCGGGCGGAATCGAGGCCAGCCACGTTGGCGGCGTAGTCGCCGGCCACGATCCCGACGACCAGACCGAGATACAGCATGACGGGGTAGCTGTGCACCGGGACACCGCGCCAGTGGAACAGAACCGGGCGCACTCCGTTCACTCCCGGCCCGTGAGCGCTACAAGCCGGACCCGAGCCCGACGGCCACGCCCAGGACGATGGCCGCGTCGGCGACGTTGAACACCGGCCACACACGGAGGTCGATGAAATCGACGACGGCTCCGCGGCGCAGCAGGTCCACGAGGTTACCGGTGGCGCCCCCGAGCGCGGCGCCGAGCCCGGCTTGCGCCGCCGGTGCCTGAAGGGCCGGGACGTAGGCGATCACCAGGAAGGTACCGACGACCGCGGCTCCCCACAGCAGGACCAGTAGAGGCGGGTTGCGGAGAGGACCGACGCCGAGGCGAGCATTGTGAACTGGCCGGATCCGTGGGCCCCGCCAGCGCTCCGGGCATGCGAGGCCCCGAGGTCGCCCGAGCACGAACCGCTTCGTCACCCGGTCGAGCGCCAGGATCAGGCCGGCGGAGAGACACGCGACGACCACGTCGCCTCCAGCTACCCCGACGACGGCAGGCTACGACGAGGTCCGAGCGGGGGTCAAGGGCGTCCTGTCGGTGCCATGCTGTTGGTGTGTCCCGTCGGCTGTCCGGTTGGCGGGCGTGTCCGGTCGGCGTGCGGTCGGTGCCCGGTCAGTCGTGTGTCCTGTCGGTCGGCGTCCCCCGCTGGCAACGTCACCGCGGAGCGGTCGATCCCTAGGGCAACCCGGGCTGGGGCCCGGCGGGGCGGATCATCGGCTTCCTCGACGAGTCGTAACCTCGGGAACCGGGCATGGCAGCCTGCGCGCCGGCTCAGCTCGGTTCCGGCAGCCGGAGGTGCGCGAGGACCTCTTCGGGCGTGTCGGCCAGCCGGAGCAGCGCGAGCTCGTCCGGCTGGATCGCGCCGTGCGCGACGAGCGTGTCTCCCAGCCATCCCAGGAGTCCCCGCCAGTAGGCCGCGCCGAGGAGCACGATCGGGAAGGGCGGGGAGCGGCGCGTTTGGACGAGCGTCACCGCCTCGAAGAGCTCGTCGAGCGTGCCGAACCCGCCGGGGGCGATGACGAACCCGACGGCGTACTTGACGAAGATGACCTTCCGAACAAAGAAGTACCGGAAGTTGACCAGCTTGCTGAGGTAGGGGTTCGGCGACTGCTCGCTCGGCAGATCGATGTTGAGCCCCACGGTGATGCCACCGGCTTCGAGCGCGCCCTTGCAGGCGGCCTCCATGACGCCCGGGCCGCCACCCGTGACGACGGTGAAGCCTTCGCGGGCCAGGAGCCGCCCCATGTGCTCGGCCAGGGCGTACGTCGGCTCACCCGGGCGCGTGCGCGACGACCCGAAGACGGCGACGGGCGCCGGAACGGAGGCGAGCGCGTCGAAGCCCACGACGAACTCGTCCATGAAGCGGAACACCCGCCACGGATCCTTGACGTCGGGCAGCGGCGGCGGGCGGAGGATGTCAGCCACGAAGCGCTCGCCGGCCCGGTTGCGGCATGTGGGCACCAGTTTCGACCGTGACGTCTCGCGGTCTCAACGGTAGGAGTCGCCGGCGCGAGTCGGTGTCACGCGTCGCATTGTACGAGGCGACCTCCCGCGCCGCAAACCGGGGCGCGCGCCGCGAGCGCGGCGATGTCGAGCTGACGATGGTTGACACTCGACGACCCGCGATCTACAGTCGGCGCGTGGTGGACGCCTCCGGCGCGCGGACCGATTCCGCGTCAGACTTTCGCACCGGGCTACCTCGCCGAACCGACCGACCGCAGCCCACGCCCCCGCGTGGCGACAGTCGTGACTGATCGCACCGCCTCGCCATGCCGACCGCCGGCGCGCCCCTCTCCAAGATCGAGGCCCGAGCGCGGGTGTGGCGCGAGATGGAGATCCGAGGCGTCGGGCGGTTTCCTGGCACCCCGGGGCGGATCCCGAACTTCGTGGGGGCGGAGCGCGCGGCGCTCCAGCTCCAGGCGCTCCCCGCGTGGCGCGAGGCCCGCGCGGTGAAGATCAATCCGGACGCGCCGCAGCTGCCCGTGCGCCGGCTGGCGCTGCGCGAGGGCAAGGTGGTGTACATGGCGGTGCCCCGACTGCGCAGCCTCGAATGCTTTCTGGAGCTCGACCCACATCGCCTCGGCAAGCGGGCGCTCCAGGCGGCATCGATCCGGGGCGCCGAGCGGCTCGGCCGGCCGGTGGGCATCGACGCCGTCCCGCCGATCGACCTGATCGTGTGCGGGGCCGTCGCCGTGAACGCTCGCGGCGCGCGGGTCGGGAAGGGCGGGGGATTCTCCGATCTCGAGTACGGCCTGCTCGCCGAGGCCGGCCGCGTCGGGCCCAAGACGCCGATCGTCACGACCGTGCACGCCGTCCAGGTGTTGCCCGAGGCGATCGAGATGCAGCGCCACGACGTTCCGGTCGACGTCGTCGCCACCGCGGACGGGCTGATGGGCCTCCGGCCGGACTTCCCCAGGCCGGGCGGCCTCTACCGGGACGAGCTCGCGCCGGACAAGATCGCCGCGGTGCCGGTCATCGAGCGGCTCCTCCGCGAGGGAGCATAGGGCGTGGACGCCGCGATCGGCCTCGTCCACCGGCTGCTCCCCACCACCGCGCACGTGGTGGCGCGGGTCGCGGGGGCTCACCCGTCGGCGCGGATCCTGGGGACCGAGCGCATGGGCTCGGCGGTGGTGGTGGACTCCGCGGGGCTCTTGCTCACCGTCAACTACGTCGTGATGGGGGCGCGCCGGGTTCGCGTCACGATGACGGATGGGCGCCGGCACGACGCCCGAGTCGTGGCGCAGGATTTCGACAACGGGCTGGCGCTCCTCCGAACGGCCGCGACGGGGCTTTCCGCGGCGAGGCTGGCCTCCTCGGAGGACCTGACGCCCGGCGCTTCCGTGTTCGCGGTCGCCGCCACCGGGCCTACGGAGCGACGCGTGTCGGGCGGCCTCGTGACCGACCTCGGGGAGTTCGAGGCCTACTGGGAGTACGCACTCGACCGGGGGATCGTGTCGAGCGCGGCCAACCCGGGCTTCGGCGGCGGGCCGCTGTTCGACCTCCGCGGGGCCGTCGTGGGGGTCGTTTCCCTGAACTTGGAAGGCATCGGCCGGGAGTCTCTGGCCATTCCCGTCGAGTACTTCACGCGGCACCGGGCGGAGCTCCTGCAGTTCGGGCGCGTCACGAGCCGGCGGCGCCGCGCGTGGATCGGCGTCTTCCCCCATGCCGTCGAGGAGCGGCTCGTCGTCGCCGGGCTGGTGCCCGACGGGCCGGGCGAGCGGGCCGGTCTCCAGGAAGGCGACGTCATCGTGCGCGTCGACGACGAGGAGGTCGCGAGCCGGCGAGCGCTCTATGCGGCGCTCTGGCGCCACCGGCCGGGCGAGCGGGTGTGCCTGGAGGTGATGCGCGAGGAGCGCCTCCAGCGCGTCGAGGTGATGGCCCAGGACCGGTCCGACTTCTACGCCTCGGAGCGCCGAGGCTCCAGCGGCCCGCCGGCCGGCTGACGCCCGCCGTCCGGCTGACGCCCGCCGTCCGTCGAGGGAGCGACACCCTCCGACTTCGTGGCCCCGGGCCCCTCCTGGCGCCCGGCCGTGGAGTCCCCGTCCTTTTTTGGAACCCCCCGATCCTTGACACCGGGGAGTTGGCTGCTACGAGAAGGGGTGGGACCGGGGTCGGTCCCGGGCGCAGGGGCGCCCAAGTGGACAATCACTGCGGAGGGGTCATCTCAAATGTTTCACTTGACGCGTTGGTCACCGTTCGCATCCACGTTTCACCTGCACCGGGAGCTCGACGAGATGCTGACTCGCTTCCTGGGTCAGGACGGCTCCACCTACCGACCCGAGGCGGGCTCGGTGGCCTGGTCGCCCGCGATCGAGAGCTACGCGAAGGATGGCGAGCTCCACGTCCGCGTGGCATTGCCGGGCGTCGATCCGAAGGACGTCGAGGTGACGGTCACGGACGACCAGCTGACGATCCGCGGTGAGCGGAAGACCGAGCATGACGACGCCGGCCGGTACGTCCGGGAGTTCACCTACGGCTCGTTCGAGCGGACCTTCACGCTCCCCGAGGGCATGGATGCCGGCAAGGTGAAGGCCAAGTTCGCGAACGGCATGCTCGACCTGACGCTGCCGGCGCCGGTGGCCGTCGCACCGAAGAAGGTCGAGATCCAGATCGAGGGTGGGGCGAGCCAGCCGAAGGCCGTCAAGGCGGCCTGACCGTCCGTCCACCGGAGTCGGGCCCTCGTGCCCCGGCCATGCGCGGCCTCCGGAGTGAGCTCCGGGGGCCCGCACAGCTTCAGGGCGGCTCTTCGACCGGGGCGCGCTTTGGTATAGTTGGCCCATGTGGCCGGCGTTCCGGCGCCTCGCGAGCGTGGCCGTGGCGGCGACGCTTGGCGCGGCGGGCACGGTGGGCGCGCAGGATCTCTCCATCACCGACGCTCACCTTCACTACAGTCAGAACAGCCGCCAGGACTACGCGCCGGCGGCCGTCCTGGCGCTCATGGACCAGGCCGGCGTGAGGCGGGCGTTCGTCTCGAGCACGCCCGACGACGGAACGGTCGAGCTCTACGAGCTCGCGCCCGACCGCATCGTGCCCGTCCTGCGCCCCTATCGCCAGCCGGGCGAGCTCGGAAGCTGGCATCAGGATCCCACCGTCGTGCCATACCTCGAGCAGCGGCTCGGGCGGCCCATCTACCGAGGGATCGGCGAGTTCCACCTCACGGGGGACGACGCCCGGGCACCGGTCGTCCGGCAGGTGGCCGAGCTGGCCGCGCCGCGCAAGCTCTTCCTTCACTGCCACTGCGATGCCGCGGCGGTGGAGATCTTGGTCGGCCTCGCGCCGGGAGTGCGGGTGCTGTGGGCGCACGCCGGCATGAGCTCGGGGCCGGAGGACGTTGGGCGGTTGGTCGACGCGTCGAAGGACCTGTTCGTGGAGCTCGCGCTCCGTTCGGACGTCGCCCCCGGGGGGCAGCTCGACCCGGCGTGGCGAGACCTGTTCGTCCGCCATCCCGACCGGTTCATGGTGGGGACCGACACCTGGATCGCCTCGCGCTGGGAGACTCTCGTCGAGGTCCAGGCCGCGGCCCGCGCGTGGCTCCGCCAGCTTCCGCCCGACCTGGCGCGCCGCCTGGCGTCCGAGAACGCAGAGTCGCTCGCGCGCGGCGTTCCCTGATCCCGGCCGGGGACCGCCCCGGCGATGTCACCCCGTCACCCTTTCGAGGAGGCCGAGCGTCGATGATCCGGTACGCCGCCAACCTGACCATGCTCTTCAACGAGGTGCCCTTCCTGGAGCGCTTCGAGCGGGCGGCGGCCGCCGGGTTCCGCGCCGTCGAGTTCCTCTTCATCCACACCGTGGATGCGGGCGCGGTGGAGCAGGCCCTCGGGCGGCACGGCCTCGAGCTGGTGCTGTTCGACCCCGAGGGGGGAGACTTCGCGGCCGGCGACCGCGGGTACCTCTGCGATCCGGCGCGCCGCGATCATCTCGTGGCCACGATCGAGAACGCGGTCGCCGTCGCGCGCCGCGTGGGTTGCCGGCGGCTGAACGTCCTGGCCGGGAACCGCCCGCCGGGCGTCACCGCCCGCGTGCTGCGGCGGACGGCCGTGGACAACCTCCGGCGTGCGGCGCCCCTGGCCCGGGAAGCGGGCATCACGCTGCTGGTCGAGGTCCTCAACCGCTGGGAGAGCCCCCGGTACTTCCTGGACCGCCTCGACCTGGGCCTCGACATCGTCCGGGAGGTCGGGGAGCCGAACGTCCGGTTCCAGTTCGACTGCTACCACCTTCAGCGCATGGAAGGTCAGCTCATCGACGGCCTCGTGCAGAACCTCCCGTGGATCGGACACGTCCAGATCGCCGACGTCCCCGGCCGGCACGAGCCCGGGACCGGAGAGATCCACTACGCCAACGTCCTCTCGGCGCTCGAGCGCACCGGGTACGACGGGTACGTCGGGCTCGAGTACCGTCCGTCGGGGAAGACCGAGGACTCGCTCGCCTGGCTGCCGCGGGAGGCCCGGTCACGCCGGTAGCGGCGCCTCCGGCGCGCGAGCCGGCGTCCGAGCAGCCGGACACCCGCGGGCCGAGTCGGCGCGCGGCATCGTCGGCGGTCCGGGGCTCGTTCCGCTACTTCTTCGAGCACGACGGGTTCTTCCTCGCCGCTGGTCTCTCCTTCTACGTGGTGATCTGCATCGTGCCGTTCCTGCTCCTGTTGATCGCCGCCAGCGCGTTCCTGATCTCCGACGAGATGGTGCTGCGGGAGGTGGTCGCCAGACTGGGGACGCTCCTGCCGGTCTACCAGGCCGAGATGGAAGCGGCGCTTCGGGCGGTGATCGCCGCCCGGGGGGTGACGAGCCTCATCGGCACCCTCGTGCTCCTCTTCTTCGCCTCCCAGCTGTTCGCGGCGACCCGCCTCGTCCTGAATCGCGTGTTCCAGCACAAGGGGCGCGGTCTCATCCACGGGATGCTGTTCGACGTCGGCATGATCATGGGCCTGATGGTGGGCTTTCTCGTGAGCATCGGCGTGACGGCGGGCTTCGCCTGGGTCCGCGCGCTGGCACTCCTCGTGGGCCAGGGGCCATTCATGCCGGTGGCCCTCCACTGGGCGGGGATCCTGCTGACGGTCCTCCTCGACACCGGTCTCTTCGTGATGATCTACCGGTTCGTGCCGAACCGGCGAATCCGCTGGTCGAGCGTCTTCGCCGGCGCCCTGGTCACCGCCCTCCTCTGGGAGCTCGCCAAGCAGGCGTTTCGCATGTACATCGAGGGTGTCGGGGTCTATAGCGCCGTCTACGGGTCGCTCGGGGTGACGATCGCCCTGATGATGTGGGTGTACTACTCGGCCACGGTCTTCATCCTGGGCGCCGCCTTCATCCGAGGGCTCGAGGAGGGCCGGAGCCGCGTTTGACCGAGTTTTCGGCCGCCCTCTATAATCCGGCTCGACCCGTGCCGCGTCGGGTCTCCTGATCGGCGCGGGCTCCTCGCGAGGGAGGTGATGCGCGGATGAGCGCCCCGATTCGCCTGACGACGCTCTCTCACGGCGCCGGCTGAGCCTGCAAGCTCGGGCCGGAGGAGCTGGCCCAGGTGCTGCGCATGCTGCCCCCCATCGTGGACCCGAACGTCCTCGTGGGACCGGAGACGGCAGACGACGCCGCCGTCTATCGGCTCACCGACGAGCTGGCGCTCGTCCTGACGGTGGACTACTTCACGCCCATCGTGGACGACCCGCGGGCGTTCGGACAGATCGCGGCGGCCAACGCGCTGTCGGACGTGTACGCCATGGGTGGGCGCCCGGTGGCGATGCTGTCGATCGTGGGGTTCCCCAGGGAGAAGCTGCCGATGGCCCTCCTCGGCGAGATCCTGCAGGCGGGCGCCGAGAAGGCGAAGGAGGCCGGGGTGAGCGTGGTCGGCGGGCACTCGATCGACGACGCCGAGCCCAAGGTGGGCTACGCCGTCGTCGGGCTGGTGCACCCCGATCGCGTCTGGCGCAACGTTGGCGCGCGCCCGGGCGACGCGCTCGTGCTGACGAAGCCCTTGGGGACCGGGATCATCTCCACGGCCATCAAGCAGGCCCGGGCGCCGGAGGCCGTCGTGGCCGCGGCCGTGCGGACGATGGCCGAGCTGAACCGGGCGGCGGCCGCGGCGGCGGCCACCGTCGAGATCCACGCGGCGACGGACGTCACCGGATTCGGGCTCCTGGGGCACCTCCTGAGCATGACTCGGAGCTCGAAGGTGCGGGTGCGCCTCCACGCGGCGGCGATCCCCCTGCTGCCGGGGGTCGTCGCGCTCGCCGAGGCGGGCCTCGTCCCGGGCGGCACCAAGCGCAATCTCCAGGCGGTCGCCGCCGCCGTCCGGTGGGACGCGCGCCTGTCCGAGGCGCTCCGGACCGTGATCGGCGACGCGCAAACGTCGGGCGGGCTGCTCTTCGCCACGCCGGACGGCCCGGCCCTCCTCGCGGCCCTCGCCGCGGGCGGCGTGTCGGACGCGGCGCGGATCGGGGAAGTCCTCGGCGAGGACCCGCTCGGGACCATCGAGGTGGCGCCGTGATCGCCCGGCCGCTGGAGGGCCGCGTCGTGGCGGTCACCGGTGCCGGACGGGGCATCGGCCGGGAGATCGCGCTCCTGATGGCGGCCGCCGGCGCCCGCGTGGTCGTGAACGACCTCGGCGGGGGCGCCGACGGAACCGGCGGCGCCGCGTCGCCCGCCGACGAGGTGGCGCGGGAGATCCGGGCCGCGGGCGGCGAGGCCGCGCCGAGCTACGACTCGGTCACGACGATGGCCGGCGGCGAGCGGATCGTCGAGGCGGCGATCGATCACTTCGGGCGCATCGACGTGGTCGTGAACAACGCCGGCATCGTGCGAGACCGGATGATCTTCAACATGACGGAGGAGGAATGGGACGCCGTCATCGCCGTCCACCTGAAAGGCGGGTTCGCCCTGACGCGGGCGGCGGCCCCTCGTTTCCGCGAGCAGCGGTGGGGCCGGTTCATCAACATGACGTCGACGTCCGGTCTCGTCGGCAACGTGGGGCAGGCGAACTACGCCGCGGCGAAGCTCGGCATCGTCGGGCTCACGCGGGTCACGGCGCTCGACATGGCGCGCTACAACGTCACCGCGAACTGCATCTCGCCGTTCGCGTGGACCCGGCTCATCGGAACGATTCCCACCGACAACCCCCCAGCAGAAGGCCCGGGTGGCCAAGCTGGAGAGGATGTCGCCCCGCGACGTCGCCCCGCTCGCCGTCTACCTGGCCACCGACGACGCGGCGGGGGTGAGCGGCCAGATCTTCGGCGTGAGGGGCAAGGAGATCTTCCTGTTCTCCCAGCCGCGGCCGGTGCGCTCGATCCACCATGCGGACGGCTGGACTCCCGAGCGCCTCGCGGAGACCTTTCCGGGAACGCTCGGGCACCACCTCGTGCCGCTGGAGAGCTCCGCGCAGTACTTCAGCTACGACCCCCTCGTCTGACCCGGGCCGAGGGGGACGGTCCCCGCGCGCGAAGCGCCCACGTGAGCCACGCGACGGCGCCGGCGAGGGAGAGGCCGAGGGCGGTCCACTCGAGCCAGCCCTCCGTGTAGACCAGCTCCGCCTCGAACAGATCCACCGGCACCCGGAGCTCGAGCAGGCCCCAGTCGTCCACGCGCGTCTCGAGCGGGCCCGTCGCGCTCTTGACGCGCCACAGGGGATAGGCGAGCACCCCGGTGGGAATCCACACGCCGCCGGTCGGGGACACGAGGATCCGGTAACGGCGGCTGGTGATCCGCTCGACCCGCGGCCACGGCCGGTCACGCCGCTCGAAGATCGTGAAGCCTCCCGCCTCACCGGCCGGCGCATAGCTGGCTCCGAGGAACCGGGCCCGGTGCGCGTCGTTCGCGGGGACCACGACGGTGGCGACCCGGAGCCTCCGGGCGAAGCGGTCGAACGTCGCCGCCGAGAGCTGCTCCCAGCGCTCGCCGAGCAGCGTCTTCCCGTCCAGCCGCTCCGCCAGCGTGAGGAGGCGCGCGGGGGGCGTAACCTGGCCGGTATAGAAGCGCGCGGCGAGCGGAGAGGGATGCGTGTAGGTCCCGTGCACGATCTCTCGTCCGGCCCGGAGAGGGGCGAGGCTCGTGACGTGGCTGTGCGGCGCATACCACTCCGGCTCTCGCGTGAGCCGGAGCGAGGACACCAAGAACAGCACGCGGTCCGAGCCTCCCCGGAGCGCGGTCCACAGGCGGTCGAGCTGGTGCCGCCGTGCCACCTCCTCCAGCGTCGGCCACTCGCCCGGAGCCGGCCACAGCGCGACCGTCGGCGGGCGAGCGCCCGAGTCGGGCAGGACCGCCGCGACTGCGATGGCGAGAAGGGCGACGAGCGGCCGGACCCGGTGGTCGGCGCGAGCGGGGACGGCGCGGTCGACGATGACGCCGGCCCCGAGGCCGGCCGCCCAGATCGCGGCGACGACGACCCCGTCGAGGAGCCGCTGCGGCTCGATCGCGGACCACCCTCGCCGGAAGAGCCAGAGGTCGCCCAGGAACACCGCGAGGAGCGCGAGCGGCAGCGCCGCGAGGAGCGCGTCGAAGGGCCGCCGGCGGATCCCCACCGCGATCCACGCCGACAGCGCCGCCATGCCGAGACCGAGAAGAACGGGGCGACCCGCGAGATCGCCGGGAAGACCGACCGTCAGGTCTCCCCATGCGAGCGGCACGACCCAGGCTCGCCGGACGGCGAAGGGCAGGATCCAGAAGGCGGTAAGGGACGCGGTGAGGATGGAGAGCGCGCCGGCCTGAACGAGCGTCGCTCGCCCGGGGCGCGCGAGAAGCGCCAGCGCCGTTCCGAGGACGACCATCACGGCCACCGCCGGGAGGACGGCCGGATGGGAGAGGAGCGCCAGGGCGGCCAGCAAGGGAGCCCAGCGAGGCGGGCGCCCGGTCTCGATCCACGGCCGGAGCGACAGGGCGAGCAGCGGCAGCCAGGCGACGGCGAGCCGCGTCGTGAGACCTCCCCACCGGACGGCCGCCTCGACGCCGCTCCGGAGGTCGGCCGAGACCACCAGCGCGAGGAAGGCGGGCGGCAGCGCGAGCCACCGGTTGCCGACGACGCGCGCGACCAGCGCGTAGGTCGTGACGCCGGGGGCGAGGAAGATCACCGCGCACAGCAGGCGGTAGACCGTCTCCACGGACGGTTGCCAGAGAAGCATCGCCCGGATGACGGCGCCGACGATCGCGAAGCCCGGCGGGTAGAACTGAAGCTCCGGGTACCCGCCCCACCAGTCCGGGTTCCAGTCGGCCGTCCACGCCGCCGAGGGCAGCGAGCGATCCAGCGCGTGCCACAGGCGGAAGAGCTGGCCGGGGTGATCGTCGAAAGCGGGGACGCCGCGGCCGAAGGCGGCGTAGGCGAACGCGCCGCCATACAGCAAGAGCAGGACGAGCGGCGCCTCGCGCCGCAGGGCCCTCATGGGGGCATCGTACTATCGACCTCCGCGCCGGCCGCCGTCTCTCGGCTCCGGCGCGCCGGGGGTTCCGGGGGTCGGTGGACCGGATTGCCGGCCCGGCTGGCAACCGGCGCACCGGCGCTGAGGGGAGATCGAGGTGACGGTCCAGTCTCGGGAAGTGTCGAGACTGGATCCGCTGATGGCCGCCGTGGTCCTGGTGCTCGCGGTCGTGGTCGTGAGGAAACCGAACGCGCGCCATCCGTGCGCTACTCTCTGACGCGGGGGCCATGCGGGGGCGGCTGACTCGAGACGAGGAAACCGACGGGGCGGCGAGCGTCACCGGCGTGTTCCGCTGGAGATTCGCAGCCGTGCTGTTGACTCTGCTCCCGTGGACGGCCCACGCCGACCCGGGGTCGGCACCCGTCCGCCGGCTTCCGGCGCGAGAGTCGTCCGCCGGCAGCGCGATCGGCACCGTACCGGCGCCGCGTGTCGTCTCTGGGTTGCCGCCCGGGGGCGTGGTGATCGCGCAGGGGGTCAGCGGCTCGCCGATCGACACGGCCTCCGGCTGGCACTTCACGCTCGCGCCGTACCTCTGGATGCCGCGCAGCGAGCTCGATCTCACCGTGGGCGAGTTCAGCCGGTCCGCGACCCTCGACTTCTCGCAGGTCGTCGACGACCTGCGATTCGGCGTCAGTGTCCACTTCGAGGCCACCTGGCGGGAGTGGACGCTCCTGCTCGACGCGCTCTACTTCAAGCTCGAGAAGGAAGCGCCGACGGAAACCGGCGTTCCGACCGAGATCGACTTCGAGGAGGTGCTCTTCGAGCTCGGCGGGACCTATCAGCTCGTCGCCCTCCCGGTCGGCGGTCGAGGCCGGATCACCGTCGAAGCCCTGGCCGGCGGCCGGCTGATGTACGTCGACGCCGAGCTGTCCATCGGCCCCCAGCGAAACTTGCGGACCGCCACGTTCGTCGACCCGATGGTCGGCGGCCGCATCGTCTACCACGCCTTCGACCGGGTGACGCTGTGGACTCGGGCGGACGTCGCCGGATTCGGAATCTCCGACGGCCAGAGCCAGCTCACGTACAACCTCATAGCCGGCCTCGACTGGCGCTTCGCCCGCCGCGCATCCGTCTCGGTGGGGTGGCGCTACATGCACGTCGACTTCGGGAAGGGCGGGGGCGCCGGCAGGTTCGCCGCCGACCTGTCGATGAGTGGGCCGTTCCTGGCGTTCGGCCTCGGCTTCTGACGCGCGGTCTGGACGGGTCCGCGAGGCTTTCGTTGACGCTCCGGGGGCGGCGTGGTAAATGTCTCTGGTCCGCGTCGGGACCCGATCTCGTTGAGTGGGGCTCAAATCCCCGGAGGACCCGGCTCATGACGTTCGTCCGAGGGCTCGTCTGTCGCGAGTGCGGCCGCGGCGTTCCGCAAGGCCCGCTCCACGTGTGCGAGCACTGCTTCGGTCCCCTCGAGGTGGATTACGACTACGCCGCGATCCACCGGACCCTGACGCGCCGCCGCATCGAGACCGGCCCCCTCAGCATCTGGCGCTATCGCGATCTTCTCCCGCTCGACGGCGAGCCGATCGTCGGCCGCCACGTCGGGATGACGCCGCTGGTCCACGCCCGGAACCTGGGCGAGGCATGGGGCCTCCGCGAGCTGTACCTGAAGAACGACGCCGTCTGTCATCCGACGTGGTCCTTCAAGGACCGCGTGGTCTCGGTCGCCGTGAGCAAGGCGCGGGAGCTCGGGCTCGACACGGTGGCCTGTGCGTCGACCGGCAACCTCGCCAACTCGGTCGCCGCGCACGCCGCCGAGGCCGGTCTCCCCGCGTACGTCTTCGTGCCGACCGGCCTCGAATCCGGCAAGGTGCTCGGCACGCTCGTCTACGGGGCGGTCCTGCTCGTCGTCGAGGGCACGTACGACGACGTGAACCGGCTCTGCTCCGAGCTCGCCGACCGGCGTCCCTGGGCGTTCGTGAACGTGAACCTCCGGCCATACTATGCGGAGGGGTCGAAGACGGTGGGCTACGAGATCGCCGAGCAGCTGGGCTGGCGGGCGCCCGCCCACGTGGTCGTGCCGTGCGCCGGCGGCGCCCTGCTCACGAAGGTCCGGAAGGCGCTCGGAGAGCTCCGGGACCTGGGGCTCGTCGAGGCGGCGCCCACGCGGATGCACGCGGCGCAGCCCGCGGGCTGCGCCCCCATCGTGACGATGATCCGCGAGGGGCGCGACGCCCTGGTGCCGGTCCGGCCCGACACCATCGCGAAGTCGCTCGCCATCGGCAACCCGGCCGACGGCTACTATGCGGCCGCCGCCGTGCGGGAGTCCGGAGGGTGGGCGGCCCACGCGACGGACGACGAGATCCTGGAGGCGATGGAGCTTCTCGCGCGGACCGAGGGCATCTTCGCCGAGACCGCCGGAGGAGTGACCCTCGCCGCGACGCGGAAGCTGGTCGCCGAGGGTCGCATCGGGCCGGACGGGCCGGTCGTCGTCTGCATCACGGGAAGCGGGCTCAAGACCGTCGAACCTCTGGAGCCCCGGTTGCCCGCGCCGCTCCGCGTCGGCGCCAGCCTGGCGTCGGTCGAGGCCGTCCTGCCGGAGCTTCAGCCCACCACGACGCGCTAGGGAGGAGCGAGATGCCAGTGCTCGTGCGCATTCCCACACCCCTCCGCCGGCATACCGGCGGAACCGCGGACGTCTACGCGAAGGGCAAGGACGTCGGCGAGCTCATCGACGACCTGGACCGCCA
>JBIOVM010000053.1:0-73311 GCA_044867785.1 Candidatus Rokuibacteriota bacterium | reverse complement strand
GCCCGTCGCGATCCCGTACGTCTCCGTCCCGAAGAGGTGGCTGACCGGACGGCCGCCCAGCCGATCGCCGCGCCGGAGACAGTAGGCCGGGACGATGCCGATCCCGAACCCGAGCGCCACGTACCGCTTCACGATCTCCCAGCCGCCGGCCTCCAACGCGATGCGGTAGGGCACGCGCGCGCGGGCCAGGGCGCGCTCGACCGCCTGTCGCAGCGTTGAGCGCGGCCAGGGCAGGACGAGGGGATGCGCGGCCAGCGCGGCCAGGGTCAACGGGCGGGCGCGCAGCACCGGGTGCCCGCGGGGGGCGATGACCAGGCGGTCGAACCGGAGCGCGGGCCGGTAGTCGACGCCCCGCGGCGCCCGCTCCCAGCCGCGGAGGCCGAAATCCAGCTCGCCGGCTCGCAGCATGGCCGCCGTGTCCTCCCCGGGCTGGTTCCGGACGACCACGTCCACCGCGGGGTGGCGCGACCGGAAGGCGCGGAGCGGGCTCGGGAGGAGATAGAGGACCGCGCCCTCGCCCGCGCCGACGCGGACGGGGCCGTGCGGGATCCCGGTGAGCGCCTCCCGGACCTCGGCCGGCAACCGCTCCGCCTGCTCGAGGAGCGGGGCCGCGCGGTCGAGGAGGAGCTGGCCCGCGGCCGAGAGCCGGAGCCCCCGACCGTGCCGCTCGAAGGGCCGGACGCCCAGCGCGCGGGTCACCTCGCCGAGCGTCATGCTCACGCCCGGCTGGGTCAGGCGGAGCGCCTGGGCGGCGCGGCCGACGCTGCCGTGCCGCGCGACCGCGACGAACGCGCGGAGATGCCGCAGCTCGAGGCTCATCGGGCCATACATCAACACGGCTGATCGATCTACTTCAAGTGATTTGATTGGATTGATGGTTCGACCGGCGGCATCGTGGAGGCGAAAGGAGGCGCGCGATGAGGGACGACACGATGCACACGGGGAACGTGGCGGGGGCGCCGCCCGACGGTCCGAGCCTCTTGGTCAAGCGCGCGCTCGACTGGGCGGCGCTCTGGCACCGGACTCACCGGCGGAAGTACCCCGGCCTCGACGTGCCCTACATGAGCCATCCGGCCGGCGTGGCGGCGATCCTCGCCCGGCACGGCTTCGACAACACGATCGTCGCCGCGGGCGCGCTCCACGACGTCATGGAGGACGCGCGCGTCGCCCATGCGGAGCTCGCCGCGCGATTCGGCGGCCGGGTCGCCGATCTCGTGCGCGACTGCTCCGAGCCCGACAAGGCCAAGTCCTGGGAGGTGCGCAAGGCGCGAGCGCTCGCCCACTTCCGGCGGAAGGGCTGGGCCGCGCAGGCGATCACGCTCGCGGACAAGATCGACAACATCCAGTCCATCCTCGTGTGCGCCGCCGACCTCGGTGACCCCTGGCGGATGTTCACGCGCGGTCGAGCTCCTCAGCTCCGCCGGCTGGAGGACCTCGCGGCGGCGTGCGGGCGCCTCGCGGCCCATCCGCTGATCGGCGAGTTCCGGGCGGCGCTGGCGGCGCTGCGGGACGTTCCGGAGACCGGCGGCCGCGCGGGGACGCCCGGGCGCCGCGCCCGCCGAGCCCGAGGCGGCGCCCGATGACGAAGGCGGCGCTCACGCGGTTCGGGAATGCCAGACGGTGGCACGCCACCGGGTCCCGATCCACACGGTGAAGACGAGCCCGACCGCCGCCGCGACCGTGATCGTCCAGGGGTAGCCGAGGCGCTCGATGAGGACCCCGGCGCCGACGAGCCCGATGGGCAGCCCGTAGACGGCCAGCATCCGCACGCCCATCACGCGGCCCCGGTAGCTCGCGTCCGACGCGTGGAGCAAGGTGGCGGCGAGCGCGATCATGGCCACGTTCTGGGCGAACCCCGCGAGCAGGAGCGTGACCAGCCCCGGGCCGAGGCTCCCCACGTGGCCGAAGGCCAGCAGCACGAGATACCACGCGCCGGCGGCGATCAGCGTCGCGCGCGCCGGGCGGCGCGGCCCACCCGTGAGCACGGTCATCACCGACGCCGCGAGGCCCCCCGTGGCGAAGCTCGCGACCAGCCAGCCGAGGCCCGTCGCGTCGACGTGATAGACGCGCTGGGCGACATAGGGCAAGAGGCCATTCGAGGCCGGGTACGCGGTCACGTTGACGAGGAACGCCACCAGCATCATGGCGAGGAGCTCCGGCGTCCTCAGGACATGCACCAGTCCCGCCACGAGATCGCTCCAGCCCGACGGGCTGCGCGCGAGCGGGCCCCGGGGTGCGGCCGCCGGATCGGCGGCGGGCGGCCGGCGCGACACCCCGAAGGTGAGGGCGAGGCTCGCCAGGTAGAAGCTCGTGACGAAGAGGTACGTGAGGCCGAGGCCGAGCGCCGTGGAGAGTCCCGCCCCGGCGAGCGCGCCGGCGATGCGCGCCGAGTCCATGGTCGCGCGCGAGAGCCCGAGGGCGCCCATCAGATGGGCCGGGGGGATCGTCTCGCCGATGAGCGTGTTCCGCATGACGAGGTCGTTCGGGCGCACGATGCCCGCCAGCGTGGCGATCGCCAGCACCCAGCCCGGCGTCAGGACGTCGGCCAGGGCGAGGGCCATCAGCACGGCGGCCAGGACGGCGTAGGCCGCGCGCATCGCGCAAAGCATGGTGCGGCCCCCCAGGCGGTCCCCCAGCACCCCGAACATCGGCCCCGCCAGCGTGCCGACATACTGGAGCGACGCGAACGCGGTGAGCAGCAGCACGGAGCCGGTGTGGACCATGACGTACCAGCCGAGGACGAGCGTCTCCATCTCGAACGCCCACGAGGTGAGGAGGTCGGCGGACCACTGGTAACGGAAGCTCCGGACGCGGAAGGCGGCGAGGATCAACGCGCGGTCAGGCGGGTCGGCGGGGGGCGGGCCGGGCGTGGCGCGACACCACCCCTCCTCGTCGAGGGGCACAGCCGGAGGGGGCGGCTCTCACCGCCCCCTCGAGCTACGCGTCGGAGATGGCGGGGTCGACGGGACTTGAACCCGCGGCCTCTGGCTTGACAGGCCAGTGTGCTAACCAGGCTGCACCACGACCCCAGAAGTAATAGATACTTAGCAGACACGGGTCACGGCGGCAAGACCAAACTATGCCCAGGCGATCGGTGGCCTCTCAGGCCAGTGGCCTTCTCGATTGCTGATGCATGCACGTGCATGTATCATGGCTCGGGAGGTCCACTGATGCGCACGACGATCGAGATGAGACCGGAGCATCGCGCCAAGCTGCTCGAACTCGCGGCTCACCGGGGGGCCAAGGGGTTCTCGCAGCTCGTGAGTGAGGCCCTTGAGGCCTACCTCCGCGCGGAGGCCGATCGCGAGGTGCAACGGAAGCGCGCGGTGAGGCTGAAGGGGGCCATGCCGTCCCAGGAGGCCAAGTCCCTGCGGGACACGGCCGAGGCGCTCCGGAGATCTTGGCGATGATGGTCGCCGACAGCGACGTGCTCATCGACTTCTTGGAGGGCCGCGCCCCGGCGGCGAATCGGATCGCCCTGGAACTCGACCACGGTCAGCTCCGGACCACGGTCATCACGCGGTTCGAGCTGCTCGCCGGGGCGAAGACGGCGCGCCAGTTGAAGCTCGTCGGCGAACTCCTCGCCGCCCTGCCGTGTCTTCCGCTAGACGAGCCGGGCGCCGACAAGGCGGCCGAGATCCGTCGCACCCTGGAACGGGACGGCGTGGGCATTGGAATGGCCGACAGCCTCATCGCCGGGATCGTGGTGGCCCACCACAGCGTCCTCCTAACGCGGAACCGACGGCATTTCGAGCGGGTGCCCGGGCTGGCCCTGGGCCGGATGAGCCGAGAGGTGGACTAGGTTGCCTTGCGTGGCCAATCACGCCGCCTGTTCCTCAAGTGGAGTGGAGGTCCCTGCCCGCCGTGAAGTCGACGGGAACCCCATGAGCCCTCGTCGGAATCGAGGGGTCCTCGATCCAACGGCCACGCGCGCGTTGCGTGCGCAGCATCGCGCTCAGGGCGCATGAAGTGGAGCTTACGGCTAGTCCTGGACCGCGCGTCGCTTCATCGATGCCCGAGACGACTGGTGTGCGCTCGAGGATTGTTCACGGGGATCATCCACGTTCTGTGACTCGCCGATCTGTCGGTGGGGCTCAGCGAACCACGCATCTACCAGCGGATCATCCTCCCGCAAGCCTTCCGGATCGCCCTGCCGCCGGTGGTGAACACGTGGATTGGAATGTTGAAGGACACCTCGCTCGTGGCGGTGATCGGCGTCCACGAAGCTGATGCGGACCACGGAGCTCCAGTCGAACTACTATTTCCGGCCCTTCGAGGTTTACACCTCGGCCGCCCTCCTGTACGTGACGATGACGTTGGTCTTCTCCAAGCTGGCCGGCCTGGTCGAGACGCGGCTTTGGTTCTAGTGTCCCCCACGCACCATCGGAGCGCGACAGTCATGGCTGGCGTGCGCGAATTGCAACGCGTGAATGGTTTTCACGTGACAGGTGCATTCGCTAACAAGAGCCTTGACTCCGCTCATACCGATGCGAGGAGGAATGTTTCGTGGAGAAGATAGGCTTCGCGACGGGCTATGACCCCGCAATGAGCGTTCCGGACATGGCCGAGCTTGCGAAGCAGGCCGAGGCCCGGGGCTACGACATGGCGTTCTTCTCCGAGACGATCCACATCAATCGCGACTCGGTCTCCACGCTGGCGGCGTTCGCGATGGCGACCACGCGGATTGCGCTGGGCGCGGTCCAGGTGGTCCGCCTGCGGACGCCACTCCTCATGGCTCAGACACTCGCGTCGCTCGATGAGCTCGCGGGTGGCCGGATCGTCCTGGCGCCAGGCGCGTGCACGGACAAGCACGCGCAACGCCATGGCCTCGCGCCCATCACGCCCGCGGTGACGCTGAAGGAATGGATCGAGTCGATCCGGCTGCTCCTGCGGGGCACTCCGACCAGTTACAAGGGCCAGAGCATCGAGTTCGAAGACGCCACGCTTGGCTGGACGCCGCGACGCACCTACATCCCGTTCTGGGTCGCCGCCATGACCCGGACGGGGCTTCAGCTGACGGGGCGTCTCGCCGACGGGGTCCTCCTCGATGCCCACACGTCGCCTGAGTACGTCGAGAACGCCGTGCGCATTCTGAAGCAAACGGTGCAGGACAGCGGCCGGGACTGGAGTCGCTTCGAGGTCGCGCAGATCATCCCCTGCTCGGTGGAGGACACCCACGAGGCGGCCGTGCAGGCGGTGCGCTGGGAGTCGGCCAGCCGGTTCCAGTCCCCCAGCTTCCCGATCGAGACCGAACGCCGCTTGCGCGTCGGGGAACCGGCGATCAACCGCGACGACTTCCCAATGCTGCTGGAGGCGCTGCGCACGGGCGGGAAGGCGGCCGTCGCAAAGGCGCTGCCGCAGTCGCTGGTCGAGAACACGACGGCGTGCGGGACGCCGGACGAGGTGGTCACGCGCGTCGAGCGCTATCGGCGGGCTGGCGTCACGTTCCCCCTGCTTCGCCCACAGGGGCGGCACCAGGTGCAGCGAGTCCTGGACCTCTTCGCGAAGAACTGAACCAGCCGCTTCCCGAGCGCGGGTTCGCGTACTGTCTCGGCGGCCAGCCCAGGAATCGAGGGCACGCCCGCCGGCTGAGGCGATCGACGCCGAGAGCGTCCCCGGTGAAGGTTCCGACCCGCTAAGACCGACGCCGGGCCAATCGGTCGAGGGCCAATCCCGCCAGCAGAGCGGCGCCGTGGGCCAGCGCGGTCTCGTCGAAGTCGAACCGCGCGCTGTGGTGGCCGGACGGCGCCCCGCCACCGAGCAGGAAGTAGAGCGCCTGTCCACCGCGCTCCTGCACCCGGCGCATGAAGAAGGTGGCGTCCTCGCCGCCCCCGAGCGGGTGGCTCTCCCGAACGCGCCGGGTGGTCGGCAGCGCGCGGGCCACCGCCCCCAGCCGGGCCACCAGCTCCGGGTCCGAATGCGCCCCGATGGTCTCGCCAGCGACCCGCACGTCGACCTCGACGCCGTGCATCGCGGCAGCGCCCTCCAGGCTTCGACGCGCCGCCCCGTCCAGCGTCCGGCAGATCGCGTCGCTGTCCCCGCGGACCTCGCACTGCAAGAGCGCCCGGTCGGCTACGACGTTCCGACCGGTGCCCGCGCGTAGCACACCGGCGTTGACGAACGTCGCGCCCTGCCCGTGCCGCGGGAGGGCGTGAAGAGCCAGGGCGGCCTGTGCCGCAGCCAGTAGCGCGTTGCGTCCCCGTTCCGGGGCTCCCGCCGCGTGCGCCGCCATGCCCCGGAACTCGACGTCGAGCTTCACGGAAGCGAGAAACCCGGTCGCCTCGAGCGCCACCTCGCCCGGCGCGAGCGCCTCGTCGGCGATGTGGAGCGCCGCGAAGATGTCGACATCGTCGACGACGCCAGCCGTCACCATGGGCCAGGCGCCGCGCCCACCCTCCTCCGCCGGCTGGAAGATCAGCCGGACGCGCCCCCGCCACTCGGGTCGCCCGGCCAGAAGCTCAGCGACGCCCAGGCCGATCGCGACGTGCCCATCGTGCCCGCACGCGTGCATGACACCGTCCCGGCCGGACGCGAAGCCCTCCGCGACCGGTCGGTGGTCGGCGGCGCTCGACTCGACGACCTGGGTGGCGTCCATGTCGAACCGGAGCGCGACGGTCGACCCCGGCCCGCGATCGAGCTCGGCGACCACGCCCGGCCAAGGCCCGGGCTCGGCTCCGTTGTCGACGGCGCATCGGTGGTCGGCCGCGGCCTCCGGGGACGGCGCGCCCCGGACATCCTCCACTCGGAGGCATTGAGCCCCGACCCGGACCTGATAGCCAAGCGCCCCGAGACGGCGCGCCACGATGCCCGTGGTGCGGAACTCAAGCCATCCCGGCTCGGGATGGCGGTGAAGGTCGCGGCGGATGCCGGTGAGCGCCGGCAACAGGACGCCGGCTGCCTCGTCCAGCGCTCTCGAAGCTTGCTCCACGCTCATCGCAGCGCACCGTCCTTCGGCTCCGAATGGATGCCGCCGCGATCCCGATCTGGCTTCCGGGATCCGATGGCCGCGGGCCCCCCGATCAAATATAACGACCGCGGTCTCCTCAGTGTCAAGGCAACGGCCCACCTTGACCCTGACCCGACCGCGTGTTTCTGTGAGCATCGAGCGCGCGGATGGCCTCGCGCCGTCGTCGGTGACGGATTGCGCCGACGGAGACCCCGATCCAGACTGGGAAGGAGCCGACCGAGTGGACTCCACCGTCGAGCAACGCGTGCTGGCGCGGGTGGACGAGCGCGAGATCATCGACCTCGCCGGGGAGCTCATCCGGATTCCGAGCTTCTCCCCGGACGAGACGCCGGTCGCTCACTTCCTGGCAACGTACTTCGAGCAGCGCGGTTACGACGTGGACCTGCAGGAGGTAGAGGCCGGGCGCTTCCAGACGATCGCCACGCTCCGCGGAGCAGGGGGTGGCCGGCGGCTGATGTTCAACGGCCACCTCGACATCAACTCCCTCATGCTCGGCGGCACGCGTGACCCGTGGACGCCGAGCGTCGAGGGCAACCGCCTCTACGGCCACGGCGTCCAGAACATGAAGGGCGGCGTGGCGGCGATGATCTCGGCGGCCGAGGCCGTCCGGCGGTCCGGGGTCACGCTTCGCGGCGATCTGGTAATTGCCTGCGTCGCCGGGGAGACGCAGGGCGGCGAGGGAACGCACCATCTGGTCCAGCGCGGCGTGCACGCAGACGGCGCGGTTCTTCCCGAGCCGTTCGGGATCGGCAACCTCGTGACGGTGCACGGCGGTATCGTCCACTTCGCCATCCACACCTATGGCGTAACCGGCCACATCAGCCAGGTGGAGAAGACGGTCCACGCGGTCCAGCACATGGCCCGGGTGATCCAGGCGCTCCAGACCGTCCGCTTCACCTATACGCCGCGGCCTGACCTCCCTGCCCTGCCCCGGCTGAACATCGGTAGCGTCATCGGGGGACGGGGGTCGACCTACGTCCTGACCGAGCCGCCCTACGTGCCCGATCTCTGCACAGCCATCGTCGACGTGCACTTCGTGCCGGGCCAGACGGTCGACTCCATCGTCGCGGACATCCGACGGGTCCTCGATCCCCTCCGGGCCGCCGACCCTCAGCTGCGGTACGAGATCGAGGTGCCGCCGCCCGCGTTCTTCAGGGGCCGCCGGCGGCTTGTAATGGAGCCGGTCGACGTCCCGACGGACGCCGAGGTCGTGCGCTCCGTCGCGCGGAACCACGAGCGGGTCACTGGCCGGGCGCCGGCGAGCATCGGGGCGCTCCTGCCCCTCTCCTACTCGGCCGGGGACGCGTGTTGGCTGTGGCGCGCCGGCGTGCCGTGCGTCTACTATGGCCCCGCGACCGGGTTCCAGGAGCGTGGGCCCGATGGGAGCTACATCCTGATCGACGAGATGGTCCAGGCCACGAGAGTCCTCGCGCTCACGGCCCTCGACTTCTGCGGGGTCCGCGGATGACGGCGGCCGGAGCCCGCCCAGGGGACGCGAAGCGCCAGGAGACGACCGACCCGCCCTGGGTCGGAGCCACGGATCTCCACGTCCACTGCGGACCCGAGGGCATTCCTCGTCGGTTCGACGCCGTCCAGCTCGCCGAGCACGTGGCGCAGTCGGGACTCCGATCCCTCGTCATGAAGTCCCACTTCACGATGACCAGCGACTGGGCGCAGATGGCGCATCGGCTGACGGGCGTCCGACTGTTCGGCTCGGTGACCCTCAACCACCACGTGGGCGGCATCAATCCCCTCGCCGTGCGGGCGGCACTCGGGCCCCGCGATGAGCGCGGGCCGTTCTTAAAGGTCGTCTGGCTCCCCACCGTCCACGCGGCCGCGCACCTGGCGGCTCGGCGCGCCCACGGGGACGAGCACGACATCCCCGCCGAGTGGGCAGGCGGCATCCTGCCGGACGCCGCCGAGCGGATCAGCGACGTGCCGCCGATCTCGCTCTTCGATCCATCAGTCAAGCCGCCATTGGACGCCGTGCTGCGCCTGATCGCCCGACACGATCTGCTGCTGGCGACCGGTCACGTGGGCCGGGACGAGGTGTTCTTCCTCATGGAGAAGGCCCGGCAGGCCGGCGTCCGCCGGATCGTGGTCACCCATCCCGCCCACGATCCCCCGGGACTCTCGCTCGCGGACATGCAGGCGGTGGCCGCGGCTGGTGCCTTCATTGAGCTCTCGTACATCCTGCTCGACATGGGATCCGTCACGGTGAAGGAGACCGCCCGGACGTTTCGCGAGGTGGGCGCCGCCCGGATCGTCCTGACCACGGACTTCGGCCAGGTGGATCGCATGACGCCGGCGGAGGGCCTGGCTCGCTTCGGCACGGCTCTCGCCGATGAGGGCATCGGACTGGACGAGATTGTCCTAGCGATGAAGACCAACCCCTGGAGGCTTGTGGGCGACGACGCGGCGTAACGGGCCCAGCCGATGGCCCGGGCCACCGGCATCCTCCGATTCCACCCGCCGCGCCGCTTGCTGGTCGCGAGTTGCCGCCGACGTGCCCGACCGGCCCAAGGAGGCCGAAAGTTCGAGCGCTTCGGCGTCGCGTTCTGGAACGATTTGTGGACGGTAATGCGCGACACGACCCGCCTCCAGCTCCGGTTGGCGAGCGAGTCACCTACCGTGGCCGGCGCTCGGTGTGCTCGCCCGGGCCAACTTGCCGCTCCACGTGGGAACGTATGAGTTCAGCCCCAAGATCCTGAAGCTCACCGGCGCTGGCTGATGGCGTCGTCCACGTCTGGTGCACGCCCGAGTCGTCCGGCGTGCCGGGGAGAGTGTGGCCGAGGGCGTCCTTCAGGCGAGACGCGATCGCGGCCGTGGACGTGGTGGCGTACCTCGTTGATGTCGGTGGACCCGGATCCCGCCGAGGCCCACGCCGCCTGCAAGCCGTTCATCGCCTCCTACGCGCCGCCGCCGCTACAGTGGCGCGACGCCGGCCTGGTCAGCGCGAGGACACGAGCCGGTGCTGGGGGCCGGAGCCATTCCTCGGCATGGGCTGATCGCGCGCGAGTTCCTGCTCGACGAGCGCCCTCAGCCTCGAGCGCACTGGGGGAGACTCGACGACGAATCATCATCCCGTCTTGACAGCCTCGCCCTCCTGCGATGCAATGACCCTCGCCGCCGCACCGTCACGCTTGGGGGAAACCATGACCACGATGCGCTCGCTCCTCGTTGCCCGACGTTTTGCCATCGTCCTCGCGGCCCTGAGCCTGCTGGGCCTGGCCGCCGGATCGGCACTCGGACAGTCAGGGTCCCGGACGCTCACGGTCACCATCCCGTTCGAGCCTCCGCACCTGGACCCGGTCGAGTCGCTCGACGTCCAGCAGGATCTGAACTACCACCTCTACCGGAACCTCTACCGCTTCACGCCAGACATGGCCCCCCACCCTGACCTTGTCGTCGCCGACAAGGTGACCGACGAGGGCCGGACGTGGACGCTCGAGCTGCGTAAGAACGTCGTCTTCCACGACGGCACCCCCTTCAACGCCGCCGCGGTGAAGTACTCCATCGAGCGGATGAAAGACCCGAAGCGAGCGGCGCCCATGGCCGTGCTGTTCGCGCCCATCACGAACGTCCGGGTCGTCGACGACTACACCATCGAGCTCCAGACCAAGGAGCCCTTCGCGTCGCTGCGGAACAACCTGGCCCACGTGAACACCGGCATGATCAGCCCGACCGCCGACCAAGCTCGCGGGAAGGAGTTCGGCCGCAAGCCGGTCAGCGCCGGAGCGTACGAGCTGGCCGAGTGGGTCTCCGGCGACCGGATCGTCCTGAAGCGCTTCGATCGGTACGTGGGCCCGCGGCCGTACTACGACACGATCGTGTTCCGGATCGTGCCCGACGCCCAGACCCGGCTGGTGATGCTCGAGCGGGGTGAGGCGGACGTCGCGATCCGCATGCCGGCGACCCAGGCAGACCTCGCCGAGCGGAATCCGCAGCTTCAAGTCCTGAGGCTCGAAGGCACCCGGCTCCTCTACATGTACTTCAACCTCGACAAGGCGCCGACGAACGACGTCCGGGTGCGGCGGGCGCTCAACCTCGCCGTCGATCGTCAGGCGATCATGAAGCGCGTGGCCCTCGGCGCCGCCGCTCCGGCGGAGAGCGTCATGGAGCGGATCATCTCCTACAGCACGCCGGTCGGGAAGCTTGAGTACAAGGTGGACGAGGCGCGCGAGCTGCTGCGCCAGGCCGGCGTCGCCGGCCAGACCCTCCGGATGGTCGCGCCCGAGGGCGTGTGGGAGTTCGATCGCCAGACGGCCGAAGCGGTCGCGGGCTTCCTGCGCAACGCCGGAGTGAAGGTGGATCTCGAGATCATCAAGGACATGGGCGCGTACACGAAGACGCTCGGCACCCGGGAGCACCATCTGGGCATGGTGGGCTGGGCGGGCTCCACCGGCGACCCCGATCACTATCTCCGCCGTCAGCTCTGGGGCGCGAACGCCGGGAAGCCCTGGAACTTCTCGGGCTACAAGAACCCACGGGTGGACGAGCTGATCGGCGTGGGCGCGCGGACCTTCGACACTCGGGAGCGCGCCCGCGTCTACGCGGACATCCAGCGCACCGTGTGGAACGACTACCCGTGGCTCATCCTCCACCGGGTGACCGGGTTCGCCGTCGCGCGGGCCCCGATCGAAGGCATCGAGATCTACCTCAACAGCCAGGCGCACGTGTTCGTGAACGCGCGAGCCAAGGGCAACTGAGGCCAGCACGGTGTTCTGGACCAAGTCGGGGTTCGATCACCGGCCGCACCCTTTGACACGGCTCGTCTACGGGGCCGGCCGGCTGGCCCAGGCCGGCGAGCTCGTGGAGGCGGTGGGCGGCACGCGCGCATTCCTGGTGACGAGTCCGAGCGTCCGGCGGACCGGGCTGGCCGACCGGGTCGGCGACCATCTCGGACGACGGCTATCCGGAGTGTTCGACGGCGTCCGGCCTCACTCACCGATCGACGTGGTGGAACAGGCCCGCGACGCGAGCAGCCGAGTCGCGGCCGACGTCGTGGTGAGCGTCGGCGGCGGCAGCGCCGTTGACACGGCCAAGGGAATCGTGCACCTGGTCCGGGAAGAGACCGGGCGGCGGCTGCCGCACGTGGCCATTCCCACGACGCTCTCCGGCGCCGAGTTCACATACGCCGCCGGCATCACCCACGGACCCAAGAAGCGCATCTACGGGCCCGACCTGTTCTGCGAGGTAGTGCTGCTCGATCCCGAGGCGGCCGCCGTCACGCCGTGCTCGCTCTTCCTCCCGTCGGGGCTCAACGCGGTGGCGCACTGCGTGGAGGGCATCCAGTCGGTCGACGGGAGCGCGGTCGGGGAGGCGATGATGCTCCACGCCATCCGCCTGCTGTCGGAGAGCCTCCGCGCGGTGCAGCGTGACCCCGACGACCTGGAGGCACGGGGCCGGGCCCAGGCCGGGGCTGCCCTGGCCTCGATGGGCATCTGGGGCGTGTCCGTCGGGCTCGAGCATGCTCTGGCCCACGCGGTGGGCGGGAAGTACAAGGCTCCGCACGCGACGGTGCACGCCATCCTGATCGCTCCCGTGATGCGCTTCAACCACCCGGCGGTCGTCCGGGCGCAGGCGGCGATCGCGGAGGCCTTGGGCGTGCCCCGCAACGGGGACGAGGCGGCGGCCGGCCGCCACGGCATCGAGCGGATCACCGCGCTACTCGTCGACCTCGGCATCCCGACTGGACTGCGCGCGCTCGGGGTCACCGAGGACGGGCTGGCGGACCTCGCGGAGGCCGCCTACCACGACCCGTGCTTCGTCACGAACCCGCGTCCTGTCTCCAGCCGCGAAGACGTCGTGGAGGTGCTCCGGAGTGCGCTCTGAGCGTCGCCGCCCGCGACGCGTGACGCGCACCGCCCCCGGACCGTTCCCTCGCTGCTGAGCGGCGCGGCGGTCCACGGGCATGGGACGATACGTCGGGCGCCGGGTCGTCCAGCTCGTCCCGACGCTGCTCGCCGTCAGCTTCCTCATCTTCCTCATGGTCCGACTCATTCCCGGCGATCCCGCCCTCCTGATCGCCGGCGAGAACGCGACGCCGGAGCTGGTCGCCTCGATCCGCGAGCGCCTGGGGCTCGACCGCCCGTTGCTCATCCAGTACACGACCTACCTCGGCCATCTGCTTCGAGGTGACCTCGGCACATCTCTCCGGACCCACCGGCCGGTCGGCGAGGAGATCGCCGCGCGGCTGCCGGCGACACTCCAGCTGGCCGTCGCCGCCGGCCTGATCTTCACGGTCCTCGGCGTCTTGCTCGGCGTGGCGGCGGGCATCCGTCGTGGCCGCTGGCTGGATCACCTGGTCCGGGTCGTCTCGCTGGTCGGCGTCTCGTCTCCGGGGTTCTGGATCGGCATCCTGCTGATGCTGACCTTCTCCCTCCAGCTGCGGCTCCTGCCGTCCGCCGGCCGGGGCACGCTCGCCCACGTGGTGTTGCCCGCGGTCACGGCGTCGCTCGTGGGCATCGCCCTCGTCGCGCGCCTCGTCCGGACCAGCATCATCGAGATCCTGGAGGAGGATTACGTCCGGACCGCGTGGGCCAAGGGCCTGGCCCGCCCGGCAGTGGTCTACCGGCACGCCCTGCTCAACGCCCTGATTCCGGCGGTCACAATCCTGGGGCTGGAGTTCGGCGCGCTCCTGGGCGGGCTCGTGGTGGTGGAGAGCGTCTTCGCCTGGCCCGGGTCGGGCAAGCTATTGATCGACGCCATACGCATGCGCGACTACCCGGTCGTGCAGTCGCTCGTCCTGCTCTTCGCCTTCATGCTGGCCGTCGTGAACCTCCTGATCGACCTCCTGTGCGGGGTCCTCGACCCGCGGATCCGGCACGAGTGACCCTCTGGCGGAGGTGGGGCCGGAGCGGCCGCGGGGCGTGGCTGCGCCGGCGGTGGCTCGGGCTGGTAGGTTTCGGCATCACCGTCATCACGGTCGCGTCGGCGGCGTTCGCGCCGTCGGTGGCGCCCTACGATCCACTCGCCCAGGATCTGGCGGTCGCCCTCGAACCGCCCGGAGCGGAGCACTGGCTCGGGACGGACCAGCTCGGGCGGGACATGTTGTCTCGGCTGATCTTCGGCGGGCGGGTGTCCCTCGCCACCGGCCTCGGCTCCGTGGCGTTCGGGATCGCTACCGGCGCGACGCTCGGCCTTCTGGCCGGCTACCGCGGCGGGTGGCTCGACACGCTCATCATGCGCGGCTGCGACGTGCTCCTGGCGTTTCCCGGCTTCATCCTGGCCGCGTCGGTCGTCGCCGTACTGGGGCCCGGCCTCGGCAACCTGATCCTGGCCATCGGCATCCGCGCCGCGCCCGCGTTCGGTCGCCTCGCCCGGAACCTCGCGCTCTCGGTCCGGGAACGAGCCTACGTCGAGGCGGCCCGAGCCATGGGCGTGCCGGACCCGCGAATCCTGGGGCGACACGTGGCGCCAAACCTTCTGGCGCCCGTCCTGGCCCTCGCGACCCTGCGCACGGGAACCGGCATCCTGACGGGCGCCGCGCTCAGCTTCCTCGGCATCGGCGTGGCCGCCGAGACCCCCGACTGGGGCACCATGCTGAGCGTCGCCCAGCCGTACATGCGCCGCTACCCCCACCTCGTCATCTTCCCGGGGCTCGCCATCGTCGTCGCCGTACTGGGGCTCAATCTCCTGGCCGACGACGTCCGCGATGCGTGGGACCCACGGCTCCGGGGCGCGGGGCGCGAGGTCTAGCGCCCGGGGTACTTGAAGGCAGGCTAACCCGCGGTTCGGACCACTGGCAAACGCAGCGTGTCGCGGCGTCCCAGGGGGGAGGAGACGCGTCCCGGCGGTCGCCGAGCGGCCTGCGTGCCGTCCTCCGCTCAGCCGGCGTCGACCGGCACGAACCTGACGGGAACGGGCGCGTAGATCTCCAAGATCGCGAAGTTCCGATCGCCCCGTGCCGACAGCGAATGCCGGGCGCCGGCCGGGATGAAGACCACGTCGTCCTTCTTGAGGATGTGCTCCTGCCCCTCGGCCATGAGCCGGCCCGTACCCTCCAGCACGATGTAGATGTTCTCGCTGTCCGGATGGTAATGGTAGCGCCCGTCCGGGCCGGCGGGCCGGAGGATGTTGATGTGCACGTCGACGTGTCGGGCCCCAATCGCCTCATTCACGAGGGAGATCTGCTCGCCCCGCTCGCCCATCGGATGGCGCGGAAGCTCGGCGATGTTCTTCACGATGACCATCGGCTTCTCCTATGCGTGACGAACCGGGCGCCCGGCCAGCCGAGGGACGACGCCCTCCGCGTAGGCGCGGATCATCCCGTGCATCATCTCGAGGTCGTGGCAGATGAACTTGACCTCGAAGTGCGTGACCCCGGCGGCCGCGTACTCTTGCATGCGGCTCGCGATCGTGGCCGGGCTCCCAACCAGGGTCCGGGCGACGCCGGTGTCGGCATCTCCCCACTGGTGTTCCAGGCTCCGGCGGGCGATGGCCTGCGCCTCGGCGTCGGTGGAAGCCAGGGTCGTGAAGATCTCGAGCGCCCACGTGATCTCGCCGGGCGCGCGGCCCGCCTCGGCCAGCCGGCCGGTCAGCTCGCGCGCGGCGGCACCGTACTCTCCCGGTGTGAGGGGCCCGGGAAGCCAGCCGCGCCCGAAACGCACGATTCGCTGGTGCGCCTGGGGGCTCATCCCGCAGATCCAGATCGGAAAATCGCGGGGCTTGGGGAAGTACTCGGCGCCGGTCACCTGCACGCGCGCGCCCTGGAACGTTGTCTCCGGAGAGGGTCCCAGGATCTCGGCCAAACAGGCCAGGTGCTCGTCGGTGATGCGACCCCGCTGTCGATACGGGACCTGCTGCGCCTCGAACTCGTCCTCGAACCGGCCGATCGCCACCCCGGCCACGAGCCGGCCTCCCGACATCTCGTGAATCGTCGCGAGCTGCTTGGCTAGCACCCGCGGGTCCCGCCACGGGAGCACCAGCCCGGAGGTGCCGAGCCGGACGCGCCGGGTGGCCCCGGCCAGGACGGCCAGGACCGAGAGGCTCTCGAAGAAGTTCGGAGGCTGATCGTGGACGGCCTCGATCGAGCCGGCCGCGAAGTGCGTCCGCCGGTGGCTCGGCCACGCAAGGTGATCGTGTACCCAGACGGAGTCGAAGCCGAGCGACTCGGACAGGCGCGCCGTCTCCAGGATCGCCGAGGCCGATGCCAGCGGGCCCGAATTGGGCAGACGGATGCCGACCGTGAGCGGACCGATCACCCGGCGTGGGTCCGCGAGCGTACGGCGCGGCGAGTCGTCGGCATGAATTGAGTCCCGCAGCCGACCAGACCACGGCGTCCGCGAGGTGTCAAGGGTCCGCGCTCGTCCATTTCGGATGTCACCCATCTTTCTGACGAGTCTCGGACACCGGTCGCCGCGACGGTCCGGCAGGACGAATCGATCCATGGCGCCCGAGCGTCATCGGTCGCACGGTCAGCGCGGCGGTTCGGAGACCGGGCGAGCAAGAAGAGACCGGGCGAGCCTTGACACTGGCGCGGAGCGCGGTGTAGCCTCCGCCCGTCCGTCCTTCACTTCGCGGCTACGTCAGGAGGCACCGATGCATCTCAGGAGCCTGGGTTCCACGAGGATCGCTGGAGCCGTCGCGGCCGCCATGCTCGCGCTCGCCATGACGCCGGCGGCGCACGGTCAGGAAAAGCTCAAGGTCGCCCTCAACTGGAACGCGCCGAACGCCGGGTTCGTCCACCACTACGCCGCGAAGAAGATGGGCTTCTACGCGGCCGAGGGTCTCGACGTCGAGCTGCTCGCCCTGCCCGGATCGGTGCCGGCCGTCACCTCGGTAGCCGCCGGCGAGGCCCAGCTCGGCCAAGCAGGCGCGGACGCGATCCTGGTCGGGATGAGCCAGGGGGCGCCGCTGAAGGTCGTTTGGCTCCTCTATCAGGCGACACCCACCGGCGTCATCGCAACGAAGAAAACGAACATCCGGACCCTGGCCGACCTCCGCGGGAAGACGGTCTCGACCGCGGTGGCCAGCCCCGAGGGGATCCTCCTGCGCGCGCGGCTCCGGGAAGCCGGGCTCGATCCGGACCGCGAGGTAACCCTCCTCAACGTGGCGCCGGCGGCCAAGCTGACGATGATGCTGACGGGCCAGGCGGACGCCAGCACGGGTTTCGTCAACTTCCAGATGATCCAGGCCCAGATGCAGGGGCACGACGTGACGTTCATTCCCTTCTCCACCGAGAAGCAGCCGCTCTACGGGCACGCCGTGTTCGCCAGCGAGAAATTTGTGAAGGAGAAGCCCGACGTGATCCGGCGCTACCTCAAGGCCACCATCGCGGGGCTCCTGTGGGCGCGCGACAACGTGGACAAGGCGGTGGAGCTAGTGGCCACGTGGGATCCCTCGGTCAAGATCGACTCGGAGTTCGTGCGGCGAGACTGGATCGTCCAGCTGAACTCGCTGATATCGAGCGAGCTCACCGCGCGGCAAGGTGTCGGGCACATGTCCGACGCGGGCTGGAAGAACCTCATCGACGTCCTCTCCGACGGCAAGCTGATGGGCTCGCGCCTGGACCCGAAGGGCGTCTACACGAACGAGCTCATCCCCGCGAACGCCAAGCAGTGGGGCACGGGGCGGCCGCCCGGTAGCTGAGCCCGGAGGCTCGACGGCGCCCTCACTTTCCCCCGCCCGGATGATCACCGTCCGCGATCTGGCGCTCGTGTACCAGTCCGAGCGCGGACCGATCCAGGCGCTCCGCGGGATCAGCTTCGACGTCAGCGAGAACGAGTTCGTCTCCCTCATCGGGCCGAGCGGCTGCGGGAAGACGACCCTGCTCAAGACGGTCGGCGACCTGATCGCCCCCACCTCGGGCACCATCCGCATCGCCGGCCGGCCGCCGGCGGCCATCCGACGCGACCGGCAGATCGGGTTCCTCTTCCAGGACAGCGTGCTCCTGCCCTGGAAGACCGTGCTGGAGAACGTTCGGTTCCTGAGCCGCATCGCCGGACGGGAGGTCCCGCCGGCGGCATCCGAGGAGCTGCTCGAGCTGGTCGGCCTCCACGGCTTCGGCGGCCGGCTGCCCCACGAGCTCTCCGGCGGCATGCGCCAGCGGGTGGCGATCGCGCGCGCCCTCGCGCTGGATCCGGTGCTGCTGCTGATGGACGAACCGTTCGGCGCCCTGGACGAGATCACCCGCGAAAAGATGAACCTCGAGCTGCTGCGCATCTGGAGCGAGCGCCGCAAGACGGTGGGCTTCGTCACGCACAGCCTGTCGGAAGCGGTCTTCCTGTCCGACCGGGTCGTCGTGCTCACCGCGCGCCCGGGGCAGATCCACGCCATCATCGAGATCGACCTGCCGCGGCCGCGTACCGGCGAGATGCGCTACAGCCCGCGCGCCGGGGAGCTCGTCCGCACGCTCCACGCGCGGCTCGAGGAGGCCGAGCGGCACGGGGGAGCGCCGTGACCCTCAGCAGCGGCCGGCCCGTAGTAGCGCCGCTGCTGCTGGGCGCGATCCTGACGGTGTGGGAGCTCGGCGTGCGGGCCTTCCAGATTCCGCCCCTGATCCTGCCGCGGCCGCTCCAGATCCTGGGATCGATCTGGGCGGATTGGGACCGTCTGCTGGGGCACACGTGGGTGACGACGTACGAGATCGTCAGCGGCTTCCTGGTCGGGGCGGTCCTCGGCATCGCGACCGCGCTCCTCATGACGCAGTTCCCGGCCCTCCGGAACGCGATCTACCCGCTCATCATCGCCTCGCAGACGACGCCGAAGATCGCCATCGCGCCGCTCCTAATCATCTGGTTCGGGGTCGGGATCTACCCGAAGATCCTGACCGTCGCGCTGCTCGCCTTCTTCCCCGTGCTGATCAACACCATCGCCGGGATCGAGAGCACCGACGAGGGCCACGTGAACCTCATGCGCTCGGTCTATGCCAGCGAGGCGCAAATCTACCGGCACATCCGCCTGCCGACCGCCGTCCCGTACGTCTTCGCCGGGCTGAAGCTCAGCGTCACCGTCAGCGTGATCGGCGCCATCGTCGCGGAGTGGGTGGCGTCGACCCGGGGGCTCGGCTACCTCCTCCTCTTCTACACGCAGTATCTCGACATGGTGCGGACCTTCGCGGTGCTTGTCGTGCTGATGGCGCTCGGCGTCGGGCTGTTCGCGGCGACGGCGCTGATCGAGCGCCTGGTGTCATGGGAGCAACGCGTCCGCCGGGCCGCGCGGGTGACGACCGCCGAAACCAGCCTCTGACGGCGGCGCCCGGCGCCTAGTCGCCGGCGCGCAGGGCGGGCAGACACTCGGCCGTGAAGCGCTCCACCTGAGCGACCTGGTCACGCGACGCGAAGCGGAGCGTCATGCTCCGGACGCCGGCTCGGACGAGCTGGCGGATGGCCGACACGCACTGCTCCGGAGTGCCGAACGGATCTCGGCCCCACATCGAGTCGCGAATGCTCGTGTAGGCCGTGCCGTAGTAGCGGTTCACGAACTCCAGCGCCTCCGCCTCGGCCGCCGTCCGGGAGTCCGCGACGGTCAGCGTCATCTGGTAGGCCGGCGTCAGCGTGCCGGGGTCGCGGCCGAGCTCCCGCGCGTACTCGACGATCCGGCCCCACAGCTGGCGGAACTCGTCGGGGGTGGCGAGCGCCGTCATCCAGCCGTCGGCCAGCCGCGCGACCCGGCGGAGCATCCGCTCCTGGACGCGGGTTTCGAGGCCCTCGACGAGTTGAGGATTGTTCGTAATCCAGATGGGCGGCGCGGGACGCTGGTGCGGGAGCGGCGAGAGCGAGAGGGCCGGCACCGCGTGAAACGCGCCGCGGTACGGCTCCCCCGGACGCGTCCACAGGTGCCGGAGCAGGAGGATCTGCTCGTCCATCACCTCGCCGCGGCGGTTGTACGGCACCCCGGCCACGTCGAATTCCGCCGCGAAGAGCGGACCCCCGAGCTTGGCGCCACCGCCGCCCACGCAGACGTTGGGGATCGTCCGGCCTCTCGACAGCTGATCGAGCGTCGCCCAGGAGACGGCGAACCAGACGGTGTTGCGAAGGGGCAGGATCAGGGCCGAGGTTCCCAGCGTCACCCGCGACGTCCGGCCGGCGATCGCCGACAGGGTGGCGATCGACTCGAGCCGTCCCTTCGCGAAAAAGTTGTCGCCGACCCACACGCCGTCGTAGCCGAGGGCCTCGACGCGCTCCGCGAGGGCCACCACGTCCGCCGCGGTGTAGTGCTCGGGATAGATGACCGGGACCCGGGTATTGACGTTCACGCCGTACTGGACACGCGCCATCGAGCCTCCCCTGCGGCTTGGACGAGCGTGGATTGTCCGTCGAGCTCAGGCGCGCCCGCCGCCCCCGGCGAGCTCGCGCGCCCGCGCGACGAGGCCGTCCACCGCGCGGCCCACGCGGGCGGCGCGATCGGCATGCCAGCCGGCACGGGCGGCCAGGGCCTGCTCGGCCTGCGCCACGTGGGCCAGGACCGCGCGCGGGTTGACGCTCCCCTCGGTGACCCGCGTCTCCACGAAGTGGCGGGGATCCAGGAGGCGGCGCAGATCGCTCTCCGTGACGACGACGTCGAGGCCGGCCACCTCCCGGAGGGCCTCCGCCAGGAGCTCTGGCGCGGCATCCGCCGGGCCCTGATGCCGGGCGACCGCGTCGCGGACGAAGCGAGCGACCACGTGGTGCGCCGTGCGGAACGGGAGGTCGTGACGCCGGACCAGCTCGTCGGCGAGGTGGCTGGCCGTGCTCCAGAACGCCCCCGCCTTGGCGGCCATCACGTCGGCGTGCACGGTCAGCGTGCGAATCGCCTCGGCCAGGAGCCGGAGGGCGCCGTCTGCGGCGTCCTCGTAGCCGGGGATGATGTCTTCCCCGAATGCGAGGTCGAGATCCGTCGAAGAGACCCCCCGCTGGCAGCCCATCACGGTCGGCAGCCAGCCGATCGCCTGGCCTGCCACCGCCTTGACGCGCTCCAGGGCATGTGGATTCTTCTTCTGCGGCATGATGCTGCTCGTGCCGGCCAGGCCGTCCTCGATCTCGATGAAGCCGAACTCCCAGCTGTGCCAGACGTAGAGCTCGGTGGCGAGCCGGCCCAGGTTGGCCATTAGGAGGGCCAGGACCGCGACGACCTCCTCGATGTAGTCGCGGGCGAAGACGCCGGCGTCCGACGAGTTGAGGACCAGGCCGTCGTGGCCGAGCAGTTCGGCGGTGCGCTGCCGGTTCACGGGCCAGGACGTGCCGGCGATGGCCGCGCCGCCGAGGGCGCTGCGGTTGGCTCGCTCGAACGCGCCCGCCAGCCGATCGAGATCCCGCTCGAGCGCGCTGGCGTGCCGCATCAGGGAGTGGCCAAACGTCACGGGCTGGGCATGCTGGAGGTGCGTGTAGCCCGGCATCACGGTCGCGGCGTGCTCGCGGGCCCGCGCCAGCACCACGCGCTGGAGGGCGACCAGCCCATCGACGACGCGCAGCAGCAGGTCGCGCAGGTGGAGGCGGTCCGCCGCGGCATGCTCGTCGTTCCGGCTCCGGCCGGTCTGGAGGCGCCCCGAGACGTCGTCGCCGACGCGGCCCGCCAGGAAGTGCTCAACCTGGACCAGGTAGGAGCCCGACCGCGGGTCCCAGGGGAAGCCGTCGGCGCCGAGGTCGTGCGCCGCGAGCAAACCCTCGAGGAGCCGGGCGCCGCGCGCGCGATCCAGGATCCCCTCCTCGACCAGCATGACGACGTGGGCCAGATCCACCAGCATGTAGTCGCGGAAGTAGCGCCGGAGATGGCCCAGCCGCGGCGCCTCGTCATACTGGACCAGCACCGGGTTCCGAGGGCCGAGGCGTGCTTCCTCAAGGAACAGGTCCTGCTTCATCGGTCGATGTCCTCCTGGGCGGGCTACCGGACGCCCCTGGCGTCACGGAGCCCGCGGGGTTGTGCTCGCGCAGCGCGTTCCCCTGCCGCATCGGCGTCAGGCGCGGCGGGGGACGGCGTCTGCACGCGTGGCGAGCTTGTGAGCCAGGACGGCAACCACGGCGGTCCGCTCGGCCAGCGTCGGGAGCTCGATGTACTCGTGCGTGGTCATCACCGCCCCGCCGACCGGCCCCAGCCCGCACAGGGTCGGCAGCCCCACCGCGGCGAGCAGGTTCGCGTCGGAGCCCCCCATCGTGGCGACGGTGTCGATCCGGGTGTCCATCTCTGCCGCGCTCTCGGCGACCAGCGCCGCGAGCCGGTCGGTGGCCCCGGTCCACGGCATGGGCGGCCGGTGGGGCCAGAGGCGGAGCTCGTTCCGCGTTCCAGGGACGTCCTCGGCGGCGGCGATCGCTTCGATGGCGCGGCGCGTGCGCTCCCAGGCCGACAGGTCCCTCACGCGCACGTCCATGCGCGCCACCGCGTGCGCGGCGTAAAGGTTGCGCCGGGTCCCGCCCCGGATTTCGCCGACGTTGAGCAGGACGCCCTGCTCCGGGTCGTGGAGGGCGTGAAGTGCCGTCACCTTGCGGCACAGCGCCTCGATCGCGCTCCGCCCGTCGCGGAAGCCCGTCCCGAGATGCGCCTCGACGCCGCTGACCGCGAGCTCGCCCATGGCGAGCCCCGCCCGCTGGCCCACCACCTGCCCGCCCGCGCGCCCCGACTCGGTGACCAGCCCCCAGTCGGCGCGGGCGGCCTCGGCTTCGAGGAGCGGGCGCGAGCAGACGGTGCCGGCCTGCTCGTCGGTGTCGAGGACGACCGTGATCGTCTCCGGCCGCGCCACCCCGCACTCGAGGAGCGCGCGGCAGGCATAGAGCACGCCGACCACGCCCCCTTTCATGTCGGCGACGGCCGGTCCGTAGGCGCGGCCGTCGGCGACCCGGAAGGGACTGGCGGCGGGCGCGCCGGGCGGGAACGCGGTGTCGAGATGCGCGACGAGCAGGAGATGTCCCTGGCCCTGGCCGCCCCCGAGCCGCGCCACGACCGCCGGGGCGAGGGCGCCGGCGCCGCGCCCTTCAAGGAACGCGGCCGCGATCCAGGCGTGAGGCGGCTCGACCAGGTCCCGCCGCTCGACTGCGAAGCCGAGGGCCCGTAAGCGCTCGGTCATCAGTCCGGCCAGGGCCTCGACACCCGCACGCTCGAGGGTCGAGGTGTCCATGTCGACGATGCGCCCGAGGAAGGCGATCATCTCCGCCTCGTGGCCCGCCATCCACGTGCGGAGCTGCCGCGTGGCCGCGGCGCTCATCGGGTCCAGGCCTCGGTGCCGAGAGCGTGCAGCATCCCCGCCAGCAGCGCGGCGCGCTCGGGCAGCGTGGCCACGACCACATGCTCCTGGTCCGTCATGAGGCCACCGCCCGAAGGCCCCATGCCGTCGAGGCACGGGACCGCGAGCGGTCCGACGAACGCCGAGCTGCCGGCGGCGGGAGACCGCAGGGCCGCGATCGGGATGCCGAGAACGGCGCCGACTTCGCTCGCGATGCCGAGCAGCCGGTCGGTCGCAGTGGTCCACGGGACGGCCGGCCGGTGGGAGGCGAGCCGCAGCAAGCCCGTCGTGCCCGGCACGTCGGCACGTCCGGCGATAGCCCGAAGGGCAGTGGCGACCTCATCCCACGCCTCGGGGCCCGGCGTCCTGACGTCGAGCGTGGCCTCCGCACGGCCGGCCACCACGCTCCGCCGCCAGCCACCGCGCACCGTGCCGACGTTGAGGTAGACTTCGCGCGCCGGGTCCGTCAGAGCGTGGACCGCGGTGATCTTGCGCGCCATCGCCTCGATCGCGCTGGCGCCGTGCGCATAGGCGCTGCCGGCATGGGCCTCACGCCCGGCCACCTCGAGGAGCCCGACCCCGATCTGCGCACGAGCCCCCATCAGCTTGCCGCCCTCTCGGGCGCACTCCATGCAGAAGGCCCAGTCGGCCGCGCGCGCCGCATCCTCGATCACTTTCCGAGCAGTGAGGCTCCCGGCCTGCTCGTCGGCGCTCCACACGCACACCACCTCGCCGGGGCCCTCGACCCCGGTCTCGGCCAGCGCCTGGAGGGCGTGGACCGCGACCACCAGTCCACCCTTCATGTCCGCGACCCCAGGACCGTAGGCGCGCCCGTCCGCGACGCGGAACGGGAAGCGCGCGCCGGCGCCGGGCAAGAAGGCCGTGTCGAGGTCCCCCAGGATCAGGACGCGGCCACGCCCCGGGCCCGTCTTCCGCGACACGCGGTGGGCGGCGAGCCCGGCGAAGTCGAAGCCCGGCAGCATCAGGTCCTCGACCCAGCGGTCCCCGGCCGGCACGCGGGCGCCGGAAACGCGGCGGGTGGTGAACCCAGCCTGGTCGAGCTCCCGGGCGATCACGTCGCCGACGGCTTCCACGCCCTCCCGCTGCGTGGCGTAGCTCTCGATGGCCGCCAGCTCCTCGAGTAGCGCGAGGCCGGTCGCGCGCCGCGACTCGAGATGGTCGCGCAGGCGCGCGACTGGCGCCCCTGTCATCGCGGACGCGCCGAGTCGTCGTGGAGCACGTCGAGCGCCGTCGCGAGGTGGACCTTGGCGACGGCGACCAGGTCGTCCACCGTGATGAACTCGTCGGGCGCGGCCATGTTGTTCGGGCGGGGCCCGAAGATCAACGTCGGGACCCCGCGCGGCCGAAAGTAGCGGGCGTCAGTCGCGGCGAAGGTCATCGTGAGCGCGGGCTCGCGGCCCGTGGCGGCCGCAGCGTTCGCCCGGGCCATCCGCACCAACGGCGCGTCGGGCGACGTGTAGCTGGCGTTGAAGACGGGCGGCATCGACTCGAACCGCACGCGCCGGAGCCCCGCGCGGGTGACGCGACCCTCGACCTCCCGGCGGATGTCGTCCGGCGTGATGCCGAACGGCAGCCGGCAGTCGACCTCGACCTCGCAGCGGCGCGGGACGACGTTGACCTTGATGCCCCCGCGGATGACGCCCGCCGCCATGGAGGGTCGGCGATAGAGCCACTGACGCCCGCGGTCGTGCTCGGTGCGCCAGTAGCCTTTCATCGTCTCGAGCACCGGCAGCAGGTCCGCCGGCGGGTTGTCGGGCATCTCGACGATGTGCCGGGCCTCCTGGAGCGCGGCCGCCACCTCGACCACCACGTCGTCCCCGGTGCCGAGGCCGCCGTGGCGCGGGGCGTCCTCGGCGACCAGCCGGAACTGGGCCTTACCCTTCTCACCGACCCGGAGACCGTCGGGGGACTCCGGCTCACCGATCATGCAGGCCTCACCGGCCAGCTCGGGTCGCTGCTCCAGGAGCCAGCCGGTTCCCCAGGCGCCGCCGGTCTCCTCGTCGCCCACCATCATGAGGTTGAGCGGCCCGCGGAGCGGCACCCGGTGCTCCTGGACGAGGAGGCAGGCGAACAGCGAGGCAGTGAGTCCGCCGCGCATGTCCGAGACGCCGCGGCCGAGGATCTTCCCATCCCTGATCTCCCCGCCGTACGGCGGGAATGACCAGAGCGCGTGGTCGTCGGCGGGGAAGTGATCGAGGTGGCCATTGAACGTGAAGCGGGGTCGGGCGTCGCGGCCAGGCAACACGGCCACCAGGCTCGCTGTGGTCGGCCGAGGCTCGACGCGGTCGGCCCGGATGCCGGCCTTGCCGAGAAGGTGCTCGTAGTGGTCGGCTATGGCGCGGGTGTCCCCGGGCAGGTTCTCCGCGGGTACGCGGAGACCATCCGCGCAGAGCCGGGCCAGCTCGTCGCGGCGCCGGTCGATCTCGGTCCACAGCTCGCGCTTGAGGGCGGCGGTTCGCTCGCTCGGAACGGACGGGGTCGACATCGGTCAGGGTCCTCCAGGCGGAGCCGCCGCCGCGGGCCGGTCCTCGATGACCGGTGGCACGCGGCGCAGCTCCTCGAGTGGGATGTGGCAGACGATGACGTGGCCAGGCGCGGCTTCCCGCGCCGGCGGCGGCTCCGTCTCGCAGACCGCGCCGAGCTTCCTCGGGCAGCGGGACTGGAAGCGACAGCCCGGCCCGGGATCCACCGGGCTCGGAACGGCGCCCTCGAGCCGGATCTTGCGCTGGACCGATCGCGGGTCCGGCAGCGGGATGGCGGACAGCAGGGCCTCGGTGTACGGATGGTACGGCGGCGCGAACAGCGCGTCGACGCTGCCGACCTCGCAGAGCCGCCCCATGTACATCACCGCCACGCGGTCGGCGAGGTAGCGGACGACCGAGAGGTCGTGGGAGATGAAGAGATAGGCCGCCCCGGTGCGCTCTTGGAGGTCCACCAGCAGGTTCAGCATGGCGGCCTGGACGGAGACGTCGAGCGCGGACAGGGGCTCGTCGCAGACGATCAGCTCCGGGTCCGCGGCGAAGGCCCGGGCGACCGCCACCCGCTGCTTCTCGCCGCCGGACAGCTCGTGCGGGTAACGGCCGACGTACCCCTCCGGCAGTTGCACGGCGCGCAGTAGCTCCCGCACTCGCTCCGAACGCTCGGCGGCGGTCGCGGAACCGAAGAGCTCGAGCGGACGGGCCAGCGTCTTCCCCACGGTCCGCTGCGGGTTGAGCGTCGCCTCCGGGTTTTGGAAGACGATCTGGATGCGGCGTCGGAGGTCGCGCGGGCGCCCGCGAGCGAGCCGGGTCGCGTCGGCTCCTCCGAACGCTACGCGGCCGCCGATCGGCTCGACGAGGCCCACCACGGCCCGGCCCAGCGTGGTCTTGCCGCAGCCGCTCTCCCCGACCAGCGCCAGCGTGTGGGCGCGGGCGACCTCCAGGCTCACGTCGTCCACCGCGCGCACCGCGCGGGCCGGGATCCCCCGCACCGCGTCGCCGAGCGGCCGACGGAGCACGTAGTGGCAGCGGAGGCCCTCCACCTCGAGCAAGCCGGGCATCGGTGCGCCGGCCGCGGGCGCGGCGGCCGACGGCACGCCGGCGGCCCTGAACGCGGGGAGCGCCTCCCAGCGGTGGCAGCGCACCGTCCCGCCCCCCGGCGCCGCGGCCGCCACTGGCACGCGCTCCGCGCACTCCGACACGCGCTCGGGACAGCGGGGCTCGAAGATGCAGCCGCGCGGCGGGGCGACCAGGCTTGGCAGGCGGCCGCCGATGGCGGCCAGCGGCGCGGCCCGCTTGCTGGCCTCCAGACGCGGCACGCACGCCAGGAGCCCGCGCGTGTAGGGATGGAGCGGCCGCGCGAACACCCGCTCGACCGGCCCTTCCTCGACGAGCTCCCCGGCGTACATCACCGCCACGCGGTGGCAGAAGCGGGCCACCACGCCGAGGTTGTGCGTGATGTAGAGGATCGCGGAGCGATGGCGCGCCTTGAGCTCGCCGATCAAATCGAGGATCCGGGCCTCGGTGGTCACGTCCAGGCCGGTGGTGGGCTCGTCCATCAGCAGGAGCTCGGGGTCGCAGGCGAACGCCATCGCGATGACGATGCGCTGCTGCTGGCCGCCCGACAGCTCGTGAGGGTACCGGCCGTAGACGGCCTCGGGCTGCGGCAGGTTGACCTGGGCGAGCAGCTCGACCGTGCGTTGCCGCGCGGCGCGCTGGCCGAGCCGGAGGTGGATGCGGAGAGTCTCGGCGACCTGCTCCCCGACCGGGAAGGCCGGGTTGAGCGCCGTCTGCGGGTCCTGGTAAACCATGGCGAGCCGCGCCCCCCGGAGCTCCCGCAGGGCGGCCGGCGGCATCGCCAGGAGGTCCTCCCCCCGAAACCGGATTGCGCCCCCGGTCACGCGCCCGCCGGCGTCCAGGTAGCGCATGACCGCGAGAGCGAGGGAGGTCTTGCCCGACCCGCTCTCCCCCACCAGGGCCAGCGTCTCGCCCGCGTGCACCGTGAGGCTCACGCCCCGCACGGCCTGCACACCGCCGGCCTGGGTGCGGTACGCGACCGACAGGTCGCGGACGTCCAGGACGGCGTCGCCCAGCTTCGCGTCACTCACGGACGGACTTCCGAGCCACGAGCCACTCGCGCAGGCCGTCGCCGAGGAGGTTCACCCCGACGATGAAGAGGACGATCGCTCCGGCCGGGAAGAGCACCGTCCACGGCGCCAGCACGAGGTAGGCGCGCTCCTTGGCGACGGTCAGGCCCCAGTCGGGCGTGGGCGGCTGGGCCCCGAGGCCGAGGTAGCTGAGCGACACGGACAGCAGCACCGCATAGCTCAGGCGGATGCAGCCCTCGACGATGATTGGCGGCCAGAGGTTCGGGAGGAGCTCCCGGAACACGATGTAGGCGTCGCTCTCGCCCCGGACGACGGCCGCCTCCACGAACTGGGCGCCGCGGAGCCCGAGGGTCGCGCTGCGGACCACGCGGGCCACGCGGGGCGTGAACACGACCCCGATGCTGAGGACGGCGTTCACCGTGCTGGCCCCGAGCACCGCCACGACGAGGAGGGCGAGGAGGAGCGACGGGAAGGACATGACGATGTCCATCAGCCGCATGAGGATCTCGTCGACCACGCCGCCAAGGTGCCCGCTCAGAAGGCCGATCGAGGTGCCGGCGAGCAGGCCGAGCGCCGTGCCGGCGACCGCCATGGTGACCGTGCTGCCCGCGCCCACGATGACCCGGCTCAGCACGTCGCGGCCGTACCGGTCGGTGCCCAGCCAGAAGGTGGCCGAGGGCGGCTTCATCTTCGCCGGGCCGTGGAACGCCTCGACATCGTACGGGGCGATCCACGGCCCGACCAGAGCGAGAACCACGAAGACCCCGACGACCGCGCCGCCCACGATCAGCGTGAGCGGCCAGCGCGGGGCCCGCGCGACCTCGCGCGGCAGCGCGGCGTCCGGCGCGGTGACGGCCTCAGCCATCGGCGGGCGGGCGCGGCGACGGGGCCACGGGCCTCACGCGTAGCGGATCCGGGGGTTGAGCAGCGCGTAGACGACGTCGGCGGCCAGGTTGGCCACGCAGTACCCCGCCGCCACGAAGAACATGCTGGACTGGAGGAGCGGGAGGTCGCGCTGCTCGATGGCGAAGAGCACGAGGCTTCCCAGGCCGGGGTAGCTGAACACCTGCTCCACCACCACGATGCCGCCCAGCATCCAGCCGAAGTTGAAGGCCAGCACGGTCACCGTGGGGAGCAACGCGTTCCGCAGCGCGTGCTTGAACAGCACGACACGGCGGGGCACGCCCTTGAGCACCGCGGTGCGGACGTACGAGGTCTTCAGGGCCTCGATCATGCTGCTGCGCGTGGTGCGCGTCGCGTGGGCCAGCGACTCCAGGGTCAGGGTGGCGATCGGCAGCGCCAGCATGCGCGCCCAGAACGTGACACCCTCTCCCTGGAGCAGCGCGCTCGCCGACGGCAGCCAGCGCAGCCATCCGGCGAACACGAGGATCAGGAGCGACCCGGTGACGAACGCCGGGAGCGACACGCCGGCGAGCGTCACGGTGGTGATCGCGTGGTCGAGGAGCCCGTTTGGCCGCATGGCCGCCAGCACGCCCAGCAGCACGCTGACCACGCCGGCGATCACGAGGGCGGGGAGAGCGAGGCGCAGCGAGTACCCGAGGCGCTCCAGGAGCAGCGGCGCGATCGGCTGGTTCAGCGCCAGGCTGCGCCCGAGGTCGCCCTGCACCACGCCGCCGAGCCACGCGAGGTATCGCTCATGCCAGGGCCGATCGAGGCCCAGGCGGACGCGCATGGCGGCCAGCGTCTGGCCCGAGCGCTCCGCCCACGCTCCCAGGATCTGGTCGGCTGCATCGCCCGGCAGGAGCTGGAGGATGCCGGAGATGAGGAGCGAGATCGCCAGCAGCGTGACGACGAGCAGACCGAGCCGGCGAACGACGTACCTGGTCAGCCCCACGGCAGGAATCTCGACCGGGGCAGGCCCGCCCGGGCGCCCGCCCCGGCGCGCACGCCGCCCCTACTCGAGCCAGACCTCGCGGAGGTCCACGTACTGGACCGGAATCAGCTTGTAGTTCTTGACGCTCTTGCGAGCCGCCGACACGTAGTTGCGGAAGTACGGGACCAGCTCCGGGCCGTCCTCCCACAGGATCTTCTGCACCTCGTCGTAGAGCTTCTTGCGGCGGTCGACCTGGACGGCGCTGCGCGCGTCGTTCAGCAGCGCGTCGACCTTGGGGTTCGAGTACTCGGTGTAGTTCCAGGTGCTCTTGGTGAACACGTACGGGGTGAGCGTCTCGTCGATCGTCGGACGGCCGAACCAGTTGTTGTGGACCATCGTGTTGGGCTTCGGACTCCGCAGGATCTCGCTGTAGAGCCGCGCGATCTCGACGCTTTCGAGCTTGATGCGGAAGCCGGCTTCCTTGGCCGTCTCCCGCATCACCACGGCGGCCTCCTCGAGCCCGGGTCGGCCGCTCGAGGTGTACAGCACGACGTCGAGGCCGTTCGGGTACCCCGCCTTGGCCAGGAGCTCCTTTGCCGCCTTCACGTCGCGACCGCGCTGAGGGATCGCCTTGTTGAACCACCGGCTCGCCGGGCCGACGGGGGTGTCGTTGCCGAGCGTGCCGTACCCGCCGGTGGCGACCTCCATCATGGCCTTGCGGTCGACCGCCAGGCGGAGCGCCTGCCGCACGCGGGCATCGTTGAACGGCGGCTGGCCCACGAACATCTCGATCGGCTGGAACGACGGCGCCGGCACCTGGAGAACGGTGACCCCCGGGTCCTGCGTGAGCTGCGGCAGCACCTCGGTCGGGGCCAGGTACATGACGTGGATCTCGCCGGTCGACAGCGCCGAGATCTGGGCGGCGTACTCCTTCAGGTAGACCTGGTGGATCTCGTCCAGATAGGGCAGGCCCTTCTCGAAGTAGTCCGGGTTGCGGACCAGCACCACGCGGGTCCCGGTGGCGTATTCCTTCAGTTTGAACGGGCCGCTGCCGATCGGCGCGTGGCTGATCGTATCGATATTCTCCTTGGCCACGATCCGGGCGAACGTGTTGCCGAGCTGGAGCGGAAGATCCGCGTACGGGCCGGTCAGCTCGAAGACCACCGTGTGCTTGTCGGCCGCTCGGACCTTCTTGATCGGGCCCAGGGCCTTGGCGCCCGGGCTCGCGGTCTTCGGATCGAGGATGCGGTCGAGGCTGAACACGACGTCGTCGGCCGTGACCTCCCGGCCGTTGTGGAACTTCGCGCCGGTCACGAGGCGGAAGGTCCACACCGTGCTGTCGGCGTTCGGCTCCCACGAGCGCGCCAGCTGGGGCTGCGGTTCCAGATTCTCGTCGACCCGCGTGAGGTTGCTGAAGATCGCCTGGGTGAGCATGTACGCGTCGCCGGTCGTGGTGTGGGCCGGATCCAGCCCCGGCTTCACGCTGGGAACGGCGAACTTGAGGACGCCACCACGCTTCTGCGCTTCCCCGAGCTGGGGTGCGAGGGCCAGCGCGACCAGGACGGCGATGGCGACGGCGAGTCTGTGGCGCATGGAGGAACCTCCTCTGTTCCGACGCCAGGGCGGCGGGTTGACGGTAGCCCGCGACACGAGACGCCGGTCTCGTTGCCGTCGGGCCGGACGCCGGACCACCGTAGGCCGAGAGCGACGCCGGTGTCAAGACGAGGTCGCGTCATCCGCCGCCGCCAGCGCCGTCCGGTGGCCGTCCGCGCGCCGTACAATGCCGTCCGTGAGCCGACCGCTCGATCTCGACGCGCTCGCCGACTTCCTCCGGGCGCTCGTCCGAGCTCCGAGCGTCAACCCCCCGGGGAACGAGGGTCCGGTAGCGACCCTGATCCTCGACGAGCTCCGGCGGCTGGGCTTGGACGGCCGCATCGTAGAGTCGGCGCCGGGCCGCCCGAACGTCGTCGCGCACCTCGTCGGCTCCGGCCGGGGCCCCACCCTGCTCCTTAACGGCCACATGGACGTCCAGCCGCCGGGCACGGACTGGACCCGCGACCCGTTCGCGGGCGAGCGCGAGGGTACCCGGCTCTACGGGCAGGGAGTCATGGATATGAAGGCCGGCCTGGCCTCGATGGTGTTCGCCATCGAAATGGTCCGCCGGACAGGGACTCGTCTGGCAGGCGATCTCCTCGTGACCGCGGTCGCCGACGAGGTCTCGGGCGGGCACCTGGGCACCGGCTTCCTCGTCCGTGCGGGGCTGATCCGCGCGGATTGCGGCGTGGTCTGCGAGCCCACCGGCGACGCGGTGCGCGTCGCCCACCGGGGGGCCCTGTGGCTCGAGATCGAGGTGCGCGGCCGGTCCGCCCACGGCGGCCGGCCCTGGCTCGGCGTCAACGCGATCAGCAAGGCCGCGCGCATCGTGCGCGCCCTAGAGGACGAGCTCGTCCCGCGCCTGGCCTCCCGGACGCATCCGCTCCTGCCGGCCCCGACGATCAACCTCGGGACGATCCGCGGCGGGACGAAGTTCAACCTGGTCGCGGACCGCGCGACGATCGAGCTCGACCGGCGCCTGGTGCCCGGAGAGTCGCTCGACACCGCCCGCGCCGAGATCGAGGCGCTGTGCGCCGCCGTGCGGGCCGCCGATCCCGAGCCGTTCGAGTACCGGGTGCGGGAGATCATGCGAGTCCCGCCGGGCGAGATCGCTCCCGATGCGCCGATCGTGGCGGCGTGCCGCCGCGCCCATCGCGCGGTGACGGGCCGCGAGGCGGCGATCGCGGCGACCGCCGGGTTCGAGGATGCACATTTCCTGATCGAGGCCGGGATCCCGACGGCGATGTTCGGCCCCTACCGGCGGACCGCGCCCGACGAGCCGCGTTTCTACAGCGCCTCGGGGATGGCGGACGAGTCGGTCGATCTCGAGGACGTGGCGACGGGGACCGCCGTCTACGCGCGGCTCATCCACGACGTGCTGGGCTGAGGCGCCCGTGTCCCACGCCGCGGCCCTCGCCGGGATCTGGCAGTCGACGCAGCTGGCGGAGGACTTTCACGCCCTGGCCGACTGCGGCGGGCGGTTCGCCGGAACCCCCAGCGAGGCCAGGGCGTGCGCGCTGCTCCGCGAGCGCCTGGCTGCGGCCGCGCCGGGCGCGCGGGTCGCCGAGCACCGCGTGACGTACCCGGGCTGGGGGCGGGAGCGCACGACGCTCGCGGTGGCCGGCGGCGCCGACGCGCCGCTGCTCCGCGCCCACTCGCTGGTCTGGTCGCCCCCGACGCCGCGCGGCGGGCTCGAGGCCGAGGTGCTCGACCTCGGCCGGGGCACGCCGGAAGCCTTCGAGGCGGCGGGCCCCCGGATCGGGGGCCGGCTCGTGCTGGTGCGCCACGAGTATCCGTTCGCCGCGGGGACCATCCACCGCCGGCGAAAGTACCAGTGGGCCCGCGATCGGGGCGCGGCCGGGTTCCTGATCGCCTCGCCGCTTCCGGGCGGCGTGCTCGTGACGGGCTCTTCGGGTCGTGGGGAGACCGGCGACATCCCGGCGGCGGGCGTCTGTCTCGAGAGCGCGGCCGCGCTGACCCGGCGAGGGCGGGCGCGGCTGGAGGTGGACGTCCGGCGGGAGCCGGCCGAGGCGCGGAACCTGATCCTCGAGATCCCGGGCCGCATCGACGAGTGGGTGGTCCTGTCCGCTCACTACGACGGCCACGACTTGGCGGAGAGCGCGCTCGACAACGCCACCGGCGTCGCGGCCGTCCTCGAGCTCGTGCGCGCCCTGGGCCCGGCGGTCCCGTCGTGCCGCCGGGGGCTCCGGGCGGTGCTGTTCACGGTCGAGGAGTGGGGGCTCTATGGCTCGGAGCGCTACGTGGCGGAGCTCTCCGCCGCCCAGCGCGCAGCGATCGCGCTCAACCTGAACCTCGACACCCTGGTGGGCGGCGGGAGTTCGCTCACGGCGCTGGTCAGCGGCTTCGCCGAGCTCGACGACTGGGTCGGTCGCGTGGCGCGGGAGACCGCGATGGAGCTCCGGACCGTCCTCCCGCTCATGGCGAACAGCGACCACGCGAGCTTCGCCGCCGCCGGGATTCCCGCGCTTCGGCTCCTCGGCGGGTTCGACGACCCGCTCGCCCCGCCGCGCTACGTGCTGACGGCGGCCGACACGCGCGACAAGGTCTCGCTGACGGCCCTCAAGGCCGCTACCCTGGTCGCGGCGGAGCTCCTCCGGCAGGCCCTCGACTGGCCGGGGCCGATCGCCGCCGCGCGCGCTCGGTGACCGGCCCTCGGGCCGCTCGTCACCGCGGCCGCAGGCGGCCGCCGAGGATCCAACCGGCGAGGAGGTACACGACGACGTAGCTGACCATCGCGGCGATCCCCGCGGAGCGCGGTGCCACGTAGACGAAGGAGAGGGCATCGAGCCCGCCCTTCCCCGCTTCGTGGACCGCAGTCACGACGTCCCAGCCCGAGAGCCCCAGCGGCTCGTCACCCCAGTCGGGGACGGCGCCGATGTCGAGGACGTCCATGTCAAGATGGCACCACGTCCGCGTCGCCCCGTCGAAGACGCGAGGGAGCCCCTCCACGCAGACCGCGTCGATCCCCCGGCGGCGCACCTCGGCCGCCGTCACCAGGCGCCCGCCTCGCTGGCGGTAGGCGTGGGCCTGAGCGCGAACGTTGCGGGGCCCGCGCATCCCGATCTCCACGTGATGGGTCGGGTCGACGTTCTTGAAGTGTTCCCACATCCGGGCCTGCCAGGTCGCCGAGCCCGGCGCTCGGTTCCCGTTCGGGCCGTACTCGGCGTCCAGGCAGTCGCCGTGGGCGTCCAGGCTCAGCACGCCGACCCGGCCCGAGGTCGCCTCGGCGACCCCCTTGATGACCGCGTACGAGGCGCACGGCGAGAACCCCCCGATCGTGATCGGCCGGGCGCCGGCCTCGATCACTTCCCGCACCTTGCGGGCGATGTTGGCGATCGAGCGGTCCACGTCCGGCTCGATCTCGGCATCCCCGTAGTCGACCAGTCGCGCGTGCTCAAAGACGTCGAGGTCGAGTTCGGGGAGGTAGCCCGCATACCGGAGCGAGCGCTGGCGCACGTGGGCGGGCGCCTCGCGGTAGCCGGCCCAGTCGCCGGCGCCTCGCCCCGCCGTCGCCGGACGGTCATAGGGAATGCCGATGATCGCGGCATCGGCCCCGGCCAGGTCGGCGGGCGTGCGCGCCAGGGGAACGCCGAGGAAGCTCGGCACCCCGTCGCGGAGAACGGGAATCTCGAAGCCGCGGATCTGGCTGAACTTGGACACGAAGCGCTCGGTCACTCAGGCCTCCCGGCGGCCGCCGGCCGTCACGCGCACGTGGCGACGATGGTCCGCGCGTACACCCGCGCGGCGGCACAGACGTCGCGGATCTCCACCCGCTCGTCCGGCATGGTGTTGTACTTGCCGCCCGGCCCGTACACGAGGCCGAGCATGCCCGCGCGCGCCAGGTGGGCGGCGTCGGTGCCGTAGAACCTGTAGGGCGCGATGGCCCCCACCGGCGGGTCCTTCCCGAGCTCCGCGCGGTGGGCCTCGACCACGGTGCCAACGATGTCGGCGTCGCGCAGGACCTCGAACGGCTCCATCACCAGGCGATGCGGGCCGCGGTTCGGACACAGCTCGGCCGCGAAGACGGGATCGGCCCGGCGCAGCCCGTCGAGGACGGTCTCAATGTCGGCCTCGACCGACTCCGGCGTCTGACCGGGCCCGTAGCGCACCGCGAAGCGGATCCGGCAGCGGTCGGCGAGGAGCGAGGGCCGCCAGTCGTGGTATTCGGGCCCGAGCCCTCCCTGGATCACGCCGATCGCCAGCCGGCGCAGACCCCGGTACTCGGGCCGGTCGGGGCCGCTGAAGGACATCGCCCGGAGCGCCTGCATTGCCCGGACCATGTGCTCGATGGCGTCAACTCCCTCCTCCATCTTGGAGAGATGACGCGTGCGCCCGCGCGTCACGAGCTCGTACTCGAGCGAGCCCGCGTGGAGCGTCAGCGCGGCCAGGTCGGTCGGCTCCCCCACCACGAACCGGTCGGCGCGGACACCCTGGCGGAGGAGGTGCACGGTGCCGACCCCGCCCTGCAGCTCCCCCACCACGAACGCCAGCACCACATCGCCCCGGAGCCGGACGCCAGTCCGCTGGACGGCCTGCATGGCGGCGACGTACGCGGCGTCGGCGGCCTTCATGTTCGAGACGCCGATGCCGTACACGAACCGGTCGTCCGTCTCGCCGCCGAGCGGGTCGCACGTCCACCCCTCGCCCGCGGGGTTCGTGTCGAGGTGTCCGTTGAGCATGAGGCTCAGGCCGCCGCCCGTGCCCGGCCAGCGGCCCACGCAGTTCAGGCGCGCCGGCTGCACCTCCTGGAGCGTGACTTCGAGCCCGAGGGCGGCGAGCTCGTCGGCCATGAAGCGGGCGATCCGCCCCTCCTCCCCGCCGGCGGAGTAGCTGCGGATCCTGACCATGCGGGAGAGCAGCGCGACGAGCCCCGGCTCGTCGACCGCCGCGGCGGCGGCTCGGGCGATCGCCTCGCGGTTCATCGTCCGGAGCCCCTACGGCACGGCGTGACCGGCCAGCACGCCGGTCGGACGCTCACGGTCCACCGCCACCTGGCCGTTCACCACCACGAACGGAATGCCGACCGGGAACTGGCAGGGATCGTCGTAGGTGGCGGTGTCGATGACCTGGTCGGGATCGAACACGACCAGGTCGGCGAAGTACCCTCGCTGGACGCGGCCCCGGCCGCGCAGGCCGAAGCGTCGCGCGGGCCGGTCGGTCATCCGGTGGACGACGGCCTCCAGCGAGAGGCCGCCCACGTCCCGGCGCAGGCGGCCGAGAACTCGCGGAAAGGCCCCGTAGGAGCGGGGGTGTGGGAAGCGGCCGGCCGGTGTGATGTCGCTGCAGACCATGTAGTCGGGCCGCGCGAGCAATTCCATGCAGTCCCGGTCGACCTGTCGCCAGAGGGCGACGCTCCGCGGCGGCGCCGTCACGTGTCCGAGTGCCAACCGCTCCGAGAGCAAGAGGTCGCACAGCACCTGTCCGGGCGTGCCGCCCCGCCGGCCGGCGAGGTCGACCAGGCTCATCCCTTCCAGCGTCCGGTCGGTGCCCGCGTAGGAGCAGACGAGCTGCGCCAGCGGAATCGACCGGTCCTCGTCGATCGCCTGCGCGATCCGCCGGCGGTCGTCCGGGTCGGCGAGCCGCTGAAGGATGATGTCGGGGCCGCCCTCCTGGGCCCAGCCAGGCAGGTAGCTCACCGGAATGGAGCTGCCGCTGGGGTACGGGTAGACGTCGAAGGTGACGTCGAGGCCGTCCGCGCGGACCGGGTCGATGAGCCGCATGAGCAGGTCGAGGCGCCCCGCGGTCTCGGGCGCCGTCCGGTAGTGGGCGAAGTGGAGCCGGACGCCCGTGCGCCGCGCGACCTCCAGCGCCTCGGCCACGCCGCTCCCCCCGTGCGCCCGCTCCAGGTTCGCCGTCCGCGGCTCGCACATGTAGACCGCCCCGGCGGCTCGCACCGGCTCGCACAGCGCCACCAGCTCTTCGGTGTCCCCCCAGGGGCCGGGATAGTACTTGGAGCCGCTCGAGAAGCCCACCGCGCCCTGCTCGAGGCCGGACTCCACCAGGCGGCGGGCCGCGTCGAGCTCGCGGCCCCGGAGCGGCGCGTCCCGGAACCCGAGGACCTCCAGCCGGACCGTGCCGAACGGGACCAGGTAGGCGGTATTGACGGCGGTCCGCCGATGGTAGTGGCGGCGGAAGGCGGCGACGCTCGACATGTCAAGCTCTTCGGGGGGCTCGCCGAGCAGGCCCGCCAGCCAACGGCGGTACAGCCGGTAGTTCGGCGCCGAGAGCGGCGCGTAGGACATGCCGTCGATCCCGAGTAGCTCGGTGGTGATGCCCTGGCGCAGTCCCATCGCGTGCTGGGGATCGGTCAGGAGCGCCCCCTCGGCGTGGGTGTGGGGATCGATGAAACCGGGCGCCACGACCAGGCCGGTCGCGTCGATCACCCGCGCCCCCTCGGCCTCGCCCAGCTGGCCGACGGCGCCGATGCTCTCCCCCGTCACGCCGACGTCGGCGCGGAAGGGAGGGGCGCCGGTGCCGTCGACCACAGTGCCGCCCGCGAGCACCAGATCGAACGTCACCGGATCACCGTGAGCTCGCGGGACAGCCGGGTGAGCCGTTCGTACCCGGCGGCCGTGACCAGGACAGGATCGCCGAGCGCCACGTAGACGTCGCCCTCCGGTGCGAGAAGGCCGGCGTGGAAGAGGAAGGTCATCCCCTCGCGGAGCACGTGGGGATCCGTCTCCTTGATGCGAAGGCTGTCGATCCAGGTCGGCGGGTAGCCGAGGCCGATCCCGTAGCCGACGTGCTGGCCGCGGCGCGAGTAGCCGTGACGGGCGAGGGTGCCGTGAACGATCCGCGCGACGTCCGGCGTCGGGACGCCGGGCCGGATCGCGGCGAGGCCGGCGTCGGTCGCCGCGCGGATCGCGTCGTGCATCGACCGCGTCCGGTCCCCCGGCGGACCCACGGACGCCGTGCGCATGCAGACGGCGTGGTATCGGCGGACGCAGCCGCCGACCTCGAGGAGGAACGGATCGCCGGCGCGAACCTCGCGGGTCGTCGCCGCTCCGTGGGTCTGGGTGAGGGTCCGGGGGCCGGTGCCCATGGGCGGCGCGACCGACGGGTGCTCGCCCCCCGCTCGGTACATCGCGGCCGCCACGGCGGCGTGGACGTCGCACTCGCGCACCCCCGGGCGGAGCGTCTCCCAGGCCGCCCGGACCCCGGCGTCCATCACCTCGCCCGCCCGCCGCATGTAGGCGATCTCCGCCGGCGACTTGATGACCCGCAGCTCGGTGATGAGGTCGGAGGCATCCTCCAGCTCGGCGCCCGCGAGGGCCGCCCGCAGGAGGTCGTAGTAGTACGGGAGGAGGGCGTGGCTCTTCCGCTCAATGCCAAGGCGCTTGCCGCGGAGCAGCCGTCGCTCGGCCAGGACGTCGGCGGTCTGCTGGGCCGGATCCCGCCTCGTGTCGTCGAGCCACACGCGGACGTCCTCGACGATGCCGCCGTCGCGGACGAGCAGCTCGTCCACCTTGCGGACCACGGCGGTCATGGGCTCGTCGGCGGCGGGCACGATGAGCACCTGGTAGACCCAGTACCCGATCTGGTCGTAGCCGGCCAGGTAGAACATGTGCTCCTGGTGGAAGACCAGCAGGGCGTCGAGGCCAGCGTCGCGCATCGCCGCGCGGGTGCGCCGGAGCCGAGACGCGTACTCGGTACAATCGAACGGGGCGGTCATGATAGCTCACTCCTCATGCGGGCGGCTCCGGCGTCGCGGCGTCGCGCGGCCGCGGGCCTGCAGATTCTGCCTGGAGCCGGAGGAGGTCAGCCCGCGGGATGTGGCAGGCGATGGCGTGACCACGCTCGCCCGTCAGGACGGGCGGGGTCTGCGTCTCGCAGACCGGGCCGAGCTTGCGCGGGCAGCGGGGGTGGAACGGGCAGCCTGGGGGCGGCGCGGCCGGGTTGGCCGCGGGGCCCTCGAGGCGGATCGCCCCGGTGGCCGGCGGCCCGCCCAGCGTGGGCACCGCCGAGAGGAGCGCCTCGGTGTAGGGATGCCACGGCGGCCGGAAGACGTCCTCGGTCGCGCCTTCCTCGACGACACGCCCGAGATAGAGGACGGCCACCCGGTCGGCGATGTGGCGCACGATGGAGAGGTCGTGGGAGATGAAGAGGTACGAGGTGTGGGCCTCGGCCTGGAGCGAGGCGAGGAGGTTCAGCACCGTGGCCTGCACGGACACGTCGAGGGCCGAGGTGGGCTCATCGCACACGACGAGATCCGCCCGGCCGGCGAAGGCGCGCGCGATGGCGACCCGCTGGCGCTGCCCGCCCGAGAGCTGGGCAGGCCGGAGATCGAGGTGGCGCGCCTCCAGTCCCACCGCCTCCAGCAGCCGGGCGGCGACCGCCCGGCGGCGCCCCCGCTCCGCCAGGCCGAACAGCGCCAGCGGCCGGGCGACCGCGTGGAGGATCGAGCGGCGCGGGTTGAGCGTGAGGTCGGGGTTCTGGAAGACGATCTGGAGCCGCCGCCGGAGGGCGCGGGGCCACGCCGCCGGCCGGCGCGGCACCGGGTCGCTGTCGACCCGGATCTCCCCCGCCGTCGGCTGCAGCAGGCCCACGACGCAGCGGGCGGCCGTCGTCTTCCCCGATCCGCTCTCCCCGACGACGGCCAGCGTCTCTCCCCTCGACACGCCGAGCGAGAGCCCGTCGACGGCCCGGACCGCGGGCGGTGGCCGGAAGACGCCGCCGCCCCTCGCCGGCCGGTAGTGGTGGACCAGCCGGAGCGCCTCCAGGAGCGGCCCGGACCGCGCGGGCGGCGCGGTGGGGAGGGCGAGGGTAGGCGGCCGCGCCGTCCCCGGCGCAGGGACGCGCGGCCAGTGGAAGCAGCGCGCGCCATGTGCCGGACCGACCTCGAACCGCCCGGGGCGCTCGGCATGACAGCGGGCGTCCGCCAGCGGGCAGCGTGGGGCGAAGAGGCAGGCCTCGATGGCCGCGCGCGGATCGGGCAGCGTCCCCTCGATCGCCGGCAGGAGCCGGGCAGCGGGCGGGCGGTCGATGCGCGGGAGGCAGTCGAGGAGCGCCACCGTGTAGGGGTGACGGGGCCGCTCGAAGACCGCGTCGACCGGCCCCTGCTCGACGATCTCGCCGGCGTACATCACCGCCACCTCGTGCGCGAGCCGGCCGATGACGCCCAGGTTGTGGGTGATGTAGAGAATGCTCGCCGCCGTCCGCCGGCGCAGCCCCTCGATGAGGTCGAGGATGCGCGCCTCGGTCGTCACGTCGAGTCCCGTGGTCGGCTCGTCGAGGACCAGGAGGTCCGGGTCGCACGCCAGCGCGAGCGCGATCGAGACCCGCTGCTGCTGGCCGCCGGAGAGCTGGTGCGGATAGCGCCGCGCCGTGGCGCCGGGGTTCGGGAGCTGGACGGCGGCGAGGAGCTCCTGCGCCCGCGCCCGGGCGGCGGCGCGCCCGAGCCGCTCGTGCTCGGTGAGCACCTCGCCGAGCTGGTCCCCGACCGTGAGCACGGGGTTGAGCGTGCCCGCCGGGTCCTGGAACACCATGGCGAGCCGCCGCCCCCAGAGCGGCCGCAGCTCCCGCGCCGTCTTGCCGACGAGGTCCTCGCCGCGGAAGCGGACCTCGCCGGTCACGCGGACCCCAGCCCCGAGGGCGCCCATCACGGCCAGTGCCGTCGTGCTCTTCCCCGAGCCCGACTCGCCGACCAGCCCCAGGACCCGTCCGGGCGGGAGCGTGAAGGAGACACCGCGGACCGCGCGCACCGGCCCGCCGGCAGCCGGATATGTGACCTCGAGATCCCGGACCGCGAGAACCGGGCCGGCGCCGGCCGCCGCCGTCATGCGGCTTCCCCCAGGTTCCGGAGGGCGAGCGTCTCCCGGAGGGCGTCCCCCACCAGGTTCGCCCCCACGACGACCGTCGAGATGGCGACGGCGGGCAGGATGGCGAGCCACGGCGCCTGGGCGAGGAACGGGAGCGCCTCGTTGATCATGAGGCCCCAGTCGGGGGCCGGGGGCTGTGCGCCCAAGCCCAGGAAGCCGAGCGACGTGGCGAGCAGGATCGCGTAGGCGAACCGGATCGTCAGCTCCACGATGATGGGCGCCCAGGCGTTCGGCAGCATCTCGGCGAAGATGATGTAGGGCCCGCGCTCGCCGCGCGCCCGAGCCGCGTCGATGAACTCGGCGGCGGCGAGCGAGAGGGCGATCCCCCGGACGACGCGCGCCGAGCGCGGCATGAAGACCACGCCGATGCCGAGCGCGACATAGACGGGATTGGCGCCGACGGTGGTCAGGAGCAGCATGGCGAGGAGGAGCGCCGGGAGCGCCATGAGCGCGTCGACGATCCGCATCAGCACCTCGTCGACCAGGCCCCGGTAGAACGCTCCCGTCATCCCCACGATCACCCCGAGCCCCACGCCGAGGAGCGTGCTGGCCGTCGCCAGGAGCAGCGTCCCCCGCGCCCCCCACATGACGCGGCTCAGCTGGTCCCGGCCGAACTGGTCGGTGCCGCCCCAGAACTCGCGCGACGGGGGCTCGAGTGCGTGGAGGATGTCGAACTGCGCGAAGTCCCGCGGGGCGAGCGTCGGGCCGAAGAGCGCGAGCCCCAGGTGCACGGCCAGGAGCGCCGTTCCGACGGCGGCCGTCGGCGAGCCGAGGAGCACGGCCCGGACGAAGGCGGCTCCGCTGCGGACCGGGGTCGCGCCCATCGGGTCAGTACCGGATCCGGGGGTCGAGGTATGCGTAGGCCAGATCGGCCGCCAGGTTCGCGAGCGCGTAGGTGAGGGCGATGAGGAGCGCGGCCATCTGGATGACCGGGACGTCGCGGTGGTTGACCGCGTCCACCATGAGCCGGCCGAGCCCGGGATAGGCGAAGACGGTCTCGACGACGACGATGCCGCCGATCAGGTACCCCACGTTGATGGCGATGATCCCCACGGTGGGCAGGAGCGCGTTCCGGAGCGCGTGGCGGAGCGCGACCCGGCGGGGCCGGAGCCCCCGGAGCCGCGCCGCCCGGACGTACGGCTGCTCGAGCACCTCGAGCATGCTCGCGCGGGTCATGCGGATCATGTGCGCGAGCAGCGCCAGGACCAGCGTGAGCGTCGGCAGGATCAGGCTGGGAGCCGCCCTCCAGAGGCTCGTCTCGGGGTCGATCAGGCTCGACGGCGGCAGGAGGTCGAACTGGAACGCGACCACCAGGACCAGGACCGTCCCGATGATGAACTCGGGGAGGGAGACCGCCACGAGCGTCGTCAGGCCGACCGCCTGGTCGACGAGTCGTCCGCGCCGGAGCGCCGAGAGTGCGCCCAGCCCCACGGCCAGCGGCACCGCCACCACCAGCGCGAGCCCGGCCAGCACCGCGGACCGGCCGAGCCGCTCGAGCACCAAGGGCCGTACCGGGACCTGGTAGAGGAGCGACGCCCCCCAGTCGCCGCGGATGGCGCCCCCGATCCAGTCGAGGTAGCGGAGCGGCGCCGGACGGTCGAGCCCGAGCTTGACGCGGAGGGCGGCGAGGTCGGCGGGCGTGGCCGAGGTGCCGAGGATCATCACCGCGACATCGCCGGGCAGGATCTGGACGACCGCGAAGATCAGCACCGACACGATCGCCATCACCAGCGCGACCAGGAGGAGGCGCCGGCCCAGGAAGGCGACGACGCGCATCGAGCGCGGGGGAGGAGGCGGGAGGGGGGGCCGGGGGGCCCCCCTCCCCGCGATCAGGCCTCGAGGAAGGTGGTGCGGAAGTCGCACCAGCGGAGCGGGTGGAGCGTGTAGCCCTTGACGCTCGACCGCATCGCGCTCGTGTACTGGGTGTGGTAGACGACTGCGTAGTGCCCCTCGTCGGAGATCACCTTCTGCGCCTCGGCGTACGCCTCCTTGCGCTTCCCGGCCTCGGTGAGCGAGCGACCGTCCTCGAGAAGCTTGTCGAGCTTCGGGTTCGCGTACTTTCCCTCGTTCCAGCTCCCGGTCGAGTGGAAGTAGGGGAAGAGCGTCTCGTCGGTCGTCGCCCGCCCGAACCAGTTATTGATGTAGAGCCCTTCCTTCTTGTAGACGTTCGAGTTGAAGACCGACCACGGGACGGTCTTGACCTCGATCTTGACGCCGACGGGCGCCACCATCTGCTGGACGGCGACGGCCAGCTCTTGCATCCCGACCCGCTCGTTCGACGTCCAGATCTCCGTGCTGAACCCCTGGGGGTGACCCGCCTCGGCGAGGAGCTGCTTGGCCCGCGCAACGTCACGCGTCCGCTGGGGCAGCGCGACGTGGAACGGGTTGATGTCCGGCACCGGATGATCGTTGGCGATGGTCCCGCGCCCCTGCCAGATGGCCTTGATGATCGCCTCACGGTCGAGGAGGAGCTTCATGGCCAGGCGCACGCGGTTGTCGTCGAAGGGCTTGCGGTCGGTCGCCATGACCACGGGCTGGAACGACGTGCTCTTCACCGACACGAGGGACACGCCCCGGGCCTTCTCCAGCGTCCCGATGAACGCCACCGGGACCTCGAACATCATGTGGACGTCGCCGCCGCTGAGGGACGCGACCTGGGTCGCCTGCTGCGGCATGTTGACCTGCCACAGCTCGTCGAGGTACGGGCGGGGCTTGTCCCAGTAATCCGCGAACCGCACCATCCGCGTGCGCTCGCCCGGCTTGAACTCGACGACCCGGAAGGGACCGGTCCCCGACGGCTCGGTCGCCAGCTTATCGGCGCGGTCGGCGGGCACGATGCGGCCGAACGTAACGCCGACGCTGACCGGCAGGTCGGCGTAGGGGGTCGCCATCCGGAAGCGGACCGTGTAGTCGTCGACCGCCTCCACCTTCTCGATGGGTCCCATCGCGTTCCGCCCCGGCGAGCCGGTCTTCGGATCCAGGATGCGTTCGAACGTGAAGACGACGTCGCTGGCCTTGAGCTCGCGACCGTGGTGGAACTTCACGCCCTTCCGCAGGGTGAACGTCCAGACCTTCGACTGCGCGTCGGGGGTCCACTGGGTGGCCAGCATGGGCTGCGGTCGCAGGTTCTCGTCGACGCGGGTCAGGTTGTCGTAGGCCGCCTGGGTGATCATGTACTCGTCGCCCTGGATCGTCAGCGCCGGATCCAGCGTCCGCGGCGAGCTGGCCCAGGCCATCTTGAGTGTCCCGCCCGCGCGCGGGGTCTGGGCCCAGGCCCGGCCGTGCCCCCGGCTCCGGACGATCGGCTCCGCCGCCCCGAGCGCGCCGCCCACCGCGGCCAGCCGGAACAGCTGCCGCCGCGTCATGTCCGTCTCCTGCTCGCGCCTCTGACTCCCCCTCATCGCCCCCCTCCTCCTCGCGCGGCCGCGCCGGTCACCGGTCGATCACCGCGAAGGCGTCGATCTCGACCAGGAGCTCGGGTAGCGCCAGGCCCTGTACGACCACGCCGGTGCTGCAGTGGTGGACTCCCTCGAAGTGGCGCTCGATCATCTCGTAGACCGCCGGGCGGTAGGCGACGTCCGTCACGAACACCGTGAGCTTGCAGACGTCCTTGATGCTCCCGCCCGCTTCCTCCATCAGCTGCCGGACGTTCCGGCACGCCTGCTCGGCCTGCGCGCCCGGGTCGCCCCGGCCGACGAAGTTCCCCTCCAGGTCGAAGCCGGTCTGGCCCCGGAGGAAGACGAAGTCGCCGCGGGTCCGGATGGCCATGGAGTAGATGCCGCGCGCGCCGTGCTTGTACGCCGAGGCGTCGAACTGCCGGATGAACTGCTTGGGCATTCGAGACGTCTCCCGTGACTCGGGACGGCAAGGTGAAAACGGCGATGCGTCAGCCCGAGTAGAGCATCGTTCGGCGCGGGCCGTCAACGGGCCTTGCCGTGCGTCGCCGTGCGGTCCAGGGGCCTCACCCGAGCCTGACGCGGAGATCGGTCGGCCGGCCGGCGTTCGTCGGTGCCAGGTCCTGCGGGCACGCCGAGCAGGCCGCGACGAGGTCCATGCGCGCGAGCAGCGTCACGTAGTCGCCAGGCCCGGCCGGCGAGGCGGCGCTCAGGTAGCGCCCGTCCGCGAGGACCGGGGAGTGCTGGAAGAAGTTCACGGGGTCCGGGATCCGCCACGCGGGGAGGTCCAGCGTGGCGAGGGCCTCGACGAAGTTCATCCGGCAGCTCCGGTGGTCCTCGACGCCGAAGTCGCGGCGATAGCGGTAGGGGTCGCAGGCCGGCGCCAGGAAGTCGTGGACCCCGACAGTGTCCTCCACCAGGTCGAGGATGGGCTCGCGGTGGTTCGTGTAGAGGCTCGCGCCGCGCGTCAGCCGGATCGCGTTCAGGCACCGGCGCGTGTGGCTCGGGCTCAGGAACTCGGTGACGTCGGCCGCGTTGAGCGCCACCAGGTCGCCCACCTGGTGGCCCTCGGTCTGGGCGATGGTCACCCGCTCCCCAGCCCGCATCCGCCACATTCGGGCGTGGCCCGCCGGGATGATGAAGTCGCGCGGGGCGTCGCTCACCGGGCCCGGGCGGGACGCCGCCGCGCGCGCCGGGCGCGGAGGGCAACGCGCTCGGCCGGAGCCTTGATCGGGGCCTTCATCGGATGCCGCTTCCGGTACCCGGGGTGCTCGACGATCCGCCCCAGGAACTCGATGGTCAGCTGGGTCGCCACGAGCGAGGTGTTGTCGGAGGCGACGTCGATCATCGGGTTGACCTCGACCATGTCGAAGCCGATCACCTCGCGGCCCCGGGCGATCGCGAACAGCGCCTGCCGGAGCTCGTCGTACGTGAGCCCGTTCGGCTCCGAGGAGGAGCAGCCCGGCACCAGCGGGAGGTCCAGGACGTCGATGTCGATCGACACGTAGACCGGCTCGGTCGCCGGCAGGCGGTCGACGATGGCCTTGGCGCCGCGCCGCTTCAGCTCGGGCACGGTCACGATGTCGTTCCCGCGCGCCCGCGAGTCGGCCACGTCCGACTGGCTGGTGCGCAGGCTCCGGATCCCGACCTGGATGATGTGATGGCACGTCTTGAGCTGCGCGACGTTCCGGATCGGGTTGCCGTTCGCCCACTGGACCCCGTGGACGAACGGCCGGTAGTCCAGGTGCGCGTCGAAGTGGACGACGTTCAGGCGCTCCTCGTATGCCCGGACCACGGGATAGGTAACCGCGTGGTCGCCCCCGAGCACGACGGGAAAAGCCCCGGCCCGCAGGATCCGCCGCACGTCCTTCGTGATGTTGTCGAACGTGCGGCGGACGTTGGTGTAGATGATGTCGGAGTCGCCGCAGTCGACGATGCGATTGTGCTGGCGCTCGTACTCCAGGTAGCGGCGGTCCTCCTCGATGTCGTAGTAGCCCTTCTGGCTCTGCGTGGGTCCGTACCCGGCGTACCGGACCGACATCTCCCGGATCTTCCGGGGGGCGAACCGGGAGCCGGGCTTCCACGGCGTGCCCTCGTCGGTCGGGGCGCCGAGGATGGCGATGTCGGCGTCGAGCCGCGTGAAGTCCGTGACCGCGGGCGCGCGCATGAACGAGACGAGACCCGTGAACGGCAGGTTGAGCCGGTCTTCCGCCATGATCGGTCGCCTCCCGGGTTCTGAGACGCCGCCGATCCTATCACGGGCCGGCCGCTGGTGAGGACCGCCCGGCCCGGTGCATCCTGGAGGGCGCCGTGGACCTCCCTCTCCTCCTCCTCCTCGCGCCCCGCGAGCCGGCCACCCGGCGGTCCCTCGCGGCACTGGGCGGGCGCCTCGCGGCCCAGCTCGGGCGCGAGGTGGCCGTCGCCTGGCTCGACGGGCCGCACGACGAGCTGGACGCGCAGGTCACGCTGTCCCTCGGGCGCGGCGTCTCACGGCTCGTCGTGCTCCCGCTCACCCTCGGCCTGGGCGGCGCGAGGGACCGGAGGCTCGACGCGGCGATCGGCGCCCTCGCCCAGCGATGGCCCGGGCTCCCGATCCACCGCGGCGCCCCGCCCGCCGTCGACGACGTCGCTCGCATGCTGGGCGATCGGGCACAGGAGGCGATGCGGCGGGCGCGGGGGCGGCCCCGGCCGCTCCGCCCAATCGACACGGCCATCGTGCTGGTGGGAGCGGGCGACGCCAACCCCCTGGCCAACGCGGAGCTGGCGCGGGTCGCGCGACTCGTCTCGGAGGCGCAGCGCGTGGTCGACGTCGGCTACGCCTTCCTGGACCTCACGCCCCCGAGCGTCGGCGAGATCGTGGCCCGCTGGACCAGGCTCGGCGCGCGGGCCGTCGTCCTCGTCCCGCACGCCGTGCTCGGGGGCCAAGCGCAGCGGCGGCTCCAGGCGGCGGCCGCCGCCGCGCGAACCTCGAGGATGTCGGTCCTCGTGGCGCCGCCGCTCGCGTCCCACCCGGCGCTCGTCTCGGCGCTGGTCCGCCGCTACCTCGACGCGCTCGGCGAGGACGCCCGGTCGGTGGACCCCGCCCTCCTCGAGGCCTTCCGTGGCGCCCACGCGCATGGCGGCGAGGCCGTCGGCCTGCCGGAGCGCATGGCGGCCATGCTGCCGCCGCGCTACCGGGACGCCGGGATCGCGGTCAGCCCGGGGCCGATGGGCGCCGCCGCGCTCGATCTCGACCGGGACGGCGCGGTGGCGTGGGACCGCATGTGGCAGGGGTTCTGCGAGCTGGCCCTGGCCGGAGGGCCGCCTCACCGCGGGACGCTCCTCGAGCCGGCGCCCAGGGAGGCCGTCCTCGCCGAGCCGGACCGCTACGCCGCGGTGCTCCGCGAGCTCGAGCGGGGCCTCCGCATGGTAACGGGCCTCGACGTCCTGGCCGGCGGGCCGCCCGGCTGGCTCGGCGTCCGGTGCGAGAGCGAGGAGATGGCGATCTGGCTCATGCGCGCCATCGTGGTCGAGAACGTGCTGGCCCGTCGCGAGGGCGCGGTCCTCTACCTGCCGGCGAGCCCCGGCTTCACGCTTTCCGGCGAGATCAAGAACGTCGTGACCGCCGTCGCGAAGACCTACCACTACTGGCTCGAGCACGCGCGCGGGTAGCCGACGGGGGCTCGGCGGCCGGCGCGCGCGGCCGGCCGTCGGTGCCGGTGCCGGCGGCGTCGCTGGCCGCCCAGCGGGCCAGCTCGAGGCCGTGCGTGAGCCAGACCCCGGGGAAGGTGCGGACGTAGTCGATCAGCGCCTCCAGCATCAGCACGCGGGACGGCCGGCCGATGAACTGGGGGTGGAGGATCAGCGTGAACGCGCCGCCCAGGGCGTGCATCCCCCGGAACTCGTCCTTCCACGTCGAGAGGACTGCCGCTGGCGGGTAGATCTGCCGGTAGAGCGGCGGCCGGATGCCGTAGGCGAAGTACGGACCGTCGTCGAGGATCCAGGTGGTCGGCAGCTCGACGAGCGGCGGCGTCCCGGGATGGAGGTACGGCCAGATCGTGTCCTGGAGGTTGGTGGCGTAGACGAAGCCGTGGGTCCGCAGGAGGCTCACCGTGTCGTGGCTGATCTCGTAGCGGGGGGCGCGGTAGCCCACCGGACGCTCTCCGGTGATCCCCTCCAGGATGCGCATCCCCTTCAGCAGGATCTCCTCCTCCTCCTCACGGCTCCGCCCCTCCAGCGCCTCGTGGAGGTACCCGTGATGGCCCACCTCGTGTCCCTGGCGGTGGATCTCGGCCACGACGTCCGGGTAGCGCTCGGCGGTCCAGCCGGGGACGAAGAACGTCGCGCGGAGGCCGTTCCGGGCCAGGAACTCGAGCAGGAGCGGGACGCCGACCTTCGGCCCGTACGCGCCCTGCGACATCACCGCCAGGCGGTGGAGGTTCTCGGGGTCTCGGGAGATCCACGCCGTCTCCGCGTCGAGATCGAAGGTGAGGCAGACCGCCGCGCGGTTGCCCTTTGGCCAGCGGATGGGCGGGACGATCTCCGCGCCCAGTGCTCGTCGTGCTCTCATCTCACCTCCCGTGTATTCGGTCCGAGCCCGTGCGCCCACGGGCCTACATCACGACGCCGCCGTTCGGGCTCAGGACCTGACCGGCGTAGAAGTCGCTCTCGGCAGACGCCAGGAACAGGACGGTCAGCGCGATGTCCCGCGGATGCCCCCAGCGGCGGAGCGGCACGTTCAACCGGTTCTCGTACCGGAACTCCGGGTTGGAGCGCAGCATATCGGTGTCGACCGGCCCGGGCGCGACCGCGTTGACGTGGATCCCAAGGTGTGAGAGCTCGCGGGCGAGGGATTTCGTGAGCCCGATGACGCCCGCCTTGGAGGCCGCGTAGGCGGCGGCGCCCGCGCGCCCGATCAGCGCCAGCTCGGAGGCCACGGTCACGATCTTGCCGTGCCCCTGGCGCACGAGGTACGGGAGGACCGCCTGGATGGCGTTGAAGGTGCCCTTCAGGTTCACGTCGATCACGCGGCTCCAGTCGGCCTCGGTCACGTCAACGAAGGGCCGACGGTCGATCACGCCGGCGTTGGTGACGACAACGTCGACCTGGCCGAGCGCCTCTACCAGGCGACGTCCGGCCTCGCGCATGGCCGCGCCGTCGGTGACGTCGGCCGGGAGCGCGACGGCCCGGGCGCCGAGACCGGAGAGCTCGTCCATCAGCGCGCGGGCCCGCGCGGTCTCCGCCTCGTCCGGGAAGTGATTCACGCCGACCGCCGCGCCCTCGCGGGCGAGGGTCAGCACGATCTCGCGCCCGATGCCCCGGCTCCCGCCGGTGATCAGCGCCACCTTGCCCTCGACCCGCCGCGCGCTCATCGGATCCCCGGGAAAGTATACGCCGGCCGGCGACGGGAACGCGGCCCGCGCCGCATCGTCTCGGCAACGGCCCTTGACTTCCCGACCCGGCGATCGCTACCATGCCGCCGAGTTTCCTCGGTATCGCGACGGGAAACAGCGTGAAACGCCACCACGTCATCGAGGTGATCGGACGCCGGATCCGCCGGCTGCGCCAGCGGCGCGGCCTCAGCCTCGACGGCGTCGCCGGCAAGGCCGGCATCTCCCGAAGCCTGGTGAGCAAGATCGAGAACGGCCGTGTCTCGTCGCCGATCGCGACCCTCGCCAACGTCGCCGCGGCGCTCGACACGACGGTGGGTCACCTGATCGGAGCCAGCAGCGATCCGCCCTGCGTGATTATCCGCCGCCGCGAGGGGAAGCCCATCGCCGGCGCGGACACCGCCATCGGCTACGCCTACGAGGCGTTGGGCCACCGGCGGCTCGAGAAGCGGATGGAGCCGTTCCTGGTCACCTACCCGCCCGGCCTGGCCGAGGCGCCCCGTCGCTCGCACGGAGGGGAGGCTTTCCTGTTCGTCCTGCGGGGCCGGGTGGAGCTCCACCACGATCGCGAACGGCACGTCCTGGGCCCGGGCGACAGCGCCTACTTCGACAACCAGCTGCCGCACGGGGCGCGCGCGCTCGGCCGCGCGCCGGCGCTGGCGCTCGTCGTGTCGGCGGAGGGCTGAGGAATGTCGGCGTCGGGGGACGCGGCGCCGCGCGGCCCGGTCGTGGGGAGCGGGGTCGCCCGGCTGGACGGTCCCGACAAGGTTCTAGGGCGCGCCGTGTACGGCGTCGACGTGGAGCTGCCGGGCATGCTCGTCGCCAAGGTCCTCAGGAGTCCCCTGCCCCACGCCCGGATCCGCTCCATCGACGCGGCGCGCGCCCGCCGGGTGCCGGGCGTCCGCGCCGTCCTCACCGGCGCCGACACCCCGCGCATCCGCTACGGGTTCTTCAAGCACCAGGGTCCGAGGTTCGCGGACAAGCTACCGCTCGAGACCGACAAGGTGCGCTTCGTCGGGGACGAGGTGGCCGCCATCGCCGCCACCGACGGGGACATCGCGCTGGAGGCGCTCTCGCTGATCGACGTGGAGTACGAAGAGCTGCCGCCCGTGTTCGACGTGGACGAGGCGCTGGCCGCGGGCGCCCCGCTCGTCCACGACGACGTCCCGGGGAACGTCGCCGCCGTGGTGCGCCGCGGCGCCGGCGACATCGAGCGGGGCTGGCGGGAGGCCGACGTCACGGTGGAGCGTCGCTACTCGACGCACGCGGTGGCGCCCTCGTGCCTCGAGCCCCACCAGGCGGTGGCGAGCTACGACCCGGTATCGGGCGTGGTCACCCTCTGGTCGTCGACCCAGATGCCGTTCCAGCTGCGCGCGCACTTGGCCGACGTCCTGGGGCTCCCGGAGGGCAAGGTCCGGATCATCAAGACGACGATGGGCGCCGGGTTCGGCAGCCGCATGGAGATGCACGCCCCCGACCCGATCGCCTCGCTGCTCTCCCTCCGGACACGGCGGCCCGTTGCGATCGTCTACACGCGCGCCGAGGAGTTCCAGGCCACTCGCTTCCGCCACCCGTTCCGCTTCGACTGCCGCATCGGCCTCCGGCGCGACGGCCGGATCACGGCCCTCGAGGCTCGGGCTGTCGTCGACAGCGGCGCGTACCTGAGCCAGGCCACCGGCGTGGCGAGCGTCGCCGGGACGAACCCCTTCACGATCTACAGGGTGCCGGCGTTCCGCTTCGAGGCGACCATCGTCTACACCACCAAGCCGTACGGCGGCGCGTACCGCGGCTACGGCAATCCTCAGGGCACCTTCGCGGTCGATAGCCTGATCGACGAGGCGGCCGCGGAGCTGGGGCTCGACGTGATCGAGCTGAGGCGGCGAAACCTCTACGCCCCGGGCGACGTCTCCGCGCTCGGGTTCCGCTTCGGCACCTGCGCGCAGCGCGAGTGCCTGGAGGCGGTGGCCGAGCGGCTCGCCATCCACGTCGAGCGGCCGAGGGGCCGTGGGGTCGGCATCGCCGGGCTCTTCGGCCCGGCGGGCGGGACTCGGGTCCACGGCAACAGCGACGGCTGCGGCGCCATCCTCAAGCTGGAGGACGATGGGACGCTCCAGGTGATGACGGGCGGTCAGGAGATCGGCCAGGGCGGCGCGACTGTCGTTGCCCAGGTTGCGGCCGAGACCGTCGGCGTGCCGTACGGCTCGGTGCGGGTCGAGAGCTCCGACACCAACCTGATCCCGTGGGACCTCGGCACGCACGGCAGCCGCAACACGTTCATCGCGGGCAACGCCGTCGCCGGCGCCGGCCGCAAGCTGAGGGACCGGATGCTCGCGATCGCCTGCGAGTTGCTGGGAGCCGACCCCGACGCGCTCGCTGCCGCGGACGGTCGGGTGTTCGTGCGCGCGGAGCCCGAGCGGGGCGTGAGCGTGGCCGACGTCGCTCGGGCCGCGCACTACCGTCACGGCGGCAGCCAGCTGATCGCCGAGCACTTCTACGACCCGCCGACCGAGCAGCCGAACGCGCAGGGCTACGGTAACAAGTCGGCCGCGTACGCCTTCGGCTTCCACGGCGCGGAGGTGGAGGTCGATCAGGAGACGGGTCAGGTGCGGGTCCTTCGGGTCGTGGCGGCCCACGACATCGGCCGGGCCATCAACCCGCGGGGCGTCGAGGGACAGGTCGAGGGGGGCATCGCCCAGGGGCTCGGCTTCGCGTTGACCGAGACCCTGTTCGCCGACGACGGGCACACCGCGCTGTCCAACTTCCACGACTACAAGATCCCGGCCGCCCTCGACATGCCGGAAACGATCGAGACCGTGCTCGTCGAGAAGCCGGACCCGGAGGGCCCGTACGGCGCCAAGGGCGTGGCCGAGCCGGCCACCATCCCGGTGGCGGCGGCCATCGTCAACGCGATCGCGGACGCGGTGGGCGTGCGCATCCGGGATCTTCCCGCCACGCCGGAGAAGATCGTCCAGGCGCTGGCCGAGGACGGAGGGGCGGCGTGACGGCGATCGGCTACCACCGGCCGGGGACCCTCGAGGCGGCGTGCCGCCTGATGGCCGAGCACGGTCGCCGAGCGCGGCTGATGGCCGGCGGCACGGCGCTGACCATCCTCCTCAAGGAAGGGCTGCTGGACGCCGATCAGATCGTGAGCCTCGATCAGGTCTCGCTCGGCGGCGTGTCGTGGGACGGCGGCGTGCTGACCACCGGCGCGATGGTCACCCACCAGGCGCTGGTCGAGCACCCGCTCGTGCGGGCGCACGTGCCAGCGCTTGCCGAGGTCCTCGCCCAGGTCGCCAGCCGGCGGATCCGAAACGTGGCGACCATCGGGGGGAATCTTTGCTGGGCCGAGGCCGCCTCCGATCCACCCAGCCTGCTCGTGGCCCTCGGGGCGGAGGTCACGGCCCACAGCGTGCGAGGCGAGCGCCGCCTCGGCGTCGGGGAGCTCTTCCAAGACTACTTCACGACGACGCTCGCCCCCGACGAGATCCTGACCGAGGTACGTGTCCCGGCGCCCCCGGCGAGGGCTGGCGTCAGTTATCTGAAGTTCACGCCCCAGTCGCACGCGGACAAGCCGGTGATCGCCGTCGCCGCGCTGGTCCGCCGGGCCAGCGACGCGTGCGCGGAGGCGCGCGTGGTGGTGGGAGCCGCCGGGCCGACGCCACTCGCGCTGCCGGTGGTGGACGCCGAGCTTCGGGGCGAGGCCCTCGACGTGTCGCGCGGGGTGTGGCGGGCGGCCGAGGCCTACGCCGACGCGGCCCAGCCGGTGTCCGACACCCGCGGCTCGGAGGCCTACAAGCGCCGGATGATCCGCGTGCTCGTCCGCCGCGCGCTCCGGCACGCCTGGGCCCGGGCCGGAGATGCTCGTGCCTGAGCGGCACCCGCTGCACTTTTGGGTCAACGGCGAGGAGCAGTGGCTGGAGATGCCGGCATACGTCCTGCTCCTCGACGTGCTGCGCGAGGAGCTCAAGCTCAAGGGCACCAAGCGGGCCTGCGACATCGGGGTGTGCGGCGCCTGCACGGTCCTGGTCGACGGCCGGTCGGTGAGCGCCTGCCTCATGCTCGCGCTCCGCGTCGACGGCCGCCAGGTCCTCACGGTCGAAGGGCTTGCCGCCGACCAACGGATGCACCCGCTCCAGGAGGCGTTCCTCGAGCACTGGGGCTTCCAGTGCGGCTACTGCACGCCCGGGATGCTGATGACGGCGCTCGAACTCTTGGAGGGGGAGCCTGCACCCTCCGAGGCTACGGTCCGCGACGCGCTCATGGGGAACCTGTGCCGCTGCACGGGATACCGGAAGATCGTTGACTCCATCCTGGTCGCCGCCGCGGTGCTCCGCCGTCGGTCTGGCGCCGATGGCGGTGAGCTGCGTGAGCCGTAGCGCGTTACCCCGCGGGCGGCCCGGGAGCGGTCGGCAGTGATCTTCGAGGACCGGTTCACGGTCCGGGCGCCGATCGAGCGGGTGTGGAGCTTCCTGCGCGACGCGGAGCAGGTGGCCTCGTGCGTCCCCGGCGTGGAGCGGATCGACGTCCACGACGATCGCCGGTATCACGTGGTCGTCGGCTCCAGCGTGTCCTTCCTGACCCTCTCGTTTGCGCTGGACGTGACGGTCACGGACGTCGACGAGCCCCGCCGGCTCGTCTCGGTCGCTCAGGGTGTCGATGCGCGCCTCCGCGAGCGCGTCAAGCTGACCTCCGAGCTGCGGCTCGAGCCGGCCGGGCCGGAGGACACGGTCGTCGGCTACCGGATCGAGGTCGGCGTCGCCGGCAAGCTGGCCTCGATGGGGCTCGGCGTGATCCGGGGCAAGGCACGACAGACGGCGACGGCCTTCGCCAGCGGCCTCCGCGCCCGGCTCGAGGCGGCGAGCGAGAAGGACGCGCCGGGGCGCCCGCCGCCGACGGCGCAGGGATGACGGCACGCGGGGCAGCACTCGACCGGCAACGGCGCCGGGCGTCCCCCGCGGTCGATGGGTTCACGATCAGCCCGGGCGCCGCCCACGACGCCCCGTGGAGGTGAGAGGGATGAAGGCAGGCGCGGCCGGACGACGGAGCTTCCGCTGCATCGACCTGAGCGTTCCACTCGAGAACTACTCGATGGACCGCGACTCGCCGCACATCTTCTACTGGGACCACCACGAGGGCGGCCGCCGGACGGCCAAGAACAACGGCTTCGACCCTGACCTGCTCCCCGACGGCTTCGGACTGTCCGCCGAGGACGTGACGCTCAACACGCACAGCGGAACGCACATGGACTCGCCGTGGCATTACGGGCCGACGTGCGGCGGCAGCCCCGCGCGCGGCATCGACGAGATCCCGCTGGAGTGGTGCTTCGGCGACGGCGTGGTGCTCGACCTGACCCATCGCAAGCCCGGCGAGCTCATCACGGTCGCCGACCTCGAGCAGGCGGTCGCCGCGATCGACTACCACATCAAGCCCTACGACATCGTCCTGATCCGGACCGACGCCACCAAGCGCTACCGCAAGCACGACTTCATGGTCAGCCAGCCGGGCATGGGACGCGACGGAACCCTCTGGCTCCTCGATCAGGGCGTCAAGGTGTGCGGCATCGACGCCTGGAGCTTCGACCGCCCGATCGCCTTCATGAAGGACGATCTCAAGGCGGGCAACCGGGAGGCGTTCCTGCCGGCCCACCGCGTCGGCCGGGAGCGCGAGTACTGCCACATCGAGAAGCTCGCGAACCTGGACCAGCTCCCGAAGCCGCACGGCTTCCGGGTTTCGGTGTTTCCGATCAAGATCGCACGCGCCAGCGGCGGATGGGTCCGCGCGGTGGCACTGGTGGACGATTAGGGCCGCGTGTGCGTCCACCGCGACGTCAACATCAGCCAGGTCGCACGTGGCAGAAGGACATGCAGTGGGTGGTGGTCCATCCGGGCCGCGGGAACGCACGGATGCCAGGGCCGAGGTCATCGTTTCCGGCAAAGGACTTCTGGGCGGCGTAGTACTTGTGGTTGCGGGGGCTGGATTTGCAGAGTGCTACACCGCACGGGCGACGTACTGGATTGACCTTAATTAAACGCCGCTACACCGGTGTGTCGGTTGAGAAGGCGGAGCAGTTCGGGCCGCAGATACCGCGGCGAGGGCGCGCAGGCGCACCACCCGCTCGCCGTCAGCGTGGCCGCCTTGGCCGAATCCGCTCGAGACGCATGGCGGCCCCACGCCCTGATCGACGACGATCACTCCGCATGAGCCCTCGTCATGCGCGCGCGGAGCGCGTGAGATAGACGATCCGCACGCGAGTCGGCCCCTGGAAAGAACCTTGTGGATTCGATACCGTCTAGGTGACGGGTACGAGCTTCGAACAGTCGGCGGCTATCGTGAGATGCGGCGCCGGTCCCACACTGGGGCCAGACCGGCCCCGGACGACTCCGGGTCGCCGTTCTTCGAGACGTTCGTCCGTCCGACTTCGGACACAGGAGGCCATGATCATGCCCACGAAGAGTCCGGACCGATCGGCGAATCGTAGGGGATCCACACGCGCGGGGCAGGTCTCACGCCGCGATCTGCTGAAGGGCGCGGCGGGCATAGGCCTCGGCGGGGGCGGAGCGTTCGGAAGCCGCTCGGCGTGGGCACAGACGGCTCCCGCGAAGGGTGGGCCGGTCACGCTGAATGTCCTGCTGTGGGAGCACTGGAAGGTCGTCGAGGGGCTCCAGAAGAATGACCCCGCCACCGTACCGAAGCGCCGGCTGTGGTTCTACGAGACGATCAAGCGCTTCGAGGCCGAGCACAAGGACATCAAGCTCCAGTACCAGACGGCCAACTGGAACGTGGCGACCCAGACCTTCATCGCGGCGTCGCAGGCCGGCAACCCTCCCGACGTGCTCGGGGCGCAGAGCCAAGACAACCAGCCGCTCGCGAACGCCGGCTTCGTCGCGGACCTCGGACAGTTCAAGTACGACGAGTGGAGTGACTTCAACCAGGCCGTCCTCCGCGAGGCCTGCTCGGTCGGCGGCAAGATCGTGGCCATGCCCGTCTATCTCACCTCGACGGGCCTCGGGTACAACAAGGCGCTCCTCAAGGAGGCTGGCATCGCCGAGCCGCCGAAGACCTGGGACGACTTGATCCGCGCCGGCAAGGCCCTGACCAAGGACACGCGGGGGACGGGACGGCCGAACCAGTGGGGCTTCGGCGTGGAACTCAGCGCCGCATCCACCCCCAACCCCGTGTCGTTCACGATGCCCATGATCCGCTCGCTGGGGGGCGCGATCGTCGACAAGGACGGCAAGGGTCTCATGGACACCCCGGAGCACCGCCGGATTGCCAAGCTGCTGGCGGACATGTACCACGATCACAAGATTCTGGCCCCCGAGTCCCTGACCATGAAGGCCAACGACGAAGTGGATCTCTTCGGCGCCAAATCCTGGGCGATGGGGATCGTCATCCACGCGCTGCTGCCCCCGATCCTCGAGAAGATGGGGCCCGACAGCTTCGGCTTCGCGCCCTACCCGACCTACCCCGGCAACGAGCCCCGCTCCTACAGCGAGGTGTACGGCTTCCTCATTTCGGCGAGAGCGGCGAAGGATCCCCGGAAGGGCCCCGCGGCGTTCGAGCTGTTGAAGGAGATCGGCGCCACGAAGACCCTGCTCCTCGCGGCCAAATACCAGTTCGGCGCGCCGTCGCGCCAGTCGGCGCTGGCGGATCCGGTCTACAAGTCAGATCCGCTGCTGGGGTACCTGGCCAACTACACCTTCAAGACGGCGACGCCCTTCCCCTTCATCAGGGAGGTCAACTTCTACTCGGAGACCCTGATCGAGGCGCTGAACCTCATCATCCTGCAGCGGCAGCCGGTGGACGAGACGCTGAAGCGGCAGCAGGCGCGCTACGAGGCGAGGCTCAGGTAGGCGGACGCCGCGCCCACGGCGCTCACGCCCCCATGGCTCCGTCCCCGCTCGTGCCGGATGCGCGCCCGGCCGTCCCGACCATCCGGCCGGCGCCCCCGCTCCGATCGCGAACGCGCCTGTCGGCGGGGGGAGCCGTCGGGCGGGCGCTCACCTCCGACCGGGTGCTGCCGTACCTCCTCGTCGCGCCGGCAGTCATCCTGGTCTTCGCATTGACCATCTATCCGACGCTGTACGTGTTCCAGACCAGCTTCACCGACTGGAACCTCATGCGCGTCGTCACCCGGTCGGTGGGCTGGCGGAACTACGTCGAGCTCGCTCAGGATCCGCTGGCGCTGCGCGCCCTCGGCAACACGGTCGTGTTCCTGATCGGCTCCCTGGCGCTCATCCTCGTGCTCGGGCTGGCCCTGGCGCTCGCGCTCAACGAGCGGGTGCGGTTCCGGACGTTCTACCGATCGACCGTCGTCCTGCCGTGGGCGCTCACGGCCGTGGTCGTCGGGGTGATGTGGCGCTGGATCCTCATCCCGGACATCGGAATCGCCAACTACATGCTGGCCGGTCTCGGGATCAACGTCTCGTTCTTCCTGAGCCCGGGGTTGGCTCTCGCGACCATGGTCCTGGTCGAGGTCTGGCGCAGCACCGGCTACGGCATGATCCTCGTCCTCGCCGGGCTGCAGGGGATCGACGGCACGCTCTACGAGGCCGCGCGCATCGACGGGGCGGGCTTCTGGCGGGCGCTCCGCTTCATCACCCTGCCGCTCCTCGTGCCAACCCTGCTCGTCGCCACCATTCTCCTGAGCATCCGGTCCGTGAACCTGATCGACATTCCGCTCGTCGTGACCGGCGGCGGGCCCGCCCGGATGACCGAGACGCTCGGGCTCTACATGTGGAAGGAGTCGTTCGCCTTCTTCCACATCGGCTACGGATCAGCGGTGGCGATGGTCATGTTCGGCATCAACCTGATCCTCACGGTGCTCTACATCCGATCCCTCTCGCAGAGCCGGCGGTAGGCGGGGATGGCGTTCCCCTCCCGGCCGGCACGCTCGCGGACCGTGGTCCATCTCCTCCTCGCCACGTTCGCGGCGTACTCGATGTTCCCGCTCCTCTGGGCCCTGGTCACCTCCCTGAAGCGTCCGGAGGATGCCGTCCGGTATCCGCCGCAGTGGCTCCCGAGCCCGTTGACCGTCCAGAACTACGTCGACGTGCTCACCCGGACGCCGGTGCCCGCCCAGATCGTCAACACGATGCTTGCGGCGACCCTCGCCGCCGTCATCGTCGTGGTGGCGAGCAGCCTCGCCGGATACGGGTTCTCGCGTTTCCGCTTCCCCGGGAAGCATGTCCTGCTGATCAGCCTCCTCGGCTGCGTCATGGTCTCCGGAGCCACCAAGGTCGTGCCCCTCTACCTGATGCTGCACAAGATGGCGCTCCTGAACAGCCTCGTGGGCCTCGGCGTCGTCTACGCGGTCGAGTTCCTGCCGATCAGCGTCTGGCTCATGAAGAGCTACCTCGACACGATCCCGATGGAGCTGGACGAGGCGGCCTCGGTGGACGGCTCCTCCCGCCTCCGGACGTTCGTCAGCGTGGTCTTCCCGCTGAGCCTTCCCGGCGTGGTGGCCGTGGCGCTGATCACGTTCGTGCGCTCGGCGCAGGAGTTCATCTACGCGGCGACCTTCCTGACCGAGACCGGCGTGAAGACGTCGCCGGTCGGGCTCTACATGTTCTTCACCGAGCTCGGCGTCGAGTGGGGGCACCTGACGGCGGCGGCGCTGGTCGTCGTGCTGCCGATCGTGCTCGTGTTCCTGATCCTGCAGAAGTGGTTCGTCTCGGGGTTGACCATGGGCGCGGTGAGGTAACCCGACTCCAATGGAGGCACGGGCATGAGCGGAGTGAGCGACGAGCCCCGGACGCGCCGCTGGATCCGAGCCGCGCGCGTCGTCACGGCGGGCCTGCAGGGGACGATCGAGGACGGTGCCGTCGCCGTCGATGGGTCGCGCATCACCGCAGTGGGGCGGGCGGCCGACCTGCTGGCGCCCGTTCCACCGACTGGCGTCGAGACGTATCCGGACGCGACGCTCCTGCCGGGGCTGATCGACGCCCACGCCCACCTCACCCTGGCCGCCGACCGGCGGACCTACGAGCAGATGGTGCTCGACCCGGACGAGATGATGGCCCTCGTCTCGGTCCGGAACCTCCAGCGGCATCTGGCCTGCGGCGTGACGACGCTCCGGGACAACGGCGGACGGAACCGCGTGACGTTCATCGTCCGCGAGGCCATCAACCGCGGCTACTTCGTGGGGCCACGCCTCCTGCTGAGCGGACGTCCCGTGACGCACCGCTACGGTCATTTCTACTGGTGCAACGGCGAGGCCGATGGCTTGGAGGCGATCCGGGCGGTGGTCCGCCAGCTGGTCGCCGAGGGCGCGGATCACATCAAGATCATGGCGTCGGGCGGCGCCACCGCCGGCAACATTCCTTACTACGCCTCGTACACGGCGGAGGAACTGCGGGTTGCGGTGGAGACCGCCCACGGTCTCGGCCGGCTCACGACCGCCCACTGCCGAGCCAAGCAGTCGATGGTCAACGCGCTGGAGGCAGGCCTCGATTGCATCGAGCACGGGGAGTTCCTGGTCCCGGGCGACGTGGTGGAGTACGGCGCGGGCGTCTCGTCGAGCGGCATCATGCAGTATGACCCTCGCGTGACCGAGCGCATCCTGACACAGGGAACCTTCGTGAGCTTTACCTTCCAGGCAGGCGGCTATGACACCCTCGTGGAGCTCCGGGCAAAACGCGAGCACGAGCGACTCTCGCCCGTGGAAGCGCGGCGCCGCGACGCCCTCGAGCGCTACTACGAGATGAAGCTCGGAATCTTCGCGAGCCTCCTCGCGGACGGCATGCACCCGCGCCTGGTCGTCAGCAGCGATGCCGGCCCCTTCGACTGCGAGTTCGGCCGGATGCACTACGGCATGGAGCTCGCCGTGCAAGGCGGCATGAGTCCGCTCCAGGCCATCGAGGCCGCCACCTCTGTGGCCGCGCGCGCGTGCGGTGTCGCGGAGCTCACCGGGACGCTGGCGCCCGGCAAGGAGGCCGACCTGCTCGTCGTCCGCGGCAACGCGCTCGACGACATCCGCCACGTGGCCAACGTGGCCGCGGTCTACAAGGGCGGGCTAAAGGTCGGCGTCTTGCCCTCAAACGCGCTGCTGCCCTCACCGCCGCCGTGAAGCGGGAACACCGGCAACCGACCAGGTCTTCGAGATGGGCTGGCCTTAGAGATCTCCGTCGCCGCAATCACTCGGCTCACGGGCAGAGCACGGTGCCATTGCCCCGTCTGAGAGCTTCGAGGGACCGGCCGCTATCTACTCTTGCCGCTCGACGAGCTCTTCCACGGCGAGTTCGGGCGCCTGCATCGGCACCGTCCCGAGACCGACGAAGCGATCGGGCCGCTCTCTCACGATGCCGGCTATCCGGTCGTTGATGAGACGGGCGACGTCTTGCCCTGCTTTCGCGGGGATCCCGTAGTGATACTGCGGCGGCGCCGGGGAGAGGACCGCGACGTCGATTTCCATCGTGTCGAGGTCGGCCAGCCGCGCGGCAATCGAGGTGAGCTTCGGGTAGATCCGTTCCCGTTGCGCACGGTTCACCTGGCTAGTCGCGTCGGTGGTGTACCGGCCCATCGCCTCGACGCGGCATCGGTCATCTGCCTCGCGATGACCTCGGCCTCCGGTGTGAACACGTGGGAACGGACGTCCACCGTAAGAAGCCCGCGCCGGTCCTCTCGCATGGTCGGCCGCCGCCGCTTCATCGGTAAGCGGCCCAGGCGCGCAGGATCGCCGACCCGCCGAGTACCAGGACCGTCAATGCGATCAACAGAGTGCTGACGGCAGTGACCGTGGGATCGAGCCCGAACAGCACACTGTTCCAGATGCGGAGCGGCAATATCTGGTTGAACGGCCCGGCGACGAATAGCGGCACCAGCAACTCCTCGAAAGAGGGAAGGAAGGAGAATAGTGCGGCCGAGACGACCCCAGGAGCGATCAGGGGGAGGGTCACACGGCGAAATGTCATCCAGCGGCTGGCTCCCATCGACAGGGCCGCCTGCTCGAGCCGGACGTCGAAGGCCTGCAGCGTGCCGGTGACAAGGATGGCGGCAATGGGCAGTGCCAGGACGGTGTGGCCGATCACGATCGCCACCGTCGTGCCGATAAGGCCTAGCCCCGAGAAGAGGAAGTGCAGAGCGATCGCGGTAATGATGGTCGGGACGATGAGCGGTGCCAGGACCAGCGCGTAGACAACGCGCTTCCCGCGAAACGTCCCCCGAGTCAGAGCGAGCGCCGTCACCACCGACAAGGTCGTGGAGGCCGCCGTCGTCAGCAGCGCTACCCGGAAGCTGACGGCAAGCGCCGCTCGCCACTCCGGTGAGCGGAGGACGGCCTCGTGCCATCGCAGCGACAACCCCGGCGGCGGCGGGAACGCGAGATACTGACCCGAGGTGAATGACAAGATGGCAATGACCACGATTGGGAGCCCGCGCCCCGCAGCGCTTGCATCGGCGCTATCGTCATCTCGTCGGGCACGGGAAGCGCCTCCCGGTCGCCGTCGCCGCGGTCGCCCGCGAGCTGGTCGGGTTCATCTGGGCTGCGATGACTCAACGCCCCATGGCCGCGTAACCTCGGCACTCAGGCACACGAGCGTCGGATCCGCATGCGCATCCTGAGCGGCGTCGGCCACGGCTCGCTGGGACACGATTGGAGAGTCCTCGCGCTAGGTATGCGACGCCAGGTCATCGCGACTCGGACGACTCGCGCTTCTAGACAGAGGCAGCTCCCGACGAACCACGGCCATGCGGCTCTGCCCTCGGCAACCCGCGCATATCAGCCTGATTCGTCGTCGAAGCCGCTCCATCGTGTGCGAGCCGGCGCCCTCAGGATCACGCCTCGACACCGAGGTCCCGACCCGTGAAAAATCCACTTGCCGGTCGGTCCTTCCATATCAGTCTAGCCGGTGCCGACCGTCTTCATGTGGGGATCGAGCAGATCACGCAGCGCATCGCCGATGAGGTTCACCCCGAGCACGGTGACGAAGATCGCCAGGCCGGGGACCGCGGCCAGCCACCAGCGCGTGAAGATGTAGAGTTGGCCCTCGCTTAGCATTCCGCCCCACGACGCGGTCGGCGGAGGGACGCCCAGGCCCAGGTACGACAGGAAGGACTCGACGATGATCATCCGGGCCACCTCCACACTGGCCAGGACGATGATCAGGTTCCAGAGGTTCGGAACGATGTGGCCGAACAGCACCCGGGCCCGCGATCCTCCCAGCCCCACCTCGGCGACGACGAACTCGCGTTCTCGCAAGCTCAGCACCTCTGCCCGCACGATCCGCGCGTACATCGGCCAGCCGGTGAGCCCGAGGACCAGCACCATGTTGACGAACCCGGACCCGATGAGCGCGATCACCACGATGGCGAGCAGCATGAACGGGAAGGTGAGCGTCAGGTTCGTCAGGAACGTGAGGAAGCGGTCCACCGCCCGGCCGCCGATGCCCATCGCGAGGCCGGCGGCGACCCCGAGGACGCCCGAGCACAGCACCGCCAGCGTTCCGGCCGCCAGGGAGACACGCGCCCCGTAGATGATCCGGCTGAGATAGTCCCGCCCCACGTGATCCGTTCCCAGGAGGTGCTCGGCGCTGCCCATCGGGGCCCACACCGGCGGGCGGAGCCGGGCCGCCACGTCTTGCGCGTACGGGTCGTGTGGCGCCAGTTGGGGCGCGAAGAGCGCGCCCACGAGGGCGATCGCGACGAGGCCGGCCCCCAGCACACCGGTCCAGTACTGCCGGGCGAAGCCCCGGCACCGCCGCCGCTCAGCCATACCGGATTCGCGGGTCGAGATAGCCGACGACCAGGTCGGTGACGAGGTTCACCAGGGCAATGACGGCGCCGACGACGACGACCGAGGCCTGCACTACGGGATAGTCGAGGGTCCGGACCGCCTTGACGGTCAGGAACCCGATGCCGGGCCAGGCGAAGATCGTCTCGATCACGACCGTCCCGGCGAGCAACCGGCCGAACTGGAGCCCGACCATGGTCACCAGCGGGATGCTGACGTTCTTGAACGCGTGCTTCCAGAGGACCACGGCCTCGGCGATGCCCTTGGCGCGGGCCGTTCGAACGTAGTCCTGGGTGAGCACGCCCAGCATACCCGATCGCACCAGGCGCATCATGACCGGCGCCAGATAGACCCCGAGGCACACGGCGGGGAGGATCAGGCTCCGCAGCCCCGAGCGGCCCGACACGGGCACGAGGCGGAGGCCGACCGCGAAGAGCAGCATCAGCATGATGCCGAGCCAGAACGTGGGAATCGCCTGACCCACCACCGAGGCCGCCGAGGCGACGTGGTCGACCCAGGTCCGGGGCCGATAGCCCGCCGCGATGCCGAGGGGAATCGCGATGGACACGCCGACGACGAGCCCGGCGACGGCCAGCTCGAGGGTCGCTGGCGCCCGCTCGAGCACGATCCAGAGGGCCCGGTCCCGGATGATGAAGGACTCCCCAAAGTCCCCCCGCAGCGCGTTGCCGAGGAACCGCGCGTACTGGACGAGGAACGGATCGTCGAGCCCGAGCGTCCGCCGGAGCTCGGCCACGGCCTCCTTGGAGGCCTCGGGAGGCAGTAGCACGTTGGCGGGGTCCCCGGCCAGATGCAGGAACGCGAACACCACGAACGAGATCGCGGCGCACGTCAGGAGCGTGTCGACCAGCCGGTCCACGACGTAGCTGCGCATCGGTCAGAGCCTGAGCGGTGAGCGCGCCGGGAGAGTCGCGTCGTGCGAAGCTCTCCCGGCGCCGTTCGTCAGTTCTTCCAGGTCGCCCGCCAGAGCGCGATCGTCTCGTCCGAGGCGGCCTTGTAGTTCAGCCGGTTCGAGACCGCCATGACCGACGTCTGAGCGTACATGGGGAACACGAGGTAGTTGTCCGCGATATACCGCTGGACCTGTGAGTACACCTCCAGCCGCCTGGCCGGGTTGACCGTGTTCCGGCCGACGTCCAGCCACTGGTCGAGCTTGGGATCGCGGACGTACGCGAACGCCTCGCTCGAATGGAAGCGTGGGTATAGGATCATGTCGGCATCGAACACGGACCAGCTCCCCCAGCTGCCGAGGTAGATGTCCTTGAGCTTGCCGGTCCGCTCGAGGTTCGAGGAAAGCCCGATGTCCTCGATGTGCTGCCGGTTCGTCTGGATGCCCACCTTCGCCAGGTACCCGCTCACGGCGTCTCCCACCTGGCGGGACGCGATGATGCTGCCGCTGTAGGTCATGAAGTCCAGCTTCATTCCGGCGGCCTGCCCCGACTCGGCGAGGAGCTGCTTGGCGCGACCGGGGTCGTATGCCACCGGCTTGATCGACGCGTCGTATCCGAACTTCATCGGGTTGACGATGGTGCCGACCTTGAGGCCGCGGCCGCCGAGGACGTGGGTGATGATCCCGTCGACGTCGATGGCGTGCGAGATCGCCTGGCGGACCTTGAGGTTCTGGACGGGGGACGCGCCCGCGCGGCCGGCCACGTCGAAGTTGAGGAAGATCACCCGGATGATCGGCGCGGTCGTGATGTAGGCCTTGCCCGACGCCTCGATCACCGGAGTCTGGTCGGGCGGCACCAGGCGGATGAAGTCCACGCTGCCCGCGAGCATCTCGGCGATGGCCGTCCCGACGTCAGGGATCGAGCGGAAGACCAGCGTCTTCACGGCGGGCGCCGGGCCCCAGTACCCCGGCGCCGCCTCGACCACCAGACGCTGGCCCCGGGCCCACTCGACGAATCGATACGGTCCGGTGCCGACCGGGTTCTTGGCGATGTGGGCGTCGCCCTTTTCCTTGACGTAGGCCGGCGGCACGATGGCGAGGTTGGTCAGCCGCTCGAGCAGGACCGGGTTTGGCTTCTCGGTCTTGAGCCGGACCCCATGCTCGTCGATGACCTGGACCCCCGTGATGCCCTTGAAGCGGTCGCGCAGATACGACTTCTGGGCCGGGTCCAGGACCCGGTCGATGCTGAACTTCACGGCGGCGGCGTTGAGCGGCTCGCCGTTGTGGAACTTGACGCCCTTGCGGATGCGGAACTCCCAGGTCAGGTCGTCGACCGCCTTCCAGGACTCCGCCAGCCCGCCGACCAGCTTCATCGTCTCGGGATTCCGCGCGATCAAGTGATCGAACACGTGCATGAGGACCATGTAGTCGATGGTCCCGGTGGCTTGGTGAGGATCGAGGGTCTCGCGGTCCGAATCCAGCGCCGCGACAATCTGACCTCGCGGCTGGCCCGAGCTAGGCAGCGGGCTCAGCGCGAGGGTCGCGAGCAGGACGCCGGGGACGACAGCAAACCTGAATCGCTTCATTGTGTGTCCTCGCTTGGAACAACTGGTTCAGGGTCAAGATTCGAACCCGCCGCGACCGGGCGACGCGTCGCGGCCACACTGCCTCGGGGACTCCATCACCTCCTCTGGTGCTCGCACGTCCGCACGGTCGCGGGGGCCACCAGTCGCCTGCCTCCTCAGCCCAGCGTGTTCTTGTGGACGACGCCATCCTTCACGATCACCCGGAGGTGTCGTTCCGGGTCGCGCAGCACGCCCAGGTCGTCCAGGGGACTCTTCTCGACCACGAGGAGGTCCGCCCGGGCTCCGGGGGCGACGACGCCGATCTCGCCCTCCATGCGGAAGAGCTCGGCCGCCACCGACGTCGCTGAGCGGATCACGTCGATCGGCTTGAGCACTTCGCCCCGGATCGCGAACTCGTCGAGCTGGTGGCGATGCATGGTGCCGAGGAGGTCCGTGCCGTACACGAGTTTGACGCCGGCCCGATGCGCCATCTCCACCACGCGCGCGCCCGTTTCGAAGATGGCGAACATCTTCTCGCGGAGCTCCTTGGGAAATCCCGCCTCGACCCCCTCCCGGATGACCGCGTGTACCACGGAGAGCGTGGGGATCAGGAAGGCGTCCCGCTCCCGCATCACCGCCACCGTCGCCTCGTCGATCAGGTTGCCGTGCTCGATGCCGCGCACGCCGCTCTCGACGGCCCGAGTGACGGCGCGCGCCGTATAGGCGTGCGCGGTCACGTACAGGCCCGCGGCCTCGGCCTCTTCGACGGCGGCCCGGATCTCCTCGAGCGAGAACTGGGTGTTCGTGATCCGGTCCGTGGGCGAAGCCACCCCACCCGACACCATGAGCTTCAGGTGCGTGGCCCCCTTCCGGATCTCGTCGCGACACGCTGCCCGCACCGCGGGCACGCCGTCCACCACCCGGCCAAGGCCGTGCAGGCAGAGCGCCTCCTCCCCGTCCTCGCCGGGGCCGCGCATGTCTCCGTGACCGCCCGTCTGGGAGATGGCATGCCCACAGAAGAGCAGGCGCGGCCCCACGAGGTGGCCCTCCTCGAGGGCCCGGGCAAGGCCCCAGTCGGCGCCCCCGACATCGCGGACGGTTGTGAAGCCACGCATCAGCATGTCACGCAACACGTGGCCGGCACGCGCCGCCACGTAGGTCGGCGACCACCGGCGGAGCAGCCCGAAGTCCGGAGTGGCTGCGGTGATGTGGACGTGCCCGTCACAGAGGCCCGGCATCACCACCCGTCCTCGCACGTCCAGGACGCGGCCGCTGCCGCCGTTGGGCGGACGCGCCGTCACGTCCGCAATGCGTTTCCCCTCGACGACAACGTGCTGCTCGGGCACGAGCCGGCCGCCGACGGGATCGAGGACTAGCGCATTGGTCAGCACGAGATCGGGCATGTTCGGGGGTCCTCCGTTGCGGTCAGGCGCCCGGCACGATCCGGGGCTGACGTCGTCGCGCGCCGTTCTCTTGGACGATGTCGGGTCGCCAACGGCCGGCCCTCATGCCGGGCTCCTCCCTCGCCCGCCTGCGGGAGGAGGGTGATCCTCGTAGCCGCGGTAGGCACCTGCCTCCGCGGCGACGGCGCTACCGATCTCCTTTAGCGCGCGTCTCATCTCCGGAATCGGTCGACCGAGTCGGCGCATGCGCGTTCTCCTGTCAAACGTCGGACTCAGGACACTCGGTTTCGCCGTTGTCCTCGAGGAACCGTGCGAGAAGCGCGATGAATGCCTCCGGCGCCTCGAGGAACGGAAAGTGACTGCAGTCAGGGATCGGGACGAGAGTCGCCCGCGACAACGCTTCCCGCGTGCGCATCGCCACGTCAGGCAGCAACGACTCACTTCGGGTGCCGTGGAGGATCAGCACGGGACAGCCGACCTGCGGGAGAACCGCCCACTGGGGCGGGAATAGAATTTCACGCGGTACGCGCCGCTGAGCGGCCCTGAGCTTGTGCATGTATCGCCATCGCCAGGAAGCGTCCGGGGCTTCCTCCAGGTGCTCGCGCAACACGATCGCCATTCCTGACGTCGGTAGCTTCTCGTAGAGCGTCCACTGCCGGAACCACGCGTCAGCCTCGCCGAGGCTGGTGAACCAGTCGGGGGCATCGAGCATCCCGGCATAGTAGCTGCTCGGTCGGTCGCCGCCGAGCTGGGCCCCAATGTCGACGAGGGCCAGGCGGTCAACCTGGTCGGGATGCTGGGCCACGTACCGAAGTCCGATCAACCCGCCGAGCGAGGCGCCGACCCAGCTCAGGCGTTCCAGACCGAGCCGGCGGGTGAACGCGCGGAGCTCTTCGACGTAGCCGTCGAATCGGTACTCGCCCGTCGGGTCGGGGTCGCTCAGGCCACGGCCGCGCAGCGTGACAGCGATGAGATGGAAAGCGTGCTGTAGCGCCGGCGCTATCAGGTCCCAGTAGCGTGCGGTTCCGTCCCAGCCATGCACCAGGAGGAGATGAGGGCGGCTCCGATCGCCCCACTCACGGTAGTGCAGCCGCAAGCCGTTGACGGCGGCGAAGCTCTCGCAGGTGCTCATCCGAGGAGCACGGAGCTCCGTCCGGCCCAGGCGGCTATCACCTCCCGGGCGTTGGTCACGAGGCCGAAGGCCACGCTGACGACCTCGACCGTCGCCGAATGGCGCTCGGCACTGCGAGGCTGTCCCGATGGACGAAGGTGTTCTGCACGTCCACAATCAGGAGCGCCGTGTGGCCCGGGTGAACCCGCTCCACCAGCGCCGTCATCGGAGCTCCCTGGTCATGGGTGGCGCCTCTTGTACCGTTGGTGCTCTCGGATGATCTTGCCCTCACTGGCATGCCCTAACAGGTCGGGTGCCCATTGTCCCATGACTTCGCCCGGGCACCGCCACGCCCGTGAGGAGTTGAGCGCGAGTCCTCCGACCCGCTCATCTGGTCGGAGGCGCCTTGACATCGGCCGGATGCTCCCCTAGGAGTAGTCTTCACCCGGTCAGGGTCGCACGCGCGCATGTCCGACAGGATGACCGAAGGCACCGTCGAAGGAATCGTCGGGCATGCCCGAGCGCGGCGCCGGTTGTCCACGTCCGCCTTCGCCTTCCTGCTCAATTCTCCGGCGCTGCTGGCCATCATCCTGCTGGTCGGCTATCCGATCGCCTACTCGTTCTGGATCAGTCTGCATCGCTACAACCTCAAGCGACCGAACCTTTTCCGCTTCATCGGGCTGAGCAACTATGCGGAGATCGTCGGCTCGCCGGAGTTCTGGAGCGCGTTGCGCATCACGGTCACGTTCACGGGCCTGGCGGTGCTGCTCGTCGTGGCGTTCGCCATCCTGGTGGCACTGCTGCTCAACGAGCCGTTCCCGGGGCGGGGGCTTGTGCGGACTCTGATCCTGGTTCCCTGGGCGATCCCTCCGGTGGTCAACGGCCTCATGTGGCAGTGGATCTACGACTCCAACGTGGGCGCCCTGAACGGACTCCTGGTGAGCGTGGGCGCCACCCACGAATACCGCGGATGGCTGTCGGACCCCACGTACGCGCTGCTGGCGTTGGTGTCGGCGCATGTCTGGAACCTGCTGCCACTCGCGGTGATCCTGCTTCTGGCCGCTCTGCAGGGCATTCCGTCTGACCTCTACGACGCCGGGCGGGTGGACGGCAGCAATGCCTGGAACCTCTTCGTGCATGTGACCCTGCCGTGGCTCGCCCAGCCGTTGCTGATCGTGCTGGTGCTCCAGACCATGTATGCCATCCGCGTGTTCGACGTGATCTACGTCCTGACGGCGGGTGGCCCTGGTACGTCGACGACGACCCTGACCTGGAAGACGTTCCTGGAGACGTTCCAGAACCTGGACTTCGGGCTGGGCAACGCCTACGCGTACACGATCAGCCTCATCACCCTGGCCCTAGCCTTGGTGTATTTCCGAATGCTCTACCGGCGCGGAGAGTTCGAGACATGAGCACGCGTCGGCTTCCGGTTCGATCCGCGGCGAGCCGACGGCGCTGGCGCACCGTACTCCTCTGCACGGGCGGCGGCCTCGTGCTCATCTACGTGCTCGCGCCTTTCTCCTGGCTGGTGCTGACCAGCTTCATGCCCGAGCGCGATGCCCTCTCCGTCCCGCCTCAATGGATACCCGAGTCCGCGACCCTGGAGAACTACCTGACCTTTGTCCGTCCCACAGGGACGCGGGCCATCGTCGGCAGCCGCGCGGCGGAGCAGACGTTACCCAGCGTGGTCAACTCGCTGATCGCGTCGACGGGCACCGCGGTGCTCAACCTCGTCCTGGGCACGCTCGCCGGATACAGCTTCGCGCGACTGCGCTTTCCGGCCCGCACGACGCTGCTCATGCTGTACCTGGGCTCGCGCATGGTGCCCGGGATCGCGCTGATCGTGCCCCTGTACTTGGTCATCAAGACCTACAACCTGCTGGATAGCCTGCTGGCGTTGATGCTAACCTATCTCACGTTCACGCTACCGTTCACCGTGTGGCTGCTGAAGAGCTACTTCCAGGGCATCCCGCGCTCCCTCGAAGACGCCGCGCTCGTGGACGGGTGCAACTGGTCGCGGATGGTGGTGCACGTGCTGCTGCCCGCGGCGATGCCCGGTCTGGTGGCGGCGGCCATGTTCGCCTTCATGACGGCCTGGAACGACTACCTGTTCGCGGTCATCATCACGTCCACGATCGCCTCCAAGACGGTGCCCGTCGTCGTCGCGGGGTTCGCCACGGACGTCACGACGGAACGTACCCTGATGGCGGCCGGTGGCGTGGTGGCCGTCATTCCGCCCCTGGTGCTCGCCTTCATCTTTCAGCGACTGATCGTGCAGGGGCTCACGTCCGGGGCCGTGAAGGAGTAGGGCCGTCTTCACGCTCCCGTCGGTCACGCAACCTCACACATCGGAGGGAACGCCATGACCCACTCCCACACCAACGGCGCTCGCTTCACGCGGCGGCAGTTCCTCACGACGGCGGCGACGGCCGCCGGGTTGGGCCTGGCCGGGGCCGGCCTGCGCCCCGCGCGCGCAGCACAGTCCAAGATCGGCTTCGCGGGCTGGGCGTTCGAGCCGCAGGTGGTGGAAGCCAACGTCAAGCGCTTCATGTCGCAGAATCCGGACATCGTGGTGAACTACACCCCGCTGGATCTGCAGCTGTACGAGGAGAAGATGGTGGCCCTGTTCAATGCGAACACGCAGCCGGACGCGTTCTATGTGCGCGACACGGCGTTGGGCGCCTGGGTGGAGGCGGGCTGGCTCCAGCCGATCGAGGGCATGAACCGGCTGTCGGAGCTCAACGCGGACATGTACACGTACAACCTGGAGGCCATGTCCTACAAGGGCAAGCAGTACGGGACTCCGTACTACGGCGATGTCTACATCTACATCTACGACAAGACCGCCCTGCCGAAGGCGGGGGTCACCAAGGTACCCGTCACGCTGGACGAGCTGAAGAACGCGGCCCTGGCCTGCAAGAAGGCGGGCCTGTCCCCCTACCCCATCCTCAAGGGCTTCAAGACCAACACCGATGGCCTGGACGAGTTCTGGTCCATGGTGTTCGCCTCGGGCGGGCACCTCTTCAACGAGGACTTCGAGCCCGTCTATCCGGACAAGGACAAGACGGCGGTGGCCGTGCTGGAGTGGATGCGCGCGGCGATGCACGACTGGAAGATCCTGGATCCACGCGGCCTGGAGATTGACGAGACCCAGGCCCGCGACATCTATCTGAGCGGCCAGGGCATCTTCACGTCGGCCGTGGGCAACGTGTTCCCCCGGGTGAACAACCCGCAACACAGCAAGCGCGCCGGAAACATCCAACTCATGCGGTTCCCGGGCCTCACCGACACCGGCATCGGGCCGATGGGGTGGACGCGGCTCTATGCCATCAGCGCCAAGACCAAGGAGCGCGACGCGGCCTGGAAGCTCATCTTCTACATGGGCGGCAAGGACAAGGACGGAGTCTACTACTCCGCCAAGGACTGGTACCGCAAGTACGGGGTGGGGTACCCCTTCAAGTCACTGGACAACGACCCCGACATCAAGAAGGTGCAGCAGGACGCCGGGTACGATCTCGAGGTGCGCAGCCACCAGTACCAGCATGCGCACGCCCGCGAGAACATCAAGGCACCCTGGTACCTGGAGTGGGACCGCTTCACGCAGCAGCAGATCCAGACCGTGCTCCTGAAGAAGATCGCGCCCCGCGACGCGCTCGAGGCGTCCGCCAAGAAAGCGCGCGATCTGAAGAAACAGTGGAGCTAGCGACCCGCGATGCACCTGTTCGAACGCACCGGCCGGCCGCCGGTCGTGGTGTGTATCCATGGGTACTGTCAGTCCTCTGCCTACTGGGCCCCCACCGTGGAGCGACACGCGCTCCACGGTGGCCACGGCCTCGCGGTGGACCTCCCCGGCTTCGCAGACTCGGCGGGTCTGCCAGGCCCCTACACCATGGAGGCCTTCGCGGACGCCGTGGCGACGCTGCTCGATGAGCGCGGCGTCGCCCGGGCCGTCGTCGTGGGGGGGTCCATGGGCGGCGTGGTCGCGCAGCACTTCGCGCTGCGCCATCCCGCCCGCCTGGAGCGGCTTCTGCTCGTGGCGACCGGAGCCTACACGGCCGATCCGGCTGGCGCGCTGGCCCGGGCCGACCAACTCGCCGCGGCGCGCTGGGGTCCGGACGTCGTGCAGCCCATCGTCAAAGGATTCTTCCATACGCCGCCGCCCTCGGAGCATGCGGCGGAGTATCTCCGGATCGCGCTGGCGGCCTCCCCGCACGCCGCCGTGGAGGCGGCCCGCTCAAATGCGCGCAACAACGTCCTGGGCCGGCTGGGCGAGATCACGGTGCCGACGCTGATCATCCAGGGCCGACACGATACCGTGCGCACGGTGGCGCATGGCGAGGACATGCAGGCGCGCCTGTCGGATGCCCGGCTCGCGGTGCTGGAAGGGTCGGGCCACACGCCGCAGCTCGAGGAGCCGGACGCGTTCCATCGGCTGGCCCTGCCGTTCCTGCTCGCCGGGCGCTGAGACGGACCACGGGACGAGCCGGTCCCCTGCGGCGCAGGACTCCCATGCGGCGATGCCGGGAGCGGTGAAACGGGAGGTCGCTGGGAGCCGGCGATCTGGAGAGATCCAGTCCCCCGCCACAGCGAGGGTGGGAATCCCGTATCACACGGGTCACAAGGGGTCACGATCCATCACACGCAGCCGGCGAGGCGGAAGCGACCCGCGGCTGGTCGGTAACACAGCGATGACGCAGCATCGGCTCGTGCCCAGTCTCATCTCAGATGTCCTGGCCGGATCGGTCTTGGACGCGCTTCCGGTTCCACCCGCAGTGCTTGTCGTGCTCGTGGCGGTGCCTGGGTCGTGGAGCGCCTGGACGAGCGCCCAGAGCTCGAGCGCAGGCTGGAGGGCAAC
>JBIOVM010000052.1:0-39983 GCA_044867785.1 Candidatus Rokuibacteriota bacterium | reverse complement strand
ATCTTGTTGGGATACTCGGTGTCGATCGTCTTGCGCAGGCGCTTGAGGAAGGCGTGCGTCTCCGGGAGGTTCTCGTTGTTGGTGCCCTCTCGCTCGAAGAGGTAGGGCACCGCGTCGCACCGGAACCCGTCCAGGCCCTTGTCGAGCCAGAACCGCATGGCGTCCTGCATCTCGGCCTGCACCGCCGGATTGTCGTAGTTGAGGTCCGGCTGGTGGCTGAAGAAGCGGTGCCAGTAGTATGCCTTCGCCTCGGGGTCCCACGTCCAGTTGGACTTCTCCGTGTCGACGAAGATGATGCGGGCGTCGACGTACTTGCGGTCGGTGTCGCTCCAGACGTAGTAGTTCCGGTAGGGGGAGTCCGGAGCGCTGCGCGAGCTCTGGAACCAGGGATGCCGGTCCGACGTGTGGTTGACGACCAGGTCGGCGATCACGCGCAGGCCGCGCCGGTGGGCCTCCTCGATGAAGGTCTCGAAGTCCGCCATCTTCCCGTAGCCCGGCGACACGTCCCGGTAATCCGCGATGTCGTAGCCGTCGTCCCGCAGCGGGGACGGATAGAAAGGCAGGAGCCACAGGCAGTCGACGCCCAGGTCCTGGATGTACCCCAGCCGCTCGGTGAGCCCCGGAAAGTCGCCGACACCGTCGTCGTTCGAGTCCTGGAAGGCCTTGACGTGCACCTCGTAGAAGACGGCGTCCTTGTACCAGAGGTCATCCACGGGGGACGCGCTCCTCAGGGGGCCGCGGCGGCCGGGCCCGGACTCGGCTCAGAAGCACGGCGTGCCATAGGCGCGCTGACCGAAGCGCTCGAGCCGGAAGATGGCGGCGGGCTCTTGGCCCGGATCGAGGCGGATCCGCTGCGCCGGTCCTTTCCAGAGATGCCGGGCATCGGTGATGAGCTCGTGCGCCTGGAACGACTCGTCGGGGTCGATCCCGAGGGCGGCGAGCGGCAGGCGCACCCGCGTCTCGTGGGGCGCGAAGGGATCGAGGTTCACCGCCACCAGCACCCCGTTGCCGCCGTCGGCGCTCCGCTTCCCGTAGCAGAGGACGTGCTCGTCGTCGCTCTCGTAGAAGACCAGGTTCCGATACTCGTGGAGCGCCCGGTTCTCCCGCCGGATCCGGTTCAGTCGCGCGACATGCGGCTTGATGTTCCCCGGGGCGTCCCAGTCCCGGACCTTGAGCTCGTACTTCTCGGAATCCATGTACTCCTCGGTGCCGGGGATCGCGGCGTTCTCGCAGAGCTCGTACCCGCTGTAGATGCCGTAGACCGAGGACAGGGTCGCCGCCAGCGCGAGCCGCATCTTGAAGGCCGGCGGCCCCCCCTGCTGGAGGATGGGCGGCAGGATGTCGGGCGTGTTGACGAAGAAGTTGCCCCGGAAGTACTCGGCCATCTCTCCCTGGGTCAGCTCGGTCAGGTAGTCGGTCATCTCCTGCTTGAAGTTTCGCCACGTGAAGTAGGTGTACGACTGGGTGAACCCGACCTTCGCCAGGGCCTGCACGACCCGAGGCCGCGTGAACGCCTCGGCGAGGAAGACGACGTCGGGGTGCACGGCCTGGATCTCCCCGATCAACCACGACCAGAACGGCAACGGCTTCGTGTGCGGGTTGTCGACCCGGAAGATCCGCACGCCCTGCTCGATCCAGTAGAGGAGGACGCTCTTGGCCTCCTCCCAGAGCGCCTCGCGCTCCCGGCCGTAGAAGTTGAGGGGATAGATGTCTTGGTACTTCTTCGGTGGGTTCTCGGCGTACTTGATCGTGCCGTCCGGCCGGTGATGGAACCACTCGGGATGCTCGGCCACCCAGGGGTGGTCGGGAGAGCACTGGAGCGCGTAGTCGAGCGCGACCTCGAGCCCGTGATCCCGGCTGGCCCGCAGGAAGGCCCGGAAATCGGCGAGGGTGCCGAGCGCCGGCTCGATCGCCTTGTGTCCTCCGTGCTCGTTGCCGATGGCCCAGGGCGAGCCGGGGTCGTCCGGGCCGGCCTCGAGCGCGTTGTTGCGTCCCTTCCGGTAGCTTCGCCCGATCGGGTGGATCGGGGGAAGGTAGAGGACGTCGAACCCCATCGCCGCGATGTCCGGCAGGCGCTCGATGCAGTCGCGGAACGTGCCGTGACGGCCGGGCACCCCACTCTGCGACCGCGGGAACATCTCGTACCAGGCGGCGAAGCGGGCGAGGGGCCGATCCACGACGACCTCGAGCTCCCGGTCGTAGCGCGTCGCCGCGTCGCGGTCGGCGTGGGCGCCGAGAATCTCCGCCACCTCTTCGTTGAGCAGGAGGCGCGACCGACGATCGGAGTCGTCGGTGGCGTGGATCTCGGCGAGGCGCGCCTCCAGCCGGCGCCGATCGGCCCCGACGACGCGGGAGAGGGCGCTCTGGAGGAGGGCCGCGCCTTCCATGAGCTCGCTGGCGACGTCCATGGCCGCCGCGAGACGCTTTCGAGTGTCCTCGGCCCAGCTCCGGTACGCGTCGGGCCATGCCTCGAGCGTGTAGACGTAGCGCGTGTTCTCCTCGAGAGGAAACCGGCCCACCCAGCGGTCGTTGCCGAGGGGCTCCATGGGCACCTCGTGCCAGGCCGTGTCCTTGACGGTCCGATAGCGCAGCACGGCGGCCAAGCTGCCGTGGCCCTCCTGGAGGATGTCCGCCGTCACCTCGAGGGTGTCGCCCACTTCGCGCTTGACCGGAAACCGCCCGCCGTCCAGTTCCGGGCGGACGTTCCCGATCCACACGCTGCGGACGTCGCCGCGCGGCGACCGATGCGCCATGGGCCTGGCTCCATTCCGTGTCGGCAGGCGGGCGAGACCGAGATGCCGCCCGCCACCCCGTACCGTTCCAGGATATCGCGTTCCAGTCAGCCGGGTCAGGGAGGCGGCGCGTCGGCGAGGCGTCGGAGGAGCGCGCGGACGTCCGCCACGCTGTCCAGCCGAAGCGAGGCGCGCGACGGTCCGGGGCCGACGTGGACGGCGACGCCGCCGGCCGGGAGCGCCGCGAACAGGTCCTCGTCGGTGCGGTCGTCGCCGATCGCGACCACCAGCGCCCCGGCCGGAGCGGCCGCGACGAGCGGCGGGACCAGGTGCCCCTTGTGGATGACTTCCGGCAACACCTCGATGACCTTCGAGCCGAGCAGGATCGTGGCCGGCGCCCCGGCGAGGAGCGCGGTGAGCTCGAGCTCGAGCGCCCGGCCCTGCGTCGCGCCGAGCGTCGGCTCCACGGCCCGGTAGTGCCAGGCGACGCCGGCGTCCTTCTCCTCCACGAACGCACCCGGCGTCCACGCGGCGAAGCGCCGCATGCAATCGAGGACCGCGGGGCGCCACTCTCGCGAGGGCATGGCACGGGTGACCCAGGTCGTCGCTCCGGAAGCCCTGGACGCGAGGCCGTGCTCCGCGTGGAGCCCGATCGTCAGGGCGCCGAGCCAGGCCTCCAGAGTTCCGCGGGTGCGTCCGCTGACGACGTGGATCGCGGTGCCGGCGGAGTGGGCGAGCGTATGGAGCAGGGCGAGCAGCTCGTCGTCGGGGCGTGCGAGGTCCGGGCTGTCGACGAACGGAACGAGCGTCCCGTCGTAGTCCAGCAGGAGCAAGCGAGCCGGCGCGGCCCGGATCCGGGCGATCAGGGTGTCGACCACGCCGCTCGTCGCCGCCGGGTCCATCGCTGCCGGCATCCCCGAGCGCGCCATGTCAGCGGCCGGAGCGCGTGCGGTCCCAGCCGGCCGAATCCAGGGCGCTTTCCGTACGCGGCGCCGCTCGAGGAGCCAGGCGCTGCGCGCCGGCGGCGGACTGGGAGCGCTTCCGGGACCGATTCATCACGACGATTGGATGATAGCACTCGCGCGCCGATCGCCCGCCGCGGCGGCGGCCGTGACGCGCGGGCGGCGGGCTCGCCCGATTGCGGCAGAACGACGCGCTGACCGCGCGGCGGCCGGCGGGCGCGTGGAGTCCGCGAGGGCGAGGCCGCCGATTTCTTGTCGGGCTCCGGAAGACGACATGGTAAGTCTGACTTGCTTCAGAGCGGTCCATCGCGTCAGGCCTGCACGGCAGCGCATCGGGTCTCGAGAGAGGAGGCGTCGTGAGGGGTCCTTCTGCGCTCGTGATGGGAGTGGTCGCCGTCGCCGCGGCGGCATGCTCCGAGATGGAGTCCATGGTCGGCATCGACGAGGACACCGATGGCCGGACGCTGGTCGTCTCCGCCCAGAGCACGACCGTCCCGTCGGGTGGCTCGACGACGATCACCTTCCGGGTCACGGAGGACGACGGCGCGCCCGTGAAGGACGGCACCGAGGTAGAGGTGACGAGCGTGAAGCTCGGTCGGGTTGAGGCGAGCAAGCTTTCGACCCGTGACGGCACGGCGGCGACAACCTACCGCGCCCCATCGGCCCCGGGCACCGACCAGCTCGAGGCCAAGTCGGGAGATGCCAAGGCCGGCCTGAGCCTCACGATCGCGCAGGGCGCGCCCTCGCAGCCTCCGCCGTCGAGTGGGGGGGCCAGCGACTCGATCGATCTCAACTCGGTGACGTGGCTCCACACGAACGTGTCGGGCTGGGCGGAGACGTCCAGGATCACGAACGTCTCGGTCGGCGCCCCTCCGATCTGCATCGAGCACACGAAAGCGGGCCAGTGGCCGGTCAAGGATGGGCTCGAGGGCAACCCTTGGGTCTTCGTGAACCAGGGCGGGCAGTGGTACGCGGCGACCTACGAGTGGCTCGCCCCCGGCCAGACCTGCAAGGCCATCCACGCCGACAACATCGGGTCCCACATCGGGATCCCGCCGCTCTCGAGCTGGCGCCCGCAGTCGGGCGAGCTCGTGGGGTTCATGGTATCGGCCCGCGCCCGGTCGGGCGGGGACACCGTCCCCGAGCGCAGCAACGTCGTCATGGTCCACTGGCCCTGAAGCCGGTCGTCCGACCCGGAGCGGTCGCCGCTTCGCGCGGCGCGTGTCTCGGGTGACAATGATCTCGGATGGACGGCCGGGTGGCGGCGCGACGCCCGGGGCGGAGGCGAGGCCCGGGCGGCTCCTGGATCCGTGCGCACGGGCTGGAGGTGGCGCTCGCGCTGCCGCTCGTGGGGTATCTCGCCATTCTCACGGCCGCGCCGATCGTGGAGACGGTGAGGTTGTCCCTGAGCGCACCGCTCGACGGCGGGTTCCCGTCGCTGGGCCGCTACCGCGCCTTGCTCGCGTCGGACCTGTTTCGCGCGGCCGTCCGGAACACCCTGGTCGTCGTTCTGATGTCGCTCGTGCTCGAGATCAGCGTCGGCTTCGTGCTGGCGCTGACGCTCCATCGACGGTTCCCTCTGCGCGGCGTCGTGAGGACGCTGGTGTTGCTGCCGCTCGGCGTGCCGACCGTCGTCTCGGCGGCGGTGATGCTCCTCGTCTTCACGCGGGCCGGCTACCTGAACGCGCTCCTGCTCGCCGGGGCGGACGCCCTGGCCGCCGCCGGGATCGACTGGCGGTTCGAGCCCGTCGGGTGGACGGTGACCGGCGGGTTACCCACGCTCTTCGCCGTAGCGGTGGCGGACGCGTGGAAGGTCGTCCCGGTCGTCACGCTGATTCTCCTGGCGGGGCTCCAGACGATCTCCGTCGAGGTCGAGGAGGCGGCCCGGGCTGACGGGGCGACCGGCTGGGGGCGGTTCGTTCACGTGGTGCTGCCGCTCCTCGCCCCCTACGTGACGGTCGCCGTGATCCTTCGCGCGATCGACGCGTTCCGGATCTTCGAGATCGCCCTGGTCCTCGCCGGGCGGATCGAGCCGGTGCTGGGGACCTTCATCTGGAGCCGCTATGCGCCGCCGGCGAACGATCCCTTCACGGCGGCGGCCGCCGCCGTCGTCCTTTTCGTCCTCGTCCTGACCTTCGTGGCGCTCTACCTCCGGCTGGTCGCCCGGCCGTCGGAGTCTCCGGCATGACGCGAAGCCGGGAGGCGGGGTCGCGGGCGGACCGGGTGTCCGGGGTGGCGCGCCTCGCGTTCGGCGCGTGGGTCATGGTGTGCGCGGCCGCCGCGCTGTTCCCGATCCTCGTGCTCTTCATGGTGTCGGTGGCTCCCGGGGCCGCCATCTTCGGTGAGCGGCCCGCGCTGGTCGTCACCGACCCGACCTTCCGCTTCTGGCGGTTCGTCCTCCAAGGCGGCGATCTCTGGGCTCCGCTCCTGAAGAGCCTCATCGTCGCCGGGTTGACGACCGTCGGCGCGCTTGCCATCGCCGCGCCGGGCGCGTACGCGATCGCGCGCCTCCCGGCGCCTCTCCGCTACGGGATCGTGGTGGGGCTGCTCGTGACGCGGATGTTCCCGGAGTTCGCGATCGGCGTGTCGGTCGCCACCCGGTTCGCCGAGCTCGGGCTCACGGATACCTACATCGGGCTCGCGCTTGCGCACGTCACCGGCGTGCTCCCGTTCGTCGCCTGGCTGCTGGTCGGGGCCTTCGAGGCGGTGCCCCGCGACGTCGAGGCCGCGGCCGCGATCGACGGCGCCTCGCGTCTCACGACGCTCCGCCGCGTCGTGCTGCCGATGGCCGGGCCGACGCTCGCCGTCGCCGCCCTCTTCGCGTGGCTCTACTCCTGGAACGAGTTCCTGTACGCTCGGCTCCTCACGACGTCTCAGAACACGCTACCGCTCCAGGTCTTCCAGGCGATCGACCGGGGTACGCGTCAGCAGATGGCCGCGGTCGCGGTGGTCCTGGTGCTGCCGATTCTGGTGATCGTGGCCGTCCTCCAGCGACGTCTTCGCCCGGGCGCGCTGGCCGGGGCCATCCGAGGCTGATGGGAACGCTGACCCGCCGGCGCCGGCCGTGGATGGTCGTCATGAGCCTGGCCGTTGTCGTGACGACGGGCGCATGCGGGCGCGCCGACGACGCCGAGCGCCCCGGGGTCGTGTTCAGCGCGTCCCTGGCCGAGGACGAGAAGCCGACGCTCCGCGAGGTGCTCGAGCGGTTCCGGGCGGAGAGCGGTATCACGGTCACGCTCGTCGGCGTCGTCGCCCAGGACCTGCCGGAAAAGCTGAAGGTCGAGGTCGGCGCGGGACGCCCCACCATCGATCTGTTCGCCCAGGACAACCTCGCGCTCCGATCGCTCGTGGACGGCGGGCTCGTTCAGCCGCTCGACGACGTGGCCGTTCCGGAGGCGGTCATTCCGGCGATGGTGCCGCCGCGCTTCGACGGGGCGCGCTACTTCCTCCCGTTTCGCCCCAACGTGCAGGTCACCTACGTGAACCGGAATCGCCTCGCGGAATCGGGCGTCTCCCGGCCGCGGACCGTCGCCGAGCTGCGCGCCGTGGCCAAGGCGTTCAAGGACCGGCGCGGCGCCCCGAAGGTCGCGCTCGCGCTGGCCGAGGGCGCGCCGACCGCCATCACGATCGCCGAGCTGGTGCTGAGCTTCGGGGGCGACCCCGTGTCGCTGAACGACGCGGGATCGGTCGCCGCGTTCGAGTTCCTCGCCGGGCTCTGGCGAGACGGACTTCTGGCGCGCGAGAGTCTCGTCGCCAAGTACGACACGCAGGTCGACCATCTCGTCAGCGAGACGGCATGGCTCGCGCCGAACTGGCCGTTCACGTCCGGCGTGCTGGCCCGCCAGGCGCTGCTCGACCGGTTCGAGGTCTACGAGGGATGGCGGGGCCCCGTCCGCGCCGCCCACGTGGTGGGCGGCGACGTCCTCGGGATTCCGCGCGGCGTTGCGGGGTCCCGGCGCGAGCGCGCGGTTCGGCTGGCCGCCTTCCTCATGTCGCGGGACGCCCAGGAGCGGCTCGTCGCCGGCAACGCGTGGCCGGCCATCCGGGCGGACGCCTACGGCCAGGTGCCCGCGGCGCAGCGCGAGACGTTCGAGGCCGTGCGCCGGGCGCTCGACGACGGCTGGCACCGCCCCGGCGTCCCCTACTGGTCCGACGTGAGCGACGCGATGAACGAGGCGGTGCGCCGGATCCTCCAGGGCGGCGAGCCGGTCCGCCCGGTCCTCGACCGGCTGCACGCCGGCGTCGCCGAGGCGGCCCGGCGGAAGGGCGCGCCGTACCCGCCTTCTCGCTGATCGGCTCAGCGGTGGCACTCTTGAAAACAGGAGGAGCGGGACATGACGACGGAACACGGGAACATGGAGCTCATGGAGACCCTCGTCTCTACTGCGACCTCGTCGGCATGATGCTCCAGCTCGGCCTCGGAAGCCGGCGCCGCCCCTGACCCCCTTCGTCGTCGCAGAGCCCGGAGCGGCGCTCGACAATCTGCGCGAGCGTCTGGATTAGACAGCTGCGCAGCGGCCTGCCGCCATCAGCACAGGGCGGCCACGTGACGTGGCGCCAAGTCACGCGGGGGGCAAGTCACGCGGGGGGCTGGCCCTTTCGAGTGCGCTCAGCTATGCTCGGAGCATCCAGCCGATGCCGTGTCTCTCGTGAAAAAGTCCAGGGGGGGATGGGAGTTTACGGCCATCCCTTCCCAGCTGCGTGAGAGGTCAGGCGCGAGGCGAAGCTTCGCGCCTACCTCCCGGCATCCGGTATCGTGATCCTTCGCGCGCTCGTGTCGCCCCGCCCGAACCGCCCCATGTCGAGCGGACAGCGACCGCGCTGATGGGACGGACGGCTACCCGCCGGACGAGATCGGCGCCGAAGCGCCGGCGCAAGCCCTCGCCCGGTCCGCCGCCGCCCACGGAAGCTCGGCCCGACGTCGATGCCCCCCCGCCGTCCGACGGAATTCCGTTCCCGATCGTCGGCATCGGCGCCTCCGCCGGCGGCCTGGACGCCTTCACCCAGCTCCTGAGAGCTCTTCCGGCCGAGACCGGCATGGCCTTCGCGCTGATCCAGCACCTGGACCCCAGGCACGAGAGCCAGTTGGCCGAGGTCCTGGCGAGAACCACGGCGATGCCCGTCGTCGCGGTCACCGACCGCCTGCGCGTGGCGTCCGACCACGTCTACGTGATCCCCCCGAACGCGGACATGACGATCGACGGCGCGGCCTTCGCGCTCACGCCGCGCGTCACGGGCGACCGCCACATGCCGATCGATCTCTTCTTCCGCTCGCTCGCGGAGACGCAGCACGACCGGGCGATCGGCGTGGTGCTGTCGGGGACCGGAGCGGACGGCACCCTCGGCCTCCGGGCGATCAAGGCCGAGCGTGGCATCACGTTCGTCCAGGACCAGAAGACCGCGAAACACGCCGGCATGCCCCAGAGCGCGGCAACGGGCGCCGACTTCGTGCTGCCCCCGGCCCGGATCGCCCGCGAGCTGGGGCGGATCGCGGGCCATCCCTACGTGAATCAAGCCGCGCCCTCGGTCGCCCCTCCCGATCAGCTGGAAAGCGGGACCGATATCGGCCCTGTCCTCCGGGCGCTGCGCATGGTCACCGGCGTCGACTTCGCGCAGTACAAGGAGGCCAGCATCCGGCGCCGGATCGCCCGCCGGATGCTGCTCCAGAAGATCGACGGCACGCGGGAGTATGCCCGCTACCTCCGGGAGACATCCGGCGAAGCGCAGGCCCTGCACGACGACATCCTCATCCAGGTGACGGGGTTCTTCCGGGACCCGGAGGGATTCGAGGCCCTCAGGCGAAGCGTGTTCCCGAGCCTCGTGAAGAATCGCGCTTTGAACGAACCGATCCGGATGTGGGTGGCGGGCTGCGCGACGGGTGAGGAGGCCTACTCCCTCGTGATCCTGCTGCTGGAGTTCCTCGGCGAGATGAACCGCACCCTGCCGATCCAGCTGTTCGCCACCGACCTCAGTGCCGGCGCGGTCACCCGGGCCCGGGCCGGAACGTTCCCCGCGACCATCGAGCACGACGTCTCGCCCGAGCGGCTGCAGCGCTTCTTCGTCAAGACGGACGGGCGGTATCAGATCAGCAAGGCGATCCGGGACGCCTGCGTCTTCGCGCAGCAGGACCTGGGCCGGGATCCGCCGTTCTCCCGGATGGACCTGATCAGCTGCTGCAACCTGCTGATCTATTTCGGCCTCCCGTTGCAGGAGCGGGTCATCCCCATCCTTCACTACGCGTTGAAGTCCAACGGCTTCCTGAAGCTCGGCCCCTCGGAGGGGGTCGGCCGGTTCACGAGCCTCTTTACCACGGTCGACAAGCAGCACAAGATCTACGCGCGGCGCCCGGGGCCGTCCGGCCACCTCGGCTTCGGACTGACCGCCGGCGAGCGGTCCGCCGCCCCGGCCGGCCCGCAGGAGAAGGACGGGAGCCGGAGCCTGGCGGCCATCGAGGAGGAGGCGGACCGTCACGTCCTGGGGCGGTTCGCGCCGGCCGGCGTCGTGGTCGGTCCCACGATGGAGATCGTGCAGTTCCGCGGCAAGACCGGCCCCTACCTCGAGGCGACGCCGGGCGCGGCCAGCCTGAACCTCTTCAAGATGGCGCGGGAAGGGCTGGGGCCGGCGCTCCGCCAGGCGGTCCAGCGCGCGGCCAAGCAGGGTGGCCCGGTGAAGGCCGAAGGCCTGCGCGTCAAGACGAACGGCGGGAGGCGGGACGTCAACCTCGAGGTGATCCCGATCGGCCCCGCGAAAGGGGCGAACGACCGCCATCATCTGATCCTCTTCATCGAAGGGCCCCCGCGGCCCGCCCAGCCCTCGCCGTCGAAGCCGGTGGGGGACGGGGCATCTCGGCCGAAGCGGGCGCTCGAGCGCGAAGTGGCCCAACTGACCCGCGAGCTGGCCGACGCGCACCGGCATCAGCGGGACGCGAGCGAAGCGCACGAGGCAGCCGTGGAGGAGCTCCGCGCGGCCACCGAGGAGGCGCAGTCGTCGAACGAGGAGCTCCAGAGCACGAACGAGGAGCTGGAGACCGCGAAGGAGGAGCTGCAGGCGACCAACGAAGAGCTGACCACCGTGAACGACGAGCTGAGCAGCCGGAACGCGGAGCTGGGTCAGCTCGGCAACGACCTCAGCAACCTCCTGACGAGCACCCATGTCCCGCTCATCATGGTGGGGGGTGATCTCCGCGTCCGTCGCATGACGCCGATCACCGAGCGGGCCCTCAACGTGGCTCCCAGCGACATCGGCCGCCCGATCGGGGAGCTGAGGCTCAGCGTCGACGTTCCGCATCTGGAAGCGCTGCTCCGGAGCGTGATCGAGACCCTCACCGTCCAGGAGCGCGAGGCCCAAGCCCGGGATGGTCACTGGTACTCCGTGCGGATCCGACCGTACCGCACCGCGGACAATCGGATCGAGGGCGCCGTGATCTCGTTCGTCGACATCGACGTGCTCAAGCGCGCCGCCGAGGAGGCGAGGCTGGCGCGCGACCAGGCGCAGGAGATCGTCGAGACGGTGCGCCAGCCGCTCGTGATACTCGACGCCGACCTCCGCGTGGCAACGGCGAACCGTGCCTTCTACGAGACCTTCCACGTCACGCGGGAGGAGACGGAGCGCCAGCTCATCTTCGACCTCGGGAACCGCCAGTGGAACATCCCGCGGCTACGGACGTTGCTGGAGGAGATACTGGCCCGAAGCGAGGTCATCGAGAACTTCGAGGTCGAGCACGACTTCGAGTCGATCGGTCGGCGCACGATGGTCCTCAACGCGCGGCGGGTGCTGTCGGTGGCCGGCGAGCCGGCCCGGGTCCTCCTGGCCATCGAAGACGTCACCGAGTCGATGCGGCTGGCAGCCGCTCACGCTGCACTCCTCGAGCTGGAGCAGTCCGCTCGCGCGCAAGCGGAAGTGGGGAGCCTGGCCAAGGACCGGTTCCTCGCGATCCTGTCCCACGAGCTGCGCACGCCGCTGAACGCGATGCTGGGATGGACCCGGATGCTCCGGTCCCGGAAGCTGGACCGGACCGCCACCGCACAGGGCTTGGAGGTAATCGAGCGGAACACCGTGCTGCAGACGCGCCTGATCGAGGACCTCCTCGACGTGTCGCGCATCATCGCCGGCACGATGCGCCTGGAAACCCGCCCGGTGATGCCTGCCCTCATGGTGGACGCGGTGATTGCCGGCATGCGGCCGGCGGCCGAGGCCCGAGGCGTCCGGCTCGAAGGCCAGCTCGACGCGACGGCCGGCCCGGTCAATGGCGACCTGTCGCGTCTCCAGCAGGTCGTCTCGAACCTCCTGTCCAACGCGATCAAGTTCACGCCGAGGGGCGGCCGGGTCGACGTTCGCCTCGCGCGCCGGGGCTCCACGGTCGAGATCCGCGTGCGCGACACCGGGAGAGGAATCGAGCCCGAACGGCTGGCCGGAATCTTCACCCAGTTCGGCGTCGCCCACTCCACCACGCAGTCTCACGGGGGTCTCGGGCTCGGGCTCGCCATCGTGCAGCATCTCGTCGAGCTCCACGGCGGGGCGGTGACCGGCGAGAGCGACGGGCCTGGACGGGGCACGACCTTCACGGTGACGCTGCCCCTCACGGACGAACGTCCCGCTGACGACGGGGAGACCCTCGCGAGCGTGACGAAGGCGGCGGCGGCCGGTCGGCTTCCGACGCTCGGGGGCCTCCGGGTTCTCGTCGTGGACGACGAGGCCGACGCGCGGGAGCTGATGCGAGCGATCCTCGTCGAATGCGGCGCCGAGGTGGCCCTCGCGGCGAGCGTCCAGGCGGCGCTGAAGGCGCTCGATGGGGCGTCGTTCGATGTCCTGGTCAGCGACATCGCCATGCCGGATGAGGACGGGTACGATCTCATCCGCCAGATCAGGGCGCTCGACGCCGAGCATGGCGGACGGATCCCGGCGCTCGCCCTCACCGCATACGCCAGGATCGACGATCGGGACGCGGCGCTCTCGGCCGGCTACCAGCAGCACGCGGCCAAGCCGATCGAGCCGGCCGAGCTGGCGGCCGCGGTCGCCACCCTGGCCGATCGAGGCTCGGCGGAAAGACCGAGACGGCAGGCTCGTCGGCGCCGTTCTCCCGGGAGCGCGCCCGGGACCGGCGAGTGAGCGCGGGCCGGCGTCCCGGGCCGCGCGCTACCAGGCGGTGTAGCCGCCGTCGATGACCAGGACCGCGCCCGTCATGTAGCGGGCGGCGTCGCTCGCCAGGTAGACGGCGAGGGGCCCGAGATCCTCGGGCCGGCCGAACTCCCCCATCGGGATCTGCGCCTTGAACGTCTCCAGGATCGCCGGGTTGAGCTTGCTCCAGCGGAGGTTCGGCTCGGTCAGGAAGGCCCCGGGGGCGATGGCGTTGACCGTGACCCGGTGGGGCGCCCAGTCGGCGGCGACCGCCCGCGTGAACTGGATCACCGCGGCCTTGCTGGTCTCGTAGCTCCGGCCGGCGATCCCGCGGTTCGCGACCAGGCCCGAGATCGAGGCCACGTTGATGACCCGGCCGCCCTGGCCGCGCCGGACCATGGCGCCGCCGACCAGCTTGGTGCAGATGAACGTGCTCGTGAGGTTGAGGTCGACGATCTCCTGCCACTGCTCGAGGTCGAGGTCCTCCGTCGGCACGTCGATCCGCCGCCCGCCGACGTTGTTGACGAGGATGTGGATCGGCCCGTGTTGCTCGAGGGCGGTCCGGCAGGCGCGCGCCGCCTCGAGCGGCTGGCCGATGTCGGCCTGGATCAGCACGGCCGCGCGGCCGCGCCGCTCGACCTCGGTCCCGGTCGCCTCGAGGCTCGCCCGGTCGCGGCCGGCCAGCACGACGTCGGCCCCGGCCTCGGCGAGGGCGAGCGCCATCTCGCGCCCCAGCCCCCGGCTGCCGCCGGTCACGAAGCAGCGCTTGCCGTCCAACCGGAACCGGTCGAGGACCCCCATGGCGCGGGCTACTGCGGGCGCGCCATGAGGCCGTTCAGCGCGAGCCGGCCGCCGTCGGCGTAGATGGTGGTCCCGGTCACGTAGGACGCCTCGTCCGAGGCGAGGAAGAGCGCGACGCTGGCGATCTCGTCCGCTTCGGCGATGCGGCCGAGCGGGGTCCGCATGAGGAAGCGGTCGACCATCCCGGGCATGCTGAAGAAGTTGGCGTTGATCGGCGTGTTCGTGGTCCCCGGTCCGATCGCGTTGACGCGGATCCCGTGCGGGGCGAGGGAGACGGCCATGCCCTTCGTCAGCATCGCGATGCCGCCCTTGGACGCGGCGTAGTGGACCAGCACCGGGTGCGCGACGACGGCGTTCACCGAGCTCATGTTGACGATCGAGCCCGGCGTGCGGGTCTCGACCATGTGGCGGGCGGCGGTCTGCCCGCACAGGAACGCGCCCTTCAGGTTTACCCGGATGACGCGGTCGAACTCCTCCTCGGTGAGGTCCAGGAACGGAATCTCGGCCTGGACCGCCGCGTTCGCGACCATGCAGTCCAGGCGGCCGAAGCGCTCGACGGTTCGCGCCACCAGGCGGCGGACCGCGCCCGCGTCGCCGACGTCGGTAGGGACGGCGATGGCCGACGAGCCGAGCGCGGCCGACTCGGCTTCGACCTCCGCCGCGAGCCAGTCGGCGAGCGCCACCTTGGCGCCCTCCTTCACGAACCGTTGCGCGATGGCGAGGCCGATCCCCCGCGCCGCGCCGGTGACGATGGCGACCTTGTCCTGGAGTCGCATCAGCGAGCCTCCACGAAGGCGATCGCCTCGATCTCGATCAGGTAGTCGGGGTGGGCGAGAGCCGGCGTCGTGATCAGGGTCGACGCGGGCAGCTTGGGCCCGAAGAACTCCTCGCGGATCGGCACCAGGTCCGGCCGGTAGCGCACGTCGGTGACGTAGAAGGTCACCTTCACGACGTCGGCGAGGGTTCCGCCGCCCGCCTCGACCATGGCCTTGACGTTCTTGAGCGTCTGGCGGGCCTGGGCGGAGAAGTCCCCGCGGCCGACGATCTTGCCCTTGGCGTCCTGGGCGACCTGCCCGGAGATGTAGAGGGTGGTACCGGGGCCGCTGACCTTGACGCCCTGGCTGTAGGCCGGTGAGTCGAAGACGGTTCTCGCGCAGTAGCGCTGCTTGGCCATCCATGCCTCCGAGTGCGGGTGACGTGGGCCGGTGCGCCGCGATTCTCGGTCAGGACGTCGCCGAGCGCAAGCCGCGCAGGCGACGCGCCGGGAGCGGTCGCGCGAGAGTCGGCAGCGGATTCTTGACCGCCCCATCGGCGTGTGCTACCAACGCCCTGACGATGGACTTCGCGTTTTCGCCGGCCGAGGAGGCGTTCCGCTCCGAGCTTCGCGCGTGGCTCGAGCGGGAGCTTCCCGAGCACCGCGCGACCTGGCCGGCCACCGACGACGAGTTCACGCTCCACCCGGACCGGTCGTTCGACGCTTGCCTGGCCTGGCACAAGCGGCTCCACCGCGGGGGATGGGTCGGGATCGCTTGGCCGCGGGAATACGGCGGGCGCGGCGCGAGCCTGGTCGAGCAGCTCCTCTTCCAGGAGGAGATGGTGCGCGCGGGAGCCCCGCCCGGCGTCAACACGATCGGCCTCATGCTCGCCGGCCCGGGAATCATGGAGTGGGGCACGGAGGCCCAGCGCCGGCGCTTTCTCCCGCCGATCCTGGCCGCCGACGAGATCTGGTGCCAGGGATTCTCCGAGCCGGGAGCGGGCTCCGACCTGGCCGCGCTCCGCACCCGCGCGGTCCTGGACGGTGACACGTTTCGCGTCTCGGGGCAGAAGGTCTGGACGTCGAACGCCCACCGGAGCCAGTGGTGCATCCTCCTCGTCCGGACCGATCCGGCCGCGCCGCGTCACGACGGGATCTCGTGCCTCCTCGTCGACATGCGGACGCCCGGCATCACTGTGCGTCCGCTGGTCCAGCTGACCGGGGATGCCGAGTTCAACGAGGTCTTCTTCGACGACGTGCGGGTGCCTCGCGACGAGCTTCTCGGCCCGCTCCACGGCGGCTGGAAGGTCGCGATCACCGTGCTCATGTACGAGCGGACGGGTCTCGGGAGCCAGACGAGCCTCCATCACTTCACTCGGTTCCTCCTCGAGCTCGCGCGGGCCACTCCCCGCGGCGACGTGGCGGCGTCCAAGGACCCGGTGGTCCGCCAGGAGCTCGCCCAGTGCTGGATCGACGCCGAGGCGGTGCGGCTGACGAGCCTCCGCGGGGTGACCCGGCGGTTGCGTGGCGAGCCGCCCGGTCCGGAGGGCTCGGTCGGCAAGCTCGCCTTCACCGAGGCGTACGTGCGCATGGCGGAGACCGCCAGCGGCCTGCTCGGGCTCCGCGGGCAGCTCTGGCGGGAGACGCCGCGAGCCCCGGACGGCGGCCGCTGGGCCTTCCAGACGCTCTTCGCGCGGCGCTTTGCCATCGCGGGCGGTACGTCGGAGATCCAGCGGAACATCATCGGGGACCGCGTCCTCGGACTGCCCCGCTCGTGAGCGATCGTGTCCTCGAGGCCGCGCTGGACGCGGCGCGCGAGGCGGGCGCGATCGCGCTCCGGTACTTCCGGAGCGACGTCCGCGTGATGCGAAAGGCGGATCAGACGCCCGTCACCCAGGCGGACCAGGAGGCCGAATCGGCCATCGTGACGCGCCTGCGGGCGGCGTTTCCCGACGTCGGATTCCTCGGCGAGGAGTACGGGGCCCAGGGCCACCAGGCGCGCCGCTGGATCGTCGACCCCATCGACGGCACGAAGAACTTCGTCCGCGGCATTCCCTACTGGGCGACGCTCCTCGCCCTGGAGGAGGAGGGGGAGATCACGCTCGGCGTCGTTCACGCGCCCGCGACCGGCGAGCTCTACTGGGCCCGGCGCGGGCAGGGGGCGTGGCTGGACGGTGTTCGCCTCCACGTCTCGGCGGTCGATCGGCTCGAGGATGCCATGCTGGTGCACTCCAGCCTCAACCTGCTGCGTCCGCTCGCGGGCGGGCGCTACTGGGAGGGATTCGTCCGGCTCGTCGACCGGACCGACCGCCAGCGGGGCTTCGGCGACTATCTCGGCTACACGTTCGTCCTGCGGGGGCAGGCGGAGCTCATGCTGGAGGCGGACCTCAAGCCGTGGGACCTGGCGCCCCTGCGGATCCTCTTCGAGGAGGCGGGCGGACGGTTCACCGACCTCGAGGGGCGCCCGACGATCTACTCCGGCACTGCGCTCGCCTCCAATGGACGCCTTCACGCCGAGGCGCTCGCGCTCCTGCACGGCTCCCCCGCCTGACGTCGGCGCGCGACCGTGCCCGACACCGAGCGGCGGATCTTGACGGACCACCAGGCCCGCACGGCGCCCCGGGTGCCGGCCGGGATCGCGCTGCTGATCGGGCTCGGCTTGCTCGCGGCGGGCGCGATGCTCGGGCTCGTCGGGGCCGGGGTCCTGCGACCGAAGCCGCGTGTGCCCGCGTCGGCCGCCGTCCCCTATGCGATCGGCGTGACCTTCGTCGTCCTCGGCGCCTGGCTCCTGGCGCTGCGCGTCGGCGACGGGCTCCGCGAGGCGCGGGCCCGGCGGCTCAGGCGGACGATGCCCGGCGCGCCGTGGGTCGCCGACCACCCGTGGGATCCCGCCGGCGCGTGGGACGAAACCGGGCGCCGGGCGGCCTCCGCCGCGATCCTGGCGGTGATCCTGGCCCTCTTCCTCGTTCCGTTCAACTGGGTGGCGTTCTCCTCGCGCTTGGGCATCCCGCTCTCGGGGCGCATCGTGGCGGTCGTCGTGACCGCCGCCTTCGACGTCCTCACGGTGATCGTCGCGGGCTACGCGGCTTATCTCGGCTGGCGGCGGGCCCGCTTCGGCCGCGTCTTCCTCCGGTTCGAGCGGTTCCCGCTCAGCCTCGGCGCCCCGGCCCGTGTATGGCTCCGGGTGCCCAGACCCCCGGCCGACTGCCGGCTGGCGGCGACGCTCCGCTGCATCGAGGAGCGTTATGTGTCGGACGGCGACTCGAGCTCGACCCGGAGCGAGCAGGTGTGGGCGGACTCGCTGCCGGTCGAGCCCGCCTGGGGTCGGCTCGGCGAGACGTGGAATCTGCCCATCACGTTCCGGCTGCCGCTCGGACCGTACGACACCCGGCTCGCCGACCGCCCGCCCCGGTACTGGGAGCTGGAGGTCCGCGGCGAGGCGCCCGGCGTCGACTTCGGCGCGACGTTCCTCGTGCCGGTGTACGCTCCGCGCCCCGCCGCGTGATTCGCGCGCGCCGCCGTCGCCGCGGGATCGCCGCCGGCTAGCGCCCGCTCTCGAGGACGCGCACGGCGTACTGCGTGCGAATGGCCCGCCCGAGCCGCGGGTCGACGAGCTCCAGCTCGTAGGCGTCGCCGTAGACCAGCTGACCGTCCACCGTCGGGACGGTGCCCGAGAGGAGAAGCACGCCGTCGAGGACGCGGCCGGCGCGCCGGCGGACGCCCGCGAGCAGGACGTCCGGGAGGAGGAGGCTGCCCAGCTTCGCCTCCTGGTAGAGGCGCCGCTTGCGCCCACTGCGGACCCACGCCCGGATCTCCAGGTCGTCCCAGTGCGCCTCGACCTCGGCCAGGGGCCACACCGACGGGGCCAGCACCTTGGGGCACAGCTGCTTCGCGGCGGGGACGGAGTGGCGCTCGACGAAGCGGTCGGTCTGGTCGCTGGCGACCGTCACCCAGGGCCCGCCCGGCCCCAGGACCAGCGCCACCTCGGCCTCGCCCGAGGTGAAGGGCCCCTGGACCTCGATCACTTGCTCGACGGTCGCGAGATAGGACGCGACCGCGAAGAAGGTCGGCGCCTCCTTGGGCCGCGCGATCCCGAGATTCTGCAGCTCCCGGATGTGCCGCTCGGCGTCCGCCCGGTCCCGGCTCGTGTAGCCGGCGCAGACGATGTGCCGCACCGTGAAGGATAGCGGCGCCGTGCCGGAGAGGCTCTCGACGACGAGGGGGAGGGCGGGCTGGAAGGCCATCGACCGCCGCTCACGCGCCCCCGGCCACGACCGTCGCCGTCAGACGAAGAGCGAGACCCGCGAGCGGGCGGCGTCGCCCAGGAACGTCGCCACCCCTCCGACGTCCACCCCGTCGATGAGCTCCTCGCGGGCGATGCCCATCACGTCCATGGACATGGTGCAGGCGATGAGCTTGACGCCCAGCTGGCGGGCCATGTCGAAGAGCTCGTCGACCGACGCGACCTGCTTGTCCCGCATCATCGACTGGAGCATCGCGCGCCCGACGCCGCCGAAGTTCATCCGCGAGACGGGCATGCGGTTCAATCGGCCCGGCGTCATCAGGGAGAAGAGCCTCTCCTTGAGCCCCTTGCCCCGGAGGGTGGGTCGCTTCTTCAGCGCCGACAGCCCCCAGAAGGTGTAGAAGACGGACACCTCGAGCCCCATCGCCGCGGCGCCCGTCGCGATGACGAGAGCGGCCAGGTTCCGGTCGAGGTCTCCGGAGAACACCACGAGCGTGACCCGGTCGTCGGGCAGGCGCGCGCGCAGCTCCGCGAGGCGCTCGTCCACGTAGGCGCGGACCGCGGGATCGATCCTGATCTCCGGCGTCGTCGCGGTCGTCATGCCTTCCTCCTCACCAGGTGCACGAACGTCTTGCGGCCCTGCTCGTCCTGCCCCTCTTCCTGGCTCACCAGCTCGTAGCTGGCGCTGGCCTTCATCCAGCCCTGGAAGTCGAGGACCGATCCGGGGTCGGTCGCCACGACCCGGAGGATCTCGCCGACCGGGATCGCGTCGATCTCCTTCTTCGCCTTGACGATGGGCATGGGGCACTTGAGCCCGCGGGCATCCACGGTCCGGTACTCAGCCAAGGGTCACCTCCTCGACAGGGCGCACTGGTTCCGGCCGAGCTCGAGCTCGGTCAGCTCGGACTCGGCGGCGATCTCGCGGCCCAGGTTGATCGCCCGGATCCGCGCGTACTCGGGAGGCGCCGAGCCCGCCGCCTGCTCCGCCTCGCGGACGAAGGCGTCGAGGTCGAGCCGCATGGCGCGGTTCCGGCGCCGGAGGTCCCCCAGCGTGCCGGCGACCGCCCCGTCCGGGCCCGCGGCCGCGAGGCCGCTCGCGTGCGCCGGCAGGACGGCGACCGGATCGCCGAGCGACGCGAGGCGCTCGTGCAGCGTCCGGTGGAGGTCCCGCGCCCACGCGGCCGCCTCGCCGCCCAGGTCCGGCCGCCCGACGTCGTCGACGAAGAGGGTGTCGCCCGTCAGGAGCACGGTCTCCGCCACGAGCAGCGAGGTGCTGCCGGGCGTGTGCCCGGGCGTGCCGATCGGGACGATGGGCAGGATCTCCAGCGGGCCGATCCGGATCGGACGGCCCTCCGCCAATGCCTCGACGCGGACGGCCCCGCCCTCGAAGTCGCGCGGGCTCGCGTGGTAGGCGACGCCGGCGTCGCCCGCCAGCCGAGGTCCGCCGGAGACGTGGTCGGCATGCAGATGCGTGTCGAAGACCGCGCGGAGGCGGAGCCGCTCGCGCTCGAGGAGCGTCCGATAGGCGTCGAGGCCGCGATGTGGATCGACGACGACGGCGTCCTCCCCCCGGGCCACGACGTAGGACAGGCAGCCTCGGCCGAAGCGGAGGACCTGCCAGACGCGAGCCTCCCCCGCGGCCGGGATCCGGTGCGCCGCAGTGCCGAGGCCCCAGCCGACCATGCCGCCGGCGAGGTTGGCGGCCGGGACTCCCCGCGCGTTCAGGATCTCGGCCACGAAGGCGGACGAGCCGCCCTCGGCGCAGACCACGACCAGCTCGCCCGGGCGACCGCCGAGCCATTCGGTGACCCGGCGGACCGACGTCTCCTCCCGCTCGACGAACTCGAAGTAGGGGAGGTTGAGCAGGTCGACCGGATGCGGGCCCTCCACCCGCCACCGCGCGAACTCCTCGGTGTTGCGGACGTCGAGGATCCGGGGAGGCGCCGGGCTCGTGAGCCGCTGGTAGAGGTCCGCCGCCGCGAGATCGGCCATTTCAGACCCAGCCGCCGGCGAACGGGATCACCTGGCCGCAGAAGAAATCCGACTCGTCCGAGGCGAGGAAGACGCAGAGCTTCGCCGACTCCTCGGATCGCGCCAGCCGGCCGGCGGGGACGTTCCGGACGACGCGGGCGAGCCGGTCCGGATGGCCGGTGATGTCCGGGCCGAAGTAGGTCGGGTTCTCGACGAAGTTCTGAGCGACCGCGTTGACCTGGATGTTGTGACGCGCGACCTCTCGTCCCGCGGCTCGGGTGAGGCCGTTCGCTCCCGCGCGGGCGGCCGAGTACGCGGTGTAGTTCGGCAAGCCCGGGATCGCCACCGCCGACGTGATGTTGACCACCTTGCCGTGGCCCTGACGCTTCATCACCCGGATGGCGGCGCGGAGGCAGAAGAACGGCTCGTCGTAGAGGTGAGCGACCATCGACCGCCAGGTCTCGTCGGACACCTCGTCGACCGGCCCGCCGACCGGGGCGTGGCTCGCGTTGTTGATCAGGACGTCGAGCCGTCCGTGGCGCTCGGCCACCGACCTCACCACGCGGTTCGCCTCGCCGGAGACGGTGAGGTCGCCCGTCACCACCGAGGCATCGCGCCCGTGTGCGCGCGCCATCTCGAGGGCTGCCTGGGCGCGCGCTTCCGTGCGCTCGTGGAGCGCCAGCACGGCGCCCTCCTTCGCGAACTCCTCGGCGCAGGCGGGGCCCATGTATTGGCCGACGTTGGTGATCAGGACGACCTTTCCGGTGAGCCGCATACGGCGCCCGTATCGTACGGTGAAGGCGGGGTTGGAGGCAATCGGCCGGGGCGGCGAATCGCACCGGCCGGCGGCCTTGGACGCGTCCCCGAGCGCGCCCCCCTCGTCCCGGCTAACATACCCGTTCGTCGCATGAGGTCACTCCGGCGCTCGCGAGGAGCTCGTTGAGAGTCGCCCTGGTCCTCGACCGCCTGGTCGCCGCGAGGGGCGGGCTGGAGAGCTGGGCGGCCGGATTCGCCGACTGGCTCCTTCGGCGCGGCTGCGAGGTCCACGGACTGGCCTTCGAGTTCGACGATGCGCTGCCGCCGGGGCTCGTCCGCCACCGACTGCCTCGACCGGCTGAGCGGGTGGCGCGCGCGGCGGCGCTCGCGGCGGCGCTCGAGCGGGTCCCGCCGGCTCTCGTGCACGACTTCGGCGTCGGCTGGCGATTCGACCTGCTGCACGTTCACGCCGGCTCACGGCGAACGGTCCTCCGGCAGTCGCTCCGCGCCCTCCCGCCCCGACGGCGACTGCGAGCCTGGCTGGACCACGTCCGGGCCCGCCGCCGGGACGACATCGAGACGCGCCAGTACGCGCCGGGCAGGGGGCGGATCGTCGCCGTGTCTCCGATGGTCAAGAGCCACCTCGTGCGCGACTATGCGATAGACCCCGCCCGGATCGACGTCGTCTGGAACGGCGTCGACGCCGAGCGGTTCTCTCCGGCGTACCGCGACCGCCACCGGGCGGAGGCCAGGGAGCGGCTCGAGGTCGGCGCGGCGACGACGTTCGTGTTCCTCGGCCACAACTACCATCTGAAGGGACTGGCGCCCGCCCTTCGCGCGACGGCGCGGCTTGCGCGAGAGACGCCCGCCGTGCGCCTGTGCGTGGTCGGGAACGGCCCCGAGGAGGCATTCGCCGCCCTCGCTCGACGCCTCGACGTGGCCCGACAGGTCCGGTTCTTCCGGGACGTCGCCGACCCGCGACCGTACCTCGCGGCGGCGGACGTTCTCCTCCACCCGACGTTCTACGACTCGTGCAGCCTCGCCGTTCTCGAGGCGTGGGCGATGGGCGTGCCCGCGATCACGAGCCGCTGGAACGGCGTCCACGAGCTCTGGCCCGCGGAGCACGGAGGATGGGTGCTCGAGAATCCCGGGGAGGTCGACGAGGTCGCGCGGGCGATGCGCCGGGCGCTCGACCCCGCCCGCCGGGCGAGCGCCGCCGACGCGGGCCGCGCGGTGATCCAGGCGCGGTCGCTCGAGGCGAACTTCACCCGGATCGAAGAGCTCTACCGGCAGGTGCTATGGACGCGCGGCGACGGGCGTGGCTGACCCGGACGACGGCGCGGGAGCCGCTGGCCCGGCCGCCAGGGCGTCGAGAACCGCTCGATGGACCGTGGGCACGTCGATCCCCCGGATGTGCTCGCACGCCGCGTCGGTCCGGTACGCGTAGTGGGACGCGGGGCGTGAGCGCTGCACGATGCGGTGGCCCGCCCCCCAGGGGCCGGTGCGCTCCGGCCAGGTCGGGCCGAAGAGGGCGACGACCGGCACCCCGAGCGCCGCGGCGCAGTGCATGGGGCCGGTGTCGCCGGTGACCATGAGCCGCGCACGCGCGAACAGGGCGAGCGACTCCTCGAGCGGCAGGCCGCCCACGACGGAGACGTCGGACCCCGCGGCACGGTGGCGAAAGGGTTCCAGACCGAGCTCTTCCCCCGGCCCGGCGTGGACCACGATCGGCCCCACCTGATCGCGGACGAGACCGTCGATCAGCGCGCGATACCGGTCCACGGGCCAGCTCTTCGACGGCCACCGGGTGAAGGGATTGACGAGGACGAAGTCCCGCGCCGGCACGCCGGTCGCGGCCAGGCGTGCCGCGCAGCGCTCGTCCGCGTCGCGCGAGACGCGGAGCTCCGGATCCAGCCGGTCGACGGCGATCCCGACCGCCTCGGCGACGTCGGCATTGACACGCACCGCATGCCCCGTCGGGTCCGCCCGCACGGCCGCCGCCCAGCCCGGGCGCCAGGCCGCGCCGCCGACGCGGAGGACTCCCGCTCGGACCCTCGCGCCGCTCGCGTAGACCCAGTGCGCGCTCCGGCGCGTTCCCTGGAAGTCGATCGCGAGGTCGAAGGACGGCCGGCGGCGCCCGGCGAGGTGGCGCCAGGGCGCCAGCCAGTTCGCGAGGCGAGTCCGCCCGCTCTCGACCTCGATGGTCTCGTCCACGTAGGGGCCGCCGCGCACGAGCGCGGCGAAGCGGCGGTCGACCGCCATCGTGATCTCGGCCGCCGGACAGGAGCGGCGCAGCGCGCGGAGGCAGGGGGTCACGTGCACGATGTCGCCGAGCGAGCTCAGCTTGACGACGAGGATGCGCCGGAGCCGCCCGAGCTCCGCCGGAGTCACGACGGCCCGCCGTTCGAGAGCGCCAGGCACGCCGCCCGCGCCACCTCGTCCACACCGAGCCCCCGAAGGCAGTCGAGGTGGCCGAGCGGACAGTCCCGCTCGAAGCAGGGCGAGCAGGGCAGGTGCCGGTGGAGGATCCGCATGTGGGGGCCGACCGGCCCGCTGTAGGCCTCGCTGGTCGACCCGAACAGCGCTACGCCCGCACACCCGAGCGCCGCCGCCAGGTGGGCCGGGCCGGAGTCGTTGCCGACAAAGAGCGTCGCCGCGGCCAGGACGCCGATGAGCGTGCCGAGATCGGTGCGACCGGTGAGATCGACGGGTGCCGGGCCCGAGCCGACGCTCTCGCGCACCGCGGCGCCGAGCGCGCGCTCGGCGGCGGAGCCGACAAGGACGCACGGCCGTCCGAGCTCCTTGGCGAGCCGGCGGCACAGGGCGCCGAAGCTCGCCGCGGGCCAGCGCTTGGCGTCGCCGTAGGCCGCGCCGGGGGCCACGGCCACGACCGGCTCTCCGCCGAGGCCCGCGCGCCGCAGCAGCCGATGCGCGGCCTCGCGCATCCCGTCGGTCGGCTCGACGCGTGGCGCGGTGCGGGGGTCGCGCCCCAAGATGCGCGGTACGTCGTGGGGCGGCGCCGCGTCCAGATTCGGGGCGGCGGGCATGGCGCCGCAGCCGACGGCCCCGGCGAGCCCCCAGTAGTAGGCGATCATGTGCACGTTGTGCGGGTCGCCCGGGAGGGGGACCGGATCCGTCAGGAGCGGCTCTCGCCCGTATCGCGCGTAGCCGACGCGGCGGGGAATCCCGGCGCGGGCCGCCAGGTGCGCCGCCCGGTACGCGTTGGGGAACAGGACGCAGAGGTCGAAGCGGCGCCGCCTCAGGCGGTGCGGGGCCCACAGACCTGCCAGGCGCTCGACCGGGCGAGGCCCGGCGTAGACTGTCAGGACCGTGTCCACGAAGCGCCACGCCCGACCGAGCGGCGCGAGGGCCGGCGTGGTCTGCACCGCGAGGCGTGCGTGCGGGAAGCGCGCGGCGATCGCGCGGATCGCGGGCTCGGCCATGACGGCGTCGCCGAGCGGATTCGGAGCGTGGATCAGGATGCGATCCGGCCGGAGCTCGGTCGTCGCCGCGTTCACCGCCAGCACGGGGCCTGTCGCACCCGAGGACGACCCTACCACGACGCCGGGGAGTCGGGCCAGTCACGCCCCGCCGACCACGCGAGACGTCGGTCGCCGTGGCTAGCGTCGTGATCGCGGACAAGACCGGCGCCTACGACGGTCGCGATCTCGCGCTCCGGCCGCTGGGCGGCACCGAGACCTCGGTGATCCAGCTCGCCGAGGCACTGGCCCGGCGGGGGCACGACGTCATGTGCTGCACCAACACCGGTCATACCGTGGCCCACGAGGGCGTGCGATGGACGCCGCTCCGCGCGGGTGCGCCCGCCGGCTGCGATCTGTTCCTCGCCGTCCAGCATCCGGAGCTGCTCGGCCACGCCCGTCGTCCCCACCGGCTGGCGCTGTGGGTGGTCTGGCCGCCCGGAAACTTCAGCCGGCGCCATCGGGCGGCGCGGCTGTGGTGGCACCGGCCGCGTCCCGTCTTCGTGAGCCGGTTTCAGGTCCACGTCTATCCCCGGTGGCTCCCGGGATCGCGGTCTCCCGTGGTCATCCCCTTCGGACTGCCGGACCAGGTGCGTGGCCGACCGGCCCTCGGAGCGGCGCCGCCCCCGCGCGCGATCTTCGCGTCCAATCCCCAGAGGCAGCTGCGGTGGCTCCTTGCTCTCTGGGCGCGGGCGATCCTGCCCGCCGTACCGGGAGCCGAGCTGCACCTCTACGGGATCCGCGACTACGCCTATCGCTACGGCGAGCCCTGGGTGGAGACGGAGAGCCGCCTGGGGCAGTTCCTTCCCGACGGCTTCCCGGCCGCCGCGCGCGCCTCGCTCAGGCCGCAGCCACCCGCCGCCCGGGACCGGCTGTGGGAAGCGATGCGCGGAGCGCGCGTCATGCTCTACGGCGGCCATCGCGTCGAGGCGTTCTGCCTGGCCGTCGCGGAGGCGCAGGCCCTCGGTGTGCCGGCCGTCGTCCGGCCGATCGCGGTGCTGCCGGAACGCGTCCGCGACGAGGTCACCGGATTCATCGCGCTCGATGACGATGCCTTCGCGCGTCGCGCGATCGCCTTGTTGACGGACGACCGGCTGTGGCGCGCCCAGCACGAGGCGGCGCTCCGCCTCCAGCAGGGCTGGTCGTGGGACCAGATGGCCGAGCGGTTCGAGGCCGAGGTCCTCCGGGCGCCCGCCAGGGGGTGGTGGACGCGGGTTTCGACGGCGACGCGAAGCCGGCGACAGGGAACGGTCGCTGGGCTATGGTAGTCGTCGGCCGTGAGAGCCTCGACGCGTGCGAGGAGAAGCCCCGACGCCGGTGCAACGGGCGTGAGCTCCCGCCCGGCGGCGCGTAGCCGGCGAGGGGCCGCGTCGTGATACTGGTGACGGGAGGCGCCGGCTTCATCGGCGGCAACCTGGTGGCCGACCTCGTGGCCCGTGGGCGCCGGGTGGTGGTCGTCGACGAGCTCGAGCGCGCACGGGCCGAGGGTCGCGTGCCGCCGGGTATCGCGGACGCGCTGGACAAGGACGAGTTCGTCTCGAGGCTCGAGGCGGGGGATTTCGAGCCGTCCCGATTCGAGGCCCTCGTGCACCTGGGCGCCTGCACGGACACCGGAGAGCTCGACGAGCGCCGTCTGCTCCGGGACAACGTGCAATACTCCGAGCGACTGCTCGCATGGGCGCTTGCCCACGCCGTCCCGTTCCTCTATGCCTCGTCGGCGGCCGTGTACGGCCAGGGCCCATGGTTCGCCGAGGCGCCGGAGTTCGAGGCCCCCCTGGGTGGCTATGCGCGCTCGAAGTGGCTCTTCGACCAGCGGGTTCGCGCGATCCTTCCTGTGGCGTCCAGCCAGGTGGTGGGTCTGCGCTACTTCAACGTCTACGGACCCGGCGAGACGCACAAGGGCGCCATGGCGAGCATGGTGCGGCGGCTGTGGGCGGCGCGTCGGGCGGGCGGCCCCGTGCGGCTGTTCGAGGCGAGCCACGGCTGGGCGGCCGGGGAGCAGCGTCGGGACTTCCTGCACGTCGCGGACGCCGTCGCCGCGACGCGGTGGTTCCTCGAGCGACCCGACCGCTCGGGAATCTTCAACGTCGGCACCGGGACGAGCACGAGCTTCAACGAGCTCGCTCGTCTGGTCCTGGCCCACTCGGGCGAGGGCGTCATCGAATACGTGCCGATGCCGGCGGCGGTGCGCGCCCGCTACCAGAGCTACACGTGCGCCGATCTCACCGCGCTCCGGAGGGCCGGATACGAGGCGGTCTTCCAGCCTCCCGCGGTGAAGGTGCCGGAGTACCTTCGACAGCTCGATGCGGGCGCCCGGCCCGCCCACGAACCGGCTGGATCGAGCCCTTGAGAACGGACCCGGCCGCCCGCGGACGGTTTCCTGGCGCCTCCGGCCCGGCCGGCCCGTGACGGGCGCGGTGGCCTCCCTCGTCGCGCGGCTGGCCGGCCGGCGTCTGCTCGTCGTGGGCGACGCCATGCTCGACGAGTACGTCGAGGGGGACGCCGACAGAATCTGCCCCGAGGCGCCGGTGCCGGTGGTGCGCGTCACGGGCACGACCGCTCGCCTGGGAGGCGCCGCCAACGTCGCGTGGAACGCCATCGCGCTCGGAGCCGTCGTCGACCTCGCGACCGTGGTGGGCGAGGACGCGGGAGGCGACCGAGTCGCGTCGCTCTGCGAGGAAGCGGGCATCGGCACCGCCCTGGTCGTCCGGAGCGATGGCCGGTCGACCACCCGGAAGGTCCGCGTCACCGCCCGTGGGCAGCAGGTCCTGCGCATGGACTGGGAGCACGTCGCGCCGCTCACGTCGCGGGACAGCGACGCCCTGCTCGACCGGCTTCGGCGCGCCGCCCGGCCGGACGCGATCGCGCTCAGCGACTACGCGAAGGGATGCCTCACGCCGGCCGTCGTCCGGTCGGTCATCGCCCGCGGCCGCGAGTGGAGAGTGCCGGTCCTGGTCGATCCCAAGAGTCCCGACCTCGATCGCTACCGCGGAGCGGCCGTGCTGACGCCCAACCGGCGTGAGTTCGCCGCGTGGTTCGATCTCGCGCCCGGCGCCGTCGAGCCCCACCGGATCCCGGAGCTCGGCCGGCCGCTGCTCGACCGGCTCGCGCTCGACTGCCTCGTGGTGACGTGCGGCGCCGACGGCCTGGTGACGGTCGGCCGTGACGGATCCCAGCTGGTCCCGGCGATCCCGGTGCCGATCTCGGACGTCACGGGGGCGGGGGACACCGTCGCCGCGGTCGTGGCGCTCGGCCTGGCCGCCGGCGCCGACGCCGGGACGGCCGCGCGACTCGCCAACCTGGCCGCTGGCCTGGTCGTCGGGAAGCGCGGCACGGCGACCGTGAATCCCGACGAGCTCCTTCGCGCATCGGCCGCCGCCGGCTCGCCGAAGGTCGTGTCGCTGCGGGAGCTGGCGGAGCGCGCGGAGCGGTGGCATGCCGCCGGGCTCCGCGTGGTCTTCACCAACGGCTGCTTCGACCTGCTGCATGCCGGGCACCTCGCGCTGCTGCGAGAGGCCGCCCGGCACGGCGACGTGCTGGTGGTCGGGCTCAACAGCGACCGCTCGACGGCGCGGCTCAAGGGGCCGGACCGGCCGGTCGTGCGCGAAGAGGCCAGGGCCGCCATGCTGGCGGCCCTGGAGTGCGTGGCCGCCGTCGTCGTGTTCGACGAGGACACCCCGCTCGAGATCATCCGAGCGGTGCGACCCGCCGCGCTGGTCAAGGGGGCGGACTACGCCCCGGACCAGGTCGTGGGGCGCGAGCTGGTGGAGGCGGAGGGCGGCCGGGTGATCCTCGTGCCGCTCTTGCCGGGGCACTCGACCAGCGCGCTCGTGGCCGAGCTCCGCGGCGCCGGACGCTCGCGTTGACCGGCCGATCTCAGCGGTCGAGTGATCGCACGACCGGAGAGCCGGCGGGCGAGGACGCGGCGGAGCGTGGATCCGCGCGCTTCTTCCGCGACCTCCGCATCCTCGAGGTCGGGGACGTCGCGATGTTCAAGCAAGCCGTTCCCGGAAGCACAGAGCTCGTATGGACGGGGCCTGACGGCGCCATCGAGGGGGTCGGCCGCCCGACCGGGTTCGATCCGAGGCGCCTGCCCGCGCTCCGCCGGGCTTTCGACCGAGCGGAGTTCGACCTGGTCGTGGGCCATGTCCCGCCATGGTCGCCCTGGGATCCGAGGCGGGTCGTCGCGATGCTCCGGCGGTTCCGGCGCCGCGCGCCCGCGTTGGTCGTCCGGAGCCTGGGGATCCGGCTCCTGGCGCGGCCCACGCGGACGCCGCTCGCGGTCCTGGACCTGGGCGACCCGGCCATCATCCGCCCCCACAACTTCGCCCTGCTCGACCGCGCCCGCGTCTACTTCAAGCGCGAGCTGCCGACCGACCGATGGAAGGTCTTCGCCGGGGGCCTGGCGAGGGACTTGCCGAGCCGCCAGCAGCGGACGGCTCTCCGCTTCGCCGGGTGGTGTGCGAAGCTCCAGCCGATCTCGCTCGCGGTGAGCCCGGCCCGGGCGGCGGACATCGCCGTGGCGGCGACGTCGCCACCCGAGAAGACGGTGGACGTGTTCTTCGCGGGGCAGGTGGAGTCGTCGTCCACCGTCCGCACGACGGGGCTCCCGGAGCTTCGCGCCCTGGGTCGAGAGGGAATCCGGGTCGACCTTCCGCCGGAGCGGCTCGATCGCCGGGAGTTCTACCGCCGGTGCGCACGAGCCTGGATCACGTGGTCGCCGGAGGGGCACGGGTGGGAGTGCTTCCGTCACTACGAGGCGGCGCTCTGCGGCAGCGTGCCGCTCATGAACCAGCCCTCGATCGTGCGCCACGCGCCGCTTCGGGCGGACGAGCATGCGCTCTACTACCACGTCGAGCCAGGGGACCTCGCCCGCAGCGTGCGCGCGGCCCTCGTGGATCGCTCCCGACTCGGTCGGATGGCCGCCTCGGCGCGCACCCACGTCCGGCGCCATCACATGCTCGACCGGCTGTGCGAGCACGTCGTCCGCGCGTGCCTGGACGGGGCGCCCGGCGCCCGCCCGGGCTCGATCGATCCGTGAAGTTCGACATTGCCATCGTCAACTACAACACCGACTTCTACCTGCTGAACGTCCTCTCGTCGATCCGCCGCGCCCTGCCGGCCGGCTCGTTCGAGGCCTGTCACGTCTGGGACAACGGCTCCGCGGACTCGAGCCGCGCCGTGCTGGACGAAGTGGGCCGCGAGGTCGACTGGCTTCGCCCGCACACGTCGCCCTCGAACCTCCAGCATGGGCCCGCGCTGGATCGCCTCCTGCGGGATCACTGTCGCTCGGAGTGGGTCCTCGTCCTGGACTCGGACACCACCGTCCGGCGGGATTTCCGCGCCGCACTCCCGGAGCTTCGCGGGGAGACGCCCGCGTTCATCGGTCAGATACATCCCGAGCTGAGCGAGCTCTACGCCTACATGTGCCACCTGATCGTGAATCGCGCCTGGTACCTGGAGCTACCGCCGTTCGACACGGACGGCGCGCCGGGTCGGGCGTTCTTCCGTGGCGTGGCCGAGCGCGGCATCCACTGGCGGCGCTTCCGCTGGTGCGATCACGTCGAGCACCACGGGCAGGGGACGCTCCACGGCGTGGTCCAGCGGGGCGAAACCGCTCACCCTTTCTATCGCTACGCGGAGGAGCAGAGCCGGCGGAACCCGCGCTGGAGCTCCACGCTCGCGCGGGAGCGGTCGCTCAGGCGCGACGTCGCGCGCTTCCTGACCGCGCGGGGGCACCCGGCGCCCCCTGGCGCCCCGGGTCCCGACGTCGACACGGCCGCCGATGGGGGAGTCGCCACGGCCGAGCCGGTCGAGGCGTGGCGGCCTTCGCCGCTCCGGCGACGTGCGCGCTGGGACGGGCTCGCGTTTCCGGCGTCCCGCGTCGTGCGGATCGCGGCGCGATTCGGGCTCGCCCAGCGCCCTGCCGAGCTGATCGGGCTGTTTCGCATGGCGCGCCGGCTCCGGCCGCGAACGGCGCTGGAGCTGGGCCCGGCCGGCGGCGGGACGTTCTTTCTCTGGACGCGCGCGGCGTCCGCCCGCGCCACGCTCGTCAGCGCGGGTCAGCCTCCCTGGGAGCCCGACGACCCGGGCGAACCGGAGCGGAGGCATGTCATGGCGACGTTCGGCCGACCCCGCCAGACTCTCCACGTCCTCCGCCAGGACCCGCTCCTCGCCTCGACGCGGACCCAGGTGGTAACACTCTTCGCCGGCCGCCGACTCGACTTCCTCTTCCTCACCGGAGAGAGCGATCCCGACTGGGTTCGCGCCGTCCTCGACTCGTACGCGTCCCTGGTGCGATCCGGCGGGCTCGTGGCATTGGATGGCATCCGCCCGCGGCCCGGCGGCGGAGACGGCCTGGTCCAGCTCTGGCGGCAGGTGCGCGGCCGCAAGCGCGAGCTGGTGGGAGACCCCGATCAGCCGGGCTTCGGCATCGGAGTCGTCCGCGTCGGCGCGAGGACGGTCCCGACCTGGTGGCGAGGGTGAGTGCGGGCGCGACGCCCGGCCCGCACCCCCGGTCAGCTCGGCGACGCCTGCCGCCGGAGCGCGGCGTAGCGCCCGGGAGGAAGTCCGAACGTCGCCCGGAACATGCGAGTGAAGTGCGCCTGGTCGACGAAGCCAGCCGCCAGCGCCAGCTCGGCGAGGGGCGTCACGCCCAGCCGGCTCCGCGCGAACTCGAGGCGTCGCATCAGCGAGTACCGGTACGGGCTCGTGCCGTACGCGGCCCGGAACTGACGGGCCAAGTCGTAGCGGCTCAGGCCCGTGACGACCTCGAGCTCGGCTGACCGCGCGACCGCACGGCATCCGTCGAGGAACGCGCGGGCCCGCTCCAGCGCGGGCAGGTCGAGGCGGATGCGCACCGCGGCGGCGGATGAGCCGGGGCCGGCCGAGAGAAGTCCCTCGGCCAGCTGCAGCACCCAGGTGTCGAACGCCAGGGGCTCCGCCGGTAGTTGGAACGCGGCCGTGACGGCCCGCGCGAGCATGGGGTTGCTCGAGACGGGCTCACGGACGAAGGGCAACGGCGTCGGGCGGCCTCCGCGCGCTCGGACGGCGGCCGCGATGCGCGCCGGGTCGACGTAGACGATCCGGTAGCCGAACCCGGCGGCGGTTCCGGCGCGGCCGTCGTGCATCTCGTCGGGATGAAGCACCACGACCTTCCCGGGCACGCTCCGCTCGGTCCGGCCTCGATAGTCGAACGTCTGCACCCCGGCCTCGGTGACCCCGATCGCGTAGGTGTCGTGCCGGTGCCGGTCGTACGCGCGCCCGCCGAACCAGGCCCGGAGGATCTCGACGCCTTCGGCCGGCGCGGCCGTCGTCACCCAGTCGCGGCCGGCGCACGAACGTACAAGACCCTCGGCGGCCGATCGCCTTACCGTGACGGCCATGTGGCGAGTCTACCCGCGAAGACGGCCGGAATGACGGCGGAGCAGGCCGTCGGCTTCCTCCTGTTCTCGGTCGCCGCCGCCGGCACGCCCGGGCCCAGCAACGTTCTGCTGACGGCCACGGGAGCGCACGTCGGCGTCCTCCGCGGCCTTCCGTGCCTCCTGGGGGTGGCGCTCGGCATGGCGGCGATGATGTTCTCCGTGTCCTTCGGACTGGGGCGTATCGTCCTCGGCCATCCCGACGTCCTCGAGAGCGTCAAGTGGATCGGCGCCGTCGTCCTGTGCTGGCTCGCCTGGAAGGTGACCACCGCGCGCCACGGCGGCGCGGAAGCGGCGCGCGCCAGGCCGGTCGGGCTGGTGGGCGCGGCGGTCTTCCAGTGGGTCAACCCGAAGTCGTGGCTCGTCTCGGCGAGCGCCGCCGCGACGTTCTTCGACGCAGGGGCCAGCCCGCTTGCGGAGTCGGCGGCTCTCGCGATCCTATTCTTCCTGGCCGCCGTTCCGAGCTGCCTGCCCTGGCTCGCCTTCGGAGCGGTCCTGCAGCGGACCCTGCGGTCCGAGCGCGCTTTCCGCGTCTTCAACGTCGCCATGGGCCTCGTGATGGCCGCGTCGGTGCTCCTGATCCTCCGGTGACTTCGCGCGGCGCTCGGCCGCGACGGGGGGCCGCTACCGGGTCGACTCGAACAGGCGCCGGAAGAAGGAGCGGAACGCGGCGGCCGGACCGTGGTCGGGGCAGGACTCGCGCGGCTCGGTCGCGGCGAGGAAGGCCTCGCGGACGACGGCCGGGCACCACGCCGTCGCCAGCCGGCCGTTGCCGGCGTCCACGTCCCGGAAGGTGACCGAGGTCGGCGGTTCGAACATCACCGGCGGCACCACCCCGAGGGCGGTGCGCATGAAGTCGGCCCAGATCGGCAGCGCGGCCTGCGCGCCCGACAGGCGGAGGACGTCCCGCTGGTCGAATCCGACCCAGACGAGCGCGATCAGCCGCGGCGTGTAGCCGACGAACCAGGTGTCCCGGCCCTCGTTCGTCGTGCCGGTCTTCGCGGCGACCGGTCCCTCCACCCCGAGGGCGCGCGCCGCCGCACCGGTCCCCCGGTCGACCACGCCCCTGAGGAGGTGGGTGATCAGGAAGGCTTCGTCAGCCTGAATCGCGGAGGCGCGCTCGGCGCGCGGTTGACTGACGCCGCCTTCCCGGTCGGCCACGGCGCGGAGGCCGGTCGGCCGGATCCGCTCGCCCGCGCTCGCGAACGGCGCGTACGCCGCGATCAGCTCGAGCGGCGTCACCTCGAAGCTTCCCAGGACGAGCGCCGGCACGGGCTCGAGCGGGCTCGTGAATCCCACGTCCCGGGCGGCGCGGACGACCGCGTCGTAACCGACGGCGTCCGCCATCCAGACCGTCGCGGCGTTCAGCGACTGCTCGAGGGCCCGCCGCACCGTGACCGTTCCCTCGTACCGGTTCTCGTAGTTGCGCGGGGTCCAGGCGTTCCGCCCCGAGCCGATCGTCAGGGGGCGATCCTCGAGGAGCGACGCCGGCGTGAAGTTGGGCGGCTCGCCTCGCGGCCCGTGGCCCAGCGCGGCCAGGTACACGAACGGCTTGAACGCCGAGCCGGGCTGGCGGCGCGCGCGCACGACCCGGTTGAACTGGCTCACTCCGTAGTCGCGTCCCCCGACCATCGCGCGGATCTCGCCGGTCCGGGGGTCGAGCGCGACGAGGGCGCCCTGGAGCCTGGCGGCGGGATCGTTCCGCCGGAGCGCCCGGTACTGTCCCTCCAGGCGATCGAGACCGCGGGCGAGCGCGGCCTCGGCCGCCCGCTGGAGGACCGGGTGAAGCGTGGTGTAGATCCGGAGCCCGGCCGACGACGCCTCGTCGGCCGGCTGGATCTGCTCCACCTGGGCGCGCACCCAGTCGGCGAAGTACGGCCCGAGGGTCCCGATCGCGGTGCCCCGCTGGACGACGAGCGCCTCCTTCGTCGCCTGGGCCAGCCGACGCTCGTCGATGAGCTCGAGCTCCTTCATCCGGCGGAGGATCACGTTGCGACGCTCGCGTGCGCGCTCCGGATGCTGGAGGGGCGAGTAGGTGTTCGGCGCCCGGATGATGCCGGCCAGGGTGGCGGCCTCGCCGAGCGTCAGTCGGTCGATCTCCTTGCCGAAAAAGCTTCGGGTGGCGGCGCCGACACCGTACACGGCGAAGCCGCCGTGCTGACCGAGGTAGATCCCGTTGAGATACGCGGCGAGGATCTCGTCCTTGCCGTAGCGTCGCTCGATGACGAGAGCGAGCGCCGCCTCCTGAACCTTGCGGGCCCAGGTGCGCTTCGGCGTGAGGACGAGGTTCTTGACGAGCTGCTGGGTGAGTGTGCTGCCGCCCTGGACGAGCTCGCCGCGCCGGACGTTGACCCAGATGGCCCGGCCCACGGCCCGGAGGTCGACGCCCTGGTGCTCGTAGAAGCGGTGGTCCTCGGCCGCGAGCACGGCCTGCACGAGGTGTTTCGGGACGGCGGCGAGCGGGACGGGGTGGCGGAGCTGGTTGGCGCCCTCCCCGATCCCGGTGAGCGCCTCGGGCTCGAGCTCGATCTCTTCGAGCGGCTCACCGCCGCGCGTGGTCAGCTCCCTGATCCGGCCGCCGTCCAACGCGAGCCGCAGCTCGACGGCCGGCCGCGACGCCTGCGGGTCGTTTCGCGGGCGAAGGTGGAGATCCCAGGCGCCCGCCTCGCGGCGGTATTGTCCGGGCGCCCCCGGTGCCGCCCGCGTCTCGCGGTATCCGAGGCGGCGCAGGGTCCCGGCGAGGTCGGCGATCTCGATCGAGACTCCGGGCGCGAGCACCTGTCCGGCCGCGTAGATCTGGGCGGCCTCCTCGAGGCGCCCCAGATCGACGCCCGCCGCGGTCCGCCACGCCCACACCCCGAGCGCCACCGGAGGACCGAGGACCACGGCCAGCGCGATCGTCGCGAGGAGCCCGCGGCGCCGCCGGCTCGCGGCGACGAGGCGGGCGAGACGCGCGCGCAGGCGGAGCGGGGGGAGATCAGTCGGCAAGCCGGCCACGCCTCCCAGCAACGGACGTGCCGCGCTCGGGGGCCGCGCCCGGCCGCTCGAGCGGCGCCGGCGGCGCGGAGTTCCGGTCCCGGATCCCGAGCGCCGCGGCGCCCGGGATGGGCGTGCATGTAGCCCTTACCGTGTCGAGCTTACGCGTGGTCAGGATCCTCGATAGGTGATTCGATAGACTGCGCCCAGGCCGTCGTCGGAGAGGAAGACGGATCCGTCCGGGGCGACGGCCAGGTCCACGGGCCGGCCCCAGCTGCGGTTGCCGACGAGCCAGCCGGTCGCGAAGTTCTCGGCGACGGGGACGGCGCCATCGAGCCGCACCCGGATGACCTTGTAGCCGACGGGCGTCGAACGGTTCCAGGAGCCGTGAAGGGCGACGAAGAGGTTGCCACGGTACTCCGCCGGAAACTGGGTGCCCGTGTAGAACGCCAGGCCGAGAGGCGCGGCGTGCGCCTGGTAGAGGACACTCGGCCGCGCGACCGCGCCGCACCGATCGCCGCCCGGCAGGTCGGGGTCGGGCAGGAGCCCCGCGGCGGTCCAGTGGCAATAGGGCCACCCGTAGAAGCCGCCCTCCTGGACGCGAGTGACGTATTCGGCGGGGCGGTCCTCCCCCAGCCAGTCGCGCCCGTTGACGGTCGCCCAGAGATCTCGCGTGCCGGGGCGGAACGCGAGTCCCACCGCGTTCCGCAGACCCGTGGCGAACGGTCTCCCGTCGCTGCCGTCGGTCCGGTAGCGATACACCGCGGCTCGCCGGCCGTCGCGCTCCTCGCAGTTGTTGCACGAGGACCCGACCGCGACATAGAGATCGCGCTCCGGTCCGAACACGATCGTCCGGGTCCAGTGCCTCCCGCGAGGCGGGAGGTCCGCGACGACGACGCTCGGGCTGCCCTGGACCCGGCGGGCGCCCGGGTCGTACTCGAAGCGCAGCACCCGGCCGGTCTCCGCCACGTGGAGCCTCCCGTCCAGGAAGGCGAGGCCGTGCGGGAGATCGAGCCCTTCCACGACGGCGCGGGCCGCGTCCGCCCGGCCGTCCCCGTCGTCGTCGGGGAGGGCGAGCACGCGGCCGGCGCGCGGCACCGAGACCAGCAGCGTGCCGCGCGGATCCAGCGCCATGAAGCGTGCGAATCCGAGATCCTGGGCGAAGACCTCGATGGAGAATCCGGGCGGTAGTCGGATGGTCGTCAAGTCGGCCGGCGGCGCGGGCTGGGGCAGGAGGCCGACGCATCCGGCCAGCGCGAGCGTCGCGGCACAGGTGCGACCGGCGCGGCGGAGCCGCCCGCCGGCCAGCTCGGATCCGATGTCGAAGGCGCTCACCGTGCTTCTCATCCGAGAGGCTATCAGAGCGTTCTCTCGGCCGCCACCGTGAGGAGGCCGCCGCGCGGCACTGCTACAATGCCGCCCGATGACGGAGGCGCCGTTCGATCCGGTCGCCCAGATCGTGGCGGATCGGGCCCGAGCCCGGTCGGCCGGCGACCCGTTCGCCGATCTGTGCGTCTTGGCGACCGCCCAGGAGCCCGAGCGGCCGGGCGTGCGTCCGATCGTGCTGCGCGACGTCGGGCCGGCCGGCATCGGTCTCCTCGTCAGCCAGGCCAGCCCGAAGTGGGCGCCGTTGTCGGCCGGGCGGTACGAGCTGCTTCTGGTCTGGCTGACGATTCGGCGGCAGTACCGGGTGCGGGGCGGCGTCGCGCCCATGCCCGAGGCCCTCGTCCAGACGTACTGGGCGCAGAAGGTCCACGAGTCGCGGCTCCTGGACCTCTACTACGCGACGCACGGGGTCCAGTCGAGCGTCGTGCCATCGCGAGAGCGCTTTCTCGAGGGCATCGAGGGGCTTCGCCGGCAGTACCCCTCGCCCGAAGCGGTGCCCCGGCCGGACCTCCTGCGGGGGGTATACCTCGTGCCGGAGCGAATCGAGATGTGGAGGGGGTCGCCGGATCGCCTGCACGACCGCCGCCGCTTCACCCGGGATGGGGTCGGATGGCGGGAGGAAACTCTCGTCCCGTAAGGGTATTCGACTGCTGCCCCGATTGGCGGGGGAGCGGGGCGCCGATGCTATACTGGGCGCCGATTCGAGGAAGCCGAGCCCGTGTCCCCGAGGAGCGTGCGCCTTCTATGACCCGTTCTCTCCTGGCCATCCTGCTGGTGCTGGCGTGTTGGCCAGCCAGCGCGAGCGAGCTCTACGTCACCAACACGCACACGGGCACGATCTCGGTCATCGACACGGCCCGCGACGAGGTGGTGGCCACCATTCCGCTGGGCGGAGGCGTGCCGAACCGGATCGTGCTGACGCCGGACGGCGCGCAAGCCTGGGCGATCCACGACAAGACCCGGGTCATCAGCGTCGTGGACGTCGCGGCGCGGAAGGTCCTCCGCAAGGTGAAGATCGGTGAGTGGCCGTACAACCTCACCTTCACGCCCGACGGCCGGTACTGCTGGGTGCTCGACTGGGGCGACGTGTCGAAGCTCCTCATCTGGGACATCCAGAGGAACGCCTTGGACGGCGAGATCGAGGTCAGCACGTGGCCCGCCCACGGCATCTTCTCGCGCGACGGGAATCTGTTCTGGGTCACGAGCGAGACGGCCGGCAACGTGGGAGTCGTGGACGTGCCCCAGCGGAAGCTCATCGAGGTGCTGCCCTCGAGCGGTGACGCGATGGGGTTGGCCCTCTCGGCCGACGGCCAGTTCGTCTACGTGGCGAACGGCGAGGACCGCACCGTCTCGAAGGTCGACGCGCGGACGCACCGGATCGTCGCCACCGGCAAGGTCAAGGGCGTGAACCACGACGTGGTCCTGACGCCCGACGGCCGGTCGCTGTACGTGACGCTGCGGAAGGCGAACCGAATCGCCGTCCTACGCGCCGACGATCTCGAGCCCGTGACCGAGATTCCGCAGCCGGGCTATCCCGACCTCGTCGTCATGTCGAACGACGGCACGAAGGCCTACGTGTCGAACCGCCAGGCCAACGTCGTCACGGTCATCGGCTTGTCGGATCATCGGGAGATCAAGCGCATCGCCGTCGGCAAGGGCCCGCACGGGATGGCGCTCGCGCCGCCTGTCCGACCTTAAGGCTGTCTCGTCCCCGCGTCCGCTCGAGGACGCGAGGAGAGTAGGTTCTTCCGGATCCGTCTGTAGTTCTTTCACGCTCGCGCCTGCCACGCCGGCGACATTCCGACCGAGAAGCGACACGACGCCGCGGTCCGGCTCGGCGACGACGCGCTCGAAGGGCGCGACCGTGTCGCGTCGTGGAACACCTGCCCGCGTGATGAACGGAGTTTCTCCGCATAAGGAATTTTCGGCCTCAGTGGCATCCATGTTGCTGGCCATCTCCATTGAATGCTCGTGACCCCCGGCTGACCGTCGGCCGGAGAGCGGATCGAGTCCGACAACCCAGAGGGAGGTAGAGACACATGGCTCGCTGGATCGCAACGTTTCTGATCGTGGCGCTCGTAGGCTGGGTGGGAGTGGTCTCGGCCCAGACGACTCCGCCGGCGGCCGCTCCGCCTGCGGCCGCCCCCGCGGCGGGCGAGAAGACGATGGAAGGAAAGGTCAAGTCCGTCGACCAGGCGAAGAAGCAGGTCACCCTGGAAGACGGCACGTCGTTCACCATCCCGGCCGGTGTGCAGGTGGAGTGGGCGAGCATCACGCCCGGCAAAACCGTTTCCATCCACTATACCGAGGCGGGCCAGATGAAGACGGTCCGCAAGGTGGACGTGAAGTCCTAACGACGACCCCGGAGACTTCCGGGTAGGACGTTGCAGAGCCCGCTTTCCGGGTCGCCAGGCGGAGGGCGGCCCGGGAAGCGGTACCCGCCTCCCGGGCGGTGGAGGTGAAGAGATGACGCAGCGATTCGGGATCCTTGCGTTGCTCGCCGGCCTGGTATCGCTTGGCGTGTTCCCCGTGTCTCCCGTGTTCGCCCAAGCGGCGGCGCCGGGGCCCGGCACGCCCGCGTTCCCCGCGAGCGACGGCGGCAGCGTCGTCGGGCCGATGATCGTGCTGATCCTGGCGTTGATCGCGGCGCTCGTCCTGACCGTCTTCCTCGCCGACCTTCGCCGGAAGCGGCGGGCGCAGGCCGTCGCGATCGAGGGACAGATCTCCGACGCCCTCATGCGCGAGCCGCGGCTCGCCGGGTCCGTGCTCACGGCCATCGCGCAGGTCTCCCTCGGCGGGCGACCGCCCACGGTGGAGATTCGCGGACAGGTCGAGTATCCGGATCTCCGAGACGTCGCGGTCCGGATCGTCCGGCAAGAGCTGCTGCGGCACCACCCGGACGGGCGCGTGGAGCTGGTCGACACCACGCGCATCGAGACGAGCCCGCTCTACAACCACGACCTGGCGCCGGTGCCGGTGAAAGAGCGGAAGTGGACCACCTACAACTTCGCTGCCCTCTGGATCAGCATGGCCCACTGCATCCCGACCTACATGCTGGCCTCGGGCCTCCTGGCCGCGGGCATGAACTGGTGGCAGGCCCTCTTCACGATCCTCCTCGGGAACACCATCGTGCTGGTTCCCATCCTGCTCAACTCGCACCCGGGGACGAAGTACGGCATCCCGTTCCCGGTCTTCGCCCGCGCGGCCTACGGGACCTATGGCTCCAACCTGCCCGCCATCATGCGCGCGCTGGTGGCCTGCGGCTGGTTCGGCATCCAGGCCTGGATCGGCGGCGAGGCCCTGCACCCGCTGTTCACCAGCCTCGTCCCCTCCTGGCCGCGGCTCCTGGGCGCCGGCTTCATGGGCCACACGGGCACGGAGTGGG
>JBIOVM010000051.1:0-13983 GCA_044867785.1 Candidatus Rokuibacteriota bacterium | reverse complement strand
ACAGCAGGAGGCGGAGACGCATCTCCGGCGCGCGGCGGAGCTGCGCGGCCGGCCGTGGCCGCCGGCGATCGCCCCGGCGCCGCCGTCCGCCGCGCCGAGTCGGGGCGCGCCGGTCCGGGGCGGCGGTTCCTGATACACTACGCGAGTGCCGCGCCGGCGGCGCCGCCGTTCACGACAGGCTGCGACCGGAGGACCCCCATGCCGCTCACCTCGGGCAAGCGCGCTTTCCTGGAGGTCCTGAAGCAGGAAGGCGTCGAGTACCTGTTCGGAAATCCCGGGACGACCGAGCTGCCGCTCATGGACGCGCTCGCCGACGAGCCGGCGCTCACCTACGTGCTGGCGCTCCAGGAGGCCGCGGTCGTCGCCATGGCCGATGGCTACGCGCAGGCGTCCGGGAAGCTCGGAGTGGTGAGCGTCCACGTGGCCCCGGGGCTGGGGAACGCCATGGGGATGCTGTACGACGCGCAGAAAGCGGGAGCGCCGCTCCTCGTGACCGCCGGGCAGCACGACCAGACCTTCAACGTGACGGAGCCGATCCTCTGGGCCGACCTCCCGCCGATCGCGCGGCCGTTCGTCAAGTGGTCGGCGGAGGTGCGCCGCCTCGAGGACCTGCCGCGGCTCGTTCACCGCGCCGCCAAGACCGCGCTGGCGCCGCCGACCGGTCCGGTCTTCCTGTCGCTACCGGCCGACGTCCTGCAGGCCGAGGGCGTCGTCGAGCTCCTGGCGCCCACGCGCGTCGCCCCGCGCATCCGGGGGGACCAGAGCGCGGTGAAGGCCGCGGCCGACATCCTCGCCCGGGCCGAGCGCCCCTTGATCCTCGCCGGGGATGCGGTGGCCCAGTCGGACGCGCACGCCGAGCTGGTGGCGGTCGCCGAGGCGCTCGGCGCGCCGGTCTATGCCGAGGGCGTCGCGAACACGGCGTCGTTCCCGGCCTCGCACCCGTTGTTCCGCGGCTCGTTCGTCCGGGTCGCGCCCGCGGTCCGCCAGGTCCTGTCCGACGCCGACGTGCTCTTCTCGGTCGGCGCGGACCTCATCACCCTCTCGCTCCCGTCGGACATCGATCCGATGCCGCCCGGCCTGACCGTGGTCCACCTCGACACCGATCCGTGGGAGCTCGGGAAGAACTATCCGGCCCAGGTCGCGATCCTCGGGGACCCGAAGGCGACCTTGCCGGACCTTCTGGTCGAGCTGGAATCGCGCCTGACGGCGGGGCGGCGCCGGCAGGCACGCGAACGCCTCGTCGAGACCGGCGCCGCGAAGGCGCGCCACGCCGAGGAGCTCCGGGCGCGGGCGCGGGCCGAGGCCGAGCGCACGCCGATGACGTCGCTCGCCCTCATGTCGGCCGTGGCCGACGCGCTGCCCGCCGAGGCGGTGGTGGTCGACGAGTCGATCTCGTCCGCCGCGGGGCTCCGGAGCCTCCTCCGGAGCGACGACCCGCACAGCTTCTATGGGCTCCGCGGCGGCGGAATCGGCTGGGGCCTGCCCGCCGCCGTCGGCGTGAAGCTGGCACTTCCCGGCCGGCCCGTCGTGGGCCTGATCGGGGACGGGAGCGCCATGTATACCTGCCAGGCGCTCTGGACGGCGGCGCGCTACGGGGTCGGCGTCACGTTCGTGATCCTGAACAACAGCTCGTACCGCATCCTCAAGCAGCGCACCCACGCCATGAAGGGCCTCGCGGCCCAGACCGACCGCTACGTCGCGATGGACCTCGACGAGCCGCGCGTGGACTTCGTCCGCCTCGCCGAGTCCCTGGGTGTGTCGGCGGAGCGCATCGAGAAGGCGGCCGACGTGGCGCCCGCGCTCGGCCGCGCACTCGCCTCCTCGGGCCCGACGCTCCTCGACGTGGAGCTCGACCGGACCTTCAAGGCCCAGTGACCGAAGAGCCGTGAGGATCGCGTACTTCGACTGCGCGTCCGGGGCGAGCGGCGACATGGTCCTCGGCGCGCTCCTGGACGCGGGTCTCGAGCTGGCGGCCCTCGAGGCCGCGCTGGCGACGCTCAAGGTGGACGGCTGGCGGCTCGAGGCGCAGCCCGTCGAGCGCGGCGGGCTCCGCGGCACCCATCTCGCCGTGCGGACGGACTCGCGCCGCCGGTTCCACGCGCTGGCCGACATGCTGCGGCCGATCGAGCGCTCGACCCTGCCCGACGCCGTGAAGGCCCGGGCGGAAGCCGTGCTCCGGCGGCTGGCCGAGGCCGAGGCGCGCGTGCACCGGGTCCCGGTCGAGGCGGTGCACTTCCACGAGGTGGGCGAGCTCGACACGCTGGTCGACGTGGTGGGCGCGGCGGCGGGGCTGGACGCCCTCGCCGTGGAGCGGGTGCACGTGTCGGCGCTTCCCCTCGGCGGCGGGACCGTCGAAACCGCGCATGGACGGCTGCCGGTGCCCGCGCCCGCGACCGCCGAGCTACTCCGCGGCTTTCCGGTGTACGACAACGGCGTCGCCGCCGAGCTCGTCACGCCGACGGGCGCGGCGATCCTCACGACGCTCGGGACGCCCGACCGCCTGCCGGCGGTGACCCTCGAGCGGATCGGCTGGGGGGCGGGAACGAAGGAGCTGCCGATCCCGAACCTGCTCCGCGTCATGATCGGGCAAGCGACGAGCCCGAGCGCGGAGGAGGCCGATGTGGAGACGCTGGTCGCCGTCGAGACGACCATCGACGACATGTCGCCGCAGCTCTACGAGCCGCTCGTCGAGCGGCTCTTGGCCGCCGGGGCGCTCGACGTCTACCTGACGCCCGTCGTCATGAAGCGGAGCCGGCCGGGCACGGTGGTGACCGCGCTGGCAGTCCCGGAGCTCGCGGAGCGCCTGGCGGAGTCCCTGTTCCGCGAGACCACGACGATCGGCGTCCGCTGGAGCGAGGTGAAGCGGCGGCGGCTGCCGCGCGAGCTGGTGCGCGTGCCGACGGCGGCGGGCCCGGTCACGTTCAAGGTCTCGCGCCTTCACGGGCGCATCGTGACGGTCACGCCGGAGTTCGAGGAGGTGCGCCGGATCGCCGAGGCCCAGGGCCGGCCCGTTCGCGAGGTGCTGGAGGCCGTGCGCGCGGAGGGGATCCGGGCCATCCGAGCGCAGGACGCGAGTCGAGAGAGCTGACGAGCGGCCCGCCCGAGCGGGCTCGAAGGGAGGACTGGAGGCGATGACGTTGACTCCGGGGATGGGCGTGCCCGTGTTCATGATGGTGAACGTGGGGCTCCTGATGATGTTCCTGGGCGGGGGTCTCTTGCTGCTGATCGCGCTCTGGTGGGCCTGGGCCGGAGACGGCATCGAGGTCCCGCGTCCGCGCTGGCCCGTCTCGATCCGCCTGGCCGCCATCGCGGGCTGGCTCCTCTGGCTCGGCGGGATCGGGATGCAGGTAATCGGGCAGTTCGACAAGGTGGGCGTCGCGCGGTGGTGAGCGCGCCCGGCGTCGACACGCAGGGCGGCGACCGCCCGGCCGCATGCACCTTGACAGTCTCGCGGGGCCGGCGGTACGGTACGGCTGTTTCGTCGCCCCCTGAGCCATGACCCTCGACGGCAGCCACCATTTCAAGGCCCCCCGGGACCGCGTCTGGGCCCTCTTCACCGATCCGGGTGTGCTCGCGCGCGCCACGCCGGGTTGCGAGCGTCTCGAGCCCACCGGGCCGGACGAGTTCGACGCCACGCTCTCGGTGGGGGTGGCCGCGGTGAAGGGTGTGTACCAGGGCCGGCTGGCCATCGTCGACAAGCACCCGCCGGAGGGCTACACCCTGCGCGTCGAGGGCAGCGGCCGTCCGGGGTTCGTGAAGGGCGAAGGCCGCCTGACGCTGGTGGAGCAGGAGGGCGGGACGCTCGCCACCATCAAGGCCGAGGCCCAGGTCGGGGGACTCATCGCCGCCGTCGGCCAGCGTCTCGTCGGGGCCGCCGGCCGCATGCTCATGTCGCAGTTCTTCTCGGCGCTGGAGGCGGAGCTCGACAAGTCCGCCACCGCGTGAGCGGCTCCACGGTCGCAACCCAATAGGGGGTCAGCGGTGAAGATCCAGGTCAAGGTCAACGGGACGACCCACACCTCCGAGGTGGAGCCCCGCCTCCTGCTCGTCCACTACCTGCGCGACGTCCTCAACCTCACCGGGACGCACGTGGGGTGCGACACGAGCCAGTGCGGCGCCTGCACGATCATGATGAACGGCCGGTCGACGAAGGCGTGCAACGTCTTCGCCGTCCAGGCCGACGGCGCCGACATTCTCACGATCGAGGGGCTCGCCAAGGACGGCCAGCTCCACCCGATCCAGGAGGCCTTCTGGGAGAAGCACGGCCTCCAGTGCGGCTTCTGCACGCCGGGGATGATCATGACCGCCTACCAGCTCCTCCAGCGGCAGAAGCGCCCCAGCGAGACGGAGATCCGCCATTTCCTCGAGGGAAACCTCTGCCGGTGCACGGGCTACCACAACATCGTGAAGGCCATCCAGCACGCTGCGGAGCAGATGGCGTAGGGGGCGGCCATGGCACAGGCGAAGCTCTTCGGCGCGAGCATCAAGCGGCGCGAGGACTCCCGGATGATCACCGGCAAGGGAGTCTACACCGACGACGTGAAGCTCCCGGGCCAGACGTACGCCGCCTTCGTGCGGAGCCCGCACGCCCACGCGCGGATCCGGCGGATCGACCTCGCGGCGGCCAAGCGCATGCCGGGCGTGGTGGCGGCGTACTCCGGGAAGGACCTGGCGCAGGGAGGGGTGGGCCCGCTTCCGTGCGGCTGGCTCCTCCCCGACCTCAAGATCCCGGAGTATCGCGGGATCGCGACGGACAAGGCGGATTTCGTGGGCCACGCGGTCGCGGTCGTGATCGGCGAGACGCCCTACGCCGCCCGCGACGGCGCGGACCAGGTCGTGGTGGACTACGAGGTCCTCCCGGCGGTGACGGAGGGCGAGAAGGCCGTCCGGAAAGGCGCGCCGCAGATCCACGCCGGCGCGCCCGAGAACGTCGCGTTCCGGTGGAACATCGGAGACAAGGAGAAGACGGACGCCGCGATCAAGGGCGCCGCCCGCGTGGTGAAGCAGCGTCTGATCAACCATCGGCTCATCCCCAACGCGATCGAGCCGCGGGCGTCGATGGCCCAGTACAACCCGGCGACCGGCGAGCTGACGTGCTGGGTCACGTCGCAGAACCCGCACGTGCACCGGCTCCTCATGGCGGCGTTCGTCCTGGGAATGCCGGAGCACAAGGTGCGCGTCATCGCGCCCGACGTCGGAGGCGGGTTCGGATCGAAGATCTTCCTCTACCCGGAGGAGGTGACGGTCTCCTGGGCGTCCAAGCAGCTCGGGCGGCCGGTCAAGTGGACGGCCGAGCGCCGCGAGTCGTTCATGACCGACGCCCACGGCCGGGACCACGTCACCGACGTGGAGATGGCGGTCGACCGGGAGGGGAAGATCGTCGCGCTCCGCGTCCACACCAATGCGAACCTGGGCGCGTACCTCTCGACGTTCGCCCCGCTCATCCCGACCTTCCTGTACGGGCCGCTGCTCTCCGGGGCGTACAAGATCCCCCAGATCTACTGCGAGGTGATCGGCTCCCTCACGAACACGACGCCGGTCGACGCCTATCGCGGCGCCGGGCGCCCGGAGGCGACCTACCTCCTCGAGCGCCTGTGCGACCTGACCGCGAAGGCGATCGGCATGGACGTCGCGGAGTTCCGGCGGAAGAACCTCGTGCCGGCCGGGGAGTTCCCGTACCAGACGCCGGTCGCCTTCCTCTACGACAGCGGCAACTACGAGCCGGCGCTCGACCGGGCGCTCGAGATGGTCGACTACCGGAAGGTCCGGGCCGACCAGGAAGCCGCGCGGAAGCAGGGGCGCTACATCGGCGTCGGGTTCGCGACCTACATCGAGGCGTGCGGCCCGGCGCCCTCCCAGGTGGCCGGCGCGCTCGGCGCGCAGGCCGGGCTCTGGGAGAGCGCGCAGGTCCGGGTCACTCCGACCGGGAAGGTCACGGTGTTCACGGGCTCCCACAGCCACGGCCAGGGCCACGAGACCACCTTCGCCCAGCTGGCGGCCGACGAGCTCCAGGTGCCGTTCGAGGACGTCGAGATCGTCCACGGCGACACGGCCGCCGTCCCGTTCGGCATGGGCACCTACGGCAGCCGCTCGGCCGCGGTGGGCGGCGCCGCGATCCACAGCGCGGTCGGGAAGATCAAGGAGAAGGGCAAGAAGATCGCCGCGCACCTGCTCGAGGCCAGCGAGGCGGACATCGAGTACCAGGAGGGCAAGTTCGGCGTCCGCGGCTCACCGGGCCGCGCCAAGACCTTCGGCGAGGTGGCGCTCATGGCGTACCTGGCGCACAACCTGCCGAAGGGGCTCGAGCCCGGTCTCGAGGCGACGTCCTTCTGGGATCCCTCGAACTTCGTGTTCCCCTTCGGCACGCACATCGCCGTCGTCGAGGTGAGCGCGAAGACCGGCAAGGTGAAGCTCCTGCGCTACGTGGCGGTGGACGACGTCGGGCGCGTCATCAACCCGATGATCGTGGACGGCATGGTCCACGGCGGGATCGCGCAGGGAGTCGGCCAGGCGCTCCACGAGTACGCGGCCTACGACTCGAGCGGACAGCTTCAGAGCGGGAGCATGATGGACTACGCGCTCCCGAAGGCCGACGACCTGGTCTCCTACGAGACGGACCGGACGGAGACCCCGTCGCCGGTCAACCCCATGGGCATCAAGGGGGCGGGGGAGACCGGGACGATCGCCTCGACCGCGGCGGTGGCCAACGCGGTGATGGACGCGCTGGCGCCGCTCGGGATCAGCCACATCGACATGCCGCTCACGCCGGCGCGGATCTGGTCGGCCATCCAGGCGAAGCAGCACTAGCGGGGTCGGGCCTTGACTCCCAAGGCCTGACCCCGAAGCGGAGGACGCCATGTACCCTGCGAGCTTCGAATACCACCGGGTGGCGACCGTCGAGGAGGCCGTGGGCCTGCTCACCCGCCACAAGGACGACGCCAAGCTCCTGGCGGGCGGCCACAGCCTCATCCCGATGATGAAGCTGCGCCTGGCCCAGCCGAAGCACCTCGTCGACATCGGCCGCGTGAACGGCCTCTCGGGCATCCGGGAGGAAGGCGGCCACTTCGTGATCGGCGCTCTCACGACGCACTACGCCGTCGAGTCCAGCGCCGCGATCAAGCAGAAGTGCCCCATGCTCTCAGAGGCCGCGGCCATGATCGGCGACCCGCAGGTCCGGAACTACGGGACCGTCGGCGGCAGCGTGGCCCACTCGGACCCGGCGGCGGACTGGCCGGCCGTCATGCTGGCGCTCGGGGCCGAGATCAAGGCCGTCGGGCCCAAGGGCGCGCGGACGATCAAGGTCGACGACTTCTTCAAGGACCTCTTCACCACGGCCCTCGGGCCGGACGAGGTCCTCACGGAGATCCGGATCCCGACGGGGGGGCACGGGGGCGCGGCGTACATGAAGCACCCGCACCCGGCCTCGCGGTTCGCGGTCTGCGGGGTTGCCGCGGCGGTCGCGTTCGACGGAACGGGCAAGTGCACGGCCGCCCGCGTCGGCGTCACCGGCGTCGGCTCGAAGGCGGTGCGGGCCAAGGGCGTGGAGGCGGCCCTCGTCGGCAAGACGCTGGACGCGGCGGCGATCTCCGCCGCCGCCCAGAAGGCGGCCGACGGGATCGACATCAACGCGGACCTCCAGGGCTCGGTCGAGTACAAGGCGCATCTCACGCGCGTTTATGCGCGCCGCGCGCTCGAGCGCGCCGTCGAGCGGGCCAAGGGCGCGAAGTAGACGCGCTCTCCCTCGCACGATCCGTCGGGAGTGCCGGCACGACGGCGTCCGCGTGCCGGCCCGGCCGGTCTGGAGTCAACGACGGCACCCGCGGCCGACGCCGAGCCCGTGGTAGGCTGAGGATGCCGTGATCGGCCTCAAGCAGGTCCTCGACTACGATGACTATGCCGCGATCCCTCCGGACGGGAAGCGGTACGAGCTGCTCGCGGGTGACGTTCACGTGACGCCGGCGCCGAGCCCGCTCCACCAGTGGGTGTCCAAGCGGCTCCAACGGCAGCTCGAGGCGTACTTCGAGGCCCGGGGACTCGGCCGCGTGTACGACGCCCCCATCGACGTCATCCTGACGCCGCACGACGTGGTCCAGCCGGACCTCGTGGTCGTCACGGATCTCAGCCAGGTCTCGCGGCGAGGGATCGAGGGCGCTCCGGCGCTCCTCGTCGAGATCCTTTCCCCGACGACGCTCCTCTACGACCGCACCACCAAGTCCCGCCGGTACGCGACGCTCGGCGTGCCTCGTTTCTGGCTCGTCGAGCCCGAGCCCCGTCGGCTCGAGTGCTACCGGCTCGAGGGATCCGCGTATCAGTGCGTGGCGGTGGCCGAGCAGGACGCCGTGATGGAGAGCCCGGATTGGCCGGGACTGGTGATCCGGCTCAGCGACCTCCAGGAGTAGCTCGCCTCACCGGCTCCGCTCGCCGCGATAGCAGATCGAACACGCGAGCGCGACTCGGCCGCATTGCGGACCCGATCTCGCTCCAAGAATCAGAAAGAGTCCGATCCCCCGGAGTGAGGACTGTCCTTGTCGAGCGGCCTCGGGGTCGCGGTATTCGCTCTCCGACTGGAGAACTCGATCGGCACATTCCCGACCGACGGGTGATTCGGTGATCGCGGCGATCGTCCTCGCGGCCGGGACGTCGAGTCGCATGGGCCGGCAGAAGCTCACGCTGCCGATGGCCGACGGGCGGCCGCTGGTGCGCGTCACCGTCGAGCAGGTGCTGGCCGCGGGATTGGATGCGACGGTGGTCGTGCTGGGGGCCGACGCCGGGTCGATTGCGGCCGCGCTCGACGGGCTGCCCGTGCGGACGGTGAGGAATCCGCGCCATGCCGAGGGTCAGTCCACGTCCCTCCGCGCGGGCCTGGACGCGCTGCCGTCGGGAACGACGGCCGCCCTGGTCGCCCTGGGCGACCAGCCGCTTCCCGATCCCGGGGTGATCACGCGCCTGGGCGAGGCGCTCCGGACGACGGGTCGGCCGATCGCCGTGCCCGTGTACCGAGAAGGGCGGGGGAATCCCGTGCTGTTCTCGGCGCTGCTCTTCGACGAGCTCCGCGCCGTCACCGGAGACCGAGGAGGTCGCGACGTGATCGCCCGGGACCCGCGGCGCGTCGCCGAGGTGCCGGTCGACGCCCCGATGCCGGCGGACGTCGACACGCCCGAGGACTACGAGGCGGCGCGCAAGCCCGCGCCGCCCCCGGGATGACGCCGATCGGCTGATACAATGTTGGGCCGGGGCGCGCCCCGACACCACGTCGACCGAGGAGCCCGCATGCGCGAGGAGATCCGGCAGATCCAGGCCCAGATGGAAGGGGCGGCCTACATCACCGACCCCGCCATCTCGACCGCCGTCCACCTGGCCACCACCCTCACCAAGCCCCTCCTGGTCGAGGGCCACGCCGGCGTCGGCAAGACCGAGATCGCGAAGGTGCTGGCGCGCGTCCGCGGGACCAACCTCATCCGGCTCCAGTGCTACGAGGGCCTCGACGCCTCGACGGCGCTCTACGAGTGGAACTACCCGAAGCAGATCCTGAGGATCCGGCTCGAGGAGCGGGACGGGCGGTCCACGGCCGCGAAGGAAGCCGACATCTTCTCGGAGGCGTTCCTGCTGAAGCGCCCGCTCCTCCAGGCCATCACGCAGGCCGATCGGGCGCCGGTCCTCCTGATCGACGAGATCGACCGCGCCGACGTCGAGTTCGAGAGCTTCCTCCTGGAGGTGCTCTCCGACTTCCAGGTCACGGTTCCCGAGATCGGCACGATCGCCGCCGCGCACCGGCCCCACGTCGTGCTCACCTCGAACCGCTCGCGCGACCTGTCGGACGCCCTCCGGCGACGGTGCCTGTACCTCTGGATCGACTATCCGTCCTTCGACAAGGAGGTCCGCATCCTCCGGACGAAGGTGCCCGGGACCAACGAGCGGCTGGCGGGACAGATCGCGCGCGTCATGCAGAACCTCCGCCGCCGCCAGCTCCAGAAGGTGCCGGGCGTGGCCGAGAGCCTCGACTGGGCCGCCGCGCTCGTCGCGCTCCACGCCGACCATCTGGACGCCGAGATCGTCCGCGAGACCCTGGGCTGCGTGGTCAAGGAGGTCGACGACGTCAAGCGTCTCGAGGCCGATCTGGCGGCGGGGCGGCTCTCGGAGCTGCTCGAGGGCTGAGCCGGACGCTCGCATGACCGAGCGGCCGCGACTCCCGGCGACCGGGGCTCCGCGCCGATGACGGCGGAGGCCCCGCCCCGCGCCCGGGACCTCCTGACCGGCACCATCCGATTCTGCCGGCTGCTCCGCGCGCGCGGGCTCGCCATCACGCCCGCCGAGAGCCGGGACGCCGTCCGCGCCCTGGAGGTCGTCGATCTCGGCGACCGGGACGAGGTCCGCCGCGCGCTCCGGACCGTGCTCGCCACCCGGCCCGAGGAGTTCCCGATCTTCGACGCGACCTTCGACGCCTTCTGGGGCGGGTTGATGGAGGTCGCCGGCGCGCCGGCGGTGGGAGCGGCGTCGGACGCCGCCCCCGAGGTGAACGCCCACTTCCCCCGGGCCAAGGACGCGGCGCTCGACTTCTCGGGCTGGACCGACGTGGGGGACGGGGAGGGCGAGCCCGTCGGCCTTCCGGGCGTCTCGGACCTCGAGGCGACGATGGGCAAGGATTTCTCCAGCTTCGGCATGGCCGACCTGGCGGAGGTCGAGCGCCTCGCCCAGCAGATCGCGCGGCGCCTCGCGACCCGGCGCAGCCGGCGGCTCCGGCCGTCGCGGCGCCGCGGGCGGGTCGATCTCCGGCGGACCGTGCGCCTGTCGCTCACGCGCGGCGAGCTGATCGAACTGGCGCGACGCGAGCGCCGGATCCAGAAGACGAAGCTCGTCATCTTCTGCGACGTGTCGGGGTCGATGGACCTCTACAGCCGGCTCTTGCTCCAGTTTCTCTATGCGATGCAGAACCAGCTGGGCCGGATGGAGACCTTCGTCTTCTCGACGCGGCTCCACCGGATCAGCGACGAGCTCCGCCATGCGTCCTACCGGGGCGCGCTCGGCCGGCTCGGCGACGTCCGCGACTGGTCGGGCGGCACCAAGATCGGCGAGAGCCTCCGCGCCTTCAATCTGGGGTGGCCGAAGCTGCTCGACCGCGACACCGTGGTCATCGTGCTCTCCGACGGCTGGGACACCGGGGACCCGGCGATCCTGGCCGAGGCGCTCCGGACGATGCGCCGGCGCGCGGGCAAGCTGATCTGGCTGAACCCGCTGCTCGGGAGCCCGGACTACCAGCCGCTGACCCAGGGCATGCAGGCCGCGCTTCCGCACGTCGACGCCTTCCTGCCGGCGCACAATCTCGACTCGTTCCGGGCGCTGGCCCGGCATCTCAAGCCCTGACCGGACTCACCGAGAGGAGCCACGAAAATGGAACGTCCCGATCACGGACTGGTGGACGACGACGAGGCGACGGTGAATCCGAGCGCGAACCCGACGTTCCAGGCGATCCTGGCGGCGCGGATGTCCCGCCGAGGCTTCCTCGCGGGAGGCGCGGCGGGTCTGGCCGCGCTCGCGATGGGACGTCTCGGCGCCCGCGGCGCCGAGGCCCAGGCGCCGCTGCCGTTCACCCCGGTGGTCGGGTCCACGGAGGACAAGCTCATCCTGCCCCCCGGGTATACCCACAGTGTCCTCCTGCGATGGGGGGACCCGATCTTCCCGGACGCTCCGGAGTTCGATCCGCAGGCGCAGACGGCGGCGAAGCAGGAGCTTCAGTTCGGCAGCGACAACGACTTCATCGGGTTCATGCCGCTCCCGTACGGCAGTGACTCCTCGACGCGCGGGCTCCTCGGCGTCAACCACGAGAACGTCCGCCCGGAGCTCACGTGGCCCACCTGGGACGGCAAGGCGGATCGGACGCGCGAGATGTGCGACGTCGAGGTGGCCGCCCACGGGTTCAGCGTGGTCGAGATCGCGAGGAGCGACCAGGGGCAGTGGAGCGTCGTGAAGACCTCGCAGTTCAACCGCCGGATCACGGGGGCCACGCCCATGGCGATCCGGGGCCCGGCGGCGGGTCATCCGCTCATGCGGACCGGGGCGGATCCGAAAGGCACCCGGGTCCTCGGCACCCTGAACAACTGCGCGGGCGGCGTCACCCCGTGGGGGACCATCCTGACCGGAGAGGAGAACATCCAGAACTATTTCCGCGGCAAGATCGATCCGGCCGCCGATCCGGTGGTCGCGAAGCGGCTCCAGCGCTACGGGATCGCCGGGCGGGGCCGGTACATGTCGTGGGGCCTTCACGATGCCCGGTTCGATCTCGAGAAGGAGCCGAACGAGCCCAACCGCTTCGGCTGGATCGTCGAGATCGACCCGTACGATCCCACGTCGGTTCCGATCAAGCACACCGGGCTCGGCCGCTTCGCCCACGAGGGCGCGACGGTGATCCTCACGACGGACCGGCGCCCGGTGGCCTACATGGGCGACGACGCGCGGTTCGAGTACCTCTACAAGTTCGTCGCCACCGGCCGGTACGATCCCGCCAACCCGAAGGGCGCCACGTCGCTCCTCGACAGCGGGACCCTCTACGCGGCCAAGCTGAACGACGACGGCACGGGCGAGTGGCTTCCGCTGCTCCACGGCCAGGGGCCGCTGACCGAGGCCAACGGGTTCGGCTCGCAGGCCGAGGTCGTCATCAACGCCCGCGGAGCGGGGGACCTGCTCGGCGCGACGAAGATGGACCGTCCCGAGGACGTGGAGCCGAGCCCCCGGACCGGCAAGGTCTACTGCGCCTTGACGAGCAACGACGCCCGCAAGCCCGAGCAGGTGAACAAGGCCAATCCGCGTGCCGCCAACAAGTTCGGACACATCCTCGAGCTCATCGAGGACGGCGGGGACCACACGGGCACGCGCTTCCGCTGGGAGATCCTCCTCCTCGGCGGTGACCCCAAGGACCCGAGCCACGGCGCGTACTACCAGGGGCGCACCGACGTGAGCCCGGTGTCGGTGCCGGACAACTTCGCCTTCGACGACCAGGGGCGGCTGTGGGTGGCGACCGACGGCATGGACGACACGCTCGGCCCGAACGACGCCGTGTTCCTCGTGGACACCGAAGGCCCGCTGCGCGGGCGCGCGCTCCAGTTCCTGTCCGCACCGACCGGGTGCGAGGTGTGCGGGCCCGCCTTCACACCGGACAACCGGACGTTCTTCGTGGCGATTCAGCATCCGGGCCTCACCGACAAGGCGACCTACGCCGCGCCCGGAAGCCGCTGGCCCGATGAGCGTCCGGACATGCCGCCCCGGCCGAGCGTCGTCGCCATCTACCGTGCGGACGGCGGGAAGGTGGGAGGGTAGGGGGGGTCGCCCCGCTGCTACAATGAGCGGCGTGGGGACGACGTGAGCGAGCTGTTCGACCAGATCGAGGCGCTGCGGCAGGTCGAGGGCCGGGCTGCGCTCGCGACCCTCGTCAGCACGCACGGCACGACGCCCCGCAAGGAGGGGGCGAAGATGTGGGTCGGGGAGGGCGGCCGGCTCCTCGGCTCGGTGACGATCGGCGGGTGCGTGGACGCCGAGGTGATGGCCGAGGCCGAGGACGTGCTCTCGGGGTCCCGTCCGAAGCTCCTCTCGCTCGACCTCGGCGACGAGGACGCGTGGGAGATCGGGCTCACCTGCGGCGGGACGATCGAGGTGTTCGTCGAGCCGGTCGCGCTCGGTGACGGCCCGGCGGCCGGCGGGGCCCTGGCGCTCTACGAGACGGTCCGCGCTCACGTGGCGGCCGGCGGCTCGGCGGCCATCCTCACGCGCATGGATCCGGCGGGCGGCGGCGTCAAGCTCCTCGTGCGCGACGACGGCCGGCGCGAGGGCTCCCTCGGTGAGCCGAGCCTCGACGAGGCGGGGGCGGCGGCCGCGCGGGCGGCGCTCGCCACCGGCGTGTCCCGCACCGTCGCTCTCGGCCCCGGCGAGGCGGCCCAGGTGTTCGTCGAGGTGCACGTGCCTCCCGCGACGCTCCTGGTCGTGGGCGGGAGC